>DATELQ010000108.1:0-36782 GCA_035276475.1 Thermoanaerobaculia bacterium | reverse complement strand
GGCGATGGCGAGGCGCAGCCTCACACGAACCTCCCCTGGGCGTCGACGCTCACGTGAATCGTCGTGAAGCCGGCGCCCGCCGCCATCCGCTCGAGAATTCGCGTCGAGAGCTCGGGGAGGAACGCCTGGGTGAGGATGCGGTCGACCTCGCGCGCGCCGCTGGACGGCTCGCAGTGCGACGCCAGCGACTCGATGAGGCCCGCGTCGTACGTCAGCTCCGCGCCGTGATGCTCGCGGACGCGGCGGCAGATCGAGTGCAGCTTCAGCTCCACGATGCGCGTCAGATCGGCGCGGCGCAGCGGCGCGTACGGCACCACCGTGAGCCGCGCCAGGAGCGACGGGCGGAACTGCTCCGGGCCGGCGTTCGACGTCAAGAGGAACAGCGTGTGGCGGAAGTCGACCGGGACCCCCTCGCCGTCCTCCAGCACCCCCTTGTCAAACACCTGATAGAAGAGATCGACGACGTCGGGATGGGCCTTCTCGATCTCGTCGAGCAGCACGGCGCTCCACGGCCGGCGCCGCACGGCCTCGGTGAGCGCTCCGCCGCGACCGTAGCCGACGTAGCCGGGCGGCGCGCCTTTGAGCGTGGCTACGGAGTGCGGCTCGCTGAACTCCGACATGTTGAAGGCGATGAGATTCCGCTCGCCGCCGTACAGCGCATCCGCGAGCGCCAGCGCCGTCTCCGTCTTGCCGACGCCCGTCGGGCCGCAGAGCAGAAACACCCCCTTCGGCTTGGCCGGATCTTCGAGGCCGGCGCGCGACGTGGAGATGCGGCGGCAGATGGCGTCGAGCGCCTGCGGCTGACCGACGACGCGCTCGGCCAGGCGCTCCTTCAGCGTGAGGATGCCGCGGACCTCGTCGGCGAGCATGTGCCCGACGGGGATGCCGGTCCAGCCGGAGATCACGGCGGCGACGGCGCGCGCGTCGCAGGCGAGCGGCTCCTCGCCCTGCAGCGCCACGCGCGCCGCGGCGGTATCCAGCACGCCGATCGCTTTGTCGGGCAGGCGCCGCTCGGGCAGATAGCGATGCGAGAGCCGCACGGCGCCGCACACCGCTTCGTCGAGGATCTGCACGCCGTGATGCTTCTCGAGCTGCGGCGCCACGCCGCGGAGCATGTCGAGCGCCGCGCGCTCGTCCGGCTCCTCGACCTTGACGAGTTGGAAGCGCCGCGTCAGCGCCGGATCCTTCTCGAAATACTTCTTGTACTCGCTCCACGTCGTGGCGGCGATCGTGCGCAGCTCGCCGCGCGCCAGCGCCGGCTTGAGCAGATTCGCGGCGTCTCCCTGCCCGGGCTGATTGCCGGCGCCGATGAGCGTGTGGGCCTCGTCGACGAAGAGCACCACCGGCTGCGCGGCGCTCTTCACCTCCGCGATCACCGACTCGAGGCGCTCCTCGAACTCCCCCTTCACCCCCGCCCCCGCCTGCAGCAGGCCGAGGTCGAGCGTGCGCAGGGAGATGCCGCGCAGCGCGGGGGGGACGTCGCCGGCGACGATGCGCAGCGCGAAACCCTCGACGACCGCGGTCTTGCCGACGCCGGCGTCGCCGACGAGGATCGGATTGTTCTGCCGCCGGCGGGTGAGGATGTCGATGACCTGGCCGATCTCGACGTCGCGTCCGCGGATCGGATCGATGCGCCCGGCGCGCGCCTCGGACAGGAGGTCGATGGTGAAGCGCTCCAGCGGCGCGGCGGCGTTCGTCCGCATGGCGGGAGCGCCGGCGCGGCCCTCCTCCTCGACCGAATCGCGGATGCGCTCGCGCAGCGACTCGCGCGGCACGCGGGGCAGCGCGGGGCAGGAGTCGCCGAGCGCCATCACGATCGCCGCCGAGCGGATGGCCGGCCACTCCAGATCGAGCGACGCTTCCAGCCACGCCTCGCGCAGCAGTTGCAGGAGCCGCGGCGCAAACCCCGGCGTGCCGCTGTTGCCGCGCGGAAGCCGCTCCACGGCACGCTGGAGCTGTTCCGTCGCCGCGGCGGCGTCGACGAGCATTGCGGCGTCGCTGCGGGCGACGGCGAGCAGCGACAGCAGCAGATGCTCGACGTCGACCGCGTAGTGCGTCTGCGCGACGCACAGCGCCGCGGCCTCTTCGAGCGCGCGCCGGCAGACGCCGTTGAGCTTCTCGACGAGCACGCGGACCTCGCTCACCGGACGCCCGCCAGCCGGACCTGTTCGTCCATACGCGCGGGCGGCGCGGCGTGGCCACACAGCCACGTCGTCCATCCGAGGTACGCGCCGGCGCGGAGGCCGATCGTGAGCTTCGTCATCGCCCCGGCCGCAAGGCGCAGACGAACGTCGAAGCCGAGCTCCTCGCGAACGTAAAAGCGGACGAGCGACACGAGCGCCGGAAACGCCTCCCGGGCCCTCGGAAGAAACGTGCGGAACGCGCGTTGATCGAGCGGCCCGATGCGGACTTCGAAGCGCGCCGCCTGATTCCAGACACGCGCGCCGAGGAGCGCGCCGCCGCCGAGGGCGCGGTTGCGGCCGCGCGTGCCGAGGAGCGTGCGGTCCTCACGCTCGACCGTCTGCCACTCGCCGACGAACGGCTTCACCTCGACGGCGACGCCGAGGTAATCGGAGAGCATCCGCTCCAGGCCGCAGGCCGGGCGGTAGCGCTGCACGAAGGCGCCGGTGTAGGCCAGGAGCGCGCGATCCTTGTCGTGGCCGAGGGCGCGGCCGCGCAGGTGCGGCGTGCCGAGACCGAGGAACGAGTAGAGCACGCGGGCCACGCGCCCGTGGTGGGGTGGGCGCGGGTCGAGCGCGGCGCGGAACTTCTTTCGCTCGAAGTAGAGCAGCGAGATGAGGCGGTGATTGAAGATGTCGAGGAAGTCGGCGAGCGCGGTGTCGTTGTAGCGACGGCGATCGAGGATCGTCTCCGCGACCGTGTACGGCAGCGGCCCGAGCACGCCGGCCAGGCCCATGACGTTCACCGTCATCACCGGGCGCTGGTCTTCCGCATCGGGACCGGGGTACGTGAGCGACTCGACGTCGGTCGGCGGATTGTCGAAGCGGACGGAGTGCCGGAAGAAGAGCAGCTCATGCTCCTCGAACACCGTCTCGCCGGGCGGCTTCCAGTTCGTCCTCCGCTCGTAGAGGGCCTGGCTCTCCAGCAGTCGCACCGCCTGGAGAAAGGTGACCTGCGACGCTACAGAACCGGCCGGCCGCCGATCATCATCGGGCATCGGTAGCCCTTCCCTTCGTGATCGCTGGTGATCACCAGTTGCAGAAACGAGTTGAGCGAGGCGTGCAGGGCCAGGAAGTGGCTGAGCACGAGGGTGAAGAGCAGGTAGTTGTCATTCATCAGCGCGTCGTCGAAATGGAGCGTGACCTCCGTACCGCGGACGAAGGCGAAGTCCTGCCAGACGTCGACGCGGCGCATCACCTTGCGCGCCTTCATCCCCTGGATTCCCTGGATGCGCCGCCGGAGCAGCGGCATCCCCTCGGGACAGTAGAGCATCAGAATCTCGCGCAGCGCGAGGAGCGCGTCGCCGTCGGATTCCATCGACAGATAGTTGAGCGAGAGGTGCGAGACCAGGCGCCACAACCGCTCGCCGCCGAACGGCGGCGGCACCGGCGCGGTCGGCTTGGTGAGGCTCACGATGCCGTTCACCGAGAGGTCTTCGTCGCTCTGCAGCGGGGCGCCCGCTTCGAGCCGATGGGCAAGCTCGCCGTTCGTGCAGCGGACGTGCGCGTAGACGATCTCGTCGCCGGGCACGGCCGGGTTGAAGTCGGCGTCGAAGAAGGAGAGGACCATCGCGTCCCCCTCGCGCCGCGCGTGCCACAGCGCCGACTGCGTCTGCGCGTGATGCGTGAAGCTGTAGAACGGCGCGTACTCGCGCAGCGTCTGTCTCCGGTCGGAAGAGCCGGAGACCGATTCGATGGAGTGGATGACGGTGGAGCGCGCCCGGTAGTCGGCCACCAGCTCGTACTCGAAGTCGCGCTGGTGGACGCGAATCGGCTCGCTCACGTGCCGGAAGAGATTGACCGCCGGCGTGCAGTTGAGGACGAACGCGTCGCGGTGCAGCAGCGCGGGATTGGGCAAGGCGTCGTGAAGGAAGATCAGAAGGTTCACGGCCTTGCCGGAGAGGAGGCCGCGCAGACCCTTGACGTCGAAGAAGTGGAACTTCCGCTCGAAGGCGAAGTACTCCTGCAGGATGCGATAGGCCGGGTGGGCGCCGCTCTCGTAATGGAGGACCTGCTCGTCCTTGCCGAAGCCGACCGGGGCGACCTCGATGCAATCGGCGGAGAGCCTGCCGCTCGCCGGATCGAGGACAGCCACGCGGCGGCAGTCGCCGTCGAGCAGCAGCGGATAGAGCGCGCGGATGAGGGCGTCGTTGTTGACGAAGACGCGCAGCGTGTCGATGTCGAGCGCTTCGAAGGTGGCCTGGCCGAGCGTCTCCAGGGCCAGGCGCAGCACCGTGCCGGAGGGATTTTCTCTCTCGGCCGCGGGGATGCCGGCGAAGTCGGAGACGTGCTGCGTCCCCCTCACCTCTTTCACCCGCACCGGCCAGACCGCGGTGTCGTAGCAGGTCTCGAACCAGCAGACCTCACCCTCCGCGGTCGACCCGAATACTTTTTTTCGCGCCGGAACGGTGGCGTGCTTCTCGCCCGGCTCGAAGCGGACGATGGTCATCGACGGCAAGGGGTTGACGAAATGCGGATAGAGAATTCGCAGCAGCTCGCCGGCGATCTCGGGAAAGTCGTCGTGCAGATCGCTGCGGATGCGGGCGGTGAGCAGCGCGAACGACTCGATGAGGCGCTCGACGTGCGGGTCGGGAGTGACGCCGGCGCCGAGCTCCAGACCGCCGGCGACGTCGGCGTGCTGGTGATGAAAGCGCGCGCTCATGGAGCGGAGATAGCGCAGCTCTTCGGTGAAGCGCGCCAGGAGCTCGCTCTCAGGGCTGAGCATGGACCATCACTCCTCCTTGGCGCGGATCGATGGCGACGTTGAACGAGACCGGCTCGCGCAGGGCGTTGACGGCGAGATCGGCGTCGATCGCCACCGTGAGCGTCATGCCGTCGTTCTCCGGCAGCACGACGCGCACGTGCACGGCGTCGAGGCGCGGCTCGAACGCGCGGATGGCGGCCAGGAGAGCCGCCTCCAAGGCGCGGTGGTCGGCGGGATTGCGAACCGAAAAATCGCTCAGCGCCGGAATGCCGTAGTCGAGCACCGTCAGCGGCGCGCCCGGGAGGCGATGCGCCGGAGAGGCGGAGCGCGTGTTGAACAGCAGCTCCAGCTCCCGGCGCACCGACTCCCTGAGGCCCCGGGCGTCGAGCGTGTGCGGCGCGTCCGCAGCCAGCCGGTCGAACAGCGGCGGATGGAATCGAGGCTCGCGGGCCATGGCCGTTACCCGATCTTGCGCGTCTCGAGGTCGTGCTTCGCCGCGAGATTGCCTTTCGCCGTACCGTCCGTCTGGTTCTGGTCGATGTACTTGTACTGAACGATGCCGTAGTCGAGCGAGATGTTCTCCACCGGGATCTCGCCCGGACCTCCGCTGATGCTGTAGTTGGAGATGATGACGTGCTCCATGATCACGTTCAGGTACTCGACGGCCTTGTTCTTCTCGTCGCCGGAGGCGCGGTAGCAGATCAGCGTGGCTTTGCCGATCTGCTTGCCGGCCCAGCAGTACTTGAGGATCGTGGCCGTGGCGGCGTCGAGGTACTTCGAGAGGCTGATGTTCTGATGGTTGGCCTGCTCGACCGTGCCGGAGCCGGCCGTGCTGCGCGTGGCGGTGGTCGGCTGCGAGAAGCCGTGGCTCCACGAGAGCACTTCGATCTGCTTCTCGTGTCCCGCGGCCGAGCTGTCGCCGTCGATGTTCGGGGTCTCGAACTTCAGATACATGTTGCTTGCCATGGTTCACTCTCCTCAGGCCGCGGCCGGCGGCGGCAATTCGGCGACGAGACGGATGGACGTGGTCAGCTCCTCGAGCTGGAAGTGCGGCCGGAGGAAGCAGACGGCCTTGTACGAGCCCGGCTTGCCGGGGACGTCGGCGACGTCGATGCGGGCCTCGCGCAGTGGGTACTGCGCTTTCAGCTCCTGCCCGGCGTCGTCCATGGCCAGGACGTACTGCGAGATCCAGCGGTTCAGGTAGAGGCTGAGCGTCTCCTTCGTCTGGAAGCTGCCCACTTTGTCGCGGCAGATGACTTTGAGGTAATGGGCGAAGCGCGACGCCGCCAAGAGGTACGGCAGCCGCGACGAGAGCGCGGCGTTGGCGTTGGCGGCGGCGAGGTCGAACTTCTTCGGCCTCTGCGTGGAGGCGCCGCCGAAGAAGGTGGCGCTGTTGTTGTTCTTGCGGTGCACGAGGGTGACGAAGCCGAGCTTGTCGAGCTCGAACTCGCGCCGGTCGGTGATGGCGACCTCGGTCGGGCACTTCATGGCCTTGTCGCCTTCCCGGGTGTTGAAGATGTGCACGGGGAGGTCGGAGACGACGCCGCCGCCTTCGGTGCCGCGGATGGCCGCGCACCAGTTGTAGAGGGCGAAGGCGTTGGTGATGCGCGCGCCGAGGGCGTAGGCGGGGTTGCCCCAGAGCGCTTCGCGGTCCTGCCACTCCTTCACCTTGTCGGGAGCGTCCGGCGGATTCTCGTCCATCGCGAACTTCTCGCACGCGGTGAAGTTCTCCCCGTACGGCAGGCGGAGGAGAAAGCGCGGCAGGCAGAGCGTGACGTAGCGGGAGTCGTCGCTGTCGCGGAAGTCGCGCCACTCCGTGAGCTCGACCGACTCGAAGATCTTGCTGAGGTCGCGCGGCTTGCCGAGGTCGCGGAATCCGCTGTCGAGTCCGAAGAGGTCCCAGTGCGCGGCGGCGATGAGCGGCGTGTGCGCGGCGGCGGCGACGCCGGAGATCCTCCGCAGAAGATCGAACTGCTCGGCCTTTCTCCCCTCGCCGAAATAGAAGTCGCCGATCAGAAGGCTGAAGGGGTTGCCGCCGTAGGTGCCGTATTCCTCTTCATAGATCTTCTTGAACAGACTGCTCTGGTCTTTGTCGATGGCGTTGACGAGGTCGTCCTTGACGTTCTTGTACGTGACGGGGAAGAGTCGCAGCTTCAGCGAGGGGCCGGTCTCGGTGCGCGTGACCAGGTAGCGCAGCCCGCGCCACGACGCCTCGAGGGCCTGGAACTTCGGGTCGTGGAGGATGGCGTTGACCTTCTCGCTCAGCTGCTGGTCGATGTAGTCGATGTGGGCTTGCAGGAGGTACAGCGCACCCTTCTTTTGCGCATCGGCCTTGACGTTCGCGTCCTCGGGATCCGCCAGGGCGGCGACGTACGCATGGAGCATGTTGGCGGCGACGGGGGGCACGGGGTCCGTGGTTTGCGTCGGCTTCGGGACGCGGACGAGGTTGTCCTGGACGATGATGCGCTTGAGCAGGTCAGTACCGGTGACGGTTTTGTCGAGTGCTGGAGCTGGTGTGTTTTCAGGCATTTCGTTGTCTCCCTTCGTTACGAAACTTCAATCGTCTTTGCGGTCAAAACGCCCTGCGCCTCTGTGTAGGTGACCTTCACGGTCTCGCCACCCTGCAGGTCCGCGAATGCGGTCTTCTTCCCTGTGACAGGCGTAGTCGGAGCAACGATGATGTTCGCCACCGGGGGGCCTTCCTTAGGAGTGACGGTGATCTTGTCGGCGGCCTTCGTCAGAGTTCCGGTCACGCTTTTTTCCGCTGGCGGAGCCGCAGCCACGGTCTTCACGGCGATCTCGGTCGCCGTGATCGTCAGTCCGCTGACTGCCCCTTTCACGGTCACGTTGTCGCCCGTGGCAAGCGTGTCCTTCGTCCTCCCCTGTCCCGTGACCGCCATATTCGAAGCGGGCGTCACGGTCATGGCGCTGCCGCCCTTAG
Source organism: Thermoanaerobaculia bacterium (assembly GCA_035276475.1). GTDB lineage: Bacteria > Acidobacteriota > Thermoanaerobaculia > Gp7-AA8 > Gp7-AA8 > DATDFB01. Next base: position 28,957 of record DATELQ010000108.1, on the reverse strand, counting down.
CCGGCGTCAGGCTGAGCGCACCGTTGTCGACGGTCAGCGTTCCGTCCACTCCTTCGCTCGTCGGACCCGCGATCTTGACGACGACGATCTCGGTCGCGGTGATCGTCGTCAGTCCCCCGTCGACCGATCCCTTCACCGTCACCTTGTCGCCCGTGGCAAGGGCGTTCTTATCCGTCCTCTCTCCCGAGACTTTCGCCTGATCGACAGTCACGGGCATCGCGTCGCCACTGTCCGGGGTCACGGTAAACTTGCCGTCCTTGACGGCCAGAGTTCCGGTCATCGGCGGAACCTTCTTCAGCGCTGCAATGAGGTTTCCTTTGTTGTTCTGGTCCGTGTAGATCGCCAACAGATCCTTGCAGAGCTGATCGTTGCCGTCGGCGCGCCCGAGGAGGTCGGTCAGATACTGCCGCTGCTCCAGCTTCTCCTTGAGGTATGGGCTCTGGACGATGCTGTCGGGAGTGAAGTCGTCGACACTGCCGAAGGTGAGAACTTCCGTTGAGCCTGGGATCTTGAACGTCGGAGCGATCTTCCCCATCACCTCGTCGAAGTTGTCGACGTCGATCTCGATGAACTTCCCCTCCCGGTAACTCTTGGCATCCTGCTCCGTGTCGCCGTAGAGCGGCGCGATGATGCCCACCACCAGCGGCAGCTCCTTCTTCTCGATGGCGCCGCGGGTCTCCAGGTCGTACGTGATCTGCACCCGCGGCGGCCGGTTGCGGCCGAGCCACTTCTGCACACTCTCTTCAGCCATGGGAATCTCCTTTCACTTGCGGATGGATGGGAGGCGAGCGTCTCGGAGTCAGCGCATAGGCTCCTCCTCCTCGTCTCTCTGCATGCCCGGCACTGCGAGCAGCGCCTTCAAAAGCTCGTCGCGGGAGTGGGTGCGGAGAAGGGCCTCGGCCGCCTCGCGCAAGGGGGCGAGATCGGCGTCGTCGTCGGGAGCGGCGCTGATGCCGCGCTTCTCCGCGAACGCAGACACCGCGTCGAGGAGCTCGCGCAGCTCGGCGAAGCTCGGCGTCTCCTCCGCGCCGGCCAGCTCGTCGAGCGTCGCCTCGAGCTCGTCGACGGCGGCGCGCGCATCGCCGAGGTCGTCCGTCAGCCGTTTGTAGAACGACATCGGCGTGAGCAGCGCCGCCGCCGTGAACCGCTCGTGCGCAATGGCGCCGTTCGCGTACGCCGCGTGCGCCGACTCGGGATGGCTCTTCTCCAGGTTCTCGTAGTAGAGCGCGCGCTCGTAGTCGGCCCAGGTCAGCGGCTTCTCGTCGCCGGCCGCGGTGATCCGGATCGACTTCAGCGGAAACAGAAGCTTGTCCGCGGCCCAGGCCACAGGCTGGAGCCGCGCCGCCGCCGACTCGCCGTCGAGCGGCGGGTAGAGATCGCTCCAGAAGCCGCGGGCCAGCGCGGCCATGAGACGCAGTCCCGCCGCCAGGCCGGCCACGCCGTCGAGGTACACCCACGCCTCCGTCAGCCACGCCGCGAGCAGCATGTCCTTCGATTGCGACGCCAGCGCGTCGGCGGCGCGCGCGGCCACGCCGTTCCAGTCGGCGCGCTTGAGCTCCCGCTTCCACACGCCTTGCGGCAGATCGGGATCGTCAGCCTCGCGCATCCGGCGGATGTCGGCGTAGACGGTGTCGTAGCGCAGCCACCGGCCGGCGCGATGCTCGCCATCGATCGGCGCGAGCAGCGGCGCAAGATCGAGCGCGCTCATGGCGAGCCCTCCGCGATTTTTCCGCCGATGAGCGGCGCGCTCGTCGGAAACGGCGGCAGCTCCAGCGGCTGTCCCTCGCCGTTCGACAAGGCCAGCCGGACGAAGAGCAGGGCCCGGTCGAACGGATCAGGATCGCCGCCGGCGGCGGGCTTGGTGAGGACGTTGACGGAGAGCGTGACCGGCTGCGGATCGCTGCCGTCGTCGACGCGCAGATCGTGCAGCGCGGCGAGCAGCGACCAGGTGTTGCTGTAGCGGTAGACGACCGTGCGGCCGTTGACGGTGACGTTTCGCTGCGGCGCCGACAGCACCGGCACGCGCGGCGCGTCGTCGGCCCACTTCAACGTGAGCGTCAGCGCCGCGCCGGGCTGCCACAGCAGCGGTTTGTTCTTGCGCTGCGTGGCCACGTCGCGCCCGAGCTCGAGCGACCAGAGGATGACCTCGTTCGCGCCGTGCTCGCGCTCCGGCATCACCCGGAACGACGGCTCGACGTGGATCTGCGGCAGCGGCAGCGGCTTCTTCGCATCGAGGAAGGCGGCGAAGAAAAGGCGCACCTTGTCGACGTCGCGCACGAAGTCGCGCTCCGGTTTGAGCGCGGGGTCGCCGTCAAAGGATCCGAAGAGGCCCTTGTCTTTGTCGTACTCCCGGAAGAAGAACCGTACGTCTTCGGGCCTCGCTTCGGCCTCGCCCCCTCTCGGCGGCTCGCTGCTGAACGGATACCGTCCGGCCAAGCGCTGGTTGAACAGCCGGGCCACGTCGTCGTACTTCGCCGTGGCCAGCTCCGCACAGCGCTGGCGCAGGCGGCCGGCGATCGAGTGCAGCCTCGCGGCGAACCACCCGTCCACCGCCAGCTCCGCGGCCTGCAGCTCCCCGGCCGTGCAGTCGGTGCTCGACACCTTGGCCGCGCGGACGGCGATGTAGTCGTCGAGCATGGCCGGCTGGTTGCCGGGCTTCTTGGCGTTGAAGGCGTCGAGATCGCGGACGATCGTGCGCCACTGCTTCACCATCTCCAAGGCATCGCCGGGCCCGAACTCGTTGAGCCACGCCAGCGGCGGCGCGGCGTAGCTCGCCAGCGTGGCCACGCGGCCGCGCGTCGTCTCCAGATACTCCTTGAGCGCGTCGGCGTCGCGCTGTCCCCATCCCGCCGGCGACGGCGCGCCGGGGCCGTCCCACCAACGGAAGTTCCCGCCGACCGGCTCGTACGGCGCCGCGTCCTTCAGCAGTTCGCTCACCGCGCGCAGCTCCCGCACGGCCTCGGCGCGATTCGCGGCCACGATGCCGCTGCGCACGCGCTCGTCGGCATGCACCTCCGCCAGTTGCGCGAGCTGCGGCCGCAGCACCTTCGCCGCGGCTTCGAACATGGCCGACTGCGTGCGGACGTCCTCCTCGCGCTTCAGGAGCCCCGGCGGCACCGGGTCGAAGTGTTGCGCCCGCACCAGCGCCGCGGTCATCTCCGCGCTGGCCCGCTGCTGCGCGGTCTGGGCGATGGTGAGCGAGAGGTCGGGCGGAAGGTCGCGCGGGTACGGCTTCATCCCGCTGTCGCGAAACTCCGTCCAGGCGCGGTACGCCGCCGCGCTTTGATCGAGCTCGTTGCCGTCCCACCACAGATGCTCGTAGGGCATCGGGACGCGGATGCTGCCGGTCGGGATCGGGATGGCCCACTCGCCGCGGGTCTGGCCGAGGTACTTCTGCACCGCGACCTGCATGAGCTGCGTGTCCGGCGACAGCTCCATCGCCGGCAAATCGGGGGCGCGCATGCGCAGCACCGGCGTTCCGGCGGGCGTTCGGGTGGATAGGCGCTGCTGAAGGCCGACGAGCTGCCTCGCACCGTCGTCGCGGAAGCGCTTGTCGGTGTCGTGCTCGAACATCGCCGAGCGGCCGACGGTGCGGAGAACCCCGTTGAACTCGGGACCGAGATCGAAGTTGCGGCGGAAGCTCCACTCCACGGCATCCGTGGAGAAGTCCTTCTGAAGATCGTTCAGGACGCCGTCGAGCTCGCGCAGCCGCTCGCGACTGACGACGCCGCGCCCCGGCGAGCGAAGCAACGACGGGTCGCTGAGCTCTGCGGCCCGCTCCACGCGCGCCGCGCAGGGGTTGTCGCGGAAGATCTTCGCGTACAACGCCTCCTTGCGCGACGTCGCGGCCGTCGTCGCGTCCAGCGCGTACTCAGAAGGCTGGAAGAGCGCCGCCGCCTTCAGCTCGATCGGGAAGAGCGCCGACGGAAGATCCGCGCCGAAGGCGTACTTCACGAGCGCCGAGAGCGTCTCGCGATCGGCGAAGCCGCCGCCGGCGGCCACGCGGTTGAATCGCGCCCCTTGCAGCTCGACCTCGCGCATCTGGTCGACGAAGGCGCGCAGGCGCGCCAGCTCCGCCGTGCGCGCCGGCAGCTCCGACGGAGTCCTGGCCGCGTCGAGGCGTTCGACGGGCGGCGGCACCGCTGCCTTGGCCTCCTCGATCCTGGCCTTGGCGCTGTCGTCGATGCGGTCGAGAATCGACTTCATCACGACGACGCGGAAGGCCTCGCCGAGCGCGGCGTGCAGGCGCGCGTCGAAGCCGGTCAGCCACGACAGCGGCAGCCACCACGGGCTGTAGTGTTCGAAGTCCGCCTTCGACATCCGCGCGAGGAGCTCCGACGCCGCGCCGGAGATCTGGTCCGCCGGCTTTGCGTCGTGCACCGCGCCGATGCCGGACTTGGCGGCATCGAGCAACGGGACGAGGCGCTCGTGCCGTGCGTCGAGCGTCTGCGCGGCGAAGACGAGCCCCGCGATCGCGGTCGTCGCCGTGACGGCGGCGGCGAGCTGCAGGGCCCGCACGCGCCGGCGAAGCGCCGCCTGACGCGCCGGCGTCGGCTCCGCCAGCCCGACCTCGGGGAAGATCTTTCTCGCGAAGAGCTCCGTGACGAAGACCGGAGTCTTGCTCTCCGGCAGCGTCCCGCAGAAATAGATCCCGCGGGTGATGGCCGCCTCGCCCGCGCCGGGATCGAGCAGCCGGTCGAGCACGGCCCGCAGCGGCTCCTCGAGCTGCGCCATCGACCGCGGGAACAGCAGCACGCCGTCGGCCTGCGATCCGGCGCGGAAGAGCTCCATCTGCAGATGGCGCAGCACGGGGATCAGGGAGCCGAAGGCCTCGTCGATCCAGGCGCTCCGGTACGGCACCTGCGCGCCGTACGGGCTCGACCAGCCGAGCATCTGCCCGAGCTTGTCGGGGAAGGTGTCGCGCAGCGCGGCCACGGTGTCGTCGAAGCCGAAGCGCGACTCGCATCCGGTGACGAGGACGTAGAGCGGCAACCGGAATCCGATCCGTTCCTGCAGCTCGCCGAGGCGGTCGCGCAGCCGCGGCGCGCGCGCGGCCGCATCGGTGAGCGCCGCGCAGTCGATCGTGACGACGACGGCGTCGACCGGCCGCGCCGGCCGAATGGCCATGAGCTCGCGGACGATGGCGTTCCACGCCGCGTCGTCGGGATCGACGTCGAGCACCGTCCCGCGCGGAAGGAGCATCGGGCCGCCGGGCGACGGATGGTCGCGCAGCGTGAGCCCTTCGACGTCGTCGAGGAATCGCAGCTCGTGGGAGCCGGGCGTGCCGAGGAGCAGCACGAGCGGGTTGCGGCGCACGCGGTCGCGCTCGCGGCGCAGCATCTCCACGATCGGCGATCCGGCCGGCTTCGACGGCGCAGGGGCCGGTTTTTGCTCCGCGTCGCCGTGTTGGATTCGCGTGACGCTCACCGTGTCCCGCAGCAGCATCACCAGGACGCCGACGATCGCCAGGGCCAGGGCCACGATCACGACGAGCACCGCCGTCGCACTCATCGCGAGCCCCCGGCGTTGATGTCATGGATCGGCGTCTCGAGGTCGGCCGCGTAAAACCGCCAGATCATCGCGCCGGCGGCGGCGTAGAACACGACGATCAGAACGATGGCCAGGATCCACCGCCGCAACGACGGCAAGAGCGACCCCGCGAGCATCGACGTGTACGCCGCCGGAGCGATGAGTCCCGGCCTCCGCTTCGCCAGCGGATCGTCTTCGTAGGCGAGGCGGAAGAGCGTCTGCCGATATCTGCCGATCCGGGAAGCGGCGTCGGGATCGTGGCGGTAGCGTCCCTGGAATCCGAGCCCGAGGACGGCCAGATGGACGCAGGCGAGATCGCGCGCGGCGTCTCCGAGCGTCGCCGTCTCCATGGCGTCGACGTCGGTGAAGATCTTGTCGCCCGCGCACTGCGAGTTGAAGAGCGCCGGCTCCAGCAGTTGGGGCATCCAGAGCTCTTTCTGCGCGTTGAGCAGCAGCTCGTCGCCCAAGGCCGCCATCGCATACTTCGCCCGGCCGTACATCGCCGCGCCGTAGTCGCCGGCCGCGCGCTGCACCTCCACCTGCTGCCGGTCGAGGAGGGCCACGAGCTGGTCGTGCCCCGCCGCGGCGGCGTTCGGATCCTTTTCCAGGCGCTCCCGCACGGCCATCAGCTCCGCGTGAAACTCGTAGAGTTTTTCCATCAGGAGCACGGTCACTTCTCCGTGTCGACGTAGAGCAGGACTTCGTCGGGACGGCGCTTCTGGTCGCTGCTCGTGACGATGAGCTCGACCTCGCAGACCGGCAGATCGTCATCCGGCGGGTAGAGGCTGTAGAGCGTGACGCCCAGGTCGGGCGGTATGGCCTTCTTCGCCGCAATGCGCTTCCAGCCGGTGACGCGGCGCTCCCGCAGCCCGTCGATCTTCGGCTCCGTGCCGATCGTGCTCTGCACGACCCAGTCGTCGATGTCCTTCCCCGCCGCGCCGCCGGTCCTGCGGACGCCGAGGAACATCCGCCCCTGCACCCACGCCGGCTCGATGCGCAGACGGAAGCAGTCCGCCTCGGCGGTGAATGGATAGATCTCGTACGGCGCGTGCACCGCCGACTTGATCGTCGCCTCGATCGCCGACTCCAGGCTCTTGAAGACGCGCAGAAGATCGTTGTGATCGTAGGCGGCCACGCGCTCCGGCAGCATGCCGGGCGCGAGGTTCCCGTAGATCGACGCGAGCGCGAGATAGAGATCGAAGGGATGGGCCGTCTCCGAATCGAGCAGCACCCAAAGCGGCGGCAGCGCGGAGACGAGGCTGTGGATGAGCATCCGCGTCTGCAAGAGCGCCAGCGGGTGCGACGACGCCGACACGCGCTCGCTTCTGGCGGCGAGCGACTCCGCCTTCTCCCGCAGTTTCCCGGCGATCCTGCTGCAGAGCGCGTAGATGGCCGTGGAGCTGTCCACCTGCAGCCACGGCGGCTCGAAGTCGATCTGGTCGATGCCGCCGCGGCGCGCCGCCACTTTCGCAATGGGGAATCCGACGTAGTCGTCCGACAGGCGATGCGTCAGCTCCAGCCAGACCTTCGGCCGCAGCACCGGGACCTGCAGATCGTCCTGGCCCGTGTCGTCGTCGACGACGAGCTGCTGCTCGCCGCGGAAGCGCTGCTTGAAGCGCTCCCCCGGCTTCCACGCCGGAGCCTTCAGGTAGATCGTTCCCTCGTTCGGCGACGTCGCGGCCGCCCACTCTTTCAGATCGATCGTGAGGACCTCGTCGTGGCGGATGACCAGGCCGTCGGGGAGCAGTCCCTCGACGTTACTGACCGACAGCACGCCGTTCTGGAGGTCTTTGCGGATGTTCGTCAGCCCGTAGTGGAACGGCGAGATGAGCGAGGCGTGGTGCTGCATCAGCGCCTCGGTTCGGCGCGCGGTGAGCTGGAGATGCTGCTGCGCCAGCAGCATTCCCTCGTGCCAGTGGACGGCCGGAGGGATCTCGCTCATCGCAGCCGCTCCACGCTGAAGTCGGCATTGGCGAGGACGATGCGGAAGGGCTGCTGCGGATCGACGGCCGCGCGATGATCGCCCTCGCTGAGATAACTGGCAAAGATGATGACTTTGCGCGCGCCGGCCTCGTAGCTCACCGAGCGCTCCTCGACGCGCTGGTCCGGCACCCACTCCCACCCCTGGACCTTCACCTTCCCGACGTGGTCGGCCAGGAACTGCCGCTTCTGCTTGGCGTCGAACCAGTCGGCCGCGCGCACCTTCAGCAGCTCGTCGGCGAGCTTCGCGTCGTAGACGATCACCAGGTCGACGGCGACGGCGCTGTTGTTGTTCGCGTCGGGCGCGATGGCCACCTGGAACGGAAGACGGCCTCCGAAGAGCGACCGGCAGGCGAACAGGAAGAGCAGGAGGACAAGGGTGCCCCGCGGCACCCGGTTGGCGAGATTTGTCATGATGGAAACCTCGCCTGAATTATATTCGGAAAGGTTTCCAGAAGGAAGTACTTTATTGCGGCGAGATCAACGCGTGAGCTTCAGCCCGTACTTCGCGGCCAGATAGTCCTCGATCTTCTTCCGCTCGTCGTCCGTGAGCACTCGGTGATAGACGAGCATCTCGGCGACGTTGCCGAACCACGGCTCGTGGTACACCGTGCCGGTGCCGCCGATGTAGAACTTGTCGAGGCCCGCACCGTGGTCGACGTCGACGTTCTGCTTCGCCGGCGCGCCGTTGACCCAGACGTTGAGCTTCTTCTTCGGCTGATCGTAGCTGTCGACGGTGAGGTACGGCGTGTTCGCCGCAAGCTTCATGATCCCGACGACGCCCGCGCCGCCGCCGAAGACCGTGTAGCTCATCCCCTCGGCGCGGTCATCGAGGCCGGCGGCGCGGTCGTAGCCGCCGTCGTCCGCGCCGTAGAGCTTGCGCAACGGAGTGGCCGCGTCGGTCTCGCTCGTGAAGACGGAGATGACCGTCAGCTCCGGCGACGCCGCCGGATCGATGTTGATGTTCGCTTCCAGCATCTGCGTGCCGCCGTCGAAGTGGATGGCCGGCTTGCCGCCGATGGCGTTCTGGGCGAGCGTCGGCTGCTGCGCCGCATCCTTCGCCTCCGCCTTCACCGGCGAGCCCTCCACCGCCCAGGCCGAGACCTTGCCGTCGGCGCCGGCAGTGACGCCGGAGTCCGCGCGGAGCCACAGCGACAGTCCGCTTGTCGGCACCGGAGCGTTGGCCACGCTCACGTCGGGCGGCGGGACGTACTTCGCCGCGGCGGGCGCGGTGGTGGTCGTTTCGGGAGCGGGCGGCGGGGGGGCGCTCGACGTCGTCGCGGGGGTCTCAACTTTGTGGCAGGCGGCGGCGAGGAGCAGCAAAATCGCGATGCGCTTCATGGCGATATCCTACCGCCATGCGTCGCGCCATCGTTGCACTGCTCTTCGCCGTTTCCGCGCATGCGGAGTCGCTCGTTCTCGCCGGAGGGCGTCTCATCGACGGCTTCGGCGGCCCGCCCGTCGACGACGCCGCGATCGTGATCGATGGCAACCGCATCGTCGCCGCCGGGCCGTTGGCGTCGATCAAGATCCCCGAGGGGGCGCGCGTCATCGACACCGACGGCATGACGATGATGCCCGGCATCATGGACATGCACGTCCACCTGATGATCCTCGGGCACGGCGACTACAACCACTGGTTCCAAACGTACGCGCCGCAGTGGCGCGACGTGGTCATGCCGATCTCCGCGAAGGAGCTGCTGATGGCCGGCGTGACCACGGCGCGCGACCTCGGCGCGCCGCTCGACGACATCGTCGCCGTGAAGCAGCGCATCGCCCGCGGCGAGATCCCCGGCCCGCGCCTCTTCGTCTCCGGCCCGTTCCTGCAGCACACGTCGCCGCCGCTCGAGGCGAAGTTCCGCTGGGCGGTGAACGGCCCGGACGACGCGCGGAAGAAGGTCGACACCGTCGTCGACGGCGGCGCCGACGTGATCAAGCTGATCGACCAGGACCAGATGACGTTCGAGGAAGTGAAGGCCATCGTCGACGAGGCCCACAAGCGCGGCAAGCCGGTCGTGGCGCACGCGCACCGCTCCGACGAGATCCGCACCGGCCTCCGCGCCGGCGTCGACTGCTTCGAGCACACGGGGCTGGCCACGAAGCCCGGCTACGAAGACGACGTGCTGCAGATGATCCGCGACCGCAACGCCACGCTGTATTGGACGCCGACGATCGAAGGGCTCTACCTCTACGACACCACGCTGCGCTTCCCCGAGCGCGTCGACGACCAGCGCCTGAAGCGCGACCTCCCGCCGGCGATGTACAAGGACGTGCACGAGTCGCTCAAGGACGTATCGCGCCTCTCGTACTTCGCGCTGACGCCGCGCCGCCTCCCGACGCTGCCGAACAAGTTCAAGCAACTGCGCGAGAGCGGCGTGACGCTCCTCGTCGGGACGGACTCCGGCATCCCGCTCAACTTCCACTTCGACTCGACCTGGCGCGAGCTCGACATGTTCGTGCGCCTGGGGATGCCGCCGATGGACGCGATCCGCGCCGCCACGTACTGGCCCGCGCAGTTCCTCAAGCAGCCGGACCTCGGCACGATCGCGCCGGGCAAGCTCGCCGACGTGATCGTGATCGACGGCGATCCGCTGACCGACATGTCGGCCATGCGGAATGTCGTGCACGTGGTGAAGGATGGGAGGGTTTACAAGTGAGCGGAGGCCGCCCCCCGAATCGCCAGCGTCTTCCGATCCTGTAAGAACCCCACCACCCCGAGCCGCGAGGCGTTCCACCCCTTGTCGAGCGGAATCGACGCCGTCGTCTCCGTCGACCCCGTCCCCACCCGAATGAGCTTCCGCACGATCGCGTCGTTCTCGATCGTCCAGCCGGCGTTCTCACCCGCCTGCACCTTCGTGGTGATGCCGTCCTCGACCAGCGCCAGCATCACGTCCGTCGCCTTGTCGCTCGTCACGTTCGCGTTGACCGACACCTTCAATGGATCGCCGCGCGTCACCAAGACACGCACCGTCCCGAACGGCGCCTGCTTCGACTCCTCGGCCAGCGCGGTGTCGAGCTCCCACCCGTGCGAGCCGGTGAACTGCCGCGCGCCGTTGACCACCATTTGCGGCGTGTACGCCGATTGGAGGTGCATGGCCCGGACGTAGAACGCCTGGCGGTGCGACCAGTCGGGCGAGGAGAACGGATCGCGCCATCCGAGGCGGTCCCAGTAGTCGACGTGGAACGCGAGCGGGATCACCTTCCCGCGCAGCGTCGTATCGGTGGCGAGCTCGCGGACCAACCTGTCCGCCGGCGGGCAGCTCGATCACCCTTGGGAGGTGAAGAGCTCCACGACCACGGGGTTCGGTCCCAGCTGCACTTCGCGTTTTCCCGTGGCGAACAAGGCCGCGGCTACGGCGAGGGCCGCCAAGATCGCGGCCGCAATCCATCCGGTGCGCATCCTCAAAGTATGTACACTCCGGCTCCTATGATGCCAGCAGAGCGCCGTGCGTTGCAGTTTGTTTGGGTCGGGCTCGTCGTGGCGAGCTGTATCTATGGTGTGATCGACTGGATCGTCATCCGGCCGCAGGTCCGGCTGAACGGCTTCGAGGCGGAGATCCGCTCGCCGCTCGTCCTCGTGCTCTACGGCGCGGCCGTGGCCACCTTCCTCGGCGCGCTGACGATCTCGCCGGGGCGGCGGCGCGAGAAATTCATCGCCCGTCTGGCGCTCTTCGAGTCCGTGGCCATCTTCGGCCTCATCGCCTCGTTCCTCACCAACGACTGGCGGCTCTTCTTCCCGACGTGGGCGCTGGCCATCATCGGCTTTCTGCAAACGCTGCCGCCGAGCGCGGAGTACACTCCCGGCCCATGAACAGCGCAAAAGTGGGGGTTCTCGGTTCCGGCGACGTCGGCAAGTCGTTCGCGCGCGCCTTCGCCGCCCTCGGGCACGAAGTGACGATCGGCTCGCGCTCGCCGGAGAAGCTCAATGACTTCGTGGCCGGCGCCGGCGCAGGCATCCGCAGCGGCACGTTCGAGGAGGCAGCGAAGTTCGGCGACCTCATCGTCCTCGCCACCCTCGGCAGCGCCACGACGGAGGCGCTGCGCCTGGCCGGCGCGCAGAACTTCGACAACAAGGTCGTCATCGACGCCACGAACCCGCTCGACTTCTCGACCGGCGCGCCGAAGCTCTCCATCGGCTTCGACGACTCCTTGGGCGAGCAGGTCCAGCGCCAGCTCCACGGCGCGCGCGTCGTCAAGGCCTTCAACACCGTCGGAAACGCTCTCTTCTTCAAGCCGGATCTCCCCGGCGGCCCGCCCGACATGTTCATTTGTGGTGACGATGAGAGCGCAAAGAGGACAGTCGGCCAGATCTGCGAGGCCTTCGGCTGGGGCGTGGTCGACATCGGAGGCATCGGCGGAGCGCGCTATCTCGAGCCGATGTGCCTGACTTGGGTGCTCCACGGCATCCGCAGCGGCTCGTGGACGCATGCCTTCAAGTTACTGCACCAGGCCAAGTAACAGCTCCGAAACACGTCGTGGCAGTACGATTGCAGCCGCCTCGGCATTCGGCAGCTCATTTCATGAGGTGTAACTTGCGCAAACTCCTCCTGGCCTCTCTGCTCCTTCTCTTTGTCGCCGGCTCCGCACAAGCACAGTACTTCGGCAAGAACAAAGTCCAGTGGGAGCACTTCGACTTCAAGATCCTCAAAACCGAGCACTTCGACATCTATTACTACGACCGTGAAGCCGACGTCGTGAACGACATGGGGCGGATGGCGGAGCGCTGGTACGTACGGCTCTCCGACGTCTTCAACCATACCTTCGCGCGCAAGCCGATCGTTCTCTACGCCAACGCCGCCGACTTCCAGCAGACCACCACCACACCCGAGCTCATCGGGCAGGGGACGGGCGGCTTCACCGATCCGTTCATGAATCGCGTGGTCATGCCGCTCACCGGCGACATGGCCGAGAACGATCACGTCCTCGGGCACGAGCTGGTCCACGTCTTCCAGTTCGACGTGGCCGCCTCGCTCTCCAACAACCGACGACGCTTCAACCTCGAGCTCCTCCCGCTGTGGCTCGTCGAAGGCATGGCCGAGTACTTCTCGAAGGGCCGCGTCGACCCGCTGACGGCGATGTGGATCCGCGACGCCACGGTGCGGAACCGCATGCCCGACAACCTCCGCAAGTTGAACGACCCGCGCTACTTCCCGTACCGCTACGGCGAGTCGCTCATGGCTTACATCGGCGGCCGCTTCGGCGACGACGCCGTCGTCCGCTACTTCCTCGCCGCCGGCCTCTCCGGTCCCGACGCCGCGTTCGAGCGCGCCTTGGGCGTCCCGACGAAACAGCTCTTCGTCGACTGGGTGGAGTCGGCGAAGCAGATGTACGACCCGGTCATCAAGGACCGTCCGGCGAACCTCGGCAACGCCCTCATCGGCGAGACCCGCCGCGGCCAGCGCGGAATGCTCAACGTCGGCCCGGCGCTCAGCCCGGACGGCAATCTCATCGCCTTTCTCTCGACGCGCGAGATCTTCGACGTCGATCTCTTCCTCGCCGACGCGCACACCGGACGGATCGTCCGACGACTGGCTTCGACCGGCCGCGATCCGCACATGGACGCGTTGCGTTTCATCGACTCCGCCGGCGCCTGGTCGCCTGACTCGAAGCGCCTGGCCTTCGTGACCTTCGAGCATGGCGACAACTACCTCGGCATCGTCAACATCGACGGCGGCCGTGTGCAACATATCCGCATCCCCGGCATCGACTCGATCAACACGGTGACCTGGTCGCCCGACGGCCACACCATCGCCATGTCGGCGCAGACGATGGCGGTGAGCGACCTTTTCCTCTACAACCTCGACACGAACCAGGTGCAGCGCCTGACGAACGACAAGTTCGCCGACCTGCAGCCGGCTTTCTCGCCCGACGGCAGGTCCCTCGCCTTCGTCACGGACCGCGCCGAGGGGGCGAACCTCGAGGCGCTGGCCTTCTCGCAGATGACCATCGCCACGATCGACATCGCCAGCGGGCAGGTGCGCGTCCTTCCGCTGTTCAAGGGGGCGAAGCACATCAACCCGCAGTTCTCGCCCGACGGCCTGGGCGTCTACTTCATCGCCAATCCCGAGGGCGTCGCGGACGTCTATCGCTACAACTTCTCGGACGGGCGCGTGGCGCGCATCACGCGCGTGCAGACCGGCGTGGCCGGCATCACCGAGCTTTCGCCGGCGCTCTCCGTGGCAGCGCGCGCCGGCAACATCGCCCTCTCCCTCTTCGAGGACGACAACTACAACATCTACACGCTGCCGGCGACGCAGCCGGGCATCACCCTAGCGACGCTCGACCTTCCGCCGAACAGCGTGCCGGCCGGACAGCTCCCGCCGCTGCGCGGTACGCCGTCGCGCATCCAGGCCTATCTCTCGGAGCCGGAGCGCGGTCTGCCGCGCTCGACGGCCGGCTTCACCACGGCGCCGTACTCGCCGGCGCTGCACCTCGCATACGTCGGACCGCCGACGATCGGCGTCGGCGTCAGCTCCTTCGGCGCCGGCGTCGGCGGCAGCGTGGCCGCGGAGTTCACCGACATCCTCGGCGAGCACAGCGTCGGCTTCTCCGTCGCCGGCCAGGGGAGCTCCGGCATCGGCACGTTCGGCGATCAATTCGCGGGCGAGGTCTTCTACCTCAACCAAACGCACCGCGTGAATTGGGGCGCCGACTTCACGCACCTGCCGTACATCAGCGCGGCCACCGGCGTGGTGCCGTGCGCCGCCACCGTCAGCGGACAGGTCGTGCCGGCCGACTGCATCGTGCAGGACCGCCAGATCGCGCGCTTCGACGACGCCTCCGGCGTGATCCAGTATCCGTTCAGCACCACGCGCCGCATCGAGTTCCAGGCCGGCGTGCAGCATCAGTCGTACAAAACCGAGGAGGAGGTGGTGACGATCGTCGGCGACACGGTCATCGACGACTCGGTCACGCCCTTCGGCGCGAACTTCTCCTTCAACCTCGGTCGCGCCTCGACGGCGTTCGTCGGCGACAGCGCGGTCTTCGGCTTCCTCTCGCCGCTGCGCGGCACGCGCTACCGCTACGAGATCGAGGCGCTGACGGGCGACCTGCACTTCGAGACGGCGCTGGCCGATTACCGCAAGTACTGGTTCCTGCGGCCGGTGACGTTCGCGATCCGCGGCATCCACTACGGCCGCTACGGCCGCGACGCGGAGAGCAGCATCATCCAGCCGCTCTACATCGGCCAGAGCGATCTCGTGCGCGGCTACGAGATCGACTCGTTCAACCTCAGCACGGAGTGCACGCACAACAATCCGAACCCGAGCACCTGCCCGGTGGCCGACCGCCTGCTCGGCTCGCGCATCGCCGTGGCTAACGCGGAGCTGCGCATCCCACTCTTCGGCACGAAGGAGTTCGGCATTTTCAGCGGCTTCATCCCCACCGAGGTGGCGCCGTTCGTCGACGCCGGCGTGGCCTGGTTCTCGGACGAGCATCCGAAGATCCGCTTCCAAACGAATTCGACGGAGCGCGTGCCGGTCGTGAGCGCCGGTGTGTCGATCCGCATGCTCCTGAGCTACATCCCCCTGGAGTTCTACTGGGCCAAGCCGTTCCAGCGCCCCGGCAAGGGCCTGACGTTCGGATTCAATATCATTCCGGGCTGGTGATCTTCATCTCCCGCGAGACGTTCGAGCAGCTCGTCGAGAAGGCCCTCGACGAGCTGCCGAAGCAGTTCGCCGACCTGCTCCAGAACATCGCGGTGATCGTGGAGGAGGAGCCGAGCCCCGCCGACCGCAGCATCCTCGAAGACCCCCGCCACGAGCTTCTCGGTATCTATCGCGGCGTCCCCCTCCCCCAACGCGTGCACGGCATGCCGCTCATGCCCGACCAGATCGCGATTTTCCGCGGCCCCATCCTGCGCATCGCCCAAAGCCGCTACGAGGCGACGCAGCAGGTTCGGGACACGGTGATTCATGAGCTGGGGCATTACTTTGGGTTGGGGGACGATGAGATGATTTATTGAGATGTACGACAACATCGTCAACTTTCACGACGTGTCGTGGGAAGACTACGAGCACGTGTGCGACATGCGCGGTGACGGCTCGGTGCCACGCATCCATTACCTGGAGGGGGAGCTGGAGGCGATGACTCCCTGCAGGGAGCATCACCGACTGGGATCGGGCATCGGACGCCTCGTGGAGGCGTGGTGCTTCGATCGCGACATCGATTTCTCCGCGTTCCGCAGTTGGACGCTCAAAGACGAAAGGGTGATGACGGGAGCGGAGGCGGACGAGTGCTACATCTTTGGGACGGACACGCGGCGCGATCGCCCGCACCTGGCGATCGAAGTCGAATGGACGGAAGGCGTCATCGACAGGCCGCAGATCTATAAAAGGCTCGGCGTCGACGAATTGTGGATCTGGCGCAAAGGCATCATCGACGTTTACCCATTCTCGGGCAATCGTATCTTTCCCGATCTCGACCTCACGCTCCTCGCATCGATGCTCGACCGTAATACGACGAGCCAGGCCATACGCGATTTCCGAAAAGCTCTCGCGGAGCGATAATACGTCTAGCATGTCGAGAGCTCTGGCACTTCGCGAACACGACGACACGCCGAACACCGATCACATCGTCAACTTTCACAATGTGACGTGGGAAGACTACGAGCGCATGCTCGAGATGCGCGGCGACAAGTCGGTGCCCCGATTCCATTACCTGGAGGGGGAGCTCGAGATCATGAGTCCGTCCATCGACCACGAACAGATCACGACGTTGATCGGACGCCTGCTCGAGGCGTGGTGCACGGACCGCGGCATCAAGCTCATGGCGCTTCGCAGCTGGACCCTGAAAGAATCGAAGGAAGAGCGCGGCGCGGAGGCGGACGAATGTTACGTCTTCGGTAAGGAGCGGCGCGCCCGTCCACACCTGGCTATCGAAGTCGAATGGACGCGAGGGATCCTCGACAAACTCGACATTTACAAGAAGCTCGGCGTCGAAGAGGTATGGATCTGGCGCAAAGGCGTCATCCAGGTCCACGTTTTCGCCGGCGGCAAATTCGTACGCGCGCAACGCAGCCGGCTGCTTCCCGACCTCGACCTTGTACTCCTCGCGTCGATGCTAGACCGAGACACAATCAACGAGGCCGTGGACGACTTCCGCAAGGCCCTCGCCGGCGAGCAGTGATCACTTAATCTTCACCAGCTCCACGTCAAACACCAGCATCCCCATCGGCTTCCCCTGCTGCCCCTTGTACGCGAGCTCCTGCGGGATCCACAGCCGCGCGCGCTCTCCCTCCGTGAGAAGCTGCAGCCCTTCGCGCCAGCCGGCGATCACGTCGCGCAGCGGGAACTCGGCGGGCTCGCCGCGCAGCACTGAGCTGTCGAAGCGGTGGCCAGTCGTCTGCCAGCCGGTGTAGTGCACCACCACCGTGTCGCCGATCTTCGGGTGGCGCGTCCCGGTCCCCTTGCGCAGCACTTTGTAGGCGAGGCCGGACTTCGTCACGATCGCTTCCTTCGGCGGCGCGGCCACGTCGGGCGGCGGCGCGGGCGGATGGATGATCTCGAGGAGCTCGACGTCCGCGACGAGCATTCCGCCTGCGGGCACGCGGCCGCGGGCGCCGAGGCGTTCCTGGATCCAGGAGCGGCGGGTCTCGCCCGGGTGCATCAGCGTCACCGTTTGCTTGAGTCCCGGCATCAGCATGTTCACCGGCGGCGCGACGAACTGCGGCGGCGCGATGAAGTCGAGCAGCTTCCCGTCGGGCGAGGACCAGAGCGTGTAGCGGATCTTCACGAAGTCGTCGTCCGACGGCATCTCCGTGCTCTTGCCGGCCGTGATCGTCTTCGTGATCAGGCCGTTGCCGATGTTCATCGCGTCGGCGGGCGGCGTGTTGAGGTCGGGCGGCGGCGTGGGCTGCGGCGTCGTCGCGGCGAGAATCGCTGCAAAGAGGAGCGTGGTCATGGCGCCGCATGATTCACAAATCCGGCGCCGAAATCCAGCTGTGCGGTTTCGCGGCATTGTCGCGGAACGGTCACGCCGTTGCGCGCGCAGCAGTTACGCGTGTGGCACGCGCGGAACTGCGCGTGCAGCGAACGCGATGCACGAAAAGGAGGCCCCCATGAAGCGGATCGCTTTGGTGCTCCTGTTCCTCGTCGCCTGCACGCACGCCACTCCGCCGCAGATCCCCGGTGCGATTCACGGCAAAGTCGTCGCGAAGGACGGCTCCGTGCTCCCCGGCGTCACCGTCACGCTCGACAAAAGCCCGGTCACCGTCACCGACGCGCAGGGGGCCTTCCGATTTCTCTCCGTGCCTTCCGGCAAGCATACGTTGCGCGCTGAGCTCCCCGGCTATGGGACGTCGACGCGCGTCATCACCATCTCTCCCTCGGCCGGCCTGCAGACGACGCTGATGTTGAATCCGTCGGTGTCGGAGTCGATCGTCGTCAACGCCGAGGCGCCGACCGCCCGCGACCCGTGGACCGTCATGCAGAAAATGCCGGTCGCGCAAGTCGACCGCATCAATGTCGGCGGCAATGCGACAAGCCCGGTGCAGTTCACCGCGGTCACCGAGACACGCCTGATGACCGGAAACTACGCGCCGATCTCCGAGCACGTCTGGACCGACGCCGCGCAGCAGCGCGTCACCACCTTCTCCATCGACGTCGACGGCGCCTCGTACGCGAACGTCCGCCGCTTTCTCAACCACAACCAGCAGCCGCCCCCCGACGCCGTGCGCATCGAGGAGATGATCAACTACTTCAGCTACCGCTACCCCGAGCCGTCCGACGGCCGTCCGATCTCCATCGCCACCGAGGTTGCGGGGTGTCCGTGGGCGCCGGAGCACCGGCTGATGCGCATCGGCCTGCGCGGCAGGAGCGTCGACCAGTGGAGGCTCGCGCCGAACAACCTCGTCTTCCTCCTCGACGTCTCTGGCTCCATGGCGCCGGACGACCGCCTGCCGCTCGTGCAGCAGGCCATGCGCTATCTCGTCAACCAGCTCCGCGCCGACGACTCCGTCTCCATCGTCGTCTACGCCGGCGCCGCCGGCGTCGTCCTGCCGCGCACGCCCGCGGCGAACAAGGACGTCATCCTCGCCGCGCTCGACCGTCTCCACGCCGGCGGCAGCACCGCGGGCGGCGCGGGGATCGAGCTCGCGTACAAGCTCGCCGAGGAGAACTTCCAGGCCAACGGAAACAACCGCGTCATCCTCGCCACCGACGGCGACTTCAACGTCGGCGTCTCTTCGCGGGCCGACCTCGAGAAGCTCATCGAGTCGAAGCGCAAGCGCGGCCTCTACCTCACCTGCATCGGCGTCGGCCAGGACAACCTCAAGGACGCGACGATGGAGATGCTGGCCGGCAAGGGCAACGGCAACTACTACTACCTCGATGCCATGCACGAGGCGATGAAGGTGTTCGGGCGCGAGCTGACCTCGACGCTCGTCGCCGTCGCCGACGACGTCAAGGTGCAGCTCGAATTCGACCCCGCCACCGTGAAGTCGTACCGGCAGATCGGTTATGAAGACCGCGCCCTGGCCAACGAAGACTTCGCCGACGACGCGAAAGACGCCGGCGAGATCGGCTCGGGCCAGGCGGTGACGGCGCTGTACGAGATCATCCCGAACGGCGCCGCGCGCCGCGGCCGGATCGCCACGCTGCACATCCGCTACAAAGATCCGGGCGCGGCCGCGAGCAAGGAGATGAGCGCGGCGATTAACGACGAGGGCAAGAGCGCGTACGAGGCCTCGGCCGACACGCAGTGGGCCGCCGCGGTCGCGGAGATGGGCATGCTCCTGCGCGACTCGCCGAACAAGGGCCGCGCCTCGTGGGACGACGTGGCCGCGCTCGCGCGGGCCATGCAGGGCGAGGACCTCGACGGCACGCGCGGCGAGATGCTGAAGCTCGTCGCGACCTCCAAGGCCGTCGCTGCACCGCGCTTCGTCTCCCTCGGCAGATGATCGTGATCGATGACTGGCCGGAGGCCGGTATGAAACGCTTCGCACTTCTCTTTCTGCTCTTCGCCGTGCAGCCGCTGATCCGCGGCGTGGTGACGGCGACGGACGGCACGCCGCTGCCGGGCGTGACCGTCACGCTCGACGGGCACAGCGCCGTCGTCACCGACGCGCAAGGCCGCTTCAGCATCGCAACGACGCCCGGACAGCACACGCTCACGGCGCAACTTGCCGGCTACGGCACCGCGATGCACAGCATCAACGTGCCGGCAAGCGGCGCGGTCGATGTCGAGCTCGCGCTCAATCCGGTAGTGTCGGAGGCGCTCGTGGTCACCGCGCAGCGGGCGCCGCGCACGACCACCACCGCCTACTACGCCCCCATCCTCGAACACGAATGGAAAGACACCGGCCGGAACCGCGTCACCACGTTCTCGATCGACGTCGACGGCGCGTCGTACGCCAACGTCCGCCGATTTCTGAATGCGGACGAAGCCCCGCCCGCCGACGCCGTGCGCATCGAGGAGATGATCAACTACTTCGCGTACCGTTATCCGGAGCCCACGGACGGCCGCCCCATCGCCATCTCCTCCGAGGTGGCGGGATGTCCGTGGGCTCCGGAGCACCGGCTGATGCGCGTCGGCCTTCGCGGCCGGACCGTCGAGCAGTGGAAGCTCGCCCCGAACAACCTCGTCTTCCTCCTCGACGTCTCCGGCTCGATGGAGCCGGAAGACCGCCTGCCGCTGGTCAAGCGCGCCCTCGCCTACCTCGTCGGACAGCTGCGCGGCGACGACACGGCGTCGATCGTCGTTTACGCAGGTGCCGCCGGCGTCGTGCTGCCGAAGACGTCGGACAAGGACATGATCCTTGCCGCGCTCGACAAGCTCGGCGCCGGCGGCAGTACGGCCGGCGGCGAAGGGATCGAGCTCGCCTACAAGCTCGCCGAGGAGAGCTTCCTGCCGAACGGCAACAACCGGGTGATCCTGGCGACGGACGGCGACTTCAACGTCGGCATCACCGAGATCAAGGACCTCGAGAAACTGATCGAGTCGAAGCGCAAGCGCGGCATCTATCTCACCTGCATCGGCGTCGGCGACGACAACCTCAACGACGGGATGATGGAGATGCTGGCCGGCAAGGGGAACGGCAACTATTACTACCTCGACTCGTTCGACGAGGCGAAGAAGGTGTTCGGGCGGGAGCTCGTGTCGACGCTCGTCGCCGTCGCCGACGACGTGAAGCTGCAGCTCGAATTCGACCCGGCCATGGTGCGGTCGTATCGCCAGATCGGCTACGAAGACCGCGTGCTGGCCAACGAAGATTTCGCCGACGACTCGAAGGACGCCGGCGAGATCGGCTCGGGCCAGTCGGTGACGGCGCTGTACGAGCTGGCGATGAATCCCGGCGCCGGCACCGGCTGCGTGGCCACGCTGCGCGTCCGCTACAAGGATCCCGGCGCGGCCGCGAGCAAGGAGATGACGGCGCGGATCGTCGACGACGGCCGGAGCGCCTGGGACGCCTCGCCCGACACGCAGTTCGCCGCCGCTGTGGCGGAGATGGGGATGCTGCTGCGCAACTCGCCGCACAGCGGACGGGCGTCGTGGAAAGACGTCGCCGCGCTGGCGCGGGCCACGCGCGGCGAGGATCTCGACAACACGCGCGGCGAGCTCCTCAAGCTGGCCGAGATCGCCCGAGTGGCCGGCGCCAAAAACTGACGACTGAAACGAATTCGGCACATCCGTCACTATCTTTCGACGGTGACGAGAGCGTCTCTACCTTGGTAGGGAACGACGGGCTCTTCGTTCCTCGAGGCCGGGCATGGATCGACGTGTGCGGATGATTCTCGAGTGGCTGAACGCGGTGCAGCCACGGCGCGTCAGTGTCGCCGAGCTGGCCCGGCGCGTCGGGATCGGCGCGTCGCGTCTGGAGCACCTGTTCAAGACCTACACAAAGACGAGCATCCGCGACTTCATCCGCGAGCAGCGCCTCCGCACCGCCGCCCATCTTCTTGGTACGAGCAACGAGCGAATCTCCGCGATCAGCATGCGCGCCGGATTCGCGGACGTGTCGAATTTCAACCACGCCTTCAAGAAGCATTTCGGAATTGCCCCCAGCCGCTATCGCGAGCGAATCCAGGCGGAAAAACCGTGCAGCTTCGACCAGATCATTGGGGATGTCACCAAAGAAGACCCGAAGTAACCAATTATTTCTGTTGCCGAAGCCGCCCGCCGCCGCGATGTTGGTACTCGTCGTCACGTTTGCGTTCCCTCGTCCGAAATGATCGGAAAGGAGCCATCATGCCCGCTGCCCTCACGTTTCCCGGCGTCTACGTCGAAGAGAAATCGAGCGGCGTACACACCATCGCCGGCGTCGCCACCTCCATCGCGGCCTTTCTCGGCAAAGCGATCAAGGGGCCGGTCAACGAGCCGGTGATCATTACCAGCTTCGCCGACTTCGAGCGGCGCTTCGGCGGAATCGCCAAGAACTATCCGTTGGGATACGCCGTTCGCGATTTCTATGCAAACGGCGGCAGCACCGCCGTCATCGTCCGCCTCTTCCCGGGCGCCGCTCCGCTCCCGACGGCGAAGTGGGACGTCTTCGGCCTGGCCATCGCTGCCTCATCGCCCGGCACCTGGGGAAACAACCTGAAGATCCGCATCGACCAGACGAATATCACCGGTGCCGACGCGACGAAGCTTTGGAACTTCTTCGTCCGCGACACCGCCACCGGCGTGACGGAGTCCTTCCTCGGCGTCACGCATGAGGACAAGCCGAACCGTCTCGACCGCGTTCTCAAGAACGGAAGCAGTCTCGTCACCTACCAGGCCGGCCAGGCGCTGACCTTCCCGGGCGGCTTCCACACCGCGCTCACCACGCCGCCGCCGAGCGGCGACGTCTTCGTCGACGCCGGCTACTCCGAGCCGCCCGACACCACCGTCCCGCTGAACGGCGGCGACGGCGGAAATTTGTGGGTGGACGCGCTCGACGGCGGCACGACCAAGCCGGAGGGGACGGAGGCGAACAAGACCGGAATCTTCGCGCTGGAGAGGACCGACCTCTTCAACATCCTCTGCCTCAGCGGCAAGGACAGCGAGACCGACGTGCCGACGTCCGCCTACAGCGCGGCGCTAATCTACGCGCAGAAACGCCGGGCCATGCTGCTCGTCGACTCGCCGCGGACGTGGAATGACGCCAGCACCATCGCTCAGACCCAGTTCAGCCCCTTCAAGGCGGCCGTCGGCAGCGGGCCGGTGCTGCGCAACGCGGCGCTCTACTTCCCGCGGCTGATCGAGCCCGATCCGCTGATGAAGAACCAGCCGGCGCCGTTCCCGCCGGCGGGGGCGATCGCCGGCGTCATGGCCCGCACCGACGTGACCCGCGGCGTCTGGAAAGCGCCGGCCGGCACGGAGGCCGGGCTGCTCGGCACGGAGGCGCTGGAGTTCACCCTCACCGATCTCGAAAACGGCCTGCTCAATCCGCTCGGCATCAACTGCAGCCGCACCTTCCCGTTCATCGGCAACGTAGTGTGGGGCGCGCGCACACTCGCCGGCGCCGACATTCTCGGCGACGAGTACAAGTACGTGCCGGTGCGCCGCCTGGCGCTGTTCATCGAGGAGAGCCTCTTTCGCGGCTTGAAGTGGGTCGTATTCGAGCCGAACGACGAGCCGCTGTGGTCGCAGATCCGCCTCAACGTCGGGGCCTTCATGCAGGGACTCTTCCGGCAGGGCGCCTTCCAGGGCGCGTCGCCGCGCGATGCCTACTTCGTCCGCTGCGACGCCACGACGACCACGCAGAACGACATCAACCTCGGCATCGTGAACATCGTCGTCGGCTTCGCACCGCTCAAGCCGGCCGAGTTCGTGGTGCTGACCATCCAGCAGATCGCCGGTCAGATTCAGACCTAGGAGAGGAGAAGCGCATGCCCGCCATCAATCGCTTCGACCCGTACAAGAACTTCAAATTCCACGTGAAATTCGGCAACCGCGTCGTGGCCGGCGTGTCGAAGGTCGGCGGTCTGAAGAAAACGACCGAGGTTGTGAAACACCGCGAGGGCGCCGACCCCAGTACCAGCCGCAAATCGCCGGGGCGCACCGAGTTCGAGGCCATCACCCTCGAGCGCGGCATCACCGGAGATCCCGAATTCGAGAAGTGGGCGAACCGCACCTGGTTCTTCCAGGGGCAGGCGCCGCAGGAGTCGGCGCTCGGCAACTTCCGGCAGGACATCACAATCGAGCTGCTCAACGAAGCCGGCCAGCCGGTGCTGCGCTACTTCGTCTACCGCTGCTGGGTCTCCGAATATCAGGCCCTCCCCGATCTCGACGCCAACGCGAACGCCATCTCGCTGGAGCACGTGAAGGTGGAGAACGAGGGATGGAAGCGCGATCCCGATCTGGCCATCGAGCCGGAGCCCGAGTTCCCGGGTGATACGGTGTGATGTTCCCCCATCCGCTGACGCAGGCGGACCTGCTCGAGCTGTGGGAGCAAGGCGAAGGCGCGCGGACGGTCCGCCGCGCGCGGGTGCTCCTGGCCGCCGCGCAGTGCGAGGAGGCTGCCGAGCCGATGACAGTCGGCCGCCGCGACGCCGCGTTGCTCGATCTGCGCGAGTGCCTCTTCGGCAGCCGCTTCACCGGCATCACGCGCTGTCCGCAATGCGACACGGAGATCGAGCTGACGTTCGACGCGCCGGAAGTGCGCCGGCCGGCGCCGCCGCCGGCGGAAACGACGTTCGCAATCGACGCCGGCGGCGTGACCATGGAATGCCGCCTGCCGGCAGCGGCAGATCTCGAGACGCTTGACGGCATGGGCGACATTGCCGCCGCACGCAATGCGCTTCTCACCGCCTGCATCGTGCGCGCGGAGCGCGGCGGCGTGGCGATCGACGTGGCGTCGCTGCCGGGCGAGATCGGCGACGCAGTGGCGGCACGAATGGGCGAGCTCGACCCGCAGGCGGACGTCGCCTTCGACGTCAGCTGCCCCTCGTGTGCGCACGCATGGCGCGAGCCGTTCGACGTGCTGACGTTTCTCTGGAGCGAGATCGCCGCGCATGCGCGTCGCCTCCTCGGCGACGTTCATCTGCTGGCCTCGGCGTACGGCTGGAGCGAGAGCGACATTCTGGGGATGTCGCCGCAGCGCCGCGCCGTCTACATCGGGATGCTGCCGTGAGCGACTTTCTCGCACACCTCGCCGTCCGCACGCTCGCCGCGCCCTCGCTGCGGCCGCGGCCACGATTCCGATTCGAGCCGCAGACGCGTGCGGCGGTTGCGTTCGAGGACGCGGTGGAAGAACGAGCTGCGGCTCCGCCCGCGGCCGCGATTCCGCCGCCCCCTCCGCCGGCAACGTCCGCGCAGCGCATTGACGTTGCACAACCGTCAGCTCCTCTCCCGGCGCTGACGCGCCACCCTCTTCCCGCGCCGCGGGAAGAGGGACCTGTCGAAGAACGCCCGGAAGCTCCCTCGCCCCGTTTGCGGGAAGGGGATGCCGCGGAGCGCCGGGTGAGGATCGCGTTGCCGGCAGAGCCCGAGCCGTTCTCACCACCCAATCCCTCATCCCAAGCCACCGCACCGCCACTGCGCGTCATCGAGCACGAAACCGTGCGCATCGTCGAGCGCACCGCCGAAGCGGGCGAAGCGAAAATTCCGTCACCCAGGCACCGCTACGATGAAGAGCCGCCGCGCATCGTTCGCGGCGACGACGTTCACACCGTCGAGCGCGAGAGAATCCGCGAGGTGCGCGCAACGCCGCCGCGCATCATCGCGCGCGAGACCTTGCGGCGCGCGGCCGCGCTCGCCGCCGCGGCTGCACCGGCGGAGAGCGAGCCGGCCATCCACGTCTCCATTGGGCGCGTCGAAGTCCGCGCCGTCACGGCTCCGGTCTCAGCCGCATCCGAGCGCGCGCCGCGGCGACCCATGTCGATCGAGCAGTACGCTGCGCGGCAGAAGGAGCGCCGATGAGCAACGAGCTCGGCGTCACCGCCGTGACGCGTACCATCCGGCAGCTCCTCACCGACGGCGTCGCGCCGAAATGGGGAAGCGACGTACCCGGCGGCGATCTCCTCAAGCAGCTGTTCGTCGAGACGCTGCCGCCGCACCTCGTGCGCAAAAAGCACGTCTCCGAGAACGTCCTCAACATCTATCTCTATCGCACCGATCTGAACGGCGCCTGGCGCAACCAGCCCCTCCCGGCCGCGGGGAAGAGCTCCTCGGCCATGCCGCCGCTGGCGCTCAACCTCGACTACCTGATTACCGCCTGGGGCGAGGACGACCAGGAGGAAGTCGCGCACTTTTTCCTCGGCCAGGCCATGCGCGTCCTGCACGACACTGCGCTAATGCCGCGGCAGACGCTCTTCGCCGTGCTGAAGAAGGCGCATGTCCACGACCAGATCGACCGCATCACCATCACACCGAAGACGCTGAACCTCGAGGAGATGATGAATCTCTGGAGCGTCTTCCAGAGCGAGTACCGCGTCTCCGCGGCATACCTCGTCACCGTCGTGCTGATCGAGAGCAAGGTCCCGCCACGCAGCGCGCTGCCGGTGCTGACGCGCGGTCCGAATGACAGCGGCATCGACGCGCTGGCCGCAGCCGCGCCGGCGATCGACGGTGCCAAAGCAGCCAGCGGCTTCGGCGCGGTGCGCCTCGGCGAGGATCTCGTCATCGCCGGGCAGCGCCTCGACAACGCCGGGCTCACTGCGCGGCTGCGCCATCCGTTCATGCCGGCTGCCGTGGAGCTGCCGGTGACGCCGGTCAGCACCACCGAAGCGCGCGTCACGCTGCCGGCGGCGGCGGCAGGCTCCGGCGTGGCCGCGGCGTGGCCGGCCGGCGTCTACTCGCTGTCGCTGGTAGTCGTGCGGCCGGGCAAGCCGGCGTGGACGACGAACGAAGTGCCGTTCGCGCTCGCGCCGTCGATCACCGCCACGCCGGCGACGCAGCAGCCGCCGGCAACGTTCGAGTTGACGATCGAGGCAATCCCGCAACTCCATCCGAGCCAGAGCGCGTTCGTGCTGTGGGATGACGTACAGCTCACGCCGAAGTCCACTACGAATGTGCCGGGCGATCCGGACGCCGCCACCGAGGTCAAGGCCGATGTTGACGCCGGCATCGCTCCTGCCGGCGTCCATCGCGTCCGGCTGCGCGTCGACGGCATCGACTCGATTCCGATCGTGCAGAGCGGAGCAATCTACAAATTCGACGACGCGCAGAGCGTCGAGGTGAAACCGTGAGCGCGCAGGGCGAGATCACCTGGCAACAGGCGAATGACGCCTACCTCGCCGCGGCGGTGGAGTGGCTGCGCCTTCTTCTTGGCCGGCATGCGGGGGCGCCGCCGGTCCCCACCCTCATCGCCGAGGAGCCGCGCGCGGTGCCGCGCGCCGAGGGGGCGCCGCAGCAGCCGAATGCGGCACCGTGGTGGAGCTTCCGCCGCGGCGGCAGCGGCACCACGGCGGCGCCGCTGCCGGAAACGAAGCCGCCGCTGGCGCTGCCGCCGGCGTCGTTCGAGGTGACGCAGGAGCAGGTCGACGAGGCGGCGCAGCGGATGCGCGCCGCGGAGGCGATCGATCCGCCGCCGGCGCTCACGCTTCTCGCCCGGCGCCTCGGGCTGACACCCTTCGAGCGCAACGTACTGCTGCTCTGCGTAGCCATGGAGCTCGACACGCGCATCGGCGCGCTCTGTGCGCGCGTACACAACGATCAGTTGCTGCCGTTCCCGACCTTTGCGCTCGCCTTCACGATTTTTCAGGATGGGCCGCCGGACGAGCGCCCGCACTGGGACGCGCGTTCGCCGGAGCGCCCGCTGCTCTACTGGCGTCTGATCGAGACCAACGCCTCGCGCGACGTGCCGTTCACCACCGGCGCGCTGCGGGCCGACGAGCGCATCGTCAACTTCGTCAAAGGGCTGAGCCATCTCGACGAGCGGGTGGCGCCGTTCGTCGCACCGCTCGACCGCGGCGACGATGAGAATCTCCCCCCGTCACACCGGGAGCTCGTCGAAGCCGTGCTGCAGCCGCTCACCGGCGACTCGCCGCATTTTGGTCCGATTCAACTCCTCGGCAGCGACTCCGACAGCAAGCAATCCGTCGCCCGCGCCGCAGCAAGTCGCCTCGGCATCACGCTCTACCACCTCTCCGCCGATCTCCTGCCGATGCAGGCGGCGGAGCTGGAAACGCTCTGCCGCGTCTGGCGGCGCGAGACGTTCCTCCTCCCTGTCGGCCTTTACCTCGATGCCTACGATCTCGACCGCCATTCCGAGATGCACGGCGCGGCGCTCAAGCGGTTCCTTGCCGGCGCAGGCGGCGTGCTTTTCGTCGACGCGCGGGAGACGTGGCCGGTCCCGCGCGGCGGCGTCACGCTCGACGTCAGTAAACCCGATCCGGCCGAGCAGCGTGCGCTGTGGCAGGAGGCGCTCGGCGGCGAGCACGCGCCGGCGGCCGCCGATCTCGCCGCGCAATTCAACCTCAGCGCCGCCGCGATCGCCGGCATTGCCGCGGAGACGAAGAGCACCGGCAGCGAGGCGCCGCTGATCGAGCGCGTCTGGAAGCGCGCCGCCGAGCGGACGCGCATGCATATCGACGCGCTGGCGCAACGCATCGAGGCGAAGGCGACGTGGGACGACCTCGTCCTTCCGGACGCGGAGCTCGACCTGCTGCATCAGATCGTGGCGCACGTCACCGGGCGCGCCACCGTGTACGACGACTGGGGATTCCGCGAGCGGATGAATCGCGGCTTCGGCATCAGCGCCCTCTTCGCCGGCGAGAGCGGCACCGGCAAAACGATGGCGGCGGAAGTGATCGCCAACGAGCTCGGGGTCAGCGTGCACCGCATCGACCTCTCCGCCGTCGTCAGCAAGTGGGTCGGCGAGACGCAGAAGCATCTGCAGCTGCTCTTCAATGCCGCCGACGACTCGAACGGCATTCTCTTCTTCGACGAGGCCGACGCGCTGTTCGGAAAACGCTCCGAGGTGCAGCACAGCCAGGACCGCTGGGCGAACATGGAGATCAACTTCCTGCTGCAGCGCCTCGAGTCGTACCGCGGACTGGCCATCCTCGCCACGAACATGAAGAGCGCCCTCGACGCTGCGTTCCTTCGCCGCCTGCGCTTCATCGTCAACTTCTCCTTCCCCGGCCCGGCGGAGCGGAAGCGGATCTGGATGCACGCGTTTCCCGGGAAGCTCGACACGTCCGCGCTCGACTTCGACCGGCTGGCCAAGTTGTCGATCACCGGCGCGAGCGTGCACAACATCGCGCTCGCGGCGGCGTTCCTGGCGGCGCAGCGAAAGGCATCCCTGTCGATGCCGATCGTGCTCGAGGCGGCGCGAACGGAGATGAAGAAGCTGGAGAAGCCGGTCAACGAGCTCGATTTCCAATGGAGCGAGGAGCGGCGCGGCGCCCGCGTGCTGGAGATGAAACGATGAGACTCCATTTGCACATCGAGCGCCTCGTGCTCGACGGCGTGAACGTTCCGTTCGCGTCGCGCGCTCTGTTGCAGGCGGCGGTGGAGCAAGAGCTGGCGCGCCTGGCCCACGCCGGCGCGATCGCGCCGGAGCTCGCCGGCGGCACGGCCGTGCCGA
>DATELQ010000107.1:0-3978 GCA_035276475.1 Thermoanaerobaculia bacterium | reverse complement strand
GTTCTTCGCTTCGTTCAGCGCAGCGGAGGCTTGCTGCCGCAGCGCGGGATCGATCGTTGGCGCGGCGGGCTGCACCGGCTGCGGCGCCGGCACGACGGGACGCGGTTGCGGCTGCGGCACGACGGGTTGCGGTGCCGGCGGCTGCGGCTCCGGCGCGTTCGCGGCGGCGAGCTTCTGCTTTGCGCGCCCCATGTTCTGTTCGATCGGGCCGAGGTTCTCCTCGCCGATTCCCTCCGCGCGTTCCAGGTCCGCAATGGCCTGCTCGTATTTGCCGGTGTTGTAGTAGGCGATGCCGCGGTAGTAGTAGGGGTGGTAGCTGATGAAGATCGCGCCGTAGGTGCGGGCCTTGTCGTTCTCCTTCGGATTGCCGGCGATGGCCGCGGTCATCTTCTGGATCACGACGTTCCACTGCCCTTTGCGCGCGGCGTTGACGCCGGCGTCGTAGTCGTCGTACCACGACGCCATCGCTGTGGTGGCGATGAAGAAGGCGATGAAGGCGATCGCGCGTCTCATGGGTGCGACACCTCCTTTTCGAGCTCCTCGAAGTTCACGCCGCCGAGGTCGACGGACTTGGGCGTGGTGCGGCCGGCGTCGACCTGCACGTCGAACGTCGTCGTCTTTCCGTTCGGCCCGCTCAGCGTCACGCTGTACTTGCCGGGAGCGAGGTCGATGCGCGCCGGCGTGGAGCGGTTGTCCTCGCTCAGCAGGACCTGCTGCTGGCTCTTCGAGTCGATGATCTTGTCGATCTCTCCCCACGGCGAGGCGGAGAGGAGCAGCACGCCCTGCCCGGCGGGGATGTTCGTCGGCGCGGGGGCGGTGGTGGTGACGGCGGCGCTGGCGACGGGGGCGGTCGGTTGGGCGGGCGGTGGGGACGGCTTGCGCAGCGCGAGCCAGCCGCCGACGCCGAGGACGATCACGATCGCCGCGGCGATCGCGCCGATCATCGCCGTGTTGCGCTTCTTCGGCGGCGGCATCGAGATCTGCCGCTCGATCACCGTCGGCTCGGCCTGCAGCACCTTCGGTTCGAGCTGCGTCGACGCCGCCTGCGTCGCCAGCCGCTCCATCACCGTCGCTTCGTCGCTGCCGATCGTCTTCGGCGACTCCACGCGTTCGATGCGCGTCGCCTCGTCCTCCGCGGCGCGCGTGCCGGTCGGGCCGAAGCGCTGCGTGCCGGCGGGCGGCGGCGGCTGCATCGACTGCGTCTGCTGCGTCTGTGCGGCGCCGCTGTAGGTGCCGGAGGAGCCGGTGGTGAATTTCGGCAGGTCGGCGAGCGTCTGCGCGCCGCTCAGCGTGATCATCTTCTCGCCCAAGCCGTACTTCTGGTCGGGCTGGACGGAGCTGCGGATCCCTTCGAGCGCCGCCGCAAAGTCCGCCGCCGTGGCGAAGCGGACGTCGCGGCTCTTCTCCAGCGACTTCATGATGATCGCTTCGAGCTGCGGCGGGACCTTCGCGTCGGGATTGCTCTGAACGACCGGCGCCGGCTTCTCGGTGACGTGCTTGAGGATGTAACCGTTCGGCGTCGTGGAGAGGAACGGCGCGCGCCCGGCCAGCATCTCGTACATCACGATGCCGAAGGAGTAGAGGTCGGAGCGCGGGTCGAGGTGCTCCCCTTCCTTGAGGAATCCCGCCTGCTCCGGCGACGCGTATTTGAGCTTGCCGAGGAACATGCCGGTCTGCGTCAGCCCATGCCCCTGATCGCCCTCGGCGAGCGACTTGGCGATGCCGAAGTCGATGACCTTCACCAGCAGCTTCCCGTGATGGTCCTGCGACAGCATGATGTTCTCGGGCGAGATGTCGCGGTGAATCAGGCCCATGGAGTGGAGGTGATCGAGGCCGTTCAGCGCCTGGATCGAGATCTCGATCGTGAGCCGCGCCGGCATCGCCCCGTTCTGGGTGATCCACTTCTGGATGTTCGTGCCGTCGATGAACTCCCAGACCATGTAGTAGGAGCCGTCGTCGAGCTGGGCGAAGTCGTAGAGCATCGCCAGGTTCTTGTGCTTGATCATCGTGGAGGTGCGCGCCTCCTGGAGGAAGCGCTGCAGCCCCTGATCGTCCTGGGCGACGTTCGGCCGCATGATCTTGATCACGCGGAGCTCGTTCAAGTGGATGTGGCGGACCTTGAAGATCTCCCCCATGCCGCCGATGCCGAGCCGGTCGAGGATCTGGTACTTGCCGTCGATCAGTCGCGTCGAGTAGGTGCGCTGGAAGCTGGTGATGCGCTCACCGCACTGCGGACACTGCTCGTACTGCGCATCGATCGGCTGTTTGCACTTGAGGCAGGTGATCTGATTCATAGCTAGCGCTCTCTCAACACATAGCTGCACGCCGGGTCCGCCCCGAACCGCACCACATCTCCAACCTTCAATTTGACGCGTTCAACGCGCGCATTGTTCACATACGTTCCATTGGCCGACTTCAGATCTTCGAGCACCGGCGACGTCCCGTCGAAGGTGATGCGGGCGTGCTTGCGCGAGACGGCCGGGTGGGCCAGGACGATCGAGCACGTCCGGTCGCGGCCGACCATCACGTCGCCGCCCTGGAGGAGGTGCTTCTCGCCCGTCTCCGGCTTCACGTTCACGAGCGTGAAGTGCGGCGCGGCCTGCTCGGGCAGCGGCTGCTGCACCGGCGTGGGCAGCGGGCGCATCGTCGGCGTGTAGCCGGGGCGGAGGTTGTACTCCTCGAGCGCCTCGAAGAACTCGCGGGCCGTGGAGAAGCGCTCGTCGGCGCGCGGCATCATCGACTTCAGCACGATCAGCTCGAGCTCGCGGTCGATCTCCGGGCGGAGCGCGCTCGGCATGGCCTTTTCGCCGCGGTAGATCGCGTCGATCAGCTTCGGCAGCGAGCGGCTGTTGAAGGGGAGCTGCCCCGTCAGCATCTCGTACAGCACCACGCCGGAGGAGTAGACGTCGCTCTTCGCGCCGGCGTCCTTCGGCTCGCGGATCTGCTCGGGCGACATGTAGTGCGGCGTGCCGAGGAGGAACCCCGACTTCGTCAACACCGTGCCGCCGGGGCCGGCCGTGTTCTCCTTGATCTTGGCGATGCCGAAGTCCGTCACCTTCACGGAGCCCGCTTTTTCGCGAATCAGATTCGCCGGCTTGATGTCGCGGTGCACGATCCCCTTGCCGTGCGCGTAGACGAGCGCTTCGAGGAGGCACTGTGCGATCGCGATCGCCTCCGGCACCGGCAGCGCGCCGCGCTCGCTGAGCAGGACGTCGACGGGCGTCCCTTCGACGAGCTCCATGACCAGCACGGCGCCGGCGTCGTTGTTGATGAACTCGTAGAACCGCGTGATGTAGCGGTGGCGCAGCTTCTCCAGGATCTGCGCCTCTTTGATGAAGCGCTTGCGCGCGGTGACTTCGCCCGCCAGCTCGTCGGACATGACTTTGAGGACGACGGTGTAGCCCTCGGGGAGGATGTTGGTGCGCGCCAGGGTGCGCCCGACGAAGACGTGGCTCATGCCCCCTTCGCCGATCTCCCGCTCCACGCGGTAGTTGCCGATGACGTTGCCGATCATCGCAACGCCCCCTCCTCATCCCAGAAGAAGCCCTCGTCGCACAGCGGCATGAAGAGGAACTTGTGCGCGCCAATGCGCACGACGTCCTTCGGAATCAAGTCCCGCCGCGGCTCGATCTCGACGTCGTTGACGTAGGTGCCGTTGGTGGAGTTGTGGTCCATGAGGATGAAGCGCCGCTCCTCGGGGCGGAAAACGAGGTCGGCGTGGTGCGACGAAGCCTGGTCGTCGTCGATGACGATGTCGCTGCGGCGGTCGCGCCCGATGACGTTGCGCCCGATGCGGACGTGGAAGGCCTCGCCGCGGGTGCTGCCGTTGAGCCCCACGAGCCAGCCGACGACGTAGCGCTTCGGCTGCACGTCGCCCTTCTGCACGACGGAGGTGCGCTCCATCGGCGGCGCCTGCACGACGTCCTGCACCTGAACGGCGGCGGAGGTGTCGCGGCGCAGCGGCGGCGGAGGAGGCAC
>DATELQ010000106.1:0-45492 GCA_035276475.1 Thermoanaerobaculia bacterium | reverse complement strand
AAGTACATCACCGAGAAGCTCACCTTCCCGAAGCCGGAGAAAGTCCTGGCCGCGCAGCCCGTCTTCACGCAGGCCGCCGCTGCCGCGCCGGCCATCGAAGAAGAAGAGCCGACCGACGGCGTCAAGTTCGGGCAGTACGTCCTCCTCGACAAAATCGCCACGGGCGGCATGGCCGAAGTGTGGAAGGCCCGCATGCGCGGCGTGGAGGGCTTTCAGAAGACGGTGGCGATCAAGAAGATCCTGCCGCACCTCTCCGACAACCAGGACTTCATCGAGATGTTCATCGATGAGGCCAAGCTCGCCGCGCAGCTCAACCACAACAACATCATCCACATCTACGACCTCGGCAAGATTCAGAGCTCGTACTACATCGCCATGGAGTACATCGATGGGTACGACCTCAAGACGATCCTGAAGCTCGCCACGGACCGCGAGCAGCCGCTGAACGTCGAGCTGGCCCTCTTCGTCGCTTCGAAGATCGCCGCCGCGCTCGACTACGCGCACCGCAAGCGCGACTTCGAAGACCGCGACCTCGGGCTCGTCCACCGCGACGTCTCGCCGCAGAACGTTCTCATCTCGCAGGAAGGCGACATCAAGCTCTGCGACTTCGGCATCGCCAAGGCGGCCTCGAAGGCGTCGCACACGCAGGCCGGCGCGCTCAAAGGAAAGCTCCAGTACATGTCGCCGGAGCAGGCCTGGGGCCGCGCCATCGACAAGCGCTCCGACATCTTCGCGCTGGCGACGGTGCTCTTCGAGATGCTCACGGCGCGCAAGCTTTTCACCGGCGACAACGAGCTCTCCATCCTCGAGCAGGTGCGCGAGGCGCGCATCACCACGCCCTCGCAGTTCAACGAGGAAGTGACGCCGCAGATCGACGCCATCGTCGTCAAGGCGCTGCAGAAGGATCCGGCCAACCGCTACCAGACCGCCGGCGAGATGGAGCGCGACATCAACCAGGTGCTCTACACCTTCAAGCCGACGCCGACCGCGGCCGACCTCGCGATCTACATGCATCGCCTGGAGAGCAGCGACGTCGCGCCGTTCCCCCAGGCGTCGATCGCGGAGCCGGAGCCGGTGCGCGAGCGCGGCCAGCTCAAGCCCGTTGCCGCGCCTGCGCCGGTCATCGCACCGGTGCCTGCGCCTGCACCGATGCCCGTTGCCGCGGAGCCCGCGGTCGCGGCGTACGTGCCGCCGGAGCCGACGGACAAGAAGCTTCCCATCGTGCCGATCGGCATCGCCGCCGCAGTTGTCGCGCTCGCGGTCGTCGGATGGCTGGTGATGCGCAAGCCGTCCGCGGCGACGCCGGCGGCGACCAGCACCGCCGCGGCGAAGTCGCCCGTCGTCCCGACGAGCGCCACCGCCGCGACGAATCCGGCAATCGGACAGGCCAACGCCGCGCCGGCGCTCGGCATCCCGCCGACGGCGACCACGGCGACGTTCGATCCCGCTGCGGTCGACGCCGAGGTGAAGAAGCGGCTGGCGGCGCAACAAGCGGCGCAGCAGGCCAAGCTCGACGCGGAAACGAAGAGGCAACAGCAGACGTCGACGCAGATCGCCCAGGCGCAGACCACGCGCCCGACACCGCAGCCGGTCGCGCCGGTGCCGCAGCCGGTCGCCCCCGTGCCGCAACCCGTCGCGCCAGCGCCCCAGCCCGTCATTCAACAGCCGGTGCCGCAGCCGGTCGCGCCGGCGCCCGCGCCGGTCGAGCCGCAGGTCGTGCGCGCCCGCGAGGGCGAGCTCGTTCCGGCCGGTACCGAAGGACTCAATCCGCCGCGCATGACGCGGCAGGCGGCGGCGACGTATCCGCCGGTGGCGCGCATCCAACGCGTCGAAGGGGCGGTGCTCATGAGCGTGCTCGTGTCGGAGAGCGGCGCCGTGCAGGACGTGCGCGTCATCCGCGGCGATCCGCGGCTCACCGAGGCCGCCATTCAGGCGGTGCGGCGGTCCGGATTCTCGCCCGGGACGAAGGACGGCGTGCGCGTAAAGTCGTGGGTCCCGGTGACGATCAGTTTCAAGCTATAATCCGCGCCGCTTTCGGCGCAATTTGGGAGGAAGTGAATGGCGGTCCTCAGCGATCAACAGCGCAAGTTCTACGAGACCACGCTTCAGGTCACGAAGCAGGAGATCAGCGATCTGAAGGATCAGATCGAGGAGGAGCTGGCCAAGGTCAAGGACCGCATCGCCGAGCTCCAGAACGCGATCAACGCGTCGAAGCAGATGTACTCGGCCGCCTGCCTGCGCCTCGGCGTCGCCAACGACATGGACGAAGAAGAAGGTGGCGAGTCGTAACGCCATGCTCCGCCGTCTGTCCCGAACCGCGGCCCTGCGCCGCGGTTTTTGTTTGGCTCTCCTTTTTCTCGGCTGCCATCGCGCGGCACCCGAGCCGGCACACGCGCCGCGCATCGTCTCCCTTGCACCCAACGTCACCGAGATGATCTACGCGCTCGGCGCCGGCGATCTTCTCGTCGGCACCGACGCCGCGTCCGACTTTCCGGAGCAGGCGAAGGCGCTGCCGAAAGTCGGCGTGGGCCTGACGCCGAACATCGAGAAGATCGTGGCGCTCAAGCCGACGCTCGTCATCGCCATCGCTGCGGGACTCCACCCGAACCTCCCTCGCGCGCTCGAGGCGCAGCACATCCCCCTCCTCGTCGTGAAGACCGACCGCCTCGCCGACGTGGCCCGGTCGATGCGCACGATCCGCGACCGCACCGGCCGCGTACAGAAGCCCGCCATCGCCGCCATGCTGCATGCGTTGCAGCAACAGCGGCGCACGCGGGCGAAGCCGTCGCGAGTTTTGTTCGTCGTCTGGAGCGACCCGCTCTACATCGCCGGCCGC
Organism: Thermoanaerobaculia bacterium; assembly: GCA_035276475.1. Lineage (GTDB taxonomy): Bacteria > Acidobacteriota > Thermoanaerobaculia > Gp7-AA8 > Gp7-AA8 > DATDFB01. The sequence continues at coordinate 42,656 of DATELQ010000106.1, read as the reverse complement.
GACACGTTCACGAATGATCTCTTTGACATCTGCGGCGTGCGCAACGCCGCGGAGGTGAGCGGGTGGCCGCAGTACTCGCTGGAGTCGCTCATCGCCTCGCCGCCCGATCTCCTGCTCTACCCCGACCACTCCGTGTCGCGCGCGCAAGTCGACGCATTGAAGGAGCGCGCGAAATTGACGTGCCCGATCGTCGCCGTGGACGAGAATGTCTTCGTGCGGCCGGGGCCGCGGATGGCGCAGGCCGCCGCGGCGCTCAACCGCATCGTCGACGAATGGGAACGCTCGCACTGACGCGCGCGGTCGCGCTGCTCGCGCTGCTATTAATGGTTGCGCTCTTCCTGGCCTCGAGCGCCGGCGCCGCCGACGTCTCCTGGCGCGCCGCCTTCGCGGGCGACGCCACGGCGCGGGCCATCCTCTTCGGCATCCGCCTCCCGCGCGCGCTCCTGGCGGCGCTGGTCGGGGCGACGCTGGCCATCGCCGGCGTGACGTTCCAGACGCTGCTCCGCAATCCCCTGGCCGACCCCTTCATCCTCGGCGTCTCCGGCGGCGCTGCCTGCGGCGCGGCGGTGTCGACCGCGTTCGGCTTGGCGCGCGTGCCGGGACTCGTGCCCCTCGTCGCCTTCGCCGGCGCGTGCGCGGCGACGGCGGCGGTGTTTCTCCTGGCGCGGCGCCGCGCGCACACCGATCCGACGCGGCTGCTCCTGTCGGGCCTCGTGCTCAACGCCTTCTTCTCCGCCGTGATCCTCGTCTCGTTCGCGCTGTCGAAGTCGAGCGACCTCACCGCTGCGCTGCGCTGGATGATGGGGACGCTCTTTGGCGCGACGTGGAGCGACGTGGCGCTGCTCTTCGCGCTGTTCCTCCTGACCATGGCGACGCTCGTCTTCGTCGCGAATGACTTGCGCATGCTCGCCTTCGGCGAAGACGACGCCAAGTCGCGCGGCGTCGACGTCGAGCGCATCAAGCTCGTCGGCTTCGCTGCGGGCTCCATCGTCACCGGCGCGGCCGTGGCGGTGAGCGGCATCATCGGCTTCGTCGGCCTCCTTGTGCCGCATCTCATTCGCATGATCTGGCGCCGCGACTTCCGCTTTCTCCTCCCGCTCTGCGCGCTCGGCGGCGCGACACTGGTGGTGCTCGCGGATCTCGTCTCGCGCATCGTCCTGCCGTCGAGCGAGCTGCCGATCGGCGCGTTCACGGCCATTCTGGGCGTGCCGTTCTTTCTGTCGCTCTTGAGGCGCGACCGTGCTTGACCTCCGCTCCGTGAGCTTCGCGTACGACGGCACCGACGCCGTGCGCGACTTCACCGCATCCTTCGCAGGGACGCAGCTCGTCGCGGTCATCGGCCCGAACGGCTCCGGCAAGTCGACGCTCCTCAAGCTCGTCGCGCGCGTCCTCGCGCCGGCGCGCGGCGAGATTCTGTGGCGCGGCCGCGCCGCACGCGAATGGCCGGCGAAGGAGTACGCGCGGGAAGTCGGCTATCTGCCGCAGGAGCCCGATCCGACGTTTCCGATGCGCGCCATCGACGTCGTCGTCTCCGGCCGCGCGCCGTTTCTCGGCCGCTTCGGCTGGGAGACCAGCGCCGACTACGACGAGGCCGCGCGCGCGCTCGCCACGTGCGACGCGTCGTACCTCGCGGAGCGCTACCTCGACGAGATGAGCGGCGGGGAGCGGAAGCGCGTCTTCCTCGCCCGCGTCCTGGCGGCGCGGCCGAAGCTCATCGTCCTCGACGAGCCGCTGTCGTCGCTCGACATCGCCCACGTGCAGCAGTTCTCCGCGCTCCTGCGCGACGTCGTCCGCACCACCGGCGCGACGGTGATCTACGCGACGCACGACCTCAACTGGGCCGCCGCCTACAGCGACCGGATGCTGGTCATGCAGCGCGGCGCGCTCGCGCTCGACGCGCCGCCCGGCGAGGTCATGCAGCCGGAGCGCATCCGCGAGCTCTTCGGCTTCGACGCCGAGGCGGTGGAGGCGGGCGGGCGGGCGTGGCTCGTGCCGCGCGTTCAGCGGTAAACGCGGTCGCGGCGTAAATCGTCAGAACGTCCATGAAGCGCCCATTCGCTCTCCTCATCTGCATTCTCCTGCTCGCGGCGGCCCCAGCAAAAATGACGGAGCGCCAGCGCGCCCTCCACGCCTTGAACCGCCTCGGTTTTGGCCCCCGCCCCGGCGACGTCGACCGCGTGATGAAGATCGGCGTCGACAACTGGATCGCGCAGCAGCTCGAGCCCGAGAGCATTGCCGACACCGCCGTCGACCAGCGCCTGAAAACCTACGCGACGCTCCAGATGTCGAACCGCGACATCGTCCAGAAGTACTACGCGCCGATCGCCGAGATCCGCCGCGAAGCGAAGGGCAATCAGGAAATGCTCAAGGATCTGCGCGAGAAGATCCCGTACGACCAGCGCCCGCAGCGCGTGGTCGAGGAGCTCGTCTCCCAGCGCATCGTCCGCGCCGCCGACTCCGACCGCCAGCTCAACGAGGTCATGGTCGACTTCTGGCTCAACCACTTCAACGTCTTCGTTGGCAAGGGCATCGACCGGTTCCTCCTGACGAGCTACGAGCGCGACGTCGTCCGCCCGCGCGTCTGGGGGAAGTTCGAAGACCTGCTGATGGCCACGGCGAAGTCGCCGGCGATGCTCTTCTACCTCGACAACGCCCGCTCCATGAACGGGAAGCTCAACGAGAACTACGCGCGCGAGATCATGGAGCTGCACACGCTCGGCGTCGACGGCGGCTACACGCAGAAAGACGTCACGGAGCTCGCCCGCGTCCTCACCGGCTGGTCGATCGCCATGCCGCGCCAGGGCGGCGGCTTCGTCTTCCGCCCGCGCATGCACGACAGCGGCGCGAAGGTGGTCCTCGGCGTCCGCTTCCCGGCCGGCGGCGGCATCGGGGAAGGGGAGCGGATGATCCACATCCTCGCGCACCATCCCGCGACCGCGCATCACATCGCGTTGCAGCTCTGCCAGCGTCTCGTCAGCGACGATCCGCCGAAGGCGCTCGTCGACCGCGTGGCCAAGACGTTCCTGGCCACGGACGGCGATCTTCGCAAGACCGTGCAGGCGGTGATCGACAGCCCGGAGTTTTGGGACCCGCACGTCTACCGCGCCAAGGTGAAGGCGCCGTTCGAGTACGTCGTCTCCGCCATCCGCGCGGTCGACGCGCACGTCGACGACCCCCGGCCGGTCGCGCGCGCGCTGCAGCAGATCGGCGAGCCGCTCTACGGCGCGCAGCCGCCTACCGGCTACAGCGACAAGGCCGACGCCTGGGTCAACACCGGCGCGCTCATGAACCGCTTGAACTTCGCGCTGGCGCTGGCCGGCAATACGCTACCGGGCGTGCGCAGCGACGTCGCCGCGCTCGTGCCCGAGCCGTCCGTTGACAACCTCGCGGTCGCGCTCACCGGCAGCAAGCTCACCGAGGAGACGCGGAAGACGATCAAGGACCCGCAGCCGCGCGCCATCGCGGGCTTGATCCTCGGCTCGCCCGAATTCCAGAGGCAATGACCATGATCGATCGCAGAATCTTTTTAAAGTCCTCCGGCATGGCCCTCGTCGCCGGCGGACTCCTTCCCAATGTCTTCGTGCGCATGGCCGGCGCCGCGACGACCGGCGGCAAGAAGGTCGTCGTGGCGATCTTTCAGCGCGGCGCCGTCGACGGCCTGAACGTCGTCGTGCCATACGGCGAGGCGGCGTACTACGCGGCGCGGCCGACGATCGCGATTCCGCGCGCGGACGTTCTGGACCTCGACGGCTTCTTCGGCGTGCACCCTGCGCTGGCGTCGCTCCTGCCGTACTTCAAGGACAAGTCCGCTGCGTTCGTGCAGGCCGTCGGCTCGCCGGACGCCACGCGTTCGCACTTCGACGCGCAGGACTTCATGGAGTCGGGCACGCCCGGCGTGAAGACGACGGAGGACGGCTTCCTCTCCCGCGCCGTCGCCACGAAGCCGGTGGCGTCGCCGCTGCGCGCCGTGGCCATGGGCCAGGCCCAGCCGCGCATCCTGGCCGGCAAAGCGAACGCCGTGACGATCGCGAACATCAACCAGTTCGGCGTCCGCGGCGATGCCGCCGTGTCGAGCGCCTTCGAGTCGATGTACGGCGGCTTCGAGGCCGCAAAGATTTTGAAGGCGGCGAATCCGGCCAAGCTGCAGCCGGAGAACGGCGCCGTCTATCCGACGACGCCGCTCGGCAATTCCCTCAAGCAGATCGCGCAACTCATCAAGGCGAACGTCGGCTTGGAAGTCGCGTTCACGGACGTGGGCGGCTGGGACACACACGCCGGCGAGGGGGGCGCGCAGGGGCAGCTCGCCAACAACCTCCGTAACTTCAGCGACGCCATCGCCGCGTTCGCCAAGGACCTCGGCTCGCGCATGAGCGACGTCGTGGTGGTGACGATGTCGGAGTTCGGGCGCACGGTGCGCGAGAACGGCAACCGCGGCACGGACCACGGCCACGCGAATTTCATGATGTTGCTCGGCGGCGGCATCCGCGGCGGCAAGGTGCACGGCAAGTGGCCGGGCCTCTCGAACCTATACGAGAACCGGGACTTAGCGGTGACGACCGACTTCCGCGATGTCTTCGCCGAGGTGCTGGCCGGGCAGCTCGGCGTGACGTCGATGAAGGCCGTGTTCCCGGGGTACACGGCGAAGCCGGTGGGGATCACGACGTCCTGATCCTGCCTGAGTGAGGGCTTCCGATCTCAGAGCGCACGCCGGCAATCTCACTTAACTCGCTGGCAATCTCACTTAACTTGCTGGCAATCTCAGCTAACTTGCTGGGAATCTCACTTAACTTGCTGGGAATCTCACTTAACTAGCGGAGAATCTCACTTAACTTGCTGACAATCTCACCAAACTTACTGACGATCTCAGAGCGAATGCTTAGCTTGTCAGCAGTTGTCGTGAGAAATTCAGCGTGCACGCTGGTGGAAGCGCTTGCTCTTCGATCGTCAGCGCGCGATGTGAATCTGCCGAAGCATCAGCACGCCCGCGAGCGCCAGAAACAATGCGAGCAAGGTCAATCCGGTGTAGCCGAAGAGCGAAACGGGTGGGGCCGGCGCGTACGTCACGGTGACGGACATCGTTTCGACGCAGATCGCTCCGGCGGGGACCGAGATCGTCAGCGTGTTCTGGGCATCTTTCGCGTAACCGGCCAGGCCTTGCGCGGCGACGCTGCTCGCGAACTCCTCTTGCAGGCAACCGGGAGCGCTGCCGCAGCCGCAGTTGTTCAAGCTGGAAGTCCGGTCGGGCGCGAATTGCTGCCCGTTCAGCAACACGTTATATCTGCTGAACGCGTACGACCGCTGCCCGCTGCAATCGATCATCACCACGACGGCCTTGATGGAAGTGACGACCGTGCCGCTGGGCGACGGATCGACGAAGCTGCAACTCGGCGTCCAGGGATTCGTGGTTCCCTCGTTGCAGTTGTACGTGAACCGGTGATTCGGTTGAATCGTGCCGGGACAGAAGTCGCAGTTGTTGCCCTGGCCGGTATTGAATGCGTCGTCCCAACAATCCAGCGTGAAGGTCACCGAGCCCGCCGGCTGAGAGGCGATAGCCACGCCGTCAGGGCCAACGAACATCGCGCCGAGGATCAGCGCGGCAATGACGAGCACCGACGGCATGCCGATGGTACGGAGGCGCGTTCCGTTGCGTTGGCTTACTTCACCATCACCACATCCCCGAACGGCGCCACCTGCGAGGCCACCTGCTTGTAATCGCCCACGACGACCACCGCCCCGCGGTACGTGTCAAAGTACTTCGCCGCCGCCTTCTGGATGTCGGCCGGCGTCAGGGCGTTGATCTTCTCGCTGAACGTCTTCAGAAAATCGCGCGGGAGGTCGTACACGTACAGCGTGCGGATGCGCGAGGCGAAGCCGGCCTGGCTCTCCAGCTCCAGGGCCATCGTGCCGTTGCTGTACGTCTTGGCGGCGTCGAGCTCCTCCTTCGTCACCGGCTCCACGCGCATGCGGTCGAGCTCGTAGAAGATCTCCAGGAGCGTCGGCCCCGTCACCTCGTTGCGCACCGACGCCGACACCGTCTCCTCGCCGGCCAGGCGGCGCAGGAACGCCGAGCTGCCGGGCGAGTACGTATAGCCCTTGGCCTCGCGGATGTTGCGGGTGAGGCGCGAGTAGAACGAGCCGCCGAAGATCGTGTCGGCGGTGCGGAGGGCGATGTAGTCGGGCGACTTCCGCGGCGGCGCCACCGCGCCGAAGTAGATCGTCGACTGCACCGAGCCGGGGCGGTCGACGAAGTAGATCGTCCGCTTCTCGCGCTTCGGGAACGCCGCCGTCACGGCCGGCGCCGCCGCGCCGCGCTTCCACCCGCCGAACGCTTTCTTCACCTCGGCGAAGGCAGTGTCGGGCTCGATGTCGCCGACGACGATCAGCACCGCGTCGTTCGGCACGTAACGCGCCGCGGCGAATTCCTTCAATGACTCGCGCGTCACCTTCGGCAGCGCCTTCGTGTCCGGAACGGTGAAGCCGTACGGGTGCGATCCGAAGAGCGCCTTCGCCAACTGCTCCTGCGCGAGGAAGTCGGGCTGCGAGCGCTCCTCCTCGATCTCGTTGGCGAGGTTCGCCTTGGCCAGGTCGACCTCGCTCTTCGGATACGCGGCGTGCTGGGCGACGTCGCTGACGATGTCAAAGAGCTTCGGCGTGAAGTCGGACAAAGCGGACGACGCGATGGTCGTGGCGTCGACGTCGGCGTTGACGTTGAGGTCCCCGCCGATGGCCCGCAGCTCCTCCTTGATCTGTTTGCTGCTCCGCGTCGCCGTCCCCTCGGACAGCACACGTGCGGCGAGCTGCGCGACGCCGGGCTTCTCTTTGTAGGCCGTGCCGCGCCCGACGAGAAACGTGAGGTCGCACTCCACCTTCGGAACGTTGTGCAGCGGGACGAGGACGACGGTGAGGCCGTTCTCGAGCTTCTTCTCCGTGATGGGCGGCCACTGAACCGGCTTTGGCGGCGCCGGGGCGGGCTGACCGAGGAGCGGGGTTGCGAGGAAGAGGGCCAGGATGGCGCGTTTCATTTCGTTTTCTCCGGCACGCGGTCGATCGACGTCCGGCTCTCCGGCGTCAGGTATTTTTTCGCCACCGCCTGGATCTGCTCCGCCGTCACCGCGTCGTACTGCGCGACGACTTTGTTGATCTGCTGCGGATCGTCGTGGAAGAGCGCGAACGACGCCAGGAGGTTGGCCTTGCCGAACGTCGACTCGAGCTGGCTGTAGAAGTTCGAGCGGAAGCGCACCTTCGCGGCCTCCAGCTCCTTCTTCGTCACGCCGTGCTCCTGGAGATCGCGCACCACGGCGTCGACCTCCTTCAGGATCTCCTCGCCGCTGTGGCCCGGCTTGTACGTCGTGCGCGAGACCATGAGCATCGGGCCGTCGTAGTCGAACTCGTTGCCGAGCTCGAAGTTGATCCCGCCGGCCCAGTCGAGCGAGATGGCCTTCTCCTTCACCAGCCGCTGATAGAGGCGCGAGCTGTCGTCGCCCTGCAGGATGAGATTCAGCAGCACCGTCGGCGGGAAGTCGGGCGAGTCGTGATCGGCGATGTGATACGCGAGCGCGAACGCCGGCACGTTGGCCAGCTTGTCGGTCTGCGTGAGCCGCTTCTCCTTGGCCTGCTTCGGCTCGCTGATGTCGGGCCGCTCCGGCACCGACTGCAGAGGGATGTCGGCGAAGTACTTCTCGATCATCGGCCGCACCGCGGCGGCATCGACGTCGCCGACGACCGTGAGCACGGCGTTGTTCGGCGCGTAGTAGGTCTTGAAGAACTGCTGCACGTCGGCGATCTTCGCGGCCTCGATGTCGTGCAGGTCGCCGTAGAAATTGTGGGCGTTGAACCAGTTCTGGTTGGCGTTCTGCCAGATGTCGAGCCACTCGAAGGCCGCGTACGGCTGATTGAGGACGTTGACGCGCACCTCTTCGCTGACGACGTTCTGCTGGTTCTTGAGATTCTCGGCGGTGACGTCGAGCGAGCGCATGCGGTCGGACTCGAGCCAGAGCGCGGTCTCGACGGCGTTGCTCGGCAGGGTCTCGTAGTAGTTGGTGAAGTCGAGCCGCGTGGAGCCGTTCAGCACGCCGCCGTTCTGCTCGACGATCTTGGCGTGCTCGAACTTCTTCACGTGCGAGGAGCCCTGAAACATCATGTGCTCGAAGAGGTGGGCGAAGCCGGTCTGCCCCTTCGGCTCGACGCGGAATCCGATGCCGTAGTAGACGGCCACGGTCACGGTCGGCGCCGCATGGGCCTCGGAGATGACGACTTTGAGCCCGTTGCCGAGGCGGTAATAGACGACCGGGACGTCGACGGGCTTCGCCGCCGCGGTCGACGCGGCTAGCGCCAGGAGAACGAATAAACGTTTCATGAGGCGATCCTACGCGATAGTGCGAACAGAGTTACCGAGGAGATGACACCGAGCAGCAAACACGCGCTCCAGAGCGCGGCGGGATTGCGCTCAAAGATGAGCGTGCCGAGGGGCGGGCCGGCCATGATACCGACCGACCAGGCCACCGAGTGCATCCCCATGTAGCGGCCGCGGAAGCGCTCCGGCGCGATCTTCGCCACCCACGCGCTCGACGGCGGCATGCCGACCATCTCGCCCAAGGTCCAGATCACCACCGTGCCGGCGATCAGGGGCAGCGTGTTCGCCACGCCGGTCAGCGCGAAGCCGATGCCGGTCAGGAGATACCCGGTGGCGATGGCGCGAAGGAGATGGAAGCGCTGCACGTAGGCGGTGATGGCCAACTCGAAGAGGACGATGAGCACGCCGTTCATCGAGATCAGCATGCCGTACACCGCCGCGCTGTAGCCGTGCCGCGTGACGTGCAACGCCAGCGAGGAGATGAACTGGAACTCGACGAGGGTGATGCAGACAGTGGCGAAGAGGAAGAGGAGGAAGGGAGTGTCGCGGGCGATGATGCGCACCGCGCCGGCGTCTTCGTCCCGGGCCTCGCTGCGCAATCCGTGCGGCAGGAGCGCGAAGGCGATGAGGCCGTAGGCGACGGACGTGACGGCATCGCCGAGGAAGGCCAGGAGGAAGGAGCGGTCGGCGAGGAAGCCGGCCGTGGCCGGACCGGCGGCGAAGCCGAGGTTCACGGCGAATCGGTAGACGCCGATGGCGACGGTGCGGTTCTCGGGCGGCACGAAGTCGGCGAGGAGCGCCAGGCTGGCCGGGCGGTACATCTCCGCGGCGCAGCCGGCCAGGAAAGTAATGATGACGATCGGCGCGTACGCGCGCGCCTGCGACAGTGCGAGCATGGCCGCCGCGGAGCCGAGCATGGAGACGACGATGGTGTTGCGGCGGCCGATGCGGTCGGCCATGTGCCCGCCGAGGAATGAGGCCACGAGGTGCCCGCCGCCGTACGCGCCGATGGCGAGGCCGGCCTGGAACGGCGAGAAGCCCGACTTCGTCAGGTAGAGCGTGAGCATCGGCATGACGAAGGAGCCGAAGCGGTTGATGAACACTCCGCCGAAGACGATCCAGGCGGGGCGGGGGAGCGAACGGATTTGTTGGAAGAAGGTCACGCGCCCAACTGCGCAAGCGCGCCGAGGAACTTCTCCGCGAGCGCCGCGTCGAACTGCGACCCCGCCCCGGCGCGGATCCGCTTCGCCGCTTCGTCGAACGACGTCGGCGCCTGGTACGAGCGCGGCGAGGTCATGGCGATCCAGGCGTCGCAGAGCTGGATGATGCGCGAGCCGAGCGGAATCTGGTTTCCGGTCAGGCGGCTCGGGTAGCCCTTGCCGTCGACGCGCTCGTGGTGCCGCAGCACGGCCTGAGCGATCTCGGCGCCGAGGAGCGGCTCGACCAGCGCGGCGCCGACGATCGGGTGCTCGGCCATCCCTCTCAGCTCCTCCGCTGTCAGATTCGGGCGTCCGTAGAGGCGGTCGTAGTCGATCAGACGCAGCCCCACGTCGTGCACGAGCGCGGCGAGGCGGATCGACTCCACCTGCGACGGCGGCAGCTCCATCGAGATGGCGAAGCGCTGCGCCATCGATGCGACCTGGCGGCAGTGCTCGACGAGCTCCGGGTACTTTTGAAAATCGGGCTCGAGGAGCTTCTCGACGATGACTTGGCGGTCGTTGCGGCCGCTGCCGGTGGCGATGGCGGTCTCCACCGACTGCTCGATCTGCTTCAGGAAGATGTGCAGCGCGCGCTGCGCGGTCGCTTCCGGCGTCCGCTCGAAGGCGACGGTGAGCACCAGGCCGTCGACCGACTGCGCGTTGAGCGGCGCGCTCAGGATCGAGCTGATCCCCGCCGCCGTCACCGGCACGACCTGCACGCCGAACGGATAGATGAGGTGCGGCTTCGTGGCCGGCTGCGGCTGCCCCGTGCGCGCGAGCCAGGCCTGGAGGTGCGACTGCAGCATCTCCATGGCGTCGTCGCTGACGGTGGCGATGGCCACGATCGACTGCGGGTTGTTCAGATGCCCCATGGCGCTGAAGCACGCCAGCACGGCGCCGGGGATGGCCAGCGCGGCGGGGAGGAGAAGGCGGACGACTTCGAGGTCGTGATCGCTGAGCACGCGCCGCCCCGCGGCCTGGTGGGTGAGCTGGCGCTTCGACAGGATGTCGCGCGCCGACTGGATGGCGTTCTGCGCCACGGGCGAGAGCTCGCCGCGCGCGATCGTCGCAGCAGCGGCTTGCGGATTCACCGCGCGAAACGCGCCGGAGATGTTGCCGCTCGGCCGCGGCACCTCGGCGTCGGCAAGCGCGATCGGCGCGAGGCCGAAGAGCTGCTTCGCGCTCAGCAGCGAGAGCATCTGCTCGGCGATTCTTTGCGCCGCTTCGACGTCCGCGCCCTCGAACGGCTTCTTGCCGGCCTTGTCGCGCATGTCGATGAAGCCGACGAGGCGCCCGCGCGCGAAGAGCGGCGCGGCCAACATGCGGTCGTTCCCCTGGCGGAAGAGCATCTCGGAGAAGCGCATGTCGGCCGCGAGGCCGTTGATGAAGAAGGGGCCGCGCTTGACGACGAGGCGGTCGACGAGGTCGTCGTTGCCGTTGACGAGCTTGCGGTCGGCGGCGTTGTACTGGTAGCTGGTGACGAGCTCGTAGCGCTTGTCGTTGAGGTCGCGCGAGGCGGAGAGGTAGAGCGCAGCTTTGGTGGCCTGCACGTGCTCCACGCAGCCGTACAAAATCTGTTTGAGCTGCGGCTCGATGGACTTGACCTCGTCGATCACGGAGCGGCGATTATAAATTTTCAGGCGAACTCGAAGCGGACACGTTCCCGCAAATGCCCGAGAATCGCCCCCATCGCCGTCCCGGCCGTGTTCCAGATGATGTCGTTCACGTCCGCCACGCGCGTCGGCAGGAAGTATTGCCACGCCTCGATCGTGCAGGTGAACGTGAAGCCGAGGAGGATCGTCAGCACGTACGTCTGCAGCGTCGGGCGCTCGACCGTGTAGAGGGAGATGAAGAGCAGGAACCCCCACGGCAGGAAGAGCAGCGTGTTGGCGATGATCGGCACGACGATGACGGCCAGGATGTGCGTCGACACGGCGTGGCGCGACATCACGTTGCCGAGGTTGTGCAGATCCTCGAACGGAATCGGGTCGACCTTCGAGTAGCTCTTGCCGGAGAGCCACATCGTCACCGTCACGATGCCGATCGTCGCCAGGAGCAGCAAGGCGATGGTGACGGGGCGGCGAACCGTGACGACGCGTTGGGGCATCAGACGTTCACGAACTTCCGGAAGTCGACGTTGAGGATCAGCCCGACGGCGCTGAAGAACATCATCGTCGCCGAGCCGCCGTACGAGATGAGCGGCAGCGGGATGCCGGTCACCGGCATCAAGCCGATCTGCATCCCGACGTTGATCAGGATGTGAAAGATGAAGAAGCAAATGAGCGACAGCACCAGGAACGTGCCGCCGCGGTCGCGCGACGCCTTGGCCACGCCGAGCGACTCCACGATCAAATAGAGGTAGAGCGCGAGCACGACGCTCACGCCGGCGAAGCCCCACTCCTCGCCGAGGACCGAGAAGATGAAGTCGGTGTGCCGGGCGGGGAGGTAGGCGAGGTTCACCTGCGTCCCGTGCAGGAAGCCTTTGCCGGTGATGCCGCCCGAGCCGGTGGCGATCTTCGCCTGCATCACCTGCCAGCCGGAGCCGAGCGGGTCGCGCGCCGGGTCGAGGAAGATCACGATGCGCTCGCGCTGGAACGGCTTGAGGAAGTGCCAGCCGATCGGCGCGGCCACGAGCACGCAGAGAATGGCGATCAGCCACCACTTCAGCCGGATGCCGCCGAAGAACATGGCCACGACGGCGAGCATGAAGAAGCTCGCCCCGGAGCCCAGGGCCGGCTGGATGAGGACGAGCACGCCCGGCACGAGGATGAGGGCCATGACGATGGCGAAGTTGCGGAAGTCGAGGTAGGCGCGGTCGTTCGAGTCGAAGTACTTCGCGACCAGGAGCGCCGTGGCGATCTTCATGAGCTCCGACGGCTGGAACTGGAACGCGCCGATGTGGATCCACGAGCGCACGTGCCGCGTGAGGCGCTCCCAGATCAGCACGTAGCCGAGCAGAAGCATGCCGACGATGTAGAGCATCGGCGAGATCTCCATCAGCACGTGGTAGTCGATGGAGACGAAGACGAGCATCAAGAGGATGCCGATGGCCGTCCATAGGATCTGTTTTTGAAAGAGGGGAGCGGTGTCGGGGCTCGACACCGTCGCGCTGTAGACGAGCATGCCTCCGATCGCGGCGATGATGAGCGCGGTGACGAGGAGGTTGAAGTTGAGGCGGGAAAGGGTGCGCTCGACGGACATCCTGCTTTTGGAAACGGTAGCACAGCAAGGTTGACATCGAGGGCCTCGATGCCTAGGCTCACGGCTTCGGGGTTCGACAATTTAACTGAGAGAGAGGAGCGCCGCGATGAAATCGCGTCTGTTCGGGTTCACCTTTTTTCTGTTCGTCTGCGCTGCGCCTCTGTTCGCGCAGCAGAGCGGCTCGATGGCCAACGGCAACATCGACTATGACTCCGCCGGCGTGCCGCAGAGCCTGCAGTTCCACGCCCATCTGCACGACGGCACCGGGCCGATCGACGGCGTGATCAAGTTCGACGGCACGGTCGGCCCCAACGCCGTCTCGGCCACGGTGACGGTCGACTGCATGGTCGTCGCCGGCAATCAGGCCTTCATGGCCGGCGCGATCACCGACTCGACGGATCCGTCGCTCATCGGCATGCGCAGTTATCTCTCGGTCCAGGACAACGGGCAGGGGAAGAATTCGGCGCTCGACCTCTTCACGTTCATCCTCGTCTCCGGCGCCGACTGCCACGTCGCCATCCTGCCGTCGCAGAACGTGCCGAGCGGACACATTCACGTGAAGGCGTCGAACGCCCCCTTCTGAAACCGGGCCGAAAAAGTGATGGGGCTCACAGCACGGCGTGAGCCCCAAACCTACGTTGCCGGGCATCCTCCCCTCAATCGCCCAATAAGGAGCTCGGCATGAAGTCTGTTTCAAGGCTCTCTCTCCTGGGGATGCTTGTGGCTGCGCCGCTTCTCGCGCAGAACAACGGCGTGTCGGCGAACGGCACATTCCAATTTTCAGCGCCCGGCGGCACGACGACCGTCAGCTTCGACGCCCGGCAGCACACGCCGGCCGGCGCCGCCGACGGCGAGATGACGTTCAGCGGTCCCGCCGACCTGTCGAATCAGGACGTCGACGGCGACGGCACGACGTCGGCCGGCGCGACGACGCTGACCGTGAAGGTGAAGTTCGACTGCCTCTCGGTCAACGGCAACCGCGCCGCCATGAGCGGCAAGATCGTGGAGTCGTCGCTCTCGGAACTCGTCGGCCGGCAGGCGATCTTCGCCGTCGAGGACAACGGCGAAGGGAGCAAGGCCACGGGGCCGGACCGCTTCACCTGGGGGCTCTATCGCTCGACGGCGATCAACTGGACGCCGTCGGACGCCGAGGTCACGGGCGACAACGGCTGGTCGTTCAGCTGGATTGCCACGGATGCGGAGCGGTCCGACGACGCCGGCGTTCCGTCGAAGCGGACGCAGACGTTCGACTGCAAGGCCTTCCCGCTGTCGTCGTATTCGCTGGAGGATGTGCCGCAGGGCGGCGGGAACATTCAGGTGAAGCCGTAAGGGGCGTTACCTGCGCGGCGGCTCGGAGTTGTAATAGAACATCGCCGTCACGTGCTCCGTCTCCTTCGGGAAATCGGCCGGCAGCGGCTTGAGCGGCGAGGCGAGCTCGATCGCTTTCTTCGCGGCGTAGTCGTACGGCGCGACGCCCGAGCCGGCCAGGATGGTGACGTCGCTGATCGTTCCGTCGCGATGAATGGTGAAGCGGATCGTCACCACGCCTTTCATCCCGGTCTGCAGCAGCGGCATCGGCATCTCTTCGTACCAGTGCACGCGGATCTTGCTGACCATCGACTCGGCGTATTCGCCCCAGTCGTACCACGTCGTCTCGAACGACAGCGGTCCGGCCTCCGCCGATCCCTTGTCGCCGCCGAGGTGCCCGAGGTCGAGCCCTTCGCGGCCGCCGCCGAGCGAGGCCACCTTGCCGACTTCGCGAATGGCATTGCGCCAGTCGACCTGACCGTTCGCCGCCGCAACCGGCTGCTGCGACGGCTGGCGATAGGTGAGCGAGGAGTTCGACGACGGCGGCTGTTGCGGCGGCGGCGTCATCGCTGACGACTGCTGCTGCATCGCCTGTTGCGGCGCCTGCGCCTGCTGCGCGGCGGCGCTGCGGCTATTGTCGCCGGCGGCGTAGCGCGGCGTGAACGTGGCGCGGCTGCCGTCGCCGGGGCGCGTCGTCGGCGTGTCGCCGGTCGGGTTCGGCGTCGCCGCCTTGCGGTTCGCGTCGGAGAGCGGCGCGTTGAGCGGCGACGTCTTCACCTTCGCCCCCGGCGCCTCGGTGAACTGCGGGTTCGCGCGGATCAGTTCGATGTAGTGGGCGATCGGCGGCGCGGGGTCGGAGTTGCGCAGGGGGTGATAGCTATGAATCAGCCACGCGATCAGGACGACGTGGACGACCATCGACACGATCACCGGCCAGCTCACGCCGCCGCGCCACTCGGGTTGATCCTCGACGATGAGGTCGATTTGGTCTTCCAAGGTCCCTCGTCAGAAGCCTAGGTTAAGAACTTTTGTTCCACGGAATCGTTACACTCCGATCATGTCCGACGTACCTGCGACAACGCGCCCGCAATACGATTTTCTGAAACCGCTCACGTTCGTTTTCGAAGATCCGCGCTGGTTCCAGAAGGTCGTGTTCGGCGGGCTCTTCTCGCTCGCCGGCGTCATCCTGATCGGCATCTTCTTTGTCTACGGTTATCTGGCCCGTTTGGTTCGGAACGTAGTCGCCGGCGTCGATTATCCGCTTCCCGACTGGGAAGACCTCGGCGATATGTTCTCCGAGGGCGCGATGCTCTTCGTGGCCTCGCTCATCTACATGATTCCGTTCTTCTCGCTGATCGCCTTGTCCGTGCCGTTCAGCATCCTCGCCGACGTCGACAACGCCGCCGCGCAGATCCTCGGCGGCGGCGGGCTCGTCATCCTCATGCTCATCTTCATCCCGGTCGGCTTCGCCCTGGCGGTGTGGCTGCCGGCGGCGCTGCTGCACGCCGCGGTGAAGCGCGACTTCCGCGCGGCGTTCGACTTCCGCACAATCGCCCTCTTCCTCCGCAACAACGCGCTCAACTACGTGCTCGCGTACCTCGATTGGCTCGTGGCGCGCTTCGCTGCGCCGCTCGGGCTCATCCTCTGCTGCGTCGGCGTCGTCCTCACCGGCTTCTGGTCGGTGGCCGTCGGCGCGCACGCGTTCGCGCAGGTGTATCGTCTGTCGGAAAACAAGTGAAGCGCGACACGCTCATCGTTGCCGGCGTCCTCGCCGCGATCTGCATCGTGATCCTCGGCGGCAGCGTGCTGTGTACGTGGAAGATCGCGCACGGCGCGTCGATGCAGTGGCGGCTCCTTTTCCGCCTCTTCTGCCACGGCATCCCGCGCCGCTGCCTCACGCTGTGGAACGTGCCGATGCCGATCTGCGCGCGCTGCACCGCGATCTACTGCGGCTCGCTGGCGGGCTTGATGGCGATGCGATTCCTCCCGGCGATGAGCGAGCGCGCCGCGCGAATTTTGATGGCGATCGCGGCGACGCCGCTCGCCATCGACGGCCTGACGCAGCTCACCACGCTGCGCGAGAGCACGAACACGCTGCGCCTCATCACCGGCGTGCTCGGCGGAATCGGCTTCGCGTTGTGGGCGCTCACCGCGGTCGAAAGACACGCGCCGAGCGCAACGGAATCGGTGCGCTCCTCTTCTTGACGCGATTGGTGGCGTGGGTTAGGCTTCAACGCGCCTAAGTCCAAGCCGTGCCGTAGTATCTGATGGAGTGAAATGGCATTCCAGGGATCGCTCAAAGAGCTGCCGTTGCCCGATATCATCCAGCTCGTCAGTGTCTCCGGTAAAACGGGTAAATTCACTCTTTCCCGCGAGCACGAGCGAGGCTTCATCTATCTGAAAAACGGGCAGATGGTCCACGCATTCGTCGGCGATCTGATCGGCGAAGAGGCCATCTACGCGCTGGCGATCTGGAACGCCGGCGAGTTCCAGTTCAACCCCAGCGAAGAGCCCGACCGCCAGACGATCACGAAGTCGAACACGAATCTCTTGATGGAAGCGGCGCGCCGCCTCGACGAGTGGCGCGTGCTGTCGAAGAAGATCCCCTCGGTCGACCACGTGCCCGAGCTCCTCGGCCGCGAGAACCGCCACGAGCAGATCACGCTCAACCCGCAGGAGTGGATGCTGATCACGAAGATCGACGGCCACCGCTCGATCAGCGAGGTCGGCCGGGCGCTGAACATGTCGTCGTTCGACGTCGCGAAGATCCTCTATGGGATGATCACCTCGGAGCTCGTGCAGCTAAAAAAAAAAGTTGATCGAGCCTCCGATGCGGAGAATGGCGAGCTAGTCGACCTCGCCGCCCGCATCCGCGCCGTAGCCGAGGAGTACCTCGGCGACTCGGCGCGAAAGACGATCGAGAAGCACTTCCTCCACGCCCTCGACGGCATCATGAGCGGCGACGGCGAGCGCGCCGTCGACGCCATGGTGCACGAGTTCGAGAAGACCGCGGCGCTGCTGCGCGGGTTGGCGGTGACGGAGCAGTTCCGGTCGAGAGTGACGGAACTGCGGGCGTTGCCGAATTAGAACGCCTGGCCGCTCGAGAACGAGATCAACCACCCCCGCCGCCCGAGCGGATCGCGATTCAGCGCGTACGCGAAATCGAGGCGCAGCAGGTTCTTCGGCGTGCGCGGCAATCCCATGCGGAAGCCGATGCCGACGTCGCTCTTCACGTGCAGGGCCTCGGAGAGCCCGCCGTTGAAGGCATTGCCGAAGTCCGCGAAGGCGACGACGCCGGGCGAGGCCAGCTGCAGGATCTCGCGCCCGAGGTAGAGGCGCTCCTCGAGGTTCACGATCACGGCGCGGCTGCCCTCGAACGTGTGCATGCGGTAGCCGCGCAGCCCGGTGAAGCCGTCGGCGAAGAACTGCACGTCGCGGTCGAGGTTCCAGCCGCTCACCGCCGTCGCGCGCGCCACGAACGTGCGCGGGTAGTCGCCGACGTCCTGACGGTGGACGAACATCACGGAGGAGCGGGCGATGGCGTTCTTCGGGCCGGAGTCGAGCCGCGTCTCCACGCCGATGCTCGGCAGGACGAAGCCGTCGTCGCCCGCGCGCGCCCCCTCGGACAGCCCAACGCGCACGAAGCCCGTCGTCCGGTCGAGGCCGAGCAACGACGGCGACAGCGCCGCCTCGGCCGTGAACTGCCCGCCGAGGTTGAAGTCCTCGTAGCGGAGATCCTTGTTCACGAAATTCATTTTGATGAAATCGTTCGCCACGCGGTCGTAGCGGACGAAGACGTAGCGGAAGTCGCGATCGTCCGGCGGCGGCGCGACCGTGTTGTCCGCCGCGGTTTGGAAAAAGTCGTCGCGCACCATGCGCACGCCGGCCGTGAGGCGGTGCGCGACCGCGTCGTTCGGGTCGAGCGCCGTGCCGAAGCTGGCCAGGAAGAGGCGGTGCTTCTGCCCGAACTGATCGATCTCCAGGCCGCTGCCGTACAGCTTGTCGCTCTGGCGGAAGCCGTCGTACGCGAAGTCGGCCGCCCACGGCGTCGAGAAGGAGAAGAACGGCCGCTTGATGATGAGGCGGTGCTCGTAGCCGTCGGAGTTCGAGCCGAAACGCATCTTCGCGTTCCAGTACGGCGCGAAGAACGTCGGATCGTTGTACTCGATGGCGGTGCGCGTGCGGTCGGCGCCTTTGTCCCAGCCGACGGAGATGTCCTTGCCGTAGCCGAAGACGTTGCCGTCGGAGAGGTTGATGCCGTACGTGCTCGTGCCGCCCTTGCTCCCGCCCTGCGTCTCCGGGCTGATCGACCAGGCGTCCTGAGTCGTCACCGTCACGTCGACGACGCCGTCGTGCGGTGCGGACGCCGTCACCGTCGCGGACTTCAGGAAGCGCAGCGCGCGGAGGTTGCGCTCCGTCTCCTCGAGGCGCTCGGGGCGGTACTCGTCGCCCTCATGAAAGAGGAGGAACTGCTCGATGACCGACTGCTTCGTCTCGACGTGCAGCCGGTCGGCGGCGCGGTAGAAGCGTCCGCGCGACGCCTCGCTGGCGGTGTAGACGTCGAGGTTGCGGATCGTGACTTTGCCGACGCGCAGCGGCGCCGGGTCTTGCGCGCATAGAGCACTGCCGGCGGCAAACGCGAGCGCGAGCGGGAGAAGTTTCACGGAGACTCGGATGAGGGTAACACGCTCACTGCTGCTGCACGCCCTCCGGATATTCGACGAACGCCCCCGCCGAATAGATGATGTCGCAGTCGAAGCGCGTAGTCGCCCCGGCCTGGGGCGTCGCTTCGAACACGCCGTCTTTCCCGGCGGAGATGATCGCGTACCGGACCGACGGCGAGGCGTTGCCCCACGAGAACTCGGAGAACAGCGCGAACGGATGATTCCAGCCGTCGTTTTGCGGCACGTGCTTCGCGTACGTCGGCACGATGACGCTCTCGAGATCGCTGGCATTGATCGGCTGGTTGATCGAGCCGAAGCCGGCGCCTGCGGCGTTGTAGCGGGCCGCGTCGATTTCGCGCGCTTCCCACGCCACGGCAAGCTCGCGCATGTCCGCCATCGACCGTTTCTGGCGCGCGCGCTGGAGTGCGCTCAGCAGGTTCGGGATGGCGATTGCGGCCAGGACGCCGATGATCGCCACCACGATGAGCAACTCGATGAGGGTAAAGCCCTTCTTGTTCATCGCACCTCTCTCTTTGAGGAAGCCTACGGTTCCGCAAAGCCGCTGCCACTTTCTTGACCCACGTCAAGTAGTTGACGGATAGCGACTTGTGCGTTTCACTGCCATGGCCGGGACGGCGATGCGGCCATTTTCTGTGAGAGAGAGTGACAAGAAATGTCAGTTACGCCTGGGCCGAGATCGTCAGCTGCACCGCCGGCTCCTCCTGCGGCATCGCCAGATACGCCTCATAGCACGCCCGGCAACGCGCCTCGTATGAGGAGTCGCCGACCTCCACCTGCGCGTTGCCTCCGGAGACGCGCTGGGAGTAGTGCGCCGCGCCGCGGCAGCGGACGCAGATCGCATGCATCTTCGACACTTCCTCGGCGACCGCGAGAAGGCCGGGCATCGGCCCGAAGGGGCGGCGCATGTAGTCCTGGTCGAGCCCCGCGGCGATGACGCGCAGCCCCGCGTCCGCGAGCTGCATGCAGACTTCGACGACGCCCGGGTCGAAGAACTGGATCTCGTCGATGCCGACGACCTGCACGCCGATCTCGATGCGCGACAGGAGCTCGTTGCTCGTGGCCACGGAGTGGGCCTTGAGGCGACGGTCGTCGCGCGAGACGATCTCCTCGGTGCTGAAACGATCGTCGATGAGCGGCTTGAACACCTGCACGCGCTGGCGGGCGATGAGCGCGCGCCGCAACCGCCGGATGAGCTCTTCCGACTTCCCGGAGAACATCCCTCCGGCGATGATTTCGATCCAACCGCCTTTGTATCCGTCCATGAGCTCAGGATAGCAGACCCGTATACTTCGCCGCGCATGCAGCGCCGCCTCGTCGTGTTCGCGTTCCTCGGGGTCATCGTCGCATCCGCGAACTGCCGCCGCGCGGCGAGCTCCGACACCGATCTCGTGGAGACCGAGGCGCAGGATCTTCTCGCCCAATACCTCCGCATCGACACGCAGAATCCGCCGGGCAACGAGACCGCGGGCGCGAAGTTCCTGCAGCAGGTGCTGGTCAAGGAAGGCATCGACGCGAAGCTCGTCGGCAGCAATCCGCAGCGGCAGGCGGTCTACGCGCGCCTCTCCTCGGGGACGAATGCGAAAGCGCTCTTGCTCCTCCATCACATCGACGTCGTGCCGGTCGTGCAGTCGGAGTGGACGAAGCCGGCCTTCGCCGGGATGCGCGCGAACGGCTACGTCTGGGGGCGCGGCGCGCTCGACATCAAGTCGCTCGGCATCGCCGAGCTGATGGCGGTCCTGGAGCTCAAGCGCCGCAAGCTCCCGCTCACGCGCGACGTCGTCTACCTCGCCGTCCCCGACGAGGAGCTCGGCGGCCTGCACGGCGCGAAGGAGCTGCTCGACACGCATCCCGAGCTCTTCGCGAACGTCGGCTACGTGCTCAACGAAGGCGGCTTCAACGAGACCATCGTCGACAAGGTGGCGTTCTGGGGCATCGAGGTGCAGCAGAAAGTGCCGCTTTTCTTGCGCATCACCATGCACGGCTGGCCCGGCCACGCCGCGGCGCCGCCGGACGACGGCGGCACGCTGGTGCGGCTGATCGAGACGCTGCAGAAGATCCGCGCGATCGAGACGCCGTACCGTTTGACGCCCGCGGTGGAGCGCTACTTCCACGCCGCCGGCGCGCCGCGGAAGGACGAGCGCGGCGCGGTGATGCGCGAGATCCGCGAGCCGCTCGACGTCGCGCGGGTCACGCGCGTGCTCCTGCCCGGCTACCGGTCGCTCCTGCACGACACGATCGCCGTGACGCGCCTGGGCGGCGGCGCATGCACGAACTGCATCCCCGCGACCGGCACGGCCGATCTCGACATCCGCCTCCTCCCCGATGAGAAGGGCGACGCGATGGAGGCGAAGGTGCGCGAGATCGCCGGCAAGCACGCCGACGTGGCGGTGCTGCTCAAGGGCGAGCCGGCGCCGGAGACGCCATCCGACACCGATCTCTATCGCCTCCTGGAAGCGAAGTTCAAAGAGAGCGAGCCGGGCTCCGTCGTCGCGCCGGTGGTGCAGGCGGGGACGAGCGACAGCCGCTTTTTCCGCGCGCGCGGCATCGTCGCGTACGGCATCGCGCCGTTCAAGGTGAACTACTACGACGCCGACACGGTGCACGGCATCGACGAGCGGATCCGTCAGCGCTTCTTCGACGCCGGCGTGCGCCTGACGCGCGGGATCGTGCGCGGCTTCTGCAGCCGAGAGTGATGCGGCGCCTCGCTCAAGGCCTGCTCGTCGCGCTCGCGCTCGGCATCGTGGCCCGCCCGCTCCTCCATCGCGAAGTCTTCACCTTCCGCGATCACACCGACTATTTCCAGCCGCTGCGCTGGTTCACGGCGACGGCGCTCAAGTCGGGGCAGTTGCCGCTCTGGAATCCGTACAGCGCCAGCGGCGAGCCGTGGCTCGCGAATCCGCAGACGGCGGTGTTCTATCCGCCGGCGTGGCTGTTTCTCGTGCTGCCGTTCGAGACGGCGTACATGCTCTTTCTCGCGCTGCATCTCGCGCTTCTCGGATGCGGCGCGCTGCTGCTCTTCTCGCGGCGGGCGTCGCTCGGTGCGGCGACGATCGGCGCGGTGGCGCTGATGCTCTGCGGCCCGACGCTGTCGCTCCTCGATGTGCAGAACAATCTGACGACGTTCGCCTGGCTGCCTCTGGTGATCTGGTGCGCCGCGGCGCGCGCGCCGGCGATGGCGAGCGCCGCCGCGATCGCGATGTCGTTCCTCGCCGGCGAGCCGTTCTTCGCCGCCGTGGGCGCGCTGATCTTCACGATCGTGCGCCGGCGCGACGTGATCGACATTGCGGCGCAGTCCTTTGCGCTCGCCGCGGTGCAGCTCGTGCCGTTCCTGGCCATGCTGCGAGGCAGCGACCGCGTCGGCGCGGCGCCCGCCGAGGTGCTGCGCGAGGCGATGCCGCTCTTCGACTGGCTGCGCGTGGCCGTGCCACCGTCGGTTTCGGCGAGCGGATTCGACGCTGCGCTCGGGCAGCACTTCATCCCGATCGTCTACGTCGGCGTGATCGCGACCGCGCTCGCCCTCGCCGGTGCGATCTTCGCCTGGCGCCGCCTCGGCGGCTGGCTCGCGCTGCTCGCCGTCGCGATCGTTTTCTCCACTGCGCAAGGCGCCGCGCTCCTCGCGCATCTCCCGCTGGCGCTCTTCCGCTACCCGGCGCGCCTCGTGCCGCTCGGCGCGCTGGCGATCGCGGCGATGGCGGTGGAGGGTTGGGACGTGCTTGCGCGCATCGCCCGATCGCGTTGGCTGGCGATCCTCGTCGCCGCCGCCATCGCCGTCGAGCTCCTCTCCTTCACGCGCCCTCTCCTCGTCACCGCGCCGATGGACCGCCAGCACATCGTCCCCTACGTCCCTGCCGTCGGCCGCGACGCGAAGTTCGTGCGCCTCGGCGATCCGCGCCGCATCGCCACGGACCGGCGCGCCTGGATCGGCGGCTACCTCAACTTGTACGAGCACCGCTTCGACGTCTGGACCGCGGCACCGCTCGTCTCACGCCGCTACGAGGAGCTGTATGAGCGCGCCATCGGCGACCGCAGCCTGTCGGTGCTGAGCTCCATGTCCGCCGGCTATCTCATCACCGAGCGCGGTCTCTTTCGCAACCTTCGCGCGCGGCCGCTCGCGTACGCCGGCAACGCCGCGCCGTCGCTCCTCGCCTTCGGTCCGCGCTTCATCCACGCCGTCATCGAGCTGCCGGCGCCGTCGACGCTGATCGTCACGCAACAAAATTCGACCGGCTGGTCGGTCGACGTCGACGGCCGTCGCGCACCGATGGTGGAGGGGGGAGATTTCCTCGCCGTGCAACTCCCTCCAGGAAAGCACGACGTGCTGTGGCGCTACCGCTCTGTCCCGCTCATCGCGGGCGCGGTGCTCACGCTGCTCGCGATCGCGCGCATGCTCCTTCCGAAAAAATTTGTCAAGCGATGAGCGATACGAAAAAAAATTTTTTTTCACTGGCAATCACGCGCGATGCGAGGTGTAGAATCTCGCTCCTCCAAACGTTCCACCAAGAGGGACACAGTCGATGGTAAGCAGCATCGATGATCGCTTAAACCAGATCATTCGCGAGCTAATTGGAAACGGCATCACTCTCGAACAAGCCGTCGAGGCGTTCGAAGGGAAATACATCGTGGCGGCCATGTCGGCCAGCCGCGGCAACGTGACGCAAGCGTCGAAGGCGCTCGGCGTCCATCGCAACACGCTGCACAACAAACTACGCTCCCAGACGATGCTGAACGGATTCGCTGAATCGATCCGCCCGGTTCGCCGCCGCATCTCCGCCAAACAGGTGCGGGCGCCGAAGTCCAACGGCAAGTCTCGCGTGCGGTAGCGCGGGCCCGCCGTGCCCGATCTCAAAGAACAGATCTCCGCGCTCCTGCGCAAGCGAGGCAATCGCCTCCTGGCCATCAAGGAGATCGCCGACCGTCTCGCCGACCCCGACGTGACGCGCGACGACGTCGAGCGCGCCGTCGAGGAGATGGAGAGCGACGGCCTCGTCGTCCCCGTCCGCGGCAAGCGCTACTCGCTCCTCGAGTTCACGCCGTACCACGCCGGCCGCATCCGCGTGCACCCCGACGGCTACGGCACGATCTACGGCGGCGGCGAGAGTCCCGACATCTACATCGACCGTCGCTCCATGAAGGGGGCGATGAACGGTGACCTCGTCATCGTCCGCAGCGACCGCAAGGACCCGCAGGTCAAGCGCGTGCGCAACCGCGACTACTACTCGGGCGAGGTCACGACGGTGCTGCGCCGCGCGCACCGCACGGTCGTCGGCCGCTTTCACGACGACGAGGACGAGCCGTGGGTCACGCCGTTCGATGCGCGCATCGACACCGACATCGTCATCGAGAGCGGCGCGACGATGGACGCGCGCGACGGCGAGATGGTGAACGTGGAGCTCGACCGCTATCCCGACCGCACCACCGCCTACGCCGCCGGCCGCGTCGTCGAAGTCCTGGGGTTCATCGGCGAGCCCGGCGTCGACATCGAGGTCGTCGTCCGCAAGAATCACATCCCGCACATCTTTCCGCCCGAGGTGCTCGCGGCCGCCGAGGAGGTGCCGGTCGAGGTCGCGCCCGAAGAGCTGTCGAAGCGCGTCGACTTGCGCGAGCACAACATCGTCACGATCGACGGTGAGACGGCCAAGGACTTCGACGACGCCGTCGAGGTGCAGCTCCTTCCGAACGGCAACTACCTCCTCGGCGTGCACATCGCCGACGTCGCGCATTACGTGACCGAGGAGAGCGCGCTCGACGAAGAAGCGTTCGAGCGCGGGACGTCCGTCTACTTCCCCGGCCGCGCTATTCCGATGCTGCCGGAGCGATTGTCGAACGGCATCTGCTCGCTCAATCCGCGCGTGGAGCGGCTCACGTTCTCCGTCGACATCGAGATCGACAAGCGCGGCCGCTTCACCAACCGCAAGGTCTACAAGTCGGTGATCCGCACGAAGGAGCGGATGACGTACACAGACGTCAACGCCATCCTCACCGCACGCACGCCGGAGCTCGAGGCGCGCTACGGGTATCTCTTCCCCGAGTTCGAGCGGATGCACGCGCTCTACGAGATCCTGCGCGCGCGCCGCGATGCGCGCGGCTCGATCGACTTCGACCTCCCCGAGGCCGCCGTCGTGCTCGCGGAGTCGGGCGAGATCGAGACCATCACCGCGACGGAGCGCAACGTCGCCCACCGCCTCATCGAGGAGTTCATGCTCGCGGCGAACGAAGTCGTCGCCCAGGAGCTCGTCTTCGCGAATCAGCCCGGGCTCTTCCGCGTGCACCAGCAGCCCGACCCGCAGAAGCTCGAGGACCTCCGCACGATCCTCAAGGAGTTCAAGCTGGCGCTGCGTGGCGACGTCGAGGACATCCGCCCCGCCGAGCTGCAGCGCATTCTGAGAGCGGTCGCCGGCACGCCCGAGGAACGGTTTCTCACGAACATCATCCTGCGCTCGATGAAGCGCGCGTTCTACGCCGAGGAATCGCTCGGGCACTTCGCGCTGGCCATCGAGCACTACTGCCACTTCACCTCGCCGATCCGCCGCTACCCCGACCTCATCGTCCACCGCTACCTCGCCGAGCTACTCGAGAAAGGGCCGATGCACGGCGAGCGGCGCGACCTCGTGGAGCGCGCGCTGCCCGCCGCCGCGGCGCAGTCGAGCGCGCGCGAGCGCCGCGCCGAGGAGGCCGAGCGCGAGGTGCTGGAGTGGAAGAAGGTCATCTTCATGCGCGACAAGGTCGGGCAGAGCTTTAGCGGGATCATCACCGGCGTCGCGCCCTTCGGGCTCTTCGTCGAGCTCGACGAGATCTTCGTGCAGGGGATGGTGCCGGTGGCGACGATCGGCGGCGATTTCTGGGTGTTCCGCGAGCGGGAGCACCGCCTCCGTGGCGACGCCACGAGCCGCGAGCTCCGCCTCGGCGACCACGTTCTGGTCGAGGTGAAGTCGATCGACGAGGATCGCCACCAGATCGAGTTTCGTCTGGCCGAGGTCGCTGGAACTCCGATTGCACGTCGGGACCGCGATGCCTGAGAAAAACGACGTGTCCGCGCGCATTAAGGAGGCAGTCGAACAGCGCGTAGCCCTCGAAACAAAGCTACAGAACGAAGTCGGGGAACCGTCCGAGGCCAAGGCGGCGTCGTACGACGCCCGCTACGGAATGCTGCAGAAGCAGCTGGCCGTGCTGTTCAAGGAGACGGCCGACGACGCGCAACGCACCACGGTGATGCTCGAGCTGATGCGCATCCTCGAGAACCGCCTCGTCTACCTGCACAACTTCATCGTCGATCCGACCTCCGACAACCGCATCCTCGCGCAGCTGGTGACGAAGTTCATCGACCAGCTCGCCGACGCCGGCAGCAGCGTGCTGACGAAGCTGGAGGCGACGTACTACCGCGCCGTGGCCGCGCTCTACTCCGGCGACCTTCCCGCCGCGCGCGACGGCTTCCGCGCCGCCTGCGCCTCCGAGGAGTCGGACGAGGCGAACGACATCAAGTACAAGTCGTACGTGATCCTCGGCAATCTCTCGCACGAGGAGCGCGACTACGCCGCGGCGAAGGAGCTGCACGATTCGTCGCTCCGCTACTCGCAGCACCCGAACGTGACGGCGCAGGCGCTGGCGCTGAAGGCGCTGAATTCGTACGCGCTGCAGGCCTACGACGAGGCGCTGCATCTCTTCCGCGAGTCGCTGCAGCTCTTCGACGCGAACGCGCCGTTCTACAACTCGTACTTTTATCGGAACGCCCTGCTGTTCTGCGGCGCGATCCACTTCGACCGCCACGAGCTCGACGACGCCGAGCGCTACTACCGCCAGGTGCTCGACAGCGTGGAGCAGAATTCCTACGACTTCTTCGACGCCCTGACGCACCTCGGCCGCATCTACTTCGCCCAGGAGCGCTTCGACGACGCCGCCGCGGCCTTCGAGCGCGCCGTGCAAACGCACCGCTTCAGCGAGAACGAGTACCTCGTCGACACGTGGTTCTGGATCGCCCGCTCGCACCTCAAGCGCGGCGACACCGCCGAGGCGAAGAAGTATTTGGAGAAGATCGCCGCGACGGAGGTGCGGTACGAGAAGAAGCCGCAGGCGATCGAGATGCTGCAGAAGATCGCATAATGGAGGGAAGTTTCGGGGCCGGGTCACTCCAATGATCGGAGGGCCGGATGGCAAAAGGACTCGATCTCTTCAAAGCTTGCACCGCTGCCACGGTGCAGTGTTTCCAGCAAGGCGGTTATCGATTCGTCGGCCGCTATTACTTCAACCTGACGAAGACGTTCAAAGAGAAGTTCACACGCGATGAGGCTCTGCGCATCTGCGCGGCGGGAATGCAACTCGTTGCGGTGTACGAGAACGGGTCGGATCATTACTCGTACTTCACCGCGGCGAAAGGAGCAAGCGACGCCAGCGGCGCGCTGAAGCAGGCCGCGGACCTCGGCCAGCCGGAAGGATCGGTCATCTACTTCACCGTCGACTACGACGCGCCGGAGGATGAGATCGACGACAACATCACCACTTACTTCCAGGCCGTGAACGACGGCATCGACGGCAAGTACAAGATCGGCGTCTACGGTTCAGGGCTGACGTGCACGAAGATGCTGGACGCCGAGTTGGCCGAGTACGCCTGGTTGGCATGCTCCAGCGGCTGGCGGGGATCGAAGACCTTCACTCGCTGGAACATCAAGCAGTCCGTCGAGACGAAGATCTGCGATCTCGACTGCGATCCCGATCAGTCGATCGACGGCGACTTCGGGGCATTCGTCGTGGCGTAGCCGGTTCCTCAAACCGGAGCTTCGCGACGCGATTCAGAAGACGTTGCGCGGCGAGACGGTCCGCGACGAACGATACGTGCTCAGTTTCGACGCCCTCATCGACTATCTCGACGCGCTGCAGGAAACCGGCCGCCAACATCTTTATATCTTCCGCATTCCGGACGGGCAGCGCGAGGTGCTGGCGGATCCGCAGAAGGTGAAGGAGCTGCTCAAAGGCGACGACGCGATTTACGCCGGCGGTCTGCGGATTTTCGAGACGGCGAAGGGGCAGCCGGAGCTCGTGCTGGTGAAGTATGAGCCGGCGGAGGCGCCGCGCTATCTCATCTTGAAGTGGATCGAGACGCGAGGCGAACCGGCGGACGGCGACGACGAGCAGGAAGAAATCGAGGACGCCGAGGAGCAGGAAGCGACGGCGCCGGAAGAGCGGCTGGACCTGCAGACGCGGGCCATGAAAGCGCGGAATGCGGAGCAGATCCGGTTCCGCGGCATCGTCGAGAAGCGACTCGGTTTTCCGCTGGCCGGTCCGCTACCGCTCGCGCCGGCGATCCGCTCGATCATCCTCACGCGAGCATCATCGCCGCCTGGTCGACCCCGTCTGGCAATGGCTCGACGAAGGGAGGGTCATCGAGACATTGCCGGACGAGCAGAGAGGCGCGCCGGGTCCGGAGCCGGATCCCGCCGCCACCGCCGCCCGAGCCCCCTCGGCCTGCACCGCCGCCGCCGGTCGGGCGCCCCTCCTGGAATGAAATCGTCCGGCCGGTCTTCGTCCGCACCAGCGCCGACCCGCCTCCCGCTGAATCGAAGCTGGAGGAGGAGGCTCACGAGTTCAAAGAGAGCCACGGGAAGCCGAGCGTCGGCGCGCTGTGGGAGTTTCTCGCCGACATGCGCAGCGTGGCGCGGCAGGAGCGCGCGATCTACGAGCGCGAGCTCGAACGGGTGCGCATCGACGAGCTGTGGAATTTCCGCATCGGGCTGACCACGACTGTGCTCGGACTCATCGTCATCGCCGTCGGTGCCTATCTCGTCTTCTTCACCAACATGAAAACGGGCGGGATCTCGATTCTGCTCGGCTTCCTCTTCGGACGAGGCACCTTTCTCACTCGGCAATACGCGAAGAGTCTGAAGGGGAAACGCGAGTCGCTGCAACGCCGCCAGCGCAGCATCGACGAGATGCTGATGGCCATCCACGCCACGCTGGCGATTCCGAACCGGACGGAGCGCACGCGGGCGATCAAGCGCCTCGCCGAACGGCTCATGCGCTAGCGTTGCGCAACTCGCGAAAGAGCTCGACCAGCTCGTCCGGCCGGTAGTGCGCGTTGAGGCCGCTCGGATTCGGCAGGACCCAGATCCGCGTCGCGCCGATCGTCTCCTCCTGCGGGCCGAGCCTCGCGCGCGGCCGCGCGAACGCGGTGCGGTAGGCCTGGATGCCGACGACTGCCAGCCAGCGCGGCTCGAGGCGGCGCACTTTGCGCTCGAGGATGCGCGCGCCGGCGACGAGCTCGTCCGCCGTCAGCTCGTCCGCCGCCGCGGTCGCGCGCGCGACGATGTTGGTGATGCCGTAGCCGAGCTTCAGCAGCTCGCGTTGCTCGGACGGATCGAAGAGGCGCGGTGTGAAGCCGGCGCGGTGCAGCACCGGCCAGAAGCGGTTGCCCGGCCGGCCGAAGTGATGGCCGACCGCGGCGGTGTAGAGCCCCGGGTTGATGCCGCAGAAGAGGACGTCGAGCCGCGGCGCGATGACGTCTACCACCGTCTTCCCCGCCGCCGCGGCGATCTGCTCCTTCGTGGGCTTCACTTCGAAGCAGGCACGATGACGACGTCGCTGTAGCGATCGAGGTACGGCTTGAACCAGATCTCCGGCCGCTTCGCGCCGGCCTTGACGTCGATGGTGATCGGCTGATTCGTGAAGCCGACTTCGTCGCTGCCGATCATGACGCGGCCGTCGATGGCCTTCTGATTGATGGAGTCGCGCGCGGCCACGGTCACTTCGTTCTTCCCTTCGTGCAGCGTCGCCGGCGTCATCTCCACGACTGCCTTCGGCACGACGGCGGGCAGACGGAAGCTCGTCTCCGGATAGCCGGGCGCGGAGATCGTGATCATCGGGGGGATGGCGTCGGTGTGGCCCTCCTGGTTCGGCACGCGCATGTACTTGAACGCGAATGGCGCCGGGAACGGGTAGTACGTCGCGCTCTCTCCCGACGGGTTGGCCGGCGCGTAGATGACCTGATTCTGCAGGAGCACGCGCGCCAGCACCGGCACGTGCGTTTCGGAATCGAGGGAGTAGAACGTCACCATCCCTTTGTAGCCGTAAGGAATCGACTCCGGCGACATCCAGACGTCGAGCGGCTTCGTGTGCACGGCCGGTGGCTGCGTCTTCGTGCACGCCTGCGCGGTTTTCCAGGTGTTGATGGCGTTCTGGTCGACGCCCATCAGGTAGACCTCGATCCAGGCCTTGCATTGGTCGGCGTCGAACGCGCCCTTGTCGCGCGGGAAGACCTTGTCGCACACGGTGTGCGCCTCGGCGGTCAGCACGTCGTCGCAGAACATGTAGCTGTTCATCGGATAGGTCTGACAGGTGGCGTGCTTGCGGCAGAGCGGCGCCATGGCGGCCTTCATCTCCCCGCCGTGCTTCTCGAGCCACGTAGCGTCCAGATTGAGGCCGAGGAACTGGAAGCCGGCCGACTTCATGCTGGAGTCGGGGAAGCTGATGCAGGAGGTCGCGACCGCGCACGGGCTCGGCGTGAAGTCGGAGGGGAAGATGTCGCGCGTGGCGAGCAGAAGCAGTAGAACAGGAAGCATGCCGCGAGTATACGAACGTCAGTGGAAGCGCGTTACAACGAAGGCGATGTCGTCCTTGAATTCGTCGGTGGTCGGAAAGCCGGAGACGTCGGCGTAGATGGTGTCGTAGAGGGCGGAGAGCTCGGCGTCGGGCTGGGCCTCGAGGATGGCCGCGACGCGCTCGATCGAATAGAACTCGCCCGCGGCGTTGCGCCGGTCGGTGAGGCCGTCGGTGTAGACGAAAAGGGTGTCGCCGGACGCGACGGTGGTGCAGCGCTCCTCGAAGGCCATCGAGGGCATCGCGCCGAGGAGATGACCGGGCTCCTCGAGGAGCACGGCGCGGCGGTCCGCGTGGCGGAAGAGGAGGAACGGCGGATGCGCGGCGTTGGCGTAGTGGAGGTTGCCGTCCGGCCCGGCGCGGAAGAGCTGCGCGGTGGCGAATTGCGTCGGCAGGCTGACGCTGAACAAGAAATCATTGAGCCGCGACATGAACCGCGACAACGGGATCCCCGCATTGGCCTCGGTGTGGATGTAGCTCTTCAGCAGCGAGACGAGGATGGCCGCCGGGAGGCCGTGGCCGGAGACGTCGGCGACGAAGAGGTAGAGGAGGTCGTCCTGCATGAAGTAGTCGTAGAAATCGCCGGAGAGGGTCTCGCTCGGCATGTAGGCGGAGCGCACTTCGAGGCGCGGCGCGGAGAGGGCGCGCTGCGGCACGAGCGCTTCCTGGACGCGCCGCGCGATTTGGAGGTCGCGCGTGATCTGCTGGTTGAGCTTGCGCAGCTGGTCCTGGTAGGCCTTGACGCGCAGCAGCGCTTGCAGCCGCGCCAGCAGGATTTCGAGGTCGGAGCCCTTGGTGACGAAGTCGTCGGCGCCGGCGCCCAACCCATCCACGACGAATTGCGCGGAGTCGGCCCCCGTCAGCAGCAGGACCGGAATGGTCTGCAGCACCGGATCTTCCTTGATCCGGCGCGTGACTTCGAAGCCGTCCATCTCCGGCATGCGGTAGTCGACGACGAAGGCGTCCGGGGTGATGGTCCCGGCGATCTTCAGCCCCTCGGCGCCGGAGGTCGCAGCAGCGACGTCGAAGCCACGCCGCTCCAGAAACCGCCGCGTGACGGCCACGTCGTTGGCGTTGTCGTCGATGACGACGATGCGTTGCGGAATGCCCATGGGGTTGCAGAGACCAGATGCGAAAACCTGACCAGTTCGCTACGGGGCGGGCGGGAGGAGGGCGCGGTCGTCAGTCGCGTAGTCATTAAGAGTCCGTCCTTCGGCGAACTCCACAATCGCCGCGCAGGCACCGGCAATGTGCCACAGTCGCGAGTAACGTTCGGCGTCTTCAAGCGGCGACATACAACGGTTGCTCGCTGAGATCGAGTACGCGAAGGAACCACGGGTTGCGGACAGCCTCACGCTCCACGAGGTCGATCTCGCGTTGGAATAGATCCTCCAGCTCGCGCGCCAGGCGAAAGTAGGGACTCTTGAAGCCGGCCGGCTCGTGCGGAAAAAACTCGACGACAAAATCCAGATCACTCGTCTCCGGATTGAACGTGCCCTTCACGGCAGATCCGAAGATGCCCAGCTTCCTCACGCCGTATTTCTCGCACAGCGCACGCACCTCTTCCATGTGCTGCGTGACGAGCTCCGGTAGCGCCTCCATCCCCGTCATTGTACCCTTCGCCTCCGCATGAAACTGATCGTCGGCCTCGGCAATCCGGGGGAGGATTACGCGCGGTCGCGGCACAACGTCGGGTGGGTGGTGGCGGACGCGTTTGCGCGCAAGTTCCGCATCGACATCGCGCGCCACGAGAAGGAGGCCATGACCGGCGAGGGGCGGGTGGCGGGGGGGACGGTCATGGTCGCGAAGCCGCTCACGTACATGAACCTCTCCGGCGACGCAGTGCGGCTGCTCGTCAACGCGTACCTCGACTCCACCGACGATCTGATCGTCGTCTTTGATGAGATCGATCTGCCGCTCGGGAAGCTTCGGATCCGGCCGAGCGGCTCGGCCGGAACGCACAACGGCATGCGCTCCATCGTCGCGGCGCTTGCGACCGAGCGATTCCCGCGCTTACGATTTGGCGTGCGCGGCGCGAGCTACCCCGATGTCCGGTTGCGGGATTACGTCCTCGACGACTTCCATGACGACGAGCTCCCCATCGTGCAGCAGAACGTCGACCGCGCCGTCGAAGCTCTCTTCCTTTTTGCCCGCGGCGACCTGCGGCGGGCCATGAACGACTTCAACAAGGAACCATGAACCCGATCCACACCTTGGGCGAGCTCCGCGCCGCCGGCCATTCCGTCCGCTCCGTCAAAGATGAAATGCGCGAGAACCTCCTCGCCAAAATCGCTCGGCGTGAGACGACGTTCCCCGGCGTCCACGGCTACGAACGCACCGTCATCCCGGCCATTCACAACGCCATCCTCTCCAAGCACGACATCATCCTTCTCGGACTGAGAGGGCAGGCCAAGACGCGCATCCTCCGCTCGCTCACGGCGCTCCTCGACGAGCGCATCCCGATCATCGAGGGCTGCGAGATCAACGACTCGCCGCTGCAGCCGACGTGCAAGCGCTGCCGCCATCTCGCCGCGGAGAAGGGCGACGACCTGCCCATCGCGTGGCTGCAGCGCGACGAGCGGTATCGCGAGAAGCTCGCCACGCCCGACGTCACCGTCGCCGACCTCGTCGGCGACATCGATCCGATCAAGGCCGCGAACCAGCGCCTCACCTACGCCGACGAAGAGGTCATCCACTACGGCATCATCCCGCGCACCAACCGCGGCATCTTCGCCATCAACGAGCTCCCCGACCTCGCGCCGCGCATCCAGGTCGCTCTCCTCAACATCCTCGAGGAGCGCGACCTGCAGATCCGCGGCTTCCCGGTGCGCATCCCCATGGACGTCGTCCTCGTCTTCAGCGCGAACCCCGAGGACTACACGAGCCGCGGCAACATCATCACGCCGCTCAAGGACCGCATCGACTCGCAGATCCTCACGCACTACCCGCAGAAGGTCGAGACGGCGATGCAGATCACCGCGCAGGAAGCGTGGACGCGCCGCGCGGCGAAGGCGAAGGTCGAGATCCCCGACTACGTGCGCCAGCTCGTCGAACAGGTCGCGTTCGTGGCGCGCGAGTCGGAGCTCGTCGACCAGTCGAGCGGCGTCTCCGCGCGCCTGACGATCTCGGCGCTGGAGCTGCTGCACTCCAATCTCGAAAGACGCGCGGCCATGACGGGCGAGTCCACAGTCTTCCCGCGCCTCGCCGACCTCGCGATGCTGTTGCCCGCGATCACCGGCAAAGTCGAGATGGTCTACGAAGGCGAGCAGCAAGGCGCCGAAGTCGTGGCCCGGAAGCTCATCGGCACCGCCGTGGCGAAGCTGTTCGAGTCGAAGTTCCCCGCCGTCGAGCGCGCCGGCACGTCGACGCGCGAGCGGCGCAACTACAACGACATCGACCACGAGGACCTCGACGACATGTTCGCCGGCCGCCGCGTGCGCAAGCCCACTCCGCCGCCGCAGCGCGACGAGAAGCCGGCCTCGAAGAGCGATCCGAACTACGACGCCATCCTGGCCTGGTTCGTCGACGGCAACAAGATCACGCTCTCTGACGAGCAGCCCTTCGCCGAATACTTCGCGCAGCTCAAGCGCGTGCCGCGCCTCGCGGAGACGGCGACAAAGTACGCGCAGCCGTCGAGCGAGCACGAGCTGGCGTTCTGGATGGAGATGGTGCTCGAAGGCTTGCACCAGGCGCTGCGCCTGGCGCGCGAAGATCTCGACTCGACGATCACCTTCCAGGAGCTGATGAAGTTCAACGTGCTGAGGACGGTCAAATGAGAATCACCACCGAAATCCCCACCGACCTCTCGCGTCAGATCGACCGCATCATCCGCGACGGCTGGTTTCCCGATCAGGAAGCGGTCGTCCGCGAGGCGCTGCAGCAGTTCGTCGACGCCAAGTCCTTCCTCGGCGACTCGCCGCGCATGCTCCACCGCTTCGCCGCCGATGCGCTGAACGACTCCAAGCCCGAGGTGGCGCTGAAGTTCGTCAACCGCGCGCTGTCGCTCATGGTCCATCAGAGCGTCACCGACTTCACGCTGTATCAGAGTCTCGTCGAGCTCCGCGTGCAGGTCCTCATGGTCCTCGACCGCGAAGCCGACGCCATGGCCGCGCTCGAAGAGGCGCGCGAGATGCTCCCGAACAATCCGGCCATCGCCAAGTGGATTGAGAGGTTGAATCGAGGGAGGGCTTAGCGGTTAGCGATTCGCGGTTAGCGATTAGGTTTGCGACAGGCCCCTAACCGCGAATCGCCAACCGCCAACCGCTACTCATGCGCCACCGCTACTCCTGGCTCGATCCGGACCTCATCCGGCAACTCCTCGCCGAGATGGGGCTGCGCCGCCTCTTCAACCATCTGCTGCTGCAGAGCGGCGGAGACGTCGAAGAGGCCATGCAGATGATGCGGGAGCTCCAGGCGCGCGGCTACATCGACCCGAACATCGACCTCGAGGCCTTCTTCGCCCGGCTCACCGAGGAGAACGTCATTCAGGAAGACGGCAAGGGCAACCTCGTCCTGGCGTCGGGCGGCGAGCGGCAGATCCGCCGCGACGCTCTCGACGAGATCTTCGGCGGCCTGCAGAAGTCCGCGGCCGGCTTTCACTCCGTGCAGAACGCCGGGCAGGGGACGGAGCGGCTCACCGAGACGCGGCCGTACCAGTTCGGCGACGACCCCATGTCCATCGACTCCATCCGCTCGCTGCAGAACGCCATGAAGCACAGCGATCCCGCGGAGCGCATCGCCATCACCGAGGAGGACCTCGAAGTCTTCGAGACCGAGCACAACTCCGGCTGCGCCACCGTCGTCATGATCGACATCTCCCACTCCATGATCCTCTACGGCGAGGACCGCATTACCCCGGCGAAGAAAGTGGCGATGGCGCTGACGGAGCTGGTGCTGACGAAGTATCCGAAGGACTCCATCGACGTCCTCCTCTTCGGCGACGAGGCCGTGGAGGTGCCGATCTCCGAGATCCCGTACGTCAAAGTCGGGCCGTACCACACGAACACGAAGGCCGGGCTCGAGCTCGCGCAGCGCATCCTCCGCAGGCGGAAGCACAACAACAAGCAGATCTTCATGATCACGGATGGGAAGCCGTCGGCGCTGACCGAGGGGGGGATGCTCTACACCAACTCCTTCGGCCTCGACATGAAGATCGTCAACCGCACCCTCGAGGAGGCCGACCGCTGCCGCCGCGCCGGCATCCCCATCACCACGTTCATGCTCGCCACCGACCCGCTGCTGGTGAACTTCGTCGAACAACTCTCGAAGATCAACCGCGGCCGCGCCTTCTACTCCTCGCCCGACCGCCTAGGGGAGTACATCCTGGCCGACTACATCCGCAACCGGCGGAAGTTCGTGCACTGAAGAATGGTTGAGGGCGCACGATGCGCAAGTTATTTGCCGTCGTTCTCTTCCTCTCTCTACCGCTCGCGGCGAACGAGCTGTCGGTGCACACGCTCCAGTCCGGCTCCGCGTTCGGGCCGATGCCGCTCTTCGACCATGGCCTTCACGGCGAAGGGCAAGTCATCGCCGTCCTCGACACCGGTGTCGACTGGGACAGCTGCTTTTTCGCCGAGCCGGACGGCTCCGCGCCTCTCTTCAACCTCCGCGTCACCGACACGGCCGTGAACAACGGGCGGCGGAAGATCATCGCTTACGACTTTCTCTACTCCTGCGTCGCGTTCCCGAGTGCGACCGGCTGCGACGACCCGGCGGATCCGAAGGCGTTCGACAACCAGGGCCACGGCACGCGCGCGGCCGCGTCGGCGGTGGCCGACCGCGGGACGGCGATCGCGCACGACTACGGCGACGCCATCGCCACGGGCGCGAAGCTGATCGTGCAGGACGCCGGCTACATCGGCGGCGACAACTGCTCGCAGCGGCCGGGCATCGGCTGCCCGGTGAACCTGACGCCGATCCTCGCGCAGGCGTACGCGCAGGGGGCGCGCATCCACTCGAACTCGTGGGGCGACGCGCAGGGCAACGGGTTCGCGCCGAAGACCGCGAACTACTCGCAGTCGGCGCGCGACGTCGACGCCTTCGTCTACACGCACCCCGACATGCTCGTCGTCTTCAACACCGGCAACTACGGCACGAACGGCGCGCCGCCGGCGAGCACGCTGTCTGCGCCCGGCTGTGCGAAGAATACGCTGCAGGTCGGCGGCACGCGCATGCCGCAGCACTACGACGACGACGTGATCGCCAGCTACTCGCTCGTCGGTCCGACGCGCGACGGGCGCCTCAAGCCCGACATCGTCGGCCCCGCGAACGTGCTCTGCGGCGACAGCGATCTCAACGCCACGACGCACAACTGCAACTTCAGCAATCAGAGCGGGACGTCGTGGGCGTCGCCGACGATCGCCGGCACCGCGGCGCTGGTGCGGCAGTACTTCACCGACGGCTACTATCCAAGCGGCGCGCCGACGAACGCAAACCGCTTCACGCCGAGCGCCGCGCTGCTGAAGGCGACGATCATCGCCGCCGCGCGCTCGGTGCCGTACGTCTGGTCCGACACGGACGGTGGCTTGAAGGCGACGCCGCCCGCGCCGTCGTACACGCAGGGCTTCGGCTTTCCGGTGCTCGACGATGCGCTCTACTTCCCCGGCGACGTCGCGAAGCTCCGCGTTGCCGAGACGAGCCTCGCGGAGAGCGAGACCGCGACGACGCGCCTCGCCGTGAAAGCGGGCACGCCGCTGAAGGTCGTCCTCGTCTGGACCGATCCGGCGGGCGTCGTGCGCGGCACGACCGATTCGACGCCGGAGCTCGTCAACGATCTCGACCTCCGCGTCGTCGACGCGAACGGCAACACGATCTTCGGCAACGACGCGCTGCATCCGGGACAGGCGGACCGGCGGAACAACGTCGAAGTGGTGTCGATCCCGAATCCGCCAGCGGGGACGTACACGATCGCGGTGAACGCGAATCATCTCGGCAGCGGCACGCGGCAGGACTACGCTCTGGTGATCACCGGCAACGTCGCGGATGCGATTGCTCCACGGAGACGTGCGGCCGCGCATTGACGTTACAATCCGCGTCCCATGTTGTCCCGTGAGTACCTTCGCGAACGCACCGACGACTACCGCGCCGCCCTCCAAAAGCGCGGCGCCACGGCGGACGTCGAGCGCTTCCTCGAGCTCGACGCCGAGCGCCGCCGCACCATCACACAGGTCGAGGCGCTGAAGGCGCAGCGCAATAGCGCGTCGCAGGAGATCGCCCAACTCAAGAAGAACAAGCAGGACGCGACCGCGCAGATCGAGGCGATGAAGCGCGTCGGCGACGAGATCAAGCAGCTCGACGAGCGCCTCGGCGCGATCGAAGAGGAGCTGGGCAACCTCGAGCTCTACTTCCCGAACGTCCCTGACGCGACCGTGCCGGTCGGCCCCGACGACTCCGCGAACCGCGTCGAGCGCGCATGGGGCGAGAAGCCGCAGTTCGATTTCGAGCCGAAGGCGCATTGGGACCTCGGCGAAGCCCTCGGCATTCTCGACTTCGAGCGCGCCACGAAGATCACCGGCGCGCGCTTCACGGTCTTGAATGGCATGGGCGCGCAGCTCAGCCGCGCCATCATGAACTTCATGCTCGACGAGCACGGCAAGCGCGGCTACACCGAGGTGCTGACGCCGTTCATGGTCAACGCCGACTCGCTGCGCGGCACCGGGCAGCTCCCGAAATTCGAGCAGGACCTCTTCAAGCTCACCGACCGCGACTTCTACCTCATCCCCACCGCCGAGGTGCCGGTCACGAATCTCTATCGCGACGAGATCCTCGACGCCGCCACGCTGCCGCGCTGGTTCTGCTCCTACTCGCCTTGCTTCCGCAGCGAGGCCGGCGCGGCCGGGAAGGACACGCGCGGGCTCATTCGCCAGCATCAATTCGAGAAAGTCGAGCTGGTGAAGTTCGTCCTGCCGGAGCGGTCGTGGGACGAGCTCGAGTCGCTGACGCAGGCGGCGGCGGCGATCCTCGAGGCGCTCAATCTCCACTACCGCATCGTCACGCTCTCCACCGGCGACATGAGCTTTACCTCGGCGAAGACATACGACATCGAGGTGTGGCTGCCGGGGCAGAACACGTTTCGCGAGATCTCCTCGTGCTCGAACTTCCTCGACTTCCAGGCGCGGCGCGCGAACATCCGCTACCGCTCTGCGGAGAAGAAGACCGGCTTCGTGCACACGCTGAACGGCTCGGGACTCGCCATCGGGCGGACGCTCATCGCCGTCATGGAGAACTACCAGCAGGCCGACGGTTCGATCGTCATCCCCGAGGCGCTGCGGAAGTACATGAACGGCGCGGCGCGGATCACGCGGTAGGGACGCACGGCGTGCGCCCTCTCACGCGAAGAGAACCGCGTACTTGAAATCCGTCTCGCCGACGCGCAGCGTGTCGCCGTCCGTCAGATTCGAGTGGTAGACCTTCACGCCGTTCAGCCATGTCCCGTTGCGGCTCTTCAGGTCCTCGACGATGTACGCGTCCGGCCCGCGGTAGATGCGCGCGTGATGGCCGGAGACGCCGAGGTCGCCGAGCTGGATCTCGTTGTCGCGCTGGCGGCCGATGCGGTACTCGTTCTCCGTCAGCGCGATCACCGTGCCGGCCGACTCGCCGTTCGCGAGCGTGAGCTGCGCGACGATCGGCGCGACGACGTCGGCGTACGACAGCCGCGCCTCCGAAGAGATTAGGAGGTTCGTGTCGTCGCTGCCGGCCTCGCGGATCGTCGACTCGCCGCCGAAGTTCACCGGCGGCTGCTTCATCGTCTCGTCCGGCACCGCCGGCATCTTGCCGCTGACGTAGTCCTCTGGTGGCGGCGCGACGGGCTCGATCAGCTTGTTCGACAGGAGACCGTAGACGACGCGGTAGACGTGCAGCGCATCGTCGCTCTCGTTGCAGAGATCGTCGAGCGTCCGCTGCCCGTTGATGAGAAAGAGGATCTTCCACTCGTCGAGCGACAGCGTGATCTTCTCCGCCTCCGGGCTCGACACGACGCGATAGACCGCATGGCTGTCGGGCAAGAGATGCCGGCACTGCTCCCACTCTTCAATCCGCCGCGCGCCTTCCATGATCAGGTTCGCGAGGTCGACGGAGATCGTCGTCGCGTACGGCGGCAAAACCATCTCGTCGAGGAAGGTGAACGCGCCGCCCTTCCAGAGGAACGCGTCGAAGAGAATCTCCGAGACCTGGATCTTCAGAAAATCGCGGAGCTGATCGTCCGTCAGCACGCCCTGCTGCACGGCGATCTGCCCGAAGCGGCCGCCGTCGTGCTGGATCATCGCGTCGATGTGCTGGAACTGCTCGGCGGTGATTCTCTTCTTGCGCACGAGCAACTCGCCGAGGCGGAGCGAGGCCTGGTTGGACGTCGCGAACACGAGCGCGCCGCCGTCGAAGAAGATCGACGACTTCCACCCCATGCTGTCGGCGACGAGCGTGCCGCTCTTGCGCGCGGTGCTGAGGAACGTCAGCACTTCCGGCAGCCGGAAGGCGTCGAGACTCCCTTGCAGCGAAGGAGCGGAGGGCATCGGTGCCGGATTGTACTAAGCGGCGTGCATGACGACGAACAGCGCGCCGAGGGTGATGCAGATCCACAGCAGCACGCCGAGGACCAGCGGGCGTGCGCCGACCGCAGCGAGATTCTTGCGCGAGAGCCCCGCGCCGATGAGGAAAAGCGTGACGGTGAGGCCGATGCGCGCGAACGGCACGATGGCGTCGAGCTGCGGCATGTACGTGCGTGCGACCGAGGCGAGGACGAAGCCGCCGATGAACCAGGGGATGGCGATCTTCGTCGACTTTTTGCGGAACGCCAGCGCGGTGCCGATCGTCAGCGGCACGATCCAGAGCGCGCGCGTCAGCTTTACGACAGTGGCAAGCTTCAGCGCCTCGCTGCCGTACTTCGCCGCGGCGCCGACGACCGAGCTCGTGTCGTGAATCGCGATGGCCGACCAGACGCCGAACTGTGCCTGCGTCAGGCCGAGGGCGTGGCCGATCGGCGGGAAGAGGAAGAGGGCGATGGAGTTGAGGATGAAGATCGTGCCGAGCGAGACGGACATCTCTTCGTCGGATGCGCCGACGACCGGGCCGACCGCGGCGATGGCGCTGCCGCCGCAGATGGCCGTGCCTGACGCGATGAGGTGCGCCGTCGTGCGGTCGACCTGCAGCGCACGGCCCGCGAGGTAGCCGATGACGAGCGTGAACGCGATGGTCGCTGCCGTCCAGGCCACGCCGCGCTTCCCCGCCGCGACGACGCTCTGCAGGTTCATCCCGAACCCGAGGCCGATGACGCTGAGCTGGAGGAGGATCTTCGTCGCCTTCGAGTTGTACTGCGGCAGCGGATGCCCGAACGTCAGCGCCAGCGCGAGGCCGAGCGCCAGCGCGATCGGCGGCGAGACGAAGCCGCTGGCGCAGACGACGAGCAGCGCGAA
The DNA here is from genome assembly GCA_035276475.1 of Thermoanaerobaculia bacterium. Taxonomy (GTDB): domain Bacteria; phylum Acidobacteriota; class Thermoanaerobaculia; order Gp7-AA8; family Gp7-AA8; genus DATDFB01. Next base: position 1,921 of record DATELQ010000106.1, on the reverse strand, counting down.
GAAGACGACGAGCCGCGTCAACGGATGTTGGCCCGGAACAGCTCCAAAGTCCGCCGCCACGCGTCCTTCGCCGCCGCGGCATCGTAGACCTCGGGGCGCGCGTCGTTGAAGAAGGCGTGGTTCGTGTCGGGATAGACCACGACGTCAACGTTCTTTCCCATCTCCTTCAGCTTCGCGCCGGGCCCCGCGGACGCCGTCACGTTCTTGTCGTTCCCGGCGTAGATCAGGAGCAACGCGGCGTGGAGGTTGTCCCAATCCATGTCGAGCTTCCGGAAGCCGCCGTAGAAGCTCGCCGCGGCGCTGACTTTGCCGTTCTCCTTCGTCGCCGTGTACTGCGCGAGCGCGCCGCCCATGCAGAAGCCGACGACGCCGTACGTTTTCGAGGTGCAGATCGGCTGGTCGAGGAGGTAGTTGCCGGCGCCGGCGATCTCGCGCTCGGCGCGCTCGGCGTCCATCTCCATCAGCAGCCGTCCCGCTTCGTCGGGCGACTTCGTGGTCTTGCCGTGGTAGAGGTCGGGCGCGATGGCGAGGAAGCCTTCCTTCGCGAAGCGCTCGACGATGTCTTCGATGTGCGGTACGAGACCCCACCACTCCTGAATGACGACGACGGCGGGCCCGTGCCCGGCGAGGTAGCCGTGGCACGTGTGGCCGTTGGACGGGAATTCGACTCGTTCACCCATGGCGGCGGATTTTACAGCGCACACAACGTTCTGGCCGCCTGTTCCGTACACGTGAGAGAATGCATGGGAGGCTCATGACACTCAGTCCCGAGCAGGTCAAAGGTTTGGCGAAGAAGCCGTCGTGCCCGCGATGCGATCTGAACAAGACCATCGGCGCGGCGCTCTGCCGCCGCTGCCGCATGAAGCTCCCGGAGCAGATGCGCGCCGCGCTCGAAGAGGTGCCGTCGAAGGACGCGTGGGCGGTGTCGCGTGCGCTGCGCGCCGCGGCGAACTACTTCGACGTGCATTTCCAGTCAGTGCGCAACTTCGGCGGCGGCCGCCGCCGTCGCTAGCCGGCACGGCCGGCAGCGTCGGTTGGCAAAGCCCACCGCGCGATTTCTCCCCTGGCAGCGTTTGTCGCGGCGATCCCTTTAGCGCCGCTCGGCAATCGCCGCGAGATCGTCCAACCCCGCCGCGCGCGCCTTCTCCGCAATCGCTTCCCTCGGCAGGAGCGACTCCGCGAGCGCTGCTGCGAGCGACGCGCTCTTCATCCGCTTCGTCGCCTCATCCCAATCGCGAATGTCGGACGCGCGCAGTTCGCGCGTGAGGACGTGCTCCTTCCCGTCGTCGACGGAGCGGTAGCGCAGCGTGACGGTGGCGATGGTCGCGCGGCGGCCGCTGTCGGGGCGGACGGCGATCTCGAACAGCGCCGTCACCGACGTCGATGACGGCAGCGCCGTCGCGGTCGACTTCGCCGTTCCCGCGATGGCGCGGTGCGACGACAACGCCTCATCGTCGAAGGCGATCTCCAGCGTCGCATCGGCCCCAACCGGCGGCAGCGATCCGCCCGCCGGATGCTTGACCTCAGGCGTGTCGACAGAAACGCGCAGCAGCGGCGTTCCGTCGAGCTGCACGGCCTCGGTTTCGAGCCGCACGGCGCTCGGCGGCGTAGACGGCGCAGCGAAGCGCTCGATGAACGCCGCGCCGCGAGCCTCGGCGTCGGTGTCGGCGCGACGGACGGCGATGTCGAACAGCGTCGCCGGCGACAGTGCCAGCGGTTGAGCAACGGCCGCGGGGACGAAGCCGCTTTCGACTTTTGCCGTCGCGTTCTTCGCCCTGGCGCTCGCGCCGGCCGACACCTCGTCCGCCGCGTAGTCCTGCGGCGGAGCGGGCTGCGGCGGGGGCGGGGGAGAAGGCGCGACCATCGGCGCGGGCGGCGCAGCGATTCCGGCCGCACGCCCCCCCGCCACACCGCCGACAAC
>DATELQ010000105.1:0-5786 GCA_035276475.1 Thermoanaerobaculia bacterium | reverse complement strand
GTTGCGTGTGCGGCCATCCCTTCGCTGCGGCGATCAGGCCGTGCACCATCGCCATCGTGTTGCGGCTCCCGCTGTGGCGATGGCTGCGGATCGCAACCAGCGGCTCATCGCCGGCGAAGTCGAAGCGGACGCCCGCGGCGGCGCAGCGGAGCCAGAAGTCCCAATCCTCGTATCCCGCCGAGCACGCATCGTTGAAGCCGCCGGCGCGTGCGAAGACTTCACGGCGGAGCATCGCGCACGATACGGGCATGATGTTGTAGTGCTGCAGTTTGGCCCACGCGTCGCCGTGCACGCGGGCCATGATCGAGCGCGAGAGCGTGCCGTGCAACGACGGCGTGAGCCGCTCCGGATCCGCATCGCGGAAGAACCCTGCCTCGGAGTAGACGACGCCGGTCTCGGGATGCTCCTCGAGAAAACGGACGTGGCGCACGAGCTTCTCCGTCAGCAGGCGGTCGTCGGCGTCGAGGAACTGGAGCAACGCGCCGCGGCTTTCCGCGACGCCGCTGTTGCGCGCGGCAGGCAGGCCTTTGTTCATCAAATGCCCGACGACGCGGATGCGGCCGTCCGCCTTCGCCCACTCCGCGGCGACCTTCGCCGTGTCATCGGTCGAGGCGTCGTCGACGACGATGCACTCCCACACCTGATACGTCTGATCGCGAACCGAGGCGAGCGCGTCGTAGAGGTAGCGCGCGTAGTTGTACGCCGGCACGATCACGGAGACGAGGGGCGGCGTCATGGCGCGATCCGCCGCAACACGGCTTGATTGTGAAACCGATCGTAATAGACAAGGCGGAACCGGCCGCTCGCCTGCGCCTCGTTCATCAGGGCGAGGTCGGAGGCGCTGGGCGGCGCACCGAGGGTCGGCGGCTCATGATCGATGGCCAGCCAGGCGGCATCCGGCGGAACGTCTTGCAGGCTCGCACCGTACCGCAGATGACGGACATGGCGGGTGAACTGGCGGCCGTAGAGCGGATAGAGCCACCCGTCCGCGCCGCCCAGAAACGCGATCGTGTCGTTGGGGCCGGCGACGGCATCGGCGTACGTCGCCGCGCGGATCACGTAGCGGCTCGGGCGGCGCGTTCCCGGGTGTTCCATCGCCCAGCGCAGGTACGACGGCGGGACGAAGGTGTCGTAGCGCACGACGTTGACGACGGCGACGCCGAACATGACGACCAGCGCGGCCATGACGAGAGACAGGAGACGCGACGATCGATTGCGGAGCGGCGCCGCGATCGACCATCCGACGACGAACGGTACGACCGCGATCGAATAGCGCGGCGCGGCCGCGAATATGGAGCGCGGCATGAACGGATAGAGCAGCAGCACGGAGAGGATCGCCGCCGCGGTCCCGATCAACCGTTCGTTGCGCAGCGCCGGGTCACCTTCACGCCGATAGCCCCAGATCGCGATCGGCAGAAGAATGATCGACAGCGCGACCGGGATGCCGAAGTTCGAGTTGAACACGTTGTACCGCGGCCAGAAGACCGGCCCGTGGAACCCGAGGGAGACGCGGACGAGGGCGTAAGGGATCTCCCAGAGAAACGGCCAATTCGTGAACGGCAGAACCGGCACGCCGCCGACGAGATCCTCTCCTCCGTAGCGGAGCGGAGCGGGCGCCGTCGCGTTCGACACGAACACCCATCCGCCGAGCAGCAGAAACGCCACGGCACAGAATGCGGCGGTGAGCGCGATGTGCCGCAGCGACGGACGGCGCCGCACCATCGCCACGATCAGGAACGGCGCGAGCGCCGGCGCGATCCCGCCCGCCGTCAGCTTCGTTCCGATGGCCATCGCGCCCGAGAGCGCGGCGAGAATCATCGCCGCAGCGCCGCGCGCGGCGCACCACTGCGCGGCCCAGAACAGCGCGCCGCAGGCGAAGACCGCGGTCATCACGTCGTTCTTGTCCGCGCCGCTGTGAAGCAGAAGAACCGGCATCGCCGCAGCGGCGAGGACGCAGGCGAGGACGTGCGGCCCGCGGCCCCACCACCGCTCGGCAACCATGGCCACGCACACGAGGAAGAAGAGGTAGAAGGCCGTGCCGATCCATTCCGTGAGCTCGTCGCTGCGCTCGAGCGAGAGAAGGCTCGTCAGCAGGAGCTCGTAATTCGACGGAAACGTGACGAGGCGTTCGTCGGGCGAGGCGAAGCGCTCGAACCCTTCCGCCTGCAGCATGAGGATCGCTTTCGGCAGGTGGTAGGTCATCTCGTCGTGGTTCTGCGGCGGCACGACCGTCGAGCGCCAGAGGATGAACAGCGTCCAGAGCGCGACCGGCAGCAGCACCGCAATCCAACGCGACATGCGCGGCAATCGCAGACCACGAAGCGAGAAGAGCGCGGCGACGCCGAACGCGAGCGACGCCGCGATCAGGTTCCGGCGGTTCAGCTGATGAGCCAGCGCCAGGCACCAAAGCACCGCGAGCCAAAGCGCGATCCCAATCGTGCTCGCGGCGGCGATCCGCTCCGCGGTGCCGACTTCGCGCTCTTCGCGCGCGAACAGACGGTCGGCGACGGTCTTCCCGGTGAGGACAATGGCGATGCATACGGCGAAGAACCCAACCATGATTTATGCGAAGCGTAACGCGACGGCCTGCGCCGCCAGCATGGCCCGGCCGCCGAGCTTCCCCGACGCGATGGCCAGATTCGCCAGCGCCGACGTGGCCGTGCCGCGGAATCCCGGCACCTCCGCGCGCGCAAACGACAGCAGCTCCGCGGCGCGGGCGCGGTCGCCGTTCGCCAGCGTCGAGGCGATCTCGCTCAGGATGATCCGCGACACCGTCGTGAACTGCGCCGGCAGCTTCGCTTCGCGCTCGATCCAGCGCTGCAGCGCGATCTCCTCGCGATAGCGGTCGAGCGAGCGCTCCAGCGCGCGCGTGGCGGTGGCGGCGTGGCGGCGGAAGCGGACGAGGCGCCGGTGCGTGCCGGCGATCGTCCAGCCGGCCAGGACACCGCGGAGCCAGTACTCCCAGTCGAGCACGAAGTCGAGCGCGGAGAACTGCCCGATCGCGCGCACCGCCTCGGTGCGAAACACGACCGACGGCGCCACGATGAAGTTTCCGCGCGCGAGCCGCCGCAGCGCCGCGTCCCCCCCTTCTTCGTACGGATCGTGCGCCGGCCAGAGCGACTCCTTGTAGCGCGCCGCAGGCGTGGCGGTGGCGCGGCCATCGTCGTCGATCGACGTCGTCTTGCAATGCGCGATGAACGCGCGCGGGTGCGCCTCGATGAGCGCCAGCATCGTCGCCGCGAAGCCCGGCTCGTAGACGTCGTCCTGATGCGCGAGGACGAAGAACGGCGTCGCGACGAGCTCCACGCAGCGGTTCCAATTCGCGGCCAGTCCGAGCCGCCGGTCATTCCGCACGACCTCGGCGCCGGCATCGCGGGCGATCGCGGCGGAGTCGTCGGCCGACGCGTCGTCGACGACGATCACACGCGCCGGCTGCAGCGACGCGATCGCCTCGCGCAGGTGCCGCGCGCCGTTTTTGACCGGCATCACGATCGTGATCATCAGCGCCGCTGCAATCCGAGCACGCTCAGAAAAAAGCTCGACAGGATGATCTCGCAGCCGAGCGTCAGGCAGACCACCGACGGGACGATCGCGCGCAGCGTCTGCGACGGATCGAGCGCGCCGAAGCGCGCCTCGCCCCAGATGCCGACCGCGAAGAGCGAGCCGGCGATGCCGAAGAGGAACAGCAGCGCGCCGGCGATCAGCCCCGCCTCGAGCGTCACGGTGCGCAGCGCGCTCTGCAGCTTCCGGTCTTGCGGCAAGAGCCCACTGTTGACGGCGAAGACTTTCGTGAAGACGGCGAAGAGCACCGCCTGAAAGCCGATCAGGACAGCCATCCCGGCATAGAGCAGCGTCTGCACGTCGAGCGTCACGCGGCCGACGCTGCGCGGCCCCGGCAGCAGCCACCCCGCCACCGCGGCGCCGGCGAGCATCAGCAGCAGGCCGGGATAGAGGAAGAGCCAGCGCGGGCTGTAGAGGAGGAGGAAGCGGAGGTGCCGCCAGCCGTCGCGCCACGAGCGGAGGTGCGGCGGGCGGCTGCGGCCATCACGGTGGAGGACGATCGGCACTTCGTCGACGCGCATGCCGAGGAGCGCGGCCTTGACCACCATCTCGCTGGCGAACTCCATCCCCGTCGTGCGCAGCCCCATCCGCTCGTACGCCACCTTCGAGAAGCCGCGCAGGCCGCAGTGAAAATCGCGGACGGGGCTGCGAAAGAAAAGGCGGCCGATCGCCGAGAGGACCGGGTTGCCGAGCCAACGGTGCAGCGGCGGCATCGCTCCCGGCTCGACGCGGCCGGCGAAGCGGTCGCCCATGACGAGGTCGGCGCCGCCGCGCAGCTTCTCGACGAAGCCGGCGATCGCAGAAAAGTCGTAAGAGTCATCGGCGTCGCCCATGACGATGAAGCGCCCGCGCGCTGCGGCGATGCCGCCCTGCAGCGCGCTGCCGTAGCCGCGATCGGTAATGGCGACGACGCGCGCTCCTTCGCGTTCGGCGATGGCCTGCGAGCCGTCCGTGCTGCCGTTGTCCGCGATGACGATCTCGCCGTCGACGCCGCTGGCGTCGAGGAACCGCCGCGCCTTGGCGATGCACGCGCCGAGCGTCTCCGCCTCGTCGAGGCACGGCATCACGATGGAGAGCTCGGGCGGCATCGGCATACCTTACCGAATCCTCCGAAACACCGCCTGGTTCACCCGCGGGTCGTAGAACACCTGGGCGAAGCGGGGGTCGCGCTCGAGCGCCAGTTGGAGCTGCACCTCCGATTGCGGGGGCTTCGCGCGGCCGACGGCTGTCCAGAACTTCCCCATGTCCGGCACGTTGCCCCAGACGCGGTTGTAAGCGTGGTCGATCGCGACCCACTGCGCGTCGGGCGGGACGTTGCCGTCGCGGATCGTGACGACGCGGCGCGTGAGGTGCGCGCCGAACGCGGGGTACGTCCAGGTGTCGAAGCCGCCGTCGATGGCGATCGTGTCGTTCGGTCCGGCCATGCGGTCGGCGACGCTGGCGGCGCGGTTCGGCATGAACCAGACGTGGCGGTCGCCGCGATGCTGCGCCTCCCACCAGACGAAGCGCAGCGGCGCCATGCGGTCGCTGACGGCCACGTCGATCGCGCTGACGACGAAGAACGCCGCGATCGCGCCGATGAACGTGTGAGCGATGAGCGCCGAGCGCGCGCGCAGGAGCGCGATCATCGGCGGCACGCTCCAGCAGACGATGAGCGGCAGCACGAACGCGACGTAGCGGGGCATCGCCGCGAACATGCCGAGGGGGCGCATCACGATCGGGAGGAGCAGCGCGGCGGCGATGAGCGTGGCGGCCGTGGCGATCGTCCGCTCGCGGTTCGGCGGATTCCGCCGCAGCGCGCAGAGGAGCGCGAAGGCGACGAGAATCGAGACGAGTGCGCCGTAGTGCGAGAAGAAGACTTCGTAGTGCGGCCAGTACCAGTACTCGTGGCGCCACGGCACCCACACCGCGTTCGGCTTCGCCTCGAACGGCACGAGCAGCGCGAGCACGGGCACACGCCAGAGGTTGGCGAAGTCGCCGTATTGCGCGCTCGCTTCGAGCCCGGCGGGCGCGCCGCCGGCGCCGGCGTGGCCGAAGCCGAAGATGTCGATGTAGGCGATGCCGCCGAGGAGGAGGAAGGCGAGGAGGGCGAGGGCGAGCTCGCGGAGGCGGATGCGGCGGAGGACGAACGGCGCGACCGCGACGAGCACCGCGACGGCAGTCGGCTTCGTGCCGCCGGCCATCGCCAGCGCGACGATGGCGAGGGAGAGGGCCACGTCGCAGCC
>DATELQ010000104.1:0-15255 GCA_035276475.1 Thermoanaerobaculia bacterium | reverse complement strand
GTGCGGCCAGTGCCATCTCTTCCCTGATGTCCACAATCGTCCTTTCCTTCAGCGGCATCGCACCTCCTCGTGCGACACCTTCCTCCGTATGGAAAGGATCAACCTAGAACTTTCTGGAAAGCATCAACCCGGACCGAACCTGCACGGAAGGCTGGAGTTGAATAGCCCGAACATGAAACACGCCGGTCCATCAGTACACGTAGGCACACCGTCCGACAAAGCGCCCCGGTTACACCGGATGTAGTCTCTTCCATGCATGACGGGCTAGTAGTTCCCGGCCAGCTGGATTCGCGCGAACAACTTCGGAAGCCGACAAGCCACTGCTGTCTTAACACCGCAGTTTGACACCTCCGAGGTAGCCGTTCGCAAAATCCCTTAACGAAGATCAGTGCGCAAGTAGCGATCGCGGTGAGTTCACTTTCGGCAAACGTACGTCTACCAGCCAACGCACGCTTTTAGTGTCGAAGGCAGGCGCGTCGCAAGCAGGTCGCGTCACGGCGCTTGCAGTACGTGAAGTCTTGCGTCCGCCTACGCAAGCGCCGCGCCGCTTGGGGCTCCAATCGCACGGCACGATCGCTGTCCCGAACCGGCTAAACGGCTCCGAACTTCGGAACAATAGGTGTCGAGCGTCGGTTGACTAACTGCGCCATTGGCTTAGAATGGGGCGGTGAGGTTCATCGAGACGGGCGCATTCACTCGACGAGTGGTCGAGGTAATGTCCGACGATGAGTACCGAAGGCTCCAGGAAGCACTACTTGCGCGTCCGACTCATGGAGTACTCATTCCAGGAACAGGCGGAGCACGCAAGATTCGTTGGGGCAGCGAGACGCGAGGCAAGCGAGGCAGTTTTCGAATCGTCTACTATTGGCACGCCGCTCGTCAGATCTTTCTCATGCTGTATCTTTACTCAAAGGTAGAACAGGGCGACCTTACTGCAGTCCAAAGGCGTAGTTTGGGCAAAGTAATAAACGAGAACTTAAAATGAAGAAGGAAAGTTTTGACGAGCTGCTTGAAAGTGTTCGTGAGGCTGGTCGAATTCTCCGCGGCGAACAGAAGTCGAGCCGTGAATTCACCTTCGCGCCAGAAGATGTGCGAGCCATCCGTGCCAAGCTACGCAAGTCGCAGGACGAATTCGCTCTCATGATTGGCGTAAGCGTAGCCACGCTCCGAAACTGGGAGCAAGGTCGTCGCCATCCTCATGGTCCAGCGCGAGCATTGCTCAAAGTGGCAGCATCGAATCCAAAGGCCGTCGAAAAGGCTCTGGGCCGTCATTAGCAAAAAGGCGCCTCACTGCCCTCACAAGCTGACAAAACCGCCGAGCCCTGGCTCGGCGGCGGAGCCGCCTTCGGCGGCTCCGAACTGCACGCGCGCGTCACGTCGGCTGCAGTTCGCTAATGCCACTTCGTGTTAGTCGCGGCAGCCGCCGCGCCGCTTCCGGGAGGCCGGCATGGTAGGCGGATTTTGCAGCTTAGAGTGAGCGCGTTAAGAAGGGCGAGGGAGTGATTCAGCGATGGGCGCGATCTGGCCGACTGTCATTTTGGCGCCGAACTCACGATACACGGTCGTTCCATCGTCTCCAGGTGTGTGGCGCGTTTGCCGCGGGCGATAACGACGGGGTTTGCGGCGCGGAGCATTTGGGGGGTGCTGTAGCGGACGATGAAGCCGGTGCGCCACCAGGAGGCGCGGTTGGGGTTGGAGCCGTGGACGATGTCGACGTGGTGGAGGGACATTTCGCCGGCGTGGAGGATGACGTCGACGGCTTGCGACTCGTCGACGGTTACGGCGATTTCCTGGCCGTGGCTGAGCATGTTTTTGGGATCGCCGCGTTCGGCGTGGGCGACCTTGGTCTTGTGCGAGCCGGGGATGACGCGCATGCAGCCGCTCTCGGTCGTGCTGTCGCTCAAGGCGATCCAGGCGGAGACGGCGGGGGCGTCGCCGAGGAACGTTGCATACTCGCCATCCTGGTGCCAGGCCACGAAGCCGTCGTCGTGTGGGGGCTTGGATAGGATCAATGAGCCCCACACGAGTACGTTCTCGCCGAGGATTTCGGACACCCTGTCGATGATGCGCGGGTGCAGCACGAGGTCGTAGGCCCAGCCAAATTTGTGATGCGCTTTGTCGAAGTGCTTGAGCGTGCCGCCGTTCGCGTCGACGAGTCGCTGGTACTCGGCGCGGACGGCGGCGAGTTCGTTGTCGTCGAGTACGCGGATTGGGAAGGCGATGCCGGTGTCGTCGAAGCTCATCCCAGCACCTTCTCGATCGCGCGGATGGCGTCCTCCATGTCCTCGACTGTATTCGGCGGGTTGATGAACGAGAACCAGAGCAGCTCCTGGTTGATCGCCTCGGAGCGTGGACAGCTTCCCGGACGCGCGAAGAGCGGGACGGCGTCGAGCAGACGCGCGTAGCCGGCGACGGCGGGAATCCCCTCGGCGGCTAAGAGCTCGACGAGCTCGTTGCGCGACGGCATTCCGGGCTCCGCCGCGTAGCGCATCTTGAACACGAACCATGCGGGCGTTGCGTGCGGCTCGACGGCCTGCGGCGTGAAGCAGTGGGGCAGGCCGTCGCGCAATCGTTGCACGTTGACCGCGCGGGCGCGGTTGCGAGCGTCGAGCTGTTCGAGTTGCGCGATCGCCAGCGCCGCCTGCAGGTCGGTGAGGCGGAAATTCATCCCGACGATCCCCTCGTCGCTGACGCCTTCGCCGTGATTGCGGATCAGGCGTGCGCGGCGGGCGATGTTCGGATCGTCCGTGACCACGACGCCGCCTTCGCCGCAGGTGATCGACTTCGACTCCGTGAGTGAGTAGACGCCGACGTTGCCGAGCGAGCCGACTTCGCGGCCGCGCCACGTCGCGCCGGGCGCCTGAGCGCAGTCTTCGATAATCGGCAATCCGAGGGCGCGGAGCGCGTCCATGTCGGCGACACTGCCGCCGAGGTGCACGGCGACGATCGCCTTTGTTCGCTCCGTGATCTTCGCCGCCGCGTCCGCGGGATCAATGCATAGCGTGTCGGGCTTCACCTCGACGAACACCGGCGTGCAGCCGAACGGCACGACCGCAGTGGCCGAGGCGAGGAAGGACATGCACGGTACGAGCACTTCGTCGCCCGGTCCGAGGCCGAGCGCGCCCGCGGCCATCACGAGCCCCGAGGTCGCCGAATTGCACGCCACGGCGAAGCGCACGCCGGCGCGCGCGGCGAACATCGCCTCGAGCCTGCGCACCCATCGCCCGCCGAGGAACAGCACCTCGCCGTCGTCGAACGCTTCAGCGTCGGCCGACGGCATCTCGCAGAGCGCGCCGACGTCGTAGCCTTGCGCGCCGGCGCGGCATGCCGACCAACTGCAACTCTCCAGCACTTCGAGCAGCAGCTCGCGTTCGCGTCCTCCGATGCTGCACGGCGGCGCGAACGGCCTGGTACGTACCGCTTCCGTCGTAAAGATCGTCGTCATGGCGCGACCAGGCAATTCTCCGCGAGCGGCGTCAGCGCGACCGGCACCGGATCGCAGTCGAGGCGCGGGCGCAGCGGCTTGAGATCGCACGTCGCGACCGGGACGAAGTTCATGTAGAAAATCCGCCGCGGAAACGGCGACACGTTCGGCGCCGAGCCATGGATGATCAGCGAGTCGAACACGATCACGGTACCGGGCGGTCCCATCAGCGGCACGATGCCGTGCTCGTTCGCGGCGTCGCGCACGTCGGCGGCGGGAATGTCCATCATGTCGGGGACGAAGATGTGTCCGCGCTGCTGCGAGCGCGGAATCATCATCAGCGGTCCGTTGCAGGCATTCACATCGTCGAGAAACACGCCGACGATCGCGGCGCGCGGCGTGCGCATCCCGTCCATGCGGTACCACTGGTTGTAATCCTGATGCCACGCCCAGCCGCTGCCGGAGAACTCCGTCTTCACGTTGAGGCGCGACTGGAACACGTGCACCGGCCCGCCGAGGACCTGCTCGACGAGGTGCAGCAGATAGGGATGCCGCGGCACGCGCGCGAACGTGTCGTGCACGAGGTGCGCGCCGAAGACCATCTTCGGGATCTCGGGCGCGTGCTCTTCGTCGATCACCGTCGCGCCGCGCGCGGCCACGAGCGACTCGGCGGCGGCGCGCAATGCGTCGACGTCCTCCTTCGGCAGAAGGGAAGGGATGATGGCGAAGCCGAGCTCGTCGAACTCGTTCATCCGCGCTGCCCCACCTGCCGCTGCTCCGCCGTTTCGCGGGCGCGGACACGGGGGAGCACTTCGTCGCGGAAAATCGCCATCTCGTCCATGTCCGGCCAGCCCATGAAGAGGAACTGCGTGATGCCGGCGGCGCGAAGATCGAAAAGCGCGTCCGTGACCTCGTCGGACGAGCCGACGATGGCCATCGCGGGCGCGCCGAGGTACGGCACCGCGCCGCTCCAGAGGTAATCGTTGAGCCACTGATCCTTCGCCGCGAGCGCGTACGTCGACGTGAAGGCGACGGAGTCGGAGCGCTTCGCGAACTCCTCGTGCGTGCGGCGCGGGCGGCCGCCGACCTCCTCGAGCAACTTCTCCGTTGCGGCCAGCGCCTCGCGCCTCGTCGGGCGGACGATGAGCGAGACGAGCAGGCCGACTTCGATGCCGCGGTCGATCAGACTCGCGGTGTGATCGCGCAACACCTCGGGGCGATCGGGCAAACGCCAGAGGCAGTCGGCGTGCTTGACCGCCATCTCCTCGGCGCGCGCGCTGTTGCCGCCGAGGAAGATCTCCGGCTTCGTGCGGTCGGGCGCGACGAAGGGGACGATCAGCTTTCCCTTCTCGATCTTGTAGTAGCGTCCTTCGAAGTTGACCTCGGAGTCGCGGCGCCAGAACGCGTCGCAGACCGTGAGGAACTCGTCGGTGCGCTCGTAGCGCTCGTCGTGCGCGAGGAAGTCGCCGTAGTAGCGTTGCTCCTCGGGCGTGTGGCCGGCGACGACGTTGAGGCAAATGCGGCCGTTCGTCAGCGTGGCCACCGAGTTGACCTGCTGCACGAACACCGTCGGCGAGAAAATGCCGGAGCGGACCGCGACCATGAACTTGATCTTCGTCGTCTTCATGCCGATGGCGGCGGCGAGGACGATGGGATCGGGGCGATGGAAGCCGAACGCGGTGAGCACCGACTCGATGCCGCACTCCTCGGCGTGGCGGCAGAAGTTGGCGAGCGTGTCGAGCTCCTGGATGCCGACGGCGGAGCGCGCCTGCGCGCCGCGATATTTCTCGCCGGCCGAAGACATGCTCCAGTGGAAGCGGAGGCTCATGGCGAAGTCGCTTTGAAGAACGACGAGTCGAACTTCTTGCCGAGGACCTGGCGGCCGATCGTGGCGAGCACCTGGTCGTCGTTGTCGTGGCGGACATAGATCGTGAGGTCGCGGACGATGCGCTCGATCGGGCTCGGGCGGTTCAGCGCGCGCGCGCCGCAGGCGCGGACGCAGTGGTCGACGGTCTCGCTGGCTAGGTGCTCGCCGAGGTGGCGGATGCGGCTGCCGGCGGCCTGGGCCTCGGCGTAGCGGCCGCTCTCCCACAGCGTGGCGATGTGGCGCAGCCAGAGCTGCATCGTCTCGACGTTGAGCGACATCTTGGCGACGTGGTGCTGCACGTATGGATCGTCGGTCTTGTTCTGATGGCGGATGAAGTCGAGGCTGTACTCGAACGCGGCCTCGGCGGCGCCGAGGAACGACGCGGCGTAGTGCGGCACGAAGCAGGTCTGCCATCCGTCGCGGAGGTACTGGCCGGGCGAGCCGACGAGGTTCTCCTCAGGGATGAACGTCTGGTCGAAGCGGACGGCGTGGCTGGCCGTGGCGCGCATGCCGATCGGATCCCACCACGAGCCGTCGATGTGGATGGTCGGATGCTGGAGATCGCACGCGAGGAGCAGCACCGTCTCCGCCGCTTCGGCCGAAGCGTGGCGCGCGCCGCCGGGACCCGCGGGATTGACGAGGAGCAGCGCCCAGCGCGCGCCGCCGGCGCTCGTGCAAAAGGCCTTCGTGCCGTTGAGGACGAAGCCGCCCTTGACGACTTCCACTGTCGTGCCGAAGCGGACCTGCTCGCCGGTCGCGCGCGACTGGGGCTCGCCGCTCCAAGCGACCCACGTCTCGTTGCGCTCGACGATGCCGGAAAACCAGCGGCGGCGCTGCGCCTCGTCGGCGAGGCCGTCGAGGAGGACGAGCGAGTTCGCGTGGCCTTCCCAGCAGCGCGCCAGCGCGAGGTCGGCCTTGGCGATCTCCTTTGTCATCATCCAGAGCGTGAAGACGTCGCCGCGGTACGGGCCGAGTCCGAGGCCGCCGTACTCGCGCGGGATCGTCGGCGCGTTCAGGCCGGCGGCGAAGAGGTCGTCGAAGTCCTGCGTCGGAAACGCGGCGGTGCGGTCGTACTCCGCGGCGCGCGGCGCGAAGCGCTGCTGCGCGAGATGCGCGACGCGCGCGATGACGTCGACATCCCAGGTAGTCTCGGCGGTCATACGCGGAAGAAGAATTCGCGGTTGAAGTAGCTGGAGCGGCCGCTGTCGTCCTTGAACTTGTTGAAGCTGGCGACGACGAGGACGCCGAGCTTGACGTTGACCTGCAAGCGCACCTCCTCGAAGTCGAAGTCGTAGACGGCGAGGAAGGCGCCGGCCTTGTCGCCGTCGAATTCGAAAGCGAAAACGGGGGCGTCGACTTTGCCCCAATCACGCGTGTCGCTCGAGGCGTGCACGGTCACGCCGCCGCTGCCGTTCGGCTCGACGACGATGCGGCCGATGCCGGCGGCGGGGTTGGTGTTCCGCCAGTCGCCGACGAGGATGGAGAGATCGAGCGCTGCCTCAACGATCATGCGTCGCTCCGGAAGAATTCGCGGGTGAAGCGGTCAGTCCAGGGGCCGGGCTCGCGGAAGGTGACGAAGGTGGCGACGACGAGGAGGCCGAGGTTGAGGTTGGCCTGGAGCTCGACGTCCGCCTCGGGGAGGGTGAAGTGCGCGACGAAGCCGCCGGCGAGCGCGTCGCCGCTGGTCAGCGCGCCGGCGTAGACGCGGCCGGCACGGACGACGCCCCAGTCGGAGGGCGAGGGTCCGAGGCCGCCGCCGTAGACGCGGACGAGGAGGTCGTCACCGTCGACGCGGACGTCGAGCGCGCCGATCCACTGCGGCTTGTCGTAGGTCTTGATCCAGCGGCCGGCCATGGGCTCGACTTCGACCCGCGGCCGCGGTGCGGGTAGAGGGACGGCTTCCCATTGGCGGAGAGTCTCCACTGATCGAAGACGGAATGCGCAGGGGGTTTGTGAAGCGCCGGCGTGCTACAGTGCAGCAGGTAAGACCAAGTGGAGATCCACCCCGTCGACTCCTCCGTCCTCTCTGCCGTCGGGTACGACGGCGAACGGCGGGTGCTGGAGGCAAGGTTCTGTAACGGCCGCGTTTACCACTACTTCGGCGTACCGGCGGCGGAACTGGAGAAGCTGCTGAGCGCCACGTCGGTCGGCGGCTACTTCAACCGGGCCATCAAGCCGAAATATCGTGCCGAGCTGGTGTACGACCCGCATCGCAGCACGGGTCCGTGGACCTCTTGAGCCGCTCGTAGAGTGAGCGCGGATCGTGCGCGGCGTCCTTGTCGACGCCGTTGCGCCGCCACAGCTCGTTCCAGAGGTGCACCGCGTGTGCGTCCGGCAGTTCGATGTCTTCGAGAATCCGCCGCCACTCCCAGAATGGAATCGGGCAGAAGACGTGCGGCGGCTGCACGGCGTCTTGCAGGCCGAAGCGCTCGACGATCTGCTGCGCGAGCGCGGGGCCGGTCTCGCCCCAGCGGAGCGACGCCGGATCGCGCGCGTCGCAGAACTCCCAGGCGAAGCGCATCGCCTCGCTGCCGCGCGGCGCCTTGATGGCGCTCGACGTCACGACCGCTTCGCCCTTCGACACCTCACTGGCGAAGACGTGCTCGCCGTCGAACGTAAACGGCCGTAAACAAATCAGGTCCGTATCGACCCACCACCCGCCCCGCTCGAGGAGGAGCTTGTAGCGGAAGTAGTTCGAGAAGCCGGAGACGGTGTCGTGCTCGCGATAGCGGAAGATGCGCTCGGCGGGAAGGATCTCGGTGCCGTCGCGCACGACCACGCCGTCCGGCACGCCGTCGACGTCGCCGTAGGTGTAGATGTGCACTTCGTGGCCGCAACGAAGAAATGACGCGAGCGACGCGCGCTCCATCGCCGAGAGGCGCGGACCGATCCAGAGCGCTTGGATCGGATCAGACATCTGGAACCGCCGCCACGACCTCCAGCATCACCAACGCGCCGGCGGGGAGGGCGTGCGCGGCGAAGGCGGTGCGCGCCGGCAGCGGCTCGACGCCCAAGCCGGGGAGCCAGGCGGCGTAGAGCGTGTCGACCTCCTTGAAGTCCTTGATGTCGGCGAGGAGCAGCGTGACTTTGACGATGTCGGCCGGCGTGCAGCCGGCGGCGTTCAGGATGGCCTCGACATTCGCCAGCATCAGGCGCGTCTGCTCGGCCAGCCCCTCGGCGAGCTTGCCGGTGGCCGGATCGCGCCCCGACTGCGCCGCGACGAACACCAGGTTCCCGGTGCGGATCGCCTGCGAGTACGTGCCGATCGCTGGCGGCGCGGCGTTCGTGGCGATCTTTGCCTTCATCTCTTGTGCGCCTTCAGCGGGATGTGGAAGTCGACCTGCACCGGGCCGCCGGCGAGAGGCGCGAGGTCGAGGATCTCGAGGTTGCCGGGATAGATGATCTGCACGACGACGCAGTTCTTCGGATCGTCGAACTGCAGGTCGAAGTAGTGGAACTCGGTGATGTTCGAGGCATAGATCCAGAGGTTGTTCTGGCCGCGGATGTAGCTGCTGAAGCTCTCGCTCTCCATCGGCTCGTTGCGGATCTCCACCGGCACCTCGGAGAGGATCTTCTTCGTCAGCGCGAAGTGATCGAACGCGTACTGCCAGCTCTGCTCGTACGGCCGCTTCGTCGAGCCGCGCTCGCGCGGGAGGCAGCCGCGTTGCTTGAGGCAGATGTTCTCGCGCACGAAGCGCTCCAGCTCCGTCTCCGCTTCGTAGTCGCCGGCGGTGAGGCGCGCGAGGAAGTGCTGCACGTCGCGGCTGGTGATCCAGACTTCGCGGATCAGCTTGAAGTACGTCACCGCGGCGGGGTTGATGTCGAAGATGGTGATCCGCTTCGGGCGCCAGAGCGGAATCATGTTCAGCCCGTACAGGCCGCCCACGACGCTGATCATGTGGATGTCGTCGCGGCGCCAGGCCGGCACGCCTTCGTAGTGCGCCTTGATCTCGGTGAACTCGCGGAACGAGCCGTCCTGCGCGCCGTCGTCCGTGCCGTAGAACACGTTCTCCCGATGGTCGACGTACATCTCGCGATTGAAAGCCCTCGGTGCCTCGGCTATGGTCACGATCCCTCCATCTGCCGCACGCGCGGCAACACCTCACGGCCGAAGATGCGCATTTCGTCGAGCTTCGGCCAGCCGGCGATGATGAACTGCGTCACGCCGATTTTCTTGTATTCGAGGAACTGCTCCGCGAGCTCGTCGGGGCTGCCGATCAGCGTGATCGACGACGAGCCGTAGTACGGCACGAGCCCCGCGTAGAGATTGCGGTTCATCCAGCCGCGCTCGTCGGCGGCGGCGAGGGCCTGCTTGAGCGTCTGCGAGTCGCTGCGGTTGAGTATCCCGCGCTCCTCTTTCTCCGTATCGTCGTCGGGCAGCATGGCCATCGCCGCGGCGACGGCTTCGTCGCGCGTCTCGCGGCAGATCACGCAGAGGCGCAGGCAGACTTCGACGCCGCGCTCGCGCACCTGGGCGACGACTGGCGCGAGCTTCTCCGGCGTGTCGATGAGGCGCAGCCACGCCGAGCCTTGCGACAGCGCGAGCGCCTGCGCCTGCGGCGAGTGGCCGGAGACGTAGATCTCCGGCGCGGTGCGGTCGGGCGACTGGAACGGCGCGTGAAGCCGGCCGCCGTCGACGCGGTAGTACTTGCCGTCGAACGCGACCGTCTGCTCGCTCCAGAAGGACTTGCAAACGCGCAGGAACTCCTCGGCGCGCGCATAGCGGTCGTCGTGCTCGAGGTAGTCGCCGTAGCCGCGCTGCTCCGCGGTCGAGCTGCCGGCGACGATGTTCAGCGCCACGCGGCCGCCGATCAGTCCCGACAGCGTGTTGATCTGCTGCACGAACGGCGCAGGCTGAATGAGGCCGGAGCGGTAGGCGACGATGTACTTCAGCGCCGGCGTGGCGCGTCCCATGGCGCAGGCGATGAGGAGCGTGTCGGGCTCGTAGCGGCTGAACGACAGCAGCACCGACTCGATGCCGCTCTCTTCGGCCTCGCGCGCAAAGCGCGTCCACCCCTGCATGTCGGGCATCGACGCCGGCGACTCTTTTTTCGTGGTGAGAACGCGCGAGGTCTCCTGCGCGGTCTTCATCGAGACTTCGCCGCCCTTCGGCATCATCCAATGGAATCGGAGCGCGCTCATGCGACCTGCCGCCGCTCCGCGTCGCGCACGCGCGGGATGACGTCGCGGCCGAAGATCGACACCTCATCGACTTCGGGCCAGCCGGAGAGGATGAACTGATCGACGCCGATTTCCTTGTAGGCGAGGAACGCGCCCGCGAGCTCCTCGGGCGTGCCGACGAGCGTCGTCCAGACCGGGCCGTAGTGCGGCACGAGGCCAGTCCAGATCGTGCGGTTGAGCCACTCGTCCTTCGCGCCGGACTCCGCGTACATACGCGAGTCGTTCTTCAGCGAGATCGTCGTCTCGCGCCGGTCGTCGGGGAGCAGCGACTGCGCGACGCGGAGCGCCTCCTCGCGCGTCGGACGGCAGATGACGCAGGCGCGCAGGCAGACGTCGATGCCGAGGCCGCGCATGCGCGCGACCGATGGGCGCAACGACTCCGGCGTGTCGGCGGCGCGCAGCCAGCACGTCCCCTGCGTCGCGGCCAAACGCATCGACTGCTCCGAATGTCCCGAGACGTAAATCTCCGGCGCACGGCGATCCGGCGCGACGAACGGCGTGTGCAGCGTTCCCTTTTCGAGCTTGTAGTAGCGGCCGTCGAAGTCGACGTCGTGACCCTCACGCCAGAAGGCGTTCGCCGCAGCGAGGAACTCCTCCGCGCGCGCATAGCGCTCATCGTGCGGCAGGAAGTCGCCGTAGCCGCGCTGCTCCGCGGCGGAGCTGCCGGCGACGATGTTGATGGAGACGCGGCCGTCGATCAGGGCGGAGAGCGTGTTGATCTGCTGCACGAATGACGTCGGGCCCATGAGGCCGGAGCGATAGGCGACGATGTACTTGAGGCGCGACGTCTCCTGACCCATCGCGCACGCAACCATGAACGGCTCTGGCTCGTAGCGGCTGAACGAGATCAGGACCGACTCGATGCCGGCGTCCTCGGCGGCGCGCGCGAACTCGAGCCAGCCGTCCATGTCCGGCTTCGGCGACGGCGAATCGAGCTGGATCGACTCGACGCGATAGCGCGCCGCCTCGCGCGGCGTCTGTCCGCGCTGCACTTCGAATGCCTTCGGCAGCATCCAGTGGAAGCGGATCACGACGACTCCTCCACGAACCACGGCACCGGCTTCGGCGCCACGCCGTGTTTCTCCGCCCACGACTGCAGCGCCCACGGCGGCGTGTCGATGTCGCGGTAGCCGCCGAGGAGTTGGAACGTGATCGGGTCGCTCTTCGCCAGCGCGCGCATGTCGGGGCTCTCGAGGTAGATCTCCGGCTTCATCCAGCGGTAGGCGTAGCCGTACATCAGAACCTTCGAGGTGCGGTCGCTCTTGTTCGGCGTGGCCGTGTGATAGAGGCGGTTGTCGAAGAGGAACGCGTCGCCCGCGGCAAGCGTGAGGTCGCAGAGCTCGACGCCCTTCGGGTCGACGCCGCCCTTCGGGATCACGAGCGGCTCGGTGCGCTTGTGCGTGGCGCGCCCGAGGAGCGTCATGCCGGAGCTCGGCGTCGGGAAGTCGGTGAGGCAGTAGCAGACCTTGATGCCGACGCGCGGGAGCGCCTGGTGTCCGAGGTCGCGGGGGATGCGGATGTCGCGATGCCAGCCGCGGCGGAACGGCGGCGCGTCGGGATCGGATGGCTTCTTGTAGAGGACCGACGTCGAGTGCAGGTGAATGTTCGGGCTGAGAAGCTGCACGATGAGCGGGACCATCGGCGCGCGAGACACGAGATCTTGGAGCGCTTTTTCGCGCAGCACGCCGGGGCGCCAGTCACAGTGGTTGTGCTCCGGCTTGCCGGGGATGACGTGCTTGCGGAGGAAGATGTCGGCCACGCGGTCGGCGGCCTCGGTGAGCGCGTCGACACTCTCGCGGTCGAGGGCGTTGCGCACGACGAGGAAGCCGTCCTCGTCGAACGAGCGCCGCTGCTCCTCGGACAGGCGAACGAAGTCCATCATCGTTTCCGGATCACGCAGCAGTGCTGCATCTCGTTGTTCGCGGGCGCGACGATCTCGGCGTGCGGGAAGAACGCCTTCATCTGCTCCGCCGCATAGAAGACGTGGTAGGTGCGCTGCTCCTCGGGCGGCACGTCAGGGACGTCCTCGTTCTCGACGTAGAGCTCCTCGCCGTTGACGAGGATGCACCACGCCGAGGCGTCGGCGCGCGCGCGCAGCTCCGTCGCCTCGTCGGTCCAGACGTCGCCCTGCTCGCGCTCCAGGCGCCAGTGAAAGTTGTTCCATTTGTACTTCTTCGGCCAGGCGTGGTGGCGATGGTCGATGAAGGTGAAGGCGAGGGCGCCGCCGGGAGTGAGGCGCGACTCGAGGTCGCCGACGAGGTCGAGCATGTCGGACGGCGGCGTGTTGGTGAAAACGGAGTAGGCGACGATGTAGTCAAACTGCCGGTCGATCTTCGGCAGCGCCAGCCCGCGCACGCCATACGGGTTGAAGAAGAAGCACCAGCGGTCGAAGTGGACCCAGTTCGCTTTTGGATAAAACGCGCGGCCGCGAGCGATCGACTCGGCGTCGACGTCGACGCACCAGTAGCGCTCTTCGTCGATCGTGCAGGAGGGGTCGCGTAGGATATTGCCGATGTTGCCGCCGTAGTCGAGGACGTGCTTTTGCCTCCAGTCGGCGTCGCCTACCTGCTTGGAAAAGTACGCAAACTGACCCGTCTTCGTAGACACGAAGGTCATGCCGAGAAGACGAATGTGGTGAGTGGGTTGTGAGGGTCCGCCGGTGGAAGAGTGCGCCTCAGGATCGGGTTGACAAGCACCACGAGAAGGACGTAAAAGGACCAAGAAGGAAGCAGAATGTTGACACCTGTCGAGCGCTGTCCCTGGTGCGGCAGCCGCATCACCCACGCCAAATTCGTCCAGATTCAGGATGCCATCCGCAAGGACGAGCAGCGCAAGCTCGCCGCGGCGGAAAAGCAGATCCATGAACGACTTGCGAAGGAAATCGCCGAGCAGCAGAAGAAGCTCGACGGCGAGCGCGCCAAGATCCTGAAGCAACTCGAGCTCGCAAAGCAAGAGGCGGAGAAGCTTCGCCGCAAAGAGATCGCCGAGGTCCGCGCCATCCTGCAGAAGGACCGCGACGCTGCACTATTAAAGAAGGATGCGGACTTCGCCCGCGAGCGCGACGCCCTGCAGAAGAAGATCGTGGAGATGAGCCGCCGCGTCCGCAAGCCGGGCGCCGAGGTGGCGGAAGGGGGCGAGCTCGACCTCTACGAGGCGCTGCGGGAGGCGTTCCCCGAGGACCAGATCTCGCGCACGAAGGGGAAGACCGCCGGGAACCTCGTGCACGAGGTCCGCTACCGCGGCAAGTCCGCCGGCAAGATCCTGATCGACGCCCGGCCGCGCGCGGCGTGGCAGCACGCGTTCGTGACGAAGCTGCGCCAGGATCAGTCGGATGTCGGCGCGGATCAGGCGCTCCTCGCCACCTCGGTGTTCCCCGCCGGCAAGAAGGAGCTGTTCGTCGAGTCGGGGATTATCGTGGTCGCGCCGGCGCGCGCCGTGGCGATGATCGACGTGCTGCGGAAGACGCTCATCGCCATGCACGCCGCGAAGCTGACGGACGCGGAGCGCACGGACAAGTTGTCGCGCCTCTTCCGCTTCATCACTTCCTCGGGATTCAAGCGAAAGCTCGCCGAGGCGTCGGAGCTCGCCGCGGAGGCGCTGCAGATCGACGTCGACGAGAAGCGCGCGCACGACAACGTCTGGAAGAAACGCGGCACGGTGCTGACCCGCATCAAGAACGTGCTGCGCGAGATCGATACCGACGTCTGCGCGATCGTCGAAGCACCGCCCGGCCCCGACACCGCCGGGGCGAAGGTGCTCCGGCCGGCCGCTTTCCGGGTGACGAGCAATGACTGATCAAGCATGGCAGGAGCGCCGCCTCGGGCGCACGATTCTCCGCACCTACCGCGACACGCGCGACCTCTACGACGTGATCCCCAACGAGCGCCAGCCGCGCATGGGCCCGAAGGAGGACCTCGAGCTGCAGCGGCAGATCGAGGCGAACGAAGGGATCTTCGAGCCGCTGCTGGTCGAGCCGCACCCCGACGTCAAGGGGAAGCTGCGCATCATCGACGGCGACCGCCGCTGGACGAACTCGAAGATTCTGGTGGAGACGCAGCACAAGGACGAGTACCGCAAGATCCCGCTCGAGATCACGGACCGCACGCTCACGGACGACGAGCGCCTGCGCGTCTGGATCTACATCCACCGCCAGCGGAAGGAGTGGGACGCGAAGGAGAAGGAGATGGTGGCGTACGCGCTGGTGTCGATCGTTGGCCGCGCCAGCGCCGCGAACATCCTCGGCGTGACGGTGCGCGAGCTCGACAAGCTGGTCGAGGTCTACCAGCTCTCCGAAAAGCTGACGAATCTGCCGGAGCCGGGCGCGTCGATCACCTGGGCGCGCGAGATCAAGAACATCAACAAGAGCCTCCTGACCCCGACGGCACTCGACACGATCGTGCAGAAGGTGAACGACAAGGAGATCACGAACTCGAAAGACATCCGCAAGCTCCGCGTGGTGCTGCGCGACCCGGTGGCGAAGGAGAAATTCCTCGCCGGCGAGCCGCTCGACCGCGTGCTCGACGCCGTGGCCACGTCCGACCAGCCGAAGAAGGGGAGCCTCGCCGGCGACATCGATGAGCTGACGCAGGCGCTCAAGCGCCACTCGTGGACGACGCTGGCCGCCGCGCGCGGCGATGCCGCGCTGCTGGAGCGGGTGGAGGAGGCGGAGCGGTTGATCCGGGAGCTGAAGCGGGCGTTGGGATAAGTCGGGAAGCGTGCGCCCCTCACCCTGGCGCTTCGCGCCTGTCCCTCTCCCCGCAAGCGGGGAGAGGGTGGCGCCGAA
>DATELQ010000103.1:0-33752 GCA_035276475.1 Thermoanaerobaculia bacterium | reverse complement strand
ATGGCGAAGAGGGCGCGGCGCCGCGTTCGCCGCCGAGGATGTGCGAATTCGCGCAGCTCAGCGACTTCGCGGCGGCAGACGGCGCAATTCGCGAGGTGCGCTTCGACGCTCCGTTTTGCCTCGGCGTCGAGGTGTCCGTCGACGTACGGCACCAGCTCTTCGGCGAGGTCAAGGTGGTCGCCCACGGCGAGCTGCGCGCGCAGAGATGCGATGCGACTGCTCGTTTCGTCGGTGTCCACGCAGTTAGTATCGCATCCTGCGCCGCAGCCGATCGCGGGCCGCGCGGCGAAGATTGATCACCTGCTGCCGCGTCAGATCGAGCAGCTCGGCGATGCGCAGATCTTCGATCGGCAGCTCGGACCAGAGCGTGGCGAACGTCTCCTGCGGCAGTCCCACCGCGTCGGCGATCTCACCGATCGTGGCCACGCCGAGGAGCGTGAAGAGCTCCGTGGCGGAGCCGCTGTCGTCGCGGAGATTGAGCAGCAGCGCGGCGCGTTGCGGAGCGTTGAGGAGACGGATCTCCGTCCAGAGCCGGGCCAGGAACTCGCGGTCGTCGATGCCCGTGGCGGTGCTCGCCGACGTGACCTCCAGTGCGTCGTCGAGCGCGACCGGCGGGAGGTCGATCATCCCCCAGAGCTCGGCGGCGATGTTGATCACCACGTCGAGCGCCACCGGCTGCCGCGCGGCGTCGAAGAGCGTGGCCAGCAGCCGCCGCACGTCGCGGTCGCCGGCCAGATGGCGCACCGTCTCGATCGAGACGGTGGCGACGCCGCGCCTGCCCCGCCACGGCGCCAGTCCGCAGAAGGTGTCCCCTTCGACGCTCCATTGCGCGTAGCGCGCGTCGTGCAGCAGCACGTAGACGATGCGGTTTCGCGCGGCGGTGCGGCGCGGAAAGCGCTCGCGTGTGAGATCGTCGCAGGCATGCAGCGTCACCGTGGCGACGTAGCGGTCGAGATCCTCGATGGCCGCGCCGCCGGGATCGCTCTCCGAGTGCAACCGCTGCAGCACGCGCAGCATCGCCGTGGAGATGAGATCCTCGCGGTCGGACTCGCGCAGCCATCCGAGGCGGCTTGGCGGGAAACGCTGCGCGATCACGCGCCGGATCGTCTGCGCGGCGCGGTCGCTGAGCAGGTCGATCCGCTCCGCGCCGCGGTCGTCTTCGCAGAGTGGCGCGTCGTCGCCGGGAATTACACCGGCGTCGCGACGGATAAAGGGAGCCCGAGAATTCATGAAGAGCAGGAACACGGGGCTATGTCTATGTGCCGCCGCTTACTTTCTTACGTATCGCGCAGGGATCGAGTCGCGGTAACCGCGGCGCTTCTCATCCTCTTCCCGCTTCTGGCGCGCGCTGCCGAGCCGGACGTGCGGCCGTTCGCGACGCGCGCCGCCGTCGCCTATGCCATCGACGATCTTCCCGCTCTTCATGCGCTCAGCGCGCAATCGCCCGCCGCCGAGCGCGCCATGCGCATCGAAGTCGAGCAAAGCGCGCGCGTCGAATGCCATCAGCTGCAAGGCGTGACCATCGATTCGGTCCGCGGCTATGGCGAGTCGAGCGACGTGCGCGCGACGATCGTGCGAACGCCGTCGCCGCTCGTCCTGCAGATGAAGTTTCGACGCGACGGCGATACCTGGCGGCTCACCGAGTGCGTCCCTGCCGCGCGCGCCGCGGCGCGCGACATCGTCGCCGATCCGGCCCGCTTCGATGCGTTGCTCTACGACGATCCGGAGCTCCTCGGCCGCGATCTCGCCTACGCGTTGGCGTCGTACGCCACCGTCGGCTCTGCGAGCGCGGCAGTGCCGCAGGCACGGCCTGCGGCTGCCGCCCTGAACAAACTCGCAGCGCTTCGCGGCGACGCCGTCACGCGCGCGTTGGCCGCGACCGCCGAGGCCGTTCTATCCGAAGGATCAGGAGACATGGCCCGTGCGAAGGCGCGCGCCGACGAGGCCTTGGCGCTGGCGCGAACTGCGAACGACGCCGAGGCGATCGTCCGCGCGCTCGTCATCCGCTCGCGCGTCTCCGAGCGAAGCCCGAACGGCAACGCCCAGGCGCTCGCGGCGATGGAAGAAGCACTGCCGTTCACCGGCCGTATGACCAACCGGCTCCTCGCTGCGTACGTCGTCGGCAACACCGGCAACCTCAAGCTCAAGCAGGGGAGGTATGCGGAAGCGCTCACCGACTTCCAGCGCGCCGCGGCCATCTCGAAAGAGATCGACGACGTCGCCGGCCTGATGAAGACCGAGTCGGCGGAAGGCTTGATCCTGCAGATCGAAGGCAACGATCAACTGGCCATCGCGCACATGCTGCGCGCCATCGAGCTCGGCGCCGGCGATCCGCGAAACGATGCCTGGCGCGGCCAGACCTTCATCTCCCTGACGCAGTCGTACATGGCCTTGGGACGCGACCGCGAGGCGATGGAGGCGTTGCGCAACGCCGAAGAGTTCGGGCGCCGCAGCAAGGCGCCCATCGTCATCGGCGAGGCCCACCGCCTTCTCGGCAGCACGGCGCGGCGGCGCGGCGACTACGCCACGGCCACGCGCGAGATCGAGCAGGCCCTGACCGTGTTCCGGGAAGCCAAGCGCATCCACTTCATCCCCGGCGCGATGTCGGAGCTCGCCTTGACGCGGCTGGAGGCGGGCGATCCGCGCGGCGCTCTCGAACATGCCGGGCGATGCGCCGCGGCCAGTCTGGAGACGGAGGAAGTGATTCCGTTCATCGAGTGCCGGACGTTCTCCGGCGAGGCGCACCGCGCCCTCGGCGATGCGGACGCCGCGCTCGCCGACTTCCGCGAAGCCGTCGACGCCAGCGAGGAGCGCCGCCGCACGCTCGTCGGCGACGCGCGGCAGCGCGCTCACTTCCTCGAGCGCGTGATCTCGCCGTACCTCGACGCTGCCGGCATCCTGGCGGAGCGCGGCGACGTCGCGGCCGCGCTGGAGCTGGCCGAGCAGGCCAAGTCGCGGTCGCTCCTCGACATCCTGGCCAGCGACGTCTCGCACCGGCAGACGGCTCTGACGCCGCAGGAGCAGCAGCGCGACGACGAGCTTTCCTCCCGCATCGCCGCGCTCAACCGGCGGCGGCGGGACGAAAAGAACAAGCCGGGCGCGGAACAGCTCGCGCGCGAGCTTGCCGCCGCGCGCAACGAATACGAGTCCTACCAGCTCGCCCTCGACGTCGCGCATCCGCGGCGCGGCGCGCATCTCGGCTCGGTGCCGATCGCCAAGCCGAGGGACGTCCTCCCGCTCCTCGGCGCATCGGCCGCCATCGTCGAGTACATCGTCAACGGCGAAGACATCCGCGCCTTCGTCGTCGCGTCGCGCGGCGGCGCTCCGCACCTGCAGTCGTTCCGCCTGCGCGGCGGCCGCGATCTCGATGCGCGCGTGGCGCGATTCGGCGATGCCCTCGCGAATGCGGACCTCGCCTATCGCAACGACGCCGCCTCGCTCTACGCGCAGTTGCTGCAGCCTCTCGAGCCTGCGTTGCGCGGCGCAAAGACGCTGTGCATCGTCCCCGACGGAGCGTTGTGGCGCTTGCCGTTCGAGGCCCTTCTGGACCGCAAGGGGCGCTTCGTTGCCGAGTCGCGCGCCTGCTTCTACGCGCCGTCGATGAGCGTCCTCGCCCAAGCCGCGCGCGCCACAGGACGGAAGGACGCGCCGACGACGCTCCTCGCCGTCGGCCAGCCCTTCGTCGAAGGCGCGGCGGCCGAGCACTTCCGCGGCAAGCTGCGCGACGCCTCGCTCGCTCCCATCAAGGAAGCGGCCGATGAAGTGCGCGCGCTGCGGTCGCTCTACGGCGCCGCGCACAGCCGCATCTACATCGGGCGCGACGCGACGAAGGAAAACGTCATGAGCAACATGGAGAGCTCGCGCGTTCTCCACTTCGCCACGCACGCCGTCTTCGACGAAGAGAATCCGATGTATTCCGAAGTTGTGCTGGCGGAGAGCCCCGACCGGCACGACGACGGCCTGATGGCGGCGTGGGAGATCATGCACATGAACCTGCGCGCCGACGTCGCCGTGCTCTCGGCGTGCGACACCGCGCGCGGCCGGATTTCGGCGGGGGAGGGAGTGATCGGCTTCACCTGGGCGCTCTTCGTGGCCGGCTGTCCCTCCTCGGTCGTCAGCGAGTGGAAAGTCGACTCCGCGAGCACGAAGAAGCTCATGGTCGCGTTCCACCGCTCGCTGCTGCAGCGGCGCGGCCCCGTGGCCCGAGCCGAGGCTTTGCGTGCGGCGAAGTTGTCGCTGCTGCGCGACCCCAACACCCGCCACCCGTTCTACTGGGCTCCGTTCGTGCTCGTCGGCTCGCCCGGCACGAGGCGCTGAGGATTTTTTTCGTCGCCCTGCCAATATCCGCTCCGCTCGTCGCCTCTGCCCAATGACAGAGATCTGCGATGAGCTCCGCCCACCAATCGAGTGGCCGCAATAGGGGGATGTTGATGCGTAATGCCCACAAACAAACGTTCGGCTTGACGGTGTGCCTTGCGGCGCTCGCGACGCTCGTTGCAGCGACGGCTTCGGCGTCGTCATCGCTCGCATTTGGGCCGAAGACCTTTACGATCTCGGCCGGAGGGCCGCAGGCGTTCACGGAATTGATTGCACTCGATTCCGCCCTGAGCTGCGACAGCAAGGCCGCTTACATACTCGTGGCGCAGAACGGCGGCATCGCCAGCGCCACAGTCTCGCTGAACGGCGCCACTCCGATCGAGGAGAACGCTTTCAAGCCCGGCCAGGGATCGATCGAGCGCCCTGTCGTTCTCGCGGCGAACAACACGCTCGGGATTCTCTTGAAAGGCGGAAAACCGGGCAGCACGCTCACTCTTTCGATCCGCCGCGTGATCGAAGAGCCGGTCCAAGGCCCGAAGGAGTACCGCCTGACCGGCAAGAGCCTGCAAACCTCGGAGTCATTCTCCGTTCCGGATCCGGCGAGCTCGTTCACGCTCGTCGTGCGCAACGGCGATGCGGCAGGGCAGCACCGGATCCGCAGCGGCTCGATCTCGGTCAATGGCTCGCCAATCGTCAGTCAGCAGGACCTCGGCGGCGACTGGCCATTGATCCGCAAGAGCGTGACGCTCCAGAGCGCGAACACGCTGAGCGTTGACTTGCGTGCAGACGCCGGAGACGTTGTCGAAGTCAGCATCGTGCGGCAATTGGACGAAAACGCCTGCGGGCCGCACGTCTTCTTTTCGACGCCCGCCGAAAATCAAACCGTGACGTCCGGAAAAATCGCCGTGACCGGAACGGCGACCGGAGTGTCGGATCTCGGTATCCAAGTCAACGATGTGGTGGCGCAAATCGATCTCTCGCACGCCGGAACGCCCGCCGATCCGTTCCTATGGTTCGCCCTCGTTCCCGCGGCGCCGGGCAACGTCACCTTGTCGGCGAGACTCACGGACGGTCAGCGCGGCAGCGCCTCGGCATCGCGATCGATTGTCTTCGCGCCCACGCCCGAGCCGCTCGTATTGACAGCGCCACTGTCCGTTGGCGTCGCTCCGTTTCAGGGTCTGTTGCAACCCTTCTCATCGGCGCCGGCTGCGATCCAGTCTTATTCGATCGACTTCGATGGCGACGGCATCGTCGATGCGTCGGGCACGACGCTGCCGGCGGAGCTCTCGTTTACGTACCAACGGCCAGGTCTTTATCAGGCCGTTCTGCGAGCGACGGACGGCAATGGCGTCGTCACCAGCGCCGCGGCCTACGTCGTCGTCCAAAGTTTCGCCAGCGTCGACCGGATCGTAGTCGCGCGCTGGAAACAACTGCAGGATGCCCTCTCCAGGCAGGACGTCGATGCCGCCGCGGCCCTCTTTGCGGGAGCCGAGGCCAAGCAGAAGTATCGCGACGTGTTCACAGCGCTCTTCGCGCGGCTACCGGCGATTGCACAGACGATCGAGCGGCCGCGCGCCATCTCCATCGACGGCGACACGGCGGATTACTTGGTGCGGCGCACCGAGAACGGCCGCGTGATGGGCTACCACATGACGTTCGTACGAGACGTGGACGGCGTCTGGCGAATCGCCGATTTTTAAATCGTGTACTGCGAAGGTGAGATATGAAGCAGCTCAATCATGCGGCCGTTTTGATCGCCGGAATCGTCGTCATGGCAATGGCCTCGGCCACATACGGCTATGACAATGGCGTCGTTCACCCGAAGATGACGGGCGCGGCGCTCAAGCAGGCCTTGGCATCGCGGGACTTCCTCAAGCCGATCGGACTGTCAATGAACGCCGCCGTCGGCGGACAGACGCCGGACGTATGGCTCGCGACCGGCGCTCATGATGAAGACGAACGGCTGGCATTCACGTCCGTTCAGTTTCATTTCTTCGACCCGGTCAATGAATTGCCGATGACGGTCTTCAAGGCCTCCTGGCTCCCGCCGTTCGGAAGCTGCCAGGTCGTGTTCGAGTCGTCGGCGACGGCCCCCGAATGGGCGCTCACTCCGCTCAATGAATTCCATGTCGGCGGCGCCCGGAATCAATACTTCGCCGGTCTCACCGGTCCCAACAAAGCGGCCCGGGAGCAGGCTTTCGGCGCCACGTTTCTCGCGCTCGGCCACCTGGTTCACCTCGTCCAGGACATGGCCCAACCTCAACATACGCGCAACGATTTTCACTTGTCCTTCGAGGGCACGCCGTTCGATCCTCTCCAGCCCCTGGTGAGCAAAACGTGGAGCCGGTACGAGAAGTGGTGTCAGGTCAACCTCACGGACGCGAGGAACGGCGCCTATTCGGGGTACCCGTTGGTCAAGCTCGCTGATTACCGCGACTATTTCAAAACCGGCGACGGCCGCGGATTGGCCGAGTACTCCAACCGCAACTTCGTCACCGAGCATACGAACTTCTCGGACTCGCTTTGCGCGCCGTTCGACTATTCGTCGCCGGGCGTCGGCACGCCGCGCGAAGAGCATCACACGATCACCACGTACACAACGGACGCCAACGGCAGCCTCAATGCGACGGTCACCGACTACGACGACTCGGTCTTTACGTATCAGACGTCGGACGCCTACGTGGGCAACGGACTGACCTACACAGCCAACGCGTACCATGACTTCCTGTCGTTCTTCGACTACGAGTTGAATCGGGAGAGAGGGGAGCGCGTGTACTCGCTCCCCTCGGTCGCACTCGGCAGTCAGGCGTCCCTCCTGGTGCCGCGCGCCGTCGGTTACTCCGCAGGATTCATCGACCACTTTTTCCGTGGAAAGGTCGACGTCGACTGGACTCCGTCCGGCCCGAACAATTACAAGGTCACGATCACCAACCGCTCGGCCGAGAAGATCGGTCCCGATGCGAAGCTCACGGCCTACTTCGTCGCCGCTCCCTCCTACTTCGGGCGGACGACGAGCGACGACACCTGGAGAATTTTCGACGGTCCGATCGGCGCCTATGTTCAGGCGTTCGGCGGGATCGAGCCGGGCGGCAGCGTGACCTTCGGCATCGATGCGCCCAGCGCGCTGCACTCCGGCGACGATCTGAACAAATTCGAGCGCCGCATCGCCGTGCGGGCGACCTTGGGCTCCGAGCCGGACGCGGTCATCGGTCTCGTGCAGCCTGCCAAACCCAATAACGATCGCGGTCTGAAATTCGTCGTGACGGCGTCGGACCCGTTGGCTCTGGTCAACCTCAGATCTTCGGCCGATCGTTTGAAGCTCGTCGAGCTGGGGCACGGCGAGACGATCTACAACAGTCTGCCGAATGCAACCGTCGAGGTGACGGCGAATCCCTTGACCTACACAGTGCGAATCGATCCGATCGATCCCGCCGGTTATTACACGGAAGGCCTTCTCAACTGGACCGAGTGCAGCCGCACGGCAAACGTCACCGCGTCGTGGTACGTGGACGGCGTGTTCGTGAAGTCCGTCAGCGCCACGGAGACGGCGTGCAGCATCTCGTCGCTCGGCAGGTACCCCTGATCAATCCCTCTCCCCCTCCCACGGCACCACCCGGATCTCGTCCACCTTCCCCCCGACGAACGTGATCGTCGTATCCGAGTGGTGCACGTAGTCCGTCACGTAGCTCCACTCCTCGATCGACAGCCCGTCGTAGCGGAGGCGGGTGCTGCGGCGCTCGGGGCCCTTGGTCATGATCTTCTCCACTTCGGCGAGCGTCTGTCCGAGGCGGACGCGGTTGATGTGGCGCTGGTTCGCGGCCGCGGCGCGGTAGGCGCTGAGCGGCACGAACACCGTGCACGCCGATGCCATGAGGCATGCGGCGAGAAAACCGAGGATGCGGCGCCGCATCAGTACCAGGCGTCGCCGGCCGGGTTGACGATGGCGCGGGCCACGCTCGCGAAGAGCGCCTCCCGCAGCGCCGCGCGGTCGGCGACGTTGCGCACCACGACGTACGGCATGGCCAGCTCCGTCGGATGGAAGAGCGAGTGATACGACTGCCAGTCGCGCGTCGTGCCGACGGCGAGGTCGACGCCGTCATCGACCACCACCACCGTGATGGCGTTGTCGTCGAACTGCTGCAGGCGTCCCGTCTCCACCGCATCGGCCAGCATGCGCTGCACGTCGAGGTCCGTGAGGCCGTTGCCGGAGAGCGCCAGGCTGACCGGCGCACGCGGCGCGGAGGCGCGGCGCGGTTCGCCGATCTGGCGGCCGTCGACCGCCATCGCGATCGCTCGCGTCCCGTACCGCTCCAGGCCGGCGAAGCGGGCGTCGGCGCTGAGGCTGCGGGCGAGCTGCAGGATCTGCTCGCGCGACGCGGCGTCCCACCGCTCGCCGGCGAAGACGATCTGGAGGCGCGGGCTCTCGATCACCGCGCCGCCGTGAAAGAGAATTCCGGCGATCGGATCGCCGCCGCGATACACCTGCACGCGGCCGCCGTCGTTGTCTTCGACCAGGTCCTCGGGTACGGGCGCCGCCGGCGGCGCGGCCAGCGTCATCATCGTCGGCAGCGACGCCGTGATCGAGCCGGTGAACTGGATGTCGAGCACCGGGTGGACCTCGATCCCGTTCGGCGCCACGCCGGTCTGGCCGTGCAGAAAGTCCCAGAAGCCGACACCTTTGATGGCTACGGGGGCGGTGACGGTCTTGTACGTCGACGTCGCCGTCAGGCGGGCGTCGAACTCCGCGCGGGCGTTGCGGATGCCGTTGCCGAAGGGGCTGCCGGCGCCGACGCAGTTGATCGACGGGATCTCCACGATCATCGTCCGTCCGGAGCCGTCTTTGATCACAAGGTGGTAGTCGGAGTCGGTCTCGCGCTTGTAGCCGACGAGCGTCCCGGTGACGCGGTACTGCGTCGTCTCGCGCGGCGCGACGCGGCCGTTGGACGGCAGCGAAGCCGGCCGCGTCGACTGCTGCATGTTGTAGATCGTGGTGGAGGTGTAGGTTCCGAGGTTGACGCTGGGAGCGTTGGGATCGGTGCCGGTCTTGACCGACCACCGTTCGACACCGCACTGCGCGAACATCGGGCGAGCGAGAAGAGCGAGGAGCACCGTGAGCAGGAGCCGTCGTCCAACCGCCTCAGGCATCATGACCCCCAGTCGATATTCAGTTGTCGGCTAAGGATACGCGAAGATTTTTTCGCGGGCGCCAATATCGACGGCCGTTCCCTCGTCCTAGGCCCCAAATCGCGGACCAATCCGCAAATCAGATTCGGAGGATAGGATGATCTTCTCGTTCCGCAGTCTCGCTGCGCTTGCGCTCACTCTTTCGTTTGTCTCCGCTGCGTCGGCGCAGTCATGGACGCCCGACAGCGTCAACAACGTGCTCTCGACCACGGCGAAAGTCGGCGCCGGCACCGCCAGTCCCGATGCCCGCGTCACCATTCAGGAGTCGGGTCTCAACCAGCTCACGTTCAAGGACGGCGCGGGCACGACGCGCTTCTCCATCTTCGCCCTGCACTCCTCGCCGTACTACTACGAGCTGAATTCGTCGAATTACGACCTCCGCTTCACCACCTTCAACGCCGGCGGCAGCGGCGGCAACATCGTCTTTCAAACCGCAGCCTCGTACGGCGGCAGCAACGAGCGCGCGCGGATCGACAAGAACGGAAATCTCGGCCTCAACACGAATGCGCCGCGGACGGCGCTGCACGTCCATCAGGGGACGGCCGCCGGCTCCACAGCCACGGACACCGGCATCGTCGTCGCCACCTTCGAGCGGACCGACAGCGCGGCCATCGGCGGGCTGTCGCTGCAGGGAGGGTCGAAGGCGAGCGGCGGCGCCGGCCGTCTGTATCTGGGCAACGTCGATGAATACGACTCGACCTACATCGACGGCGGCAGCGGACATCTGAATTTCTACGTCCGTACCGGCCCGACCACCGTCGCCAACGTCCTGGCCATCAACGCCAGCGGCGACCTCAAGGTGCAGGGAAACATCGAGGCGAAATACCAGGACGTCGCCGAATGGGTGCCGTCGGCGAAGCAGCTCCCTGCCGGAA
This sequence comes from Thermoanaerobaculia bacterium, assembly GCA_035276475.1. Lineage (GTDB taxonomy): Bacteria > Acidobacteriota > Thermoanaerobaculia > Gp7-AA8 > Gp7-AA8 > DATDFB01. The sequence goes on along the minus strand of DATELQ010000103.1, from coordinate 23,376 downwards.
CCGTGGTGGTCATCAATCCCGACAAGGTGAACGAAGTGATGCCCTCGGCGCGCGCGTACGACACGACCGTTGCCGGCGTCGTTTCCGCAATGCCCGGCCTTCTCCTCGGCGAAGCCGGCGAGGCTAAGTCGAAAGTCGCCGCCACCGGCCGCGTGCGCGTGCGCGTCGACGCCACCCGTCATCCGGTCCGCACCGGCGACCTCCTCGTCACCAGCGACAAGGCCGGCGTGGCCATGGTCTCGGATGCCGTCGACGTCGGCGGCGTGAAGATGCACCGCCCGGGAACGCTCATCGGGAAAGCGCTGGAGCCGCTCGAGCGCGGCGAAGGCGAGATCCTCGTCCTGCTCTCGCTGCAGTGAGGAGGACGGCGATGAGACCATTCACACGACTCATTCTCACGGTCGCCGTGACCGCCGCGCTGGCGACGAGCCCATTGCGCGCGGGCGACGGAAAGATCCGCCACAGCGCCCAACCCATCAAGAACGAATACATCGTCGTCCTCGAGGACGGCACGCCGCGCGACGACGTCCCCGCGGTCGCGGCCGGGCTCGGGAAGCACTATGGCGGCGACGTCCGCCGCGTGTGGCGCGATGCGCTCAAAGGCTTCTTCGTGCGCATGACCGAGCAGCAGGCGCAGGCCATGAGCCATCATCCGGACGTCAAGTACGTCGAAGAGAACGCCCGGATCTACCTCTCCGGCACGGCACCGACCAACGTCGATCCGGCGTGCGATCCCGGACCCGGAGTGACGTGCGCGACGACCGACAACCGCCTGTGGCATCTCGACGTCATCGACCAAAACTCCGCCGTCAGCACGAAGGACTACTCGTATTGCGAGACCGGCAGCGGCGTGTACGTCTACGTCGTCGACTACGGCGTCCTGCGCGCGCACCGCGAGTTCAACAATGACGCCGCGAAAGTCCTCGACGGCTACGACGCCAGCGGCGACCCGGCGCAATTCCCGGCATACGATCCCTGCCATGGCGCGGGCCTGCTCACGCAGCCGGCCGACGGACAGGTCTACCCCGCCGGCGTGCGCGACCACAGTCACGGCACGGGCGTGGCGTCGCTCGTCAACGGCCTTCACCTCGGCGTGGCCAAGGACGCCAAGGTCGTCCCCGTCAAAGTGTTTCCGTGCGTGCATGACGGCGCGCGGCAACTCAATTCCGCCACATACGGCGTCTCTTACGCGACCAATGAAATCGTCGCCGCCAACAGCAGCTATTACACGGTCGTCCAAGGCGGCGTCACGGGCGCGTCCGGCACGTATCCGAACAGCGGCTGGCCATGGGGCACGCCGGGCGCGTGCTGCCAGACCTGGGGCGGCGTGCAGCTCGCCTATCTCGGAAGCGTGCCGACCGCCGGCACGGTGCAAATGCTCGTCGATGGACTCGACTGGATCATCCGTCCGGGAGGCAATCCGAATCCGAAGTCACCGGCCGTGGTCTCCTTGAGCACGTACAAAGTCCTCGGCGAGGATGGCGTCGGAAGCCTCGAAGACGCAATCGCCAATCTGCTCAAGTACAACAACGGCCAGGGAATCACGGTCATCGCCTCGGCGAACAATCAGGACGCCAACGCGTGCGACACGAGCCCCGGCCGTATGTCGCGCGGAAATCCGGCCAACCCGAACGACGCCGCGCACCCGTACAAAGTCATCACCGCCGGCGGGGCCATGCTCCGCAACAATCCCGATGCGAATCCGGCCGGCGGCGGCTTCACCCCGCCGAAGACCGAGCCGGCGTACGACGCCACGAAGCCGACGCTCCTGGCGCGGTGGCGCTGCAACGGAGGCGATTCCGACATTTGCAGCGCCGACATCTACGCGTCGCCGCCGCCCACGACGCCGTCGACGAGCAATCCGTCGGCGTACAGCGGCTGGAACCTCGGCTCGAACGGCGGCCGTTGCGTCACGCTCTTTGCTCCCGCCAAAAATATCCCCGTGGCCAATCTCGACGCCACCAACACCTATCGCGATTCGCGGGCGACCGGCGGCAATGCCTCCGGCACGTCGTGGTCCGCTCCGATCGTCGCCGGCATGGTTGCGCGCATCCTGCAAAACAACACCGGCTACAGCGTGGACGACGTCTACAACGCCGTCATGTCGCGGACGACGGCCGACCTCGATCCGACGGAGCTCAATCCGCCGAACGTCACCTGCCCGAATGACGGCCAACCGTGCACGACGAACAAAGTCCTGCGCCTCACGCCGGTCGTCGCGCAATCGCTTCCGGCGACCACGGTCGCGCCGTCCAGCGGCAATTCGTCGATCACCGTCACTGCCAGCGGCGCGTCGCCGCTCACCTACGAGCTGTACCAGGTCGGCTCTTCGTTCAACGTCGCCGCGTACAACACCGGCGCCGAACAATCGACGAAAGTCGCCGGCCCGCAGACGTCCAACGTCTTCTCCGTCGCGTCGACCGGCGGCGTGTCGTACTTCGCCCGGGCCCTCAGCAGTTGCGGCACGGCGGACACGAACATCACCACGATCCTGACCGCGCCCACCGGCCTGACCGCCACCGGAGCGAACGGCGTCGTGACGATCTCCTGGACCTCCGCCGCGGGCGCCACCGGTTACGACGTGCAGCGCAAGATCGGCAGCGGCGCGTGGAGCCTGGCCCAGAGCGTAAGCAGCTCGCCGGCGTATGACTCTCCAACGGTTCCGACCGGCGTCGTTCTCTACCGCGTCGTGGCGAAGGCGGGCGGCGCCTCGTCGAATCCGAGCAACGTCGACGTCGCCTACACGAAGAACTTCACCGACGATCCGATCGTCGCCGCGATGACCATCGTGAAGGCGAAGCACCTCGTCGAAGTGCGGCAGGAGGTGAATGCGCTCCTCGATCTCGGCGGCTCCGCGCCCGTGTACGCGGGCAGCGATCTCGACGAGGCGTCGATCAAAACGCTCGTCGTCACGCCGTCGCACTTCACGACGGCGATGACAAACCTCAACACGGCGCGCGCTGCTGTCGGGCTTTCCAGCGTCGCCTTTCAAGTCACGCCCGTCACCGGCGCGGCGATCGCCGGAACGCCGATGGCGAACTTACGCTCCGGTGTGAAATAGCGCACACCCGAAACGGCGGGCCGATCCGGTCCGCCGTTTCGTTTCATCGCGGCGCCCCCACCACCACGAACGGCGCCCAGTAGAACGGATGCGCGAACCGCGGCTTGTCTCGCAGGGCCAGCTCGGCGCGGCGAAGCGCTTCGGGCGGGGCATGACCGTCGAGCAGGTTGCGGTGAAACGCGATCATCAACTCGGCGGTGCTGTCCGAGGCGACGCTCCATTGACTCACCACCGTCGTCCGGCTGCCCGCGGCGAGAAACGCCCAGGAGAGGCCGACGATCCCCTCGCCGCGCGCGATGCTTCCGCGCCCGCTGTCGCATGCCGAGAGAATCGTCAGGTCCGTCTCGGGGAGGTGCATGTCCATCACCTCCCGCGCCTCGAGGATTCCGTCGTCGGGGTCGGCGTCGCGGCGTCCGAGGACGATGCAGGAGAACATCGGCTGGCGGTTGTCCGGAACGGCGTGCGCGGCGATGTGAATGATTCGAGACGCGGGCGCGAGCGACTTCAGCGTCGTCTCCCGCGCGTCGCCTTCGGTGACGACCACCGCCGACCCGCCTCCGTACAGCCGGCCGATCGCGCGCACTTCGCGCTCCGCGTCCGGAAGCGGGCCGAGCGCCACGCCGCGCATCAGCGATTGCACGGACGTGCGGGTCGGCGCGGACAGCAACGGATCTCCGACTGCGAGGAGACGCCGCGTTCGCTCCGAATCGCGCGGCCGCCGCTCCATGGCCCGCGAGAGCGCCGTCAGCGAGACCGCATAGAAGACGGAGTGGCGATCGATGAGAAACGCGCCGCGCGTGCGCAGCGCCTGAAACGGCAACTCCCACAAGACGCCGTCCGGGATGATGCCGACGGCGGCGTCCGGGCCGAGGTGCGCGGGGCCGATCAACAACCGGTACAGCGCCGCCGCCTCCGCCGCGTAGCGCTCGTTCCGGCCGGCGATGAGCTGCACGAAGCGCGTCACGCGGCGCTCGAGCTCCTTCGCGGAGACCTTGATGGCGTGGGCGCTCACGGACGGATTCGCGCCGGTGGTGATGACGAAGAGCGTCGTCCGCCGCTGCCCCACGACGTAGTCGAGGATCGTCGTGCCGCCGGGGAGGCCCTCGAGCGCATCGGCCCGAGCCTCGACCCGCCGCCGCTGCAGGTCGGGATGACGCGCGTGGAGGTCGGCCATGAACTGCTCGAATCGCGAGTGCGCGTCCGCGAGGCCGTGCTCCACGTTGTCGCCGCGAAGGCGCGCCATGTTCAAGCGCTGCAACTCGGCGGTGAGACTCCTCTCCGTTTCCCGCTCTTCGGCAGTCATCGACTGCGAAAGGTCGACGCCGCCGCTGGCGAGGGCTGACGTCAGCATCCGCGCCTTCACGCGCTCCGACAGCGAGAGGGCCTCGCGCTCGCGGCGCTGCTCCGTCAGGATCTCGATCAAGTCGATATACGGGGCGATCTTGTTGTCGAGGAAATGCGAGCCCGTGCCGATCGTGGCCGTCTCGGCATCCGTCGCGTCGACGATCTCGATCGCATTCCGCAACTGCGCCGCCGCCTCGTCGGTGCGGCCGAGGTTCCGGAGAATCTCGCCGTGCAGGAGGTATGCGACCCACGCGGGGAAAGCCGCCGAGCGGCTCGATGAAGGCAGCCGGAGGATCTCGCGGACCTTCGCCATCACGTCGAGCGCTTCGCGGTACTTGCCCTGCCGGCGATCGATCTCCGCAATCGTCAGGTTCGCGAGCGCTGCGGCGTCATGATCGCCCGCGGCGAACCTTTCGGCGGCGCTCGCCGTGGCGATTTTCCTCGCCTGCTCCAGCTCACCTTGCTCGAGGAGAATCTCGTTGAGCGCGCCGGCGATGAAGCCTTGAAGGGGATAGTGCTCGCGCAACGCGGTTTCGAAAAACCGTCTTGCCTCGGAAAAGCGTCCGGCGAGGTGAGCGCTCTCCGCGAGGCCGATCGTGGCGATCCTCTCGTACTGCAGATGCAGGATCTTGCGCGACTCCGCCACGGCGGAGCGGTAGACCCCCGCGGCGGCCTCCGCTTCCCGCGCATAGCGGTACGCTTCGCCGCGAGCGAACTCCGCATCGATGATCCCTTCCTTCCAACCGTACCGCCTCGACAGCCGATCCGTTGTCTCGGCATTCGTCAGGCGCGTGTATTTGTCGGGCGAGAACGTCGACATGTGGGCGCACTTGATGGCGATCCGCGGATCGTCGATGACGTCGGCGAGCGCGATTCCCTTGCTCCATACCGCGTTCGCGCCGTTGCCGTCCCCGGTAACCCAGAGCGCCATCCCCAGGCCGAAGTACGCCTCGGCGAGGACATCGCGGTCGCCGCTCGTCTCCGCGAGCGCGACTGCGCTGCGCGCTGCCTCGATCGCGCGCACCGGCTCGTGGTTGTACGACAGCGAGCGCGAGAACATGCGCCGCACGTAGGCGGCCGTGGCAGGATCGGCCGCGGCGCGCGTTTCGAGAAACCGGTCGAGCTCCTCGTTTGCGCGCAAGGCGTCGCCGCGCCGTCCCATCAGATCCGCGGCGATGCGGACGACGGTGCGAGGATTGCGCGCCGCATCGACGATCGCGGCGCGCGCGTCGTCGGTGGAAGCGCCGAGGAGGTCGAGCGCGGCAGCGCGCTCGGCGGTCTTCGCCGCGCGGATTCGCCAGCGGCCGCCGTGGCGATCGAGATCAATGAGCCACGCTGGCGGCAACGCCGCTCGTTCGTGCGGAGTTCCGGCCGACTCGCTGAAGCCATCGATGATGACGATCGCCCGCGCAGCGGTCGGCGTGGCGGAATCGACGAACGCATCGACGCGCGCGACCGACGCGCACTGCGAGCGGTCGATCACGTCGACGACGTCGATCCACTCCTCGCGCGAGGCCGGATCGACGAAGCCCGACAGAACGTGAATGTCATGCGCGCGGAAGGCCTCGGCGATCCGCATCGCCGTCGCTTCCGGCGATGCGCGAAGCATCGCGGCGAGCGCGATCGCGGCAATCACCAATGGCGGACCTCGTTCAGGAGCCGGGCCGCACGCGCGTCGCGCGACGCGCTCAACTCCTCCTCGGCGCGCCGCTGCACGCCGGCACGCGCGTAGAGCACGCCGAGGAGCAGGTGATCGTCCGGAAAGCGGCGGCGCGCGGATTCGACGTCCTGCAGCGTCGCTTCGTCGAGAACGCGGAAGCGGACCGGAGGCGCCGGCGGCGCCGGCAGCGTGAGAACCGCATCGCCTTTGCGGACCTCTACCTGCCACGAATACGTCGCGCCGCGCGCCAGCGGCTTCGGCACCGTCCACGATGCGCCCGCGATCTCGCCGCTGTCGGCGACGAGGCGCTTCGCCTCGTCGAAGACGCTCACCACGTACCGCGCTCCGCGCGCGGCCGGCCATGTGAATCGCGGCTGCGCCGACTCGATGACTTCGCCGCCCGGCTCGAGCCGCGCGGCGATCGACGGGGGATCTCCACGCAGCGTCTCCGGTGCGGGACGAAGTTGCGCGAAAACGGAGGGCCGTGGCAGGTGCTCGGTTCGCGCCGCCGCGTCCCAATCGGCGCGGCCATAGCCGGCGGGCTGCGGCCGAAGGGGCGGGGGAGGGGAATTGACGTCGCGCATGAGGAACAGCGCCGTCCCGGCGGCGATGAGCGCGACTGCGGCGGCGGCAGCGAGCGGCAGTCTCCATGATGATCGCGGTGTCAGTTCATCCCGTACACGCTGCAGATCGTCGACGTCCTCGCGGCAGCGCACGCACTGCGCGAGGTGCGCGGCGACCTCGCGCTTTTGCTCCGCTGCAAGCGAGCCGTCGACGTACGCGGAAAGCGTCGTGGCCACTTCCGGATGCTCGGCGTCGGTCGTGAACGCGTCCATCAGGCGCTTCAAGTCGCCCGGCGCGACGTGTCTCTCCGTCATCCTCGCCCCCCTTTCCCGAGCCGCCGCAGAAGCCGTTCGCGCGCCGCTCTGCGTAAATTGATCACCTGCTGCCGGGTGATGCCGAGCATCGACGCGATTCGGAGATCGTCGAGCGGAAGATCGTTCCACACGTCCCGCAGCGCCTGGACGGTGAGTGCGGTCGCCTCGGCGAGGTCATCGACGGTGGCCAGGCCGGTGACGACGAGGAAGCCGAGGGGATTGGCTCCGCTCGCATCGCGCAGATTCAGAAGCAGCGCCGCGCGTTGTCTCTCCGGGAGCTCGCGGACCTCGCTCCACGTCGAAGCCAGCTCCTGCCGCAGGATCAGTTGCGATTCCGGGCTCGCCTCGGCCGTGCCGTGCTCCGGCTTCGCCGCGAGCTCCCCGCGATCGGCGATGCCCCATGCGTCCGCGGCGCGCTGCACGACGTCGTCGAAGAGCAGCGGAACGGCGGCGCGGGCGAAGAAGAGGCGCATGGCCTCGCCGGAGGTGCGCTCGTCGAGAGTGTCGATCGTCATCGAACCGGCCGTTGCCGCCGGCTGCCCCTTCCAACGTTTCAGCCCGCAGACGGTTCCGCGGTCCGTTTCCCACAATGCGAGCGCCGGGTCGTGCGTAAAAAGATAGCGCAGCCGGTTCTTGAGGCGCACGCGCTCGGGATTCTTGCTGCGGAGCGCGTCGTAGACGACGTTGTACGCGAGACTGGCGACGTAGTCGTCGAGCCTCTCGATGGCATCGCCCGGCGTGATGGCGAGCTGCCGCAGGCGTTGAAGGACGCGAAGGCTCACCGACGACATCAGATCGTCGATCTCGTGCGCGCTCAGCGCGCCGGAGCGGTAGCGCGCCAGGATGCGCGCGACGAGCGGGCGTACGCGCTCGACCACCAGCTCTTCCAACGCACGTTCGCGCCCGCCGGCGTCCGCCGCGCTGATGAGGGGAGAGAGCACGACGTCATTGGGCGCCACCGTCCCCCCCTACCGCGTCATCGGCGATCCGCAGGGCATCGACCTCGCGCTTTTCTCCGGCGCGCCCGCGCTGCAGGCCTCGCAGCGGCGTGCCGTCCGCGGATGTGACATAGACCGGCACCTCGACGACCTCGACCGTCATCGACTCCGCGACCTGGGCGAACGACGGGGACGCGGCGCACATCGCCAGGAGCACAACCGACGTGATTGGAATGAGATAGCGGGCTCTCATGGTCGCGTCGAGGCCATCAGCTGTACCAATGTGGACCACCATGGCCGCACGTGCGGCCATGGCGTGTACCAACGTGGACCGGCGTGGCCGCACGTGGGGCCATGGCGTGTACCAATGTGGACCGGCGTGGCCGCACGTGGGGCCATGGCGTGTACCAATGCGGACCGGCGTGGCCGCACCTGGGGCCATGGTGTGTACCAATGTGGACCGGCGTGGCCGCACGTGCGGACAGGGCAGGCACCCTGCAGGCCGGCGTGGCCGCATCATCGCAACCCGCTGACGACGAAGAGCGAGGTCAGCAACAGCTTGTAACCAAAGACGTACCCGTCGCCGTCGCTTGCGTACAGGATCGGGAACACTCCTTCGACGCCGGCCGCGTCGGGCGGGCGCATGGTGCGCACGAAGCGGCGCGCGCCGGTCGTGAGGTCGATCGCGTAAATGTCGCTCTTCTTGTTGTCGCGCCGGCAGACGAGGAGCTCGTCCTCCTTCGGCCAGTGCACCGGCAGATCGCCGGCCTCGGCGCCCGGCACCGGCCGCGCCGGCGTGACGCCGTCCGTCGCGCAGAGGAACGGCACTTGGTTGGCGTCGATCGTCACGACGTAGCGCCCGTCGGGCGAGATGGCCAGAGAGAACCAGGAACCGCCGACCGCTTCGCCCAACGACTGCGCGTCGCCCCCTTCGGCGCTGACACGCCAGATGCGCGCCTCTTCGCCGTCGCGGGAACCGAGGATCAGGAGCTCCTTCTCGCCGGGAAGAAACCGGGCCGTGAGAAAGTGATCGACGCCGCGCACCGGAATGTCGCGCATCGATCCCGCGCCGGTCGGGACGCGCATCACCCGCTCCGGCTTGTCGTTCGAGAGCGCCAGCACGTACTGGCCGTCGCTCGACAGATCGCGCCCGCGTCCCTCATCGAGGCGTACCGCGGGCCCGCCGCGCGTGTCGCGCAGGTAGAACGTGTTCCTCCCGCCGTTGGCGATGCCCTGCTCTTCGAAGAGCAGCGTCTTGCCGTCGCTCGAAAGGCGCATCGGGAACGACCAGTCGAACCACGACAGATCGCGGTCGACGTCCTCATCGCCGGCGCATCCGACGATGCCGCGCCGCGGAGTCTGATGGGCTACGAGCAACGTGCCGTCGGACGCGATGTCGTGGAGGAACGCGCCGCCGAGCGTGGTGAAGACTTCGCGCGGCCGGTGCCCGCGGGAGACGGCATAGACGGACACGTTGTGCCCTTCTTCGACGAGTTGGGGCACGCCGCTGTACCAGACCTCGCCCGTCAACGGATTCCAGGCCAGTCCCCAGGCGATGTAGAGATCGTCGGTCAGCGATTCGGCGCGGCCGTGGAGATCGACGACTTTGACGGACCCGAAGTTGTCGCCGGCGATGGGATGCTCGATGAAGGCGATCTCGCGGCCGTCGGGCGAGACGCGCATGTCGCTGATCCACCAGGGCGACTCGTAGAGGCGGTGTCCGATCGGATATTCGATCTGAAATCCATGCTCCGACCGGCGCACGATGGCGAGCTGTCTGCCGTCCGGCGACCAGTCGGCTTCGTGCACGTCCCTGGCGATGGGGCGAGGCACGCCGCCGGCGAGGGCGACGCGGGCGAGCGTGCCCGAGGCCTGGAAGAAGATCTCGCTGCTGCGTCTGAGCGACACCGCGAGCTCGCCGTTCTTCGACACGGCGTGTATCGATCCATTGATGCCGAGGGCGCGCGCTTCCGGCATGCCGCGATGGGAGACGAAGAGCTCCAGCGGCTGATCGTTCCACGCCGCGCCGTAGACGATGCTGCCGTCCGGCGCGAAGCGGGCCTGGAAAACGTTGCCGCGGCGGAACGTCACCTGCGCGATCCTCGGCGGCGCGGGCGCGGCGGCGGCGACGGCCACGGTCGGACCCGACGCGCCGATCTCGACCATCTCCAGGTGCAGGGCCAGATCGTGCGCGGAGTGAAACCGCGCGTCGCGGTTTTTCTCCAGGCAGTGCTGCAGCGTCGTCGCCAGCACCGCCGGGAAGGGCGGCGTGTCGAGCCGCGGGGGGTCGTCGTTGAGAATCGCGCTGATCGTCTCCGCGGTCGTATCGCGCGCGAACGGCGTCCGTCCCGTGAGCATCTCGTACATCACCACGCCGAAGCTGAAGATGTCGCTGCGCGCGTCGGCGCTCTCGCCGCGCAACTGCTCCGGCGACATGTAGCCGATCGTGCCGAAGACCATGCCATCCTCGGAGAGGCGCGCCGTCGGCGCGTCGTGCGCGCTGCCCATCGCGTGCGCGACCTTGGCCAGGCCGAAGTCGAGGATCTTCAGCGAGCCGTCCGGGAGGATGAAGATGTTGGCGGGCTTGAGGTCGCGGTGCACGATGCCCCGCGCGTGCGCCGCGGCCACGCCGCGCAGAATCTGCACCGCCCAGGCGAGCGACCGGCGCAGCGGCACCGGTCCGCGCCCGAGCAGGTCGGCGAGCGGCTCCCCTTCGAGCAACTCCGTGACGAGATAGGGAATCGACTCCGACGTGCCGAAGTCGTGGATCGTGACGATGTTCGGATGGTGGAGCGCCGCCGTGGCCCGCGCTTCCTGTTCGAAGCGAAGACGCCGCGACTCGTCGTTGATGAGCGCCGTGGGGAGGATCTTCAGGGCCACGTCGCGGTGCAGCGCGGCGTCGGTGGCGCGGTAGACCTCGCCCATCCCTCCCGAGCCGATGGAGCCGACGATTTCGTAGCGTCCGAGACGGGTTCCGTGAGTGATGGCCACGCGGGAAGAATATCTTTACCTGCGCAGCGCGCGGGTGTCATTCCGACGAACTGATGGGGGACAGGAGCGCGGCTACTTCCTCACCGCTGCCCTCAGCTTTTGCACCGCCTCGGTCTGCGTCTCGCAATCGAGAAACTCGCGAATGAATGACGGCGTGAGACCCGGGATCACGACGCTCTGCGGGATCTCGAAATACGCATTGCCGCGGAGCTCGTAGGCTTTGAGCGCCTCCTTAGTCCAGATCCAGACCTCTCTCACGCCGAGGCCGCGATAGACCTCCAGCTTGTCGAGTCCACCGTGAGTCCAGATCACCTCCAAGGCCAGATCGGGAAACTCCTTCGGCGCTCCGACGGCGTAGCACGCGTCCGGCTCGATCCCGCGCTCCTCCGGGGGGTTGCGCAGAGTCATCGATCCGTAGCCTTCGAACACGAGCTGCTTCTCGTCGGCATAGGCCTCGAGAAGGCGTGAGATCAGCGTTGTGAGCCATCCGTGGGTACGCGACGCGATCATGATCTCGAGCTGTCCCTCCAGGTAGGTAACGCGCGCGCCGCCGCAGTCGCCGCGAATGGCCAGGAAGGTTTCGAACCGCCACCAGTCGATGTCGTTGAGGATCACCCGCTGATCGGGATCTTCCACGCGATTCGCAGGGACGAGCATGGGCGCGGTCGACATGAAGCGACTATACGCCCGATGGGGGCGCACATCGTGCGCCCCCATCAGGAACGATTACTTCCAGTGAATCTGCACGGTACCGGTGGCGAGGGGCTGCTCGGCCGTGCGCGTGCCGTTCCAGCTCGACGAGAACCAGAGGCCGCCGGCGGGGTTGAAGAGGACGAGCGAGAGCGTCGGCTGCGTCTTGGCCGGCGAGTCGTCGGTCATCGTCAGCAGCATCGGCGCGGCGGCAGCGACGACGACCGGCTGGCGCGCGTCCGTCACGTCCGTGAGCGTCGCCGAGCCGGTGGCGTAGGCGATGCCGTGCTCCGTCGTGTGCGCGAAGCTCAGCGACGTCGTGGCCGGGTCGGCGTCGATCGCGTAGACGTGCATGCGCGCGTCCGATTCCGTCCGGCTGAAGGTGAGGCGGAGCGATCCCTTGACCGGGCCGCTCTTGTCGTACTTCAGGTCGAAGGTGAACGTCTGCGCGGTGCCGTTCGCCGCGGCCTTCGCGCCCGCCGACTGCGTCGAGACGAGCGACCCGCTGCCGGTGATGAAATTCTCCGTCGGTGCGGCCACGGTGACGGTCACGTCGTCGGCCGCGGCGTCGCGGACGTAGTAGCCGCCGATGCGCGTGCCGACTTGGTAGGCCCGGATCGTTCCGGTGAAGCTGCAGGAGCCGGCGGCGATGCGCGCGTCGCCCGCGCTGATGAGCGCCAGCGGGGCCGTGCAGAGCGTCTCGCCGCTGACGCGGTCGACGAAGGTGAGCGTGGCGTTGCGGATGTCGCCGGAGTCGGCGTCGCCGTTCGCGTCGGCGGCCGCGCTGATGTCGAGCACCGTGCTCGACAGCGTGACCGTCGCGGTCCCCGACGCCGCCGACGGCGTCGACATCGCCAGCGGCGCGGTGAAGACGGCGCGGGCATCCTCCTGCGTCACGGTCAGCGTGCCGCCGGTGAAGACGATCGCGTAGTTGGGCGAGCCGAGGCCGCCGATGGCGATCGGGTAGGTGCCGGGCGCGCTGGTCTTCGTGGCCGTGGTGGTGATCGAGAGCGTGCCGCCGAGGACTGCGGGCGTCTCGCCGAGGACGAAGCCACCGAATGCGGCGGTGAGTGCCGGCACCACGTCGCTGTACTGCTTGGACGCGTCGTTGGCGGTGATGGAGAGGAGGGCCTTCGTCACGGAGAGCGTGGCGTTGGCGATGGTGACGTCGTAGTTGCGCAGGCGCCCGTTCGGGTCGGTGAGCGACGCGGTGATCGCGTACGTGCCGACGGGGGAGGAGACGGTGGCCGCCGTCGCGTACGCGGCGCCGATGGCGTCGTGGTTGACGACGCCGGCGAGCGTGCCGGTGAGGGGCGGGACGGCGTCGCCGTAGACCTTGCTCTTGTTGTCGGCGCGCAGCGAGAGCGGCGCGCGGGCGACGTCGATGGTCACGTGCGCGCTGGCCGCCTCGTAGTTCGCGGTCTCGGCGGCGGTGACGGAGAGCGTCTGCGCGCCGCCGGCGTCGAGCACCGTGCCGGCCGTCGGCACGTAGGTGAGCGCGCCGGCGGCCGTCGGTCCGACAACCGACACCGTCGCGTTGAGCTGCGCGGCGCCGAGCGGCGTGCCGTAGACGATGGCCGCGGGCGCGGTCCAGGCGATGCTCTGCTTCGCCTTGGCGACGTCGATCGTCGCCGCCGCCTCGGCGGTCTCATAGTTCGCGGCGTCGGCGGGCGTGAAGACGGCGTGCAACGGCCGCGCATTGCCGGCGTCGAGGATCGTGCCGGCGGCGGGCATGTAGGCGAACGAGCCCGGCACGTTGGCGGTGGCGTTCAACTGCGTCGACGACAGCGGCGTGCCGTAGACGATCGCTGCGGGCGTGCTCCACGTCAGTGACGGCGTGCCCTTCTTCACCAGCAGCGTCACCGAGGCGGTGGCGGCGTTGAAGTTCGGCGTCGCGGCCGCGGTGACGGTCAGCTGATGGCTGCCGGCGTCGAGGATCGTTCCCGCCGGTGGCGCGTAGGTGAGCGCGCCGGGACCGGTGACGGTGGCGTTGAGCTGCGCGGAGGAGAGCGGCGTGCCGTAGACGATGTCCGCCGGCGCCGGCCACTGAATCGTCTGCTCGGCTTTGGCGACGTCGATGGTCGTCGTGGCGCTGGCGGCGGAGTAGTTCGCGGCGTCGGCCGGCGTGAACGCGACGGAGAGCGTCTGCGCGTTGCCGGCGTTGAGCACAGTGCCCGCTGCGGGCGAGTAGGTGAACGTCCCCGGCACACTCGCCGAGGCATTGAGCTGCGTTGCCGAGAGCGGCGTGCCGTAGACGATCGGCGCGGGTGCGGGCCAGGTGATCGTCACCGGGGCCTTCGTCACGTCGATCGCCGTCGTGGCGCTGGCGGCGGAGTAGTTCGCAGCGTCGGCCGGCGCGAAGGCGACGGAGAGCGTTTGCGCGTTGCCGGCGCCCAGCACGGTGCCGGCTGCGGGCGAGTAGGTGAACGTCCCCGGCACGTTGGCCGAGGCATTGAGCTGCGTCGCCGAGAGCGGCGTGCCGTAGACGATGGACGCGGGTGCGCTCCACGTCACGACCGGCGTCGCTTTCTGCACCTGCAGCGTCACCGAGGCGGTGGCGGCGTTGGCGTTTGCCGTCGCCGCGGCGGTGGCGGTCAGCGTGTGGCTGCCGGCGCCCAGCAGCGTGCCGGCCGGCGGCGCGTACGTCAGCGCGCCCGGACCGTTGACCGTGGCGTTGAGCTGCGTCGCCGAGAGCGGCGTGCCGTAGACGATCGGCGCCGGATCGCTCCACGCGATCGTCTGATTCGCTTTGCTGACGTTGACAACGACCGTCTTCGTCGTGCCGGTCATGCCCGGCGTCGACGGGGTGAACGTCACGTGCAGCTGCTGCGTGCCCGCGTCGAGGATCGCGCCGGCGGGCGGGTTGTAGGTGAACGTGCCGGTCGTGTCGGCGGTGGCGTTGAGCTGCGCGGCGCCGAGCGCCGTTCCGTAGACGATGTCCGCCGGGTTGTTCCAGCTCACCGTCGCCTGTGGATTGCCGACGATGATGGTCACGCTCTTCGTCGCCTCGGCGTAAACATCCGTCGCCGGCGCCGTGACCTTGATGACCTGCGTCCCGGCCTGCAGCATCGTCCCTTCGCCCGGCTCGTAGACCAGCGCGGCCGGATCGGCGTTGCCGGAGCCCGTCACCGTGGCGTTGAGGATGTTGTCGGGGCTGAGGATCGTGCCGGGCGGCACCTGCGCCGGCGGCGTCCAGGCGATCGTCTGCGTCCCCAATCCCATGAAGAACGTGCTCTGTCCCGACGACCCGGAGTACTTCGGATCGCCGGCGAAGAAGGCGTCGAGTCGATAGCCGCCGAGGAAGTTGAGGCTGGAGAGGAACGCGTCGGTCAGCGTGGCCGTGCCGGTGGCGTCGGTGACGGCAAAGCCGGCCGTCGAGAAGCCGACCTGGAAGGTGAGGAAGCGGTTCGCCAGCGGGTTGCCGTCATTGTCTTTGAGGTGCGCCACGAGCGTGGCCGGTCCCTGGTACGGGCCGGACGCCGCATCGACCGTCACCGTGGTGGGGAACTTGTCGGGCGGCGGCGGCGCGCCGAATTGATAGTAGAAATAGTTGCCGGTGGTGTAGACGCCGGCCTCTTCCTGGATCGGCAGAATGGCGCCGCCGCGCTCCTCGGCCAGACGGAGGGTGAGCTTGTACGGGCCGTTGATCGAGCTGGCGTAGATGCCGGCGCCGGGGAAGGGGAGGCTGAAGCGCAGCGTGCCGCCAAACGGCATCGTCACGGAGAACGGCGCGGTGGTGACTTCGTTGCCCGCCATGTCGGTGAGGACGCCGAAGAGGCGGTACGTGCCCGGCTCGACGACGTTGAGGAATCCGTTGACCAGGAGCGTGTCGAGGCCGTGGTCGCCGTCGGTGTCGAAGGCGCTGTCGCTGTACGGACCTTCGAAGCGGGTGAGACTCGCGGAGACGGTGCCGCGCACGATGCTCTGCCTGCTGAAGGCCGGCTGCCCCGGCCGATGGTCCTCGGCGGTGACGACGATGTCGTAAGCGCCGGCGATCGGTGTGGCCACGTCGCCGACGTAGACGCCGGAGGCGCCGTCGTCGTGCAGGGTGATCTGTTGCTGGCTGTCATCGGGACGGGTGACGAGCGCCGTCGCGGTGGCGCCGGTCAGCGGCGCTCCGCCGCGCGTGACGGTGGCGCGCACGCGCAGCGGCGTGCCGAGGTGCACCGCCTCGGTCTCGATGGAGGCGACCATCGCCGTGCTCGGGGTCTGCAAGAGACCAGTCACGCCGAAGTTGCTCGTCCCCGCATCGACGCCGGTGACGTTGAGCGTCCAGACGCCAACCTCGGGCGCGTCGAAGGTGTACGACTTGATGCGCCCCTGCGTCGTGGGGATCTCGTCGTCGCCGTTGGAGATGCCGGAGTTTTCGTCCCACACCTGGTTCCACGTGTAATGCACACCCGTCGGCGAGATGAGCTCCGCGCCGATGGCGGTGCCGGAGTAGAAGATCGCGAACGCGGCCGGGTGGGCGTCGTCGATCGGCATGGAGAACGACTTCGTCTCCCCCTGCTGCACGGTGGCCGGCGTGGAGGCGGTGAAGACGTACTCCGCGTCTTCATCGAAGTCATTCGCGGCGACGGTGCGCGCGCTCATCGCGGCGGGCTTGAGCGGAGCGCCGCTCGGAACGGTGCGGACGAGGTTCCAGAGGCTGTCGAAGGCCGGCTGGGCCTTGACCTCATTCCAGTGCATGGCGTTGTGGTTGTTGCCGAACGACTCGTACTTGGTGTTGAAGGACCAACTGAGGCACTGCGCCGAGCTCTGCGACACGATGAGATCGCCGAAGCCCACAACGGCCTGAAGGGCCTTGTACGGGCTGAGCGTGTGCGCGTGATAGCCGCCGGCCAGCGTGGAGTAGCGGACGTTCGGGTTGTGGCCGTGATAGTGGTTGTAGATCTTCATCGACGGCGTGGTCAGCTCGGGGATGAGCGGGGCCTTGATGTCGATGACGATGCCGACGGGGATGAGCGGCCCGAGGTGGCTCAGGACCGTGGCGATGTCAAAGATCTTCATCCCGCAGTTCGGCGTCCCCACCATGGCCACGCGGTCGACGCCGGTGCGGTTCTCGACCATGTGGCGCGAGTCGAGGCCGCCCTTGCTGTGAGCCTCGATGTTGACTTTGTCGACGCCCCAGCGGCGGAGGTGATCGTCGAGGAACGTCGAGAACACGGCGGCGTTCTCCTCGATGGTGCGGCGGCCATCCTCGGGGAAACGAACCTCGTCGTGCGGCACTCCCAGCGCATCGAGCTGGCCGGTCCAGAACGGACTCCAGGTGCCCGGCGTGGCGAAACCGCCGTGGGCGAGGATGATGGGGCGCACGACCTGGAACTCCAGGCTGACCCAGTCGATCTCGGTGCTCCACACCGGCACGTGGTTGTCGGCGTCGACCTGGATGCGGATGACGTTGTCGGCGGGGACGGGAGGGCCGCCGCTGTTGTCGCGCGCGAAGTTCACCCACTCAACGGGGACTTCGAAGGTGGTGATGCGCCACTGCCCGCCGGCGCCGACGAGGATGCCGAGCTCGTGATCGTTGAAGAAGACTTTGTCGTGCTCCTGCGCGGCGCCGCGCGGCACGCGGGCAAAGTCGCCGGTGTTGACGTCGAAGGCGGAGATCATGATGGTCGCCTTCGAGCCGATCAGGTGGTTGGCGCGGAGCTTGTCGACGTCGCCGGCCACGCGGCTGACGCGGATGGTGGCCTGCGGCGACGGATCGGTGTTGTGCACGATGGCGTCGAAGGTGGAGGAGCAGTCGGCGACGTATCGCTGGTCGTTCGTATCGGGCGGCGAGAGCGGCCCGATCGTGCAGCCGGTGGCGCCGTTCGCCGCCATCGTGAAGCGCCCGGCCGCGGTCGTTTTCGGAGCGCCTGCGGGCCACTTCTGCGGCGTGTCTACTTCATTGGCGGCGGCGAAGAAGGCGAGCAGAGATACAGCGATTGCGGAGGAAAGAATCCTGAGGTGTTGCATGAAGACTCCTGGTCTACGACCCGTCGTAATGCCGGCAGAAACTTTCCGCTGACGGGGAGACACTTTCGCCCCGAGGGATACGGAATGTACTTATTGGAAATGGACCTGCGGGCGGTTGAGCGCGGCACTTTAGAGGCAACTTGGATGGTTGTCAATCTGTATTTAGGTCGTGACAGCGCCTCATACCATCGGCGACGCACAATGGGCCGCATGGCGTGTCGCACAACGGGGATCGTTACCGCGCTCTCCCTCGCGCTCGCGGTCTCCGCGCGCGGCGGTCTCACGGAGCGCGTCGTCTGCAAAGCCGCGGCGGATCAGAGCTACGCGCTCTTCGTCCCTTCTTCATACGACGCCGCGAAGCGATGGCCGATCGTCTACCTCCTCGACGCGCGCGGCCAGGCCATGGTTCCGATGAGCAAGTTCCGCGAGGCGGCGGAGGAGCTCGGATTCATCCTCGCCAGCTCGTACACGTCGGCGAGCGATGAAGCGGTCGACCCGAACGTCAAGGCCATGAGCGCGATGTGGAGCGACACGCACGATCGTCTCTCCATCGACGACCGGCGCGTCTACGCCGCCGGCTTCTCCGGCACGGTGCGGGCGGCGTGCTACCTCGCTCTCGGTGCGCCGGGATCGTTGCGCGCGATCATCGGCGCCGGCGCCGGATTCCCGTTCGACCGGCCGCCGGTTCCGGGGACGCCGTTCGCGTTCTTTGGCACGGTCGGCAGGCATGACTTCAACTTCGGGGAGATGTGGGAGCTCGAGAAGCAGCTCACCGCGGCCAAGGTCCCGCACCGCATCCTCACGTTCGACGGCACTCACGAGTGGATGCCGCCGTCGCTCGCGCGCGAGGCGCTGGAGTGGCTGGTGACGCGGAGCGGCGATCCGCGCTTCTGGGATGCCGATCTCCAACGCGCCGAGAGCGCGCCCGATGTCATCGAGCGCGAGCGCCGCTACGTCGCCATGGCCGTGGACTACGCAGGCCTGCACGACACATCCGCCGTGACCGCGCGCGCGAAGCTCATCGCCGAATCGAAGGAGTACCGCCAGGCATTCGCCGAAACGGAGCGCACGCTGCGCGAGGAATCGAAATACCTGACCGACGCCCGGAAGACGCTCGCCGAGGCCGCGCCGCCGTACGACGCGCAGCGCGCCATCCGCGACTTGCGCATCAAAGAGCTCTTGGCTCGCCGGGACGACTCCGCGAAGCGCATCCTCAACACGCTCGGCGGCCAAACCGGCTTCTACATGCCTCGGGAGATGATCAACCGCAAGGACTACGCGCGCGCGATCTTCCTCCTGACCATCGCCAAGGCCATCGCCCCCGACAGCAAGTACCTCGACGACGAGATCGCTAAACTTCGAAGGAAACCATGACTGCTCTACGCGCCTGCTCTCTCCTTCTCTTCCTTCTCGCTCAGGCCCAGGCCGAGCCGCCGAAGTTCGACTCCGTCGTGTCGAGGAACGTCATGATCCCGATGCGCGACGGCGTGCACCTCGCCACCGACATCTATCGTCCCGCGCGCAACGGCGTCGCCGTCGACGGGAAGTTCCCCGTCCTCATGGAGCGCACGCCGTACGACAAGGCCAACGTCGAATGGCTCGCGGAGCTGGTGAAGGATGGCTACGTCGTCGTCGGCCAGGACACGCGCGGGCGCTACCACTCCGAGGGGCGGTGGCGGTTCATGCCCGACGACGTCAACGACGCCTACGACACCGCCGTGTGGCTCGGCAAGCAGCCGTGGTGCAGCTGCAAGATCGGCACGTTCGGCGGCTCGTACGACGGCGCCACGCAGCACGCCATGGCCATCTCCGGCGCGCCGTACCTCGGGGCCATGTTCCCGATCGACGCGGCCGCGAACGCCGGCTACTACGGCCTGCGCCACCACGGCGCGTTCGAGCTGCGCTTTCTCAACTGGATCTTCACTTACGGCGCGCGCGACGGCAGCCACGAAGCCCTCGGAAACCCGCACACGAAGCAGGTGCTCGAGGAGCTGTCGAAACACATCACCGAGTACGTGAAGGGGCTGCCGCTGCGTCCCGGCACGACGCCGCTCAAGATCGTTCCCGACTACGAAGCCTGGCTCGTCGAGGCGATGAGTCACGGCGATCTCGACGACTTCTGGCGCAACTACGGCGCGAGCGTGATCGATCACGTGGCCGAGTACAAGGACGTTCCGGTCTATCACATCGGCGGCTGGTACGACTCGTGGGCGCTGCAGACGGCGAACTTGTCGTACGCGACGCTGGCGAAGACGAAGCACAACCAGCGTCTGATCATGGGGCCGTGGGTGCACGGCGGCGCCGAGGACTCCCACGCCGGCGAGGCGGAGTTCGGTCCGGACGCAAGCATCAAGTACCTCGACCTCGCCAAGCGCTGGTACGACCGCTGGCTGAAAGACATTCCCAACGGCGCGGAGAACATCGCGCCGGTGCGCATCTTCGTGATGGGCGGCGGCGATGGACATAAGACCGCCGAGGGGCGCGTGTTCGTCGGCGGTCACTGGCGCGACGAGAAGGAATGGCCGCTGGCGCGCGCCGTGACGACGAATTACTACCTTGGCGCGGGGGGCGCGCTGTCGCCGAAGCCGCCTGAGGCGTCGGCGCCGACGTCGTTCCAATTCGACCCGAAGCACCCCGTCCCGACGCTCGGCGGCAACATCAGCTCCTCGGGGAGCTTGATGACGAACGGCGCGCTCGACCAGCGCTGCCGCGCCGATTACTGGCCGTGCGAGGGCGAGACGCGGCCGCTCTCCGCGCGCAACGACGTGCTGGTGTTTCAGTCGGCGCCGCTCGAGCGCGACGTCGAAGTGACGGGGCGCCTGGTGGTGAAGCTCTGGGTGTCGTCCGACGCACTCGACACCGACTTCACCGCGAAGCTCGTCGACGTCTATCCGCCGAACGACGACTTCCCCGCCGGCGTCGACTTCAACGTCGAAGACTCCATCGTCCGCGCGCGCTACCGCAACTCGCTCGAAAAAGCGGAGCTGATGAAGCCCGGCGAGGTCTCCGAGGTGACGATCGAGCTCTACCCGACGTCGCTCGTCTTCCAGCGCGGGCACCGCATCCGCCTCGACATCTCCAGCAGCAACTTCCCGCGCTTCGACGTCAATCCCAACACCGGCGAGCCGCTCAATCGCAACCGGCGCGTGGCCGTGGCCACGAACACGGTGTATCACGACCCGCAGCACCCGTCGCACATCGAGTTGCCGGTGATTCCGGCGGGGAAGTGAAGGGATGACGCAATCGCGAAGCGCCACAATCTTTCTTCAGGTGGTCATTGTGCTCGTCGGCATCGGCGCGCTGGCTCTCCTGCTCTGGGAGCCTCATCTCGAAGGGAGAAACGCGCACGCCACGACCTTCGAGATTTACTTCAAGGATCCGTTTCTGGCGTACGCCTATACCGCATCGATCGCGTTTTTCGTGGCGTTGTTTCAGGCGTTCAGGCTGCTCGGATACATCGGTCAAGGCAAAGCATTCTCGCCGAATGCAGTGAGAGCGTTGCGGACGATTAAATACTGCGCAATCGTCCTCATCGCCATGATTGGAGCGGCAGTGGCGTACCTATTCCTATTTGTGAGCGGGAAGGATGACATTGCGGGCGGCGTGGCCATGGGCGTTGCCATGATCTTCGTGTCGGTGGTGGTCGCCACTGCGGCGGCGGTGTTCGAGAGGCTTCTGCAAAGTGCCGTGGACGTGAAGTCGTAAGCAAAGGCGCGTCACGATTCCAATCGCCTTGAGCGCGGCCAAGTCTTGGGGGATTTGTTTGCGTGCGGCGCGCCGGGCGAACAGCACGAGAATTCGGCCGATCCCGAATCCGCGAAGCTCGACGGACAGCGTGACTCGGCAGCGCGATTCGACAGGATGAACGCTCAACGCCACGTGCGCTCGGATCGGTCCATTGAGCCCTCGCGCGGCGATGCGTCGCGGAGGGTCGTACTCGATGACTTCCGAGACGATCTGCCGCGGGCCGCCGGGAACGCGGCGCGTTTCGATGTTTCGCGTGCCCACGCGCGGATGCCCGGCCGGCTCCTGCCGGGCGTCGATGATGGCCGCCTGCCATTCGCCGTGCCGGTCGAGCTGCTCGATGTAGGCAAAGACCTCGTCAGCCGTTCTGTTGATCTCGACGTCGTAGGCGATGCCGTTCATGGCCGAACCACGCTCGTTCGTTGGAAGTGTAGGGCGATCGAATACGATGGGCGAGCCCTACAACTGGTGCTCGAGAATCGGCAGCAGCATCCGGAAGGCCCACGCCTTCACCGGCGCGGCGTGCGGCGCGTCCTGGATCGTCCAGGCGTTCTCGATGTGGCCGTCGATCAGCTGCTGCAGCGCGCGCGCGAGCTCTTCGTTCTCGGCTACGCAGGTGATCTCGGTGTTGAGGTATTGCGAGCGCGGGTCGACGTTGTAGGAGCCGATCATGACCACGCGGCCGTCGACGAGGATCACCTTCCCGTGCAGGCAGTCGGGGCCTTTGTACTCGCGGAAGTCGATGCCGGCGCGCGCGAACTCGTCGCGGTACTTGAGGTAGCCGATCTGGGGGAGCAGTCCGTCGGTCGACCGCACGGAGTTCGTCACGACGACGATCCGCACCCCCTCGGATAACTTCTTGTGCAGCAGCTCGCGGAAGAAACGCGGCGGGATGAAGTACGGCGACTCGATGACGACGGACTGCTTCGCCCCGGCGATGAGCGCGGCCATGTCGCTGCCGACGTCGTGCCCGGCCAGGAAGCGCATCGGTCCGACGTCGAGCGCGCCCTTGCTCCAATCGCGCGTCGCCCCGAGGTCGATGATGCCGCTCTTGGTCATCTCGGCGAGCGCGTCGCCGAGGTGCTGCGCGGCCTCGCGCTTCGTGCTCCCGGTGACGTGACCGTGCAGCGCGGCGACGTCGCGGCTGTTCCACACCGTCTCGAAGCGCTGGTGCGCGTCGGCGGCCGAGGGACCGTCGACGTAGATGTCGACGTCGCGGTAATTCATGTCGCGGCCGAGACCGAAGTACGACTCGGCGAGATTGCGGCCGCCGGTGATGTAGCGCTTGCCGTCGACCAGAATCACCTTCTCGTGCATGCGGTGCAGCATCCACGTCGGGTGCCGCAGATCGAACGGATGGTACGTGCGGATCAGCACCCCTTCGTCGCGCAGATGCGTCATCACCGCTTTGGGGATGCGGCGGAAACTGCCGTCGATGACGACGCGCACGTCGCGGACGCCGCGGCGGCGGGCGTCGCGCAGGAGCTGCAGGATGCCGAGGGCGACCTTGTCGTCCTTGGCCATGAAGTAGAGGACTTCGATGCTGTCCTGTGCTTGGCGGATCAGGTCGACGCGCGCCTGCGCGGCCTCGCGGTCGTCGGCGAGGATGCGCACGACGTCCGCGCGCGCCGTGGCGGCGAGGAGGAGAAGGAGAGCGAGTGCCAGTGCCCGGCGATGCACCCAACCGGGCACTGCAGGGTCAGTGCCGCACCGCGCGCACGCGGGCCGGCGGCTTGAGCACGCGGTCGAGGAAGCTCTCCACTTGCGCGAATGCGGCCGCCGAGGCCCAGAAGGCGTCGTCGTGGCCCGTGCCGTCGATCGTGCGCAGCGTGGCGTCGACGCCGGCGCGCGTGAGCGCGTCGTACAGATGCTCGGACTGCATCGGCGAGACGAAGCAGTCGGCGCCGCCGTGCATCAGGAGCACCGGCGGATTGCCCTTCGCGGCATAGCGCGCCGGCGAGGCCGCGGCGGCCGCGTCGGAGCACTCCGCGACGGGGCAGCCGATGAGGAGCGACGCGGGCGAGGCCGGCGCGTTCCAGTCGACGGTGCTGCAGCCGAGCGCGTCGGACTGCAGCGCGGCGACGTCGGCGATGCCGCCCCAGTCGATGA
>DATELQ010000102.1:0-14668 GCA_035276475.1 Thermoanaerobaculia bacterium | reverse complement strand
GGGACTACGTCACCGTCGACTCCGGGCAGCGGCGGTTGTACCAGTCGCACGGGAACCGCGTCGTCGTCGTCGACATCGACAAGCAGACGGTCGTCGGCGAGATCGCCGACACGCCGGGAGTGCACGGCATCGCCCTCGCCTCGGATCGCGGGTTCGTGAGCGCGGGGAAGTCGAACTCCGTCGTCGTCTTCGACCGCGATTCGCTCAAGCGCGTCGCCGAGTGGAAGACCACGGGTGAGAATCCCGACGCCATCCTCTACGACCCGCACTCGAAGCACGTCTTCACCTTCAACGGCCGCGGGAAGAACGCCACGGTCTTCGACGCCAGCAGCGGCGCGGTCGTGGCCACCATCGACCTCGGCGGCAAGCCCGAATTCGCCGTCAGCGATCAGCGCGGGCGCGTCTTCGTCAACGTCGAGGACACGAACGAGCTCGCGGTCATCGATGTGAAGCGCAACGCCGTCGCGGCGCGCTGGAAGCTCGGAAGCTGCGTCGAGCCGAGCGGCCTGGCCATCGACCGGCTGCGGCGCCACCTCTTCAGCGTCTGCTCGAATGAGACGCTCGTCGTGAGCGACGCCGACAGCGGCAAAGTCATCGCCTCCGCGCCGATCGGCAAAGGCGTCGACGGCGTCGCCTTCGACCCCGCGCGAAACCTCGTCTACTCGTCGAACGGCCGCGACGGCACGATCACGGTCGTCAGCGCCATCGACTACAAAGTGAAGGAGACGATCCCGAGCGCGCGCGGCGCCCGCACCATCGCCGTCGACGAGAAGACGCACCACCTCTTCCTCCCGACGGCGAAGCTCGAACCGGCCGAGCCGCGCTGGAAGGTCGTGCCCGACACCTTCGAGATCATCGAGGTCTCGCCGTAGCGGGCCAGTTCGTGACGACGTTCATCACCGGGTTCCACGCCACCGGCTTGGCCACGATCCAGCGCTGGTGGTCCGGCGTGTAGCCGCTGTCGACGGAGTCACCGAGAGAAAAGAGCAGCGTCGCTTTGCCGAATTGCGGGACACCGCCCTGCATCTCGACGGGAACGCCGAACACCTTCGTCTCCGGCCCGAGAAACAACAGCTCCCGTCCATCGCGACGCCAGTGCGGGCCACTGCCGCCGCTCGATGACACCTGCGATTTCCCGCCGACATTCGGATAGCGCATGACGTAAACCTCGTTGTGCCCCGTCTCGTTCGACGAGTACGCGATCCACTGTCCGTCCGCGGCGAAGACCGCGCCGCTCTCGCGGGCTGCGGTGCGCACGATCGGATGCGCGCTGGCACCGCGCGACGCGGCCACCACCCAGACATCCTCGGCGGTCTTCCCGAAATTGTCGTTCACGGTGAAGAGAATCTCTTTCCCATCCGTCGAGAACCCCGTCGGCGCGCGCAGGAACGGGTGGTGATAGACCAGCTCCTCGGCGCCGCTTCCGTCAACGTCCCTGAGGAACAGATCGCCGTCGACGAGTGCGCCGGTGTAGGCGAGCCGCTTTCCATCGGGCGACCAGACCGGGTTGTCGCGTTCCGACGTGGCGAATGTAAAGCGCGTGGGGACGTTTCGCTCGACGTCATAGATCCAGATATTGCGGACGCCGGTGGTGTGATCGGCGATGGTCAGCGCCAGCCGCTTGCCGTCGGGAGAGACGGCCACGGCGCGGTAGGTATCGGGCTCCCCGATTGGTCCAAGATCCTTTCCGTCGCGATCCTGGATGTGCAGCACGCTCCTGTCCGGCGACGCGCCGACGTAGAGCAGCGTCCCCTGCCGCGAGACGGAGAAGATGGAGAAGAAGGTCTCGGCCACGTATTCAACGTCTTTGACGATCGGCATGGGATCGCCGGTGAGCTCCATCCTGGCCGGATCGAAGGGCTGCGCCACGAGCGTGGTATCGCGCGCATACAGCAGATACCCGGCGGCGTAGACGACGTTCGAGCGCGCGCGAAGAAGGAGTTTGCGGCTAGAGCCATCGAGCGCGCCGGCATAGATCGCGTTCGTCTCGCTCTGCGTTCCCGAAGAGTGCGTGCCGGCCATGTAGAGAAAGTGGTTGCCGTCGGGGAGAAACGTCGCCCAGCGATGCGTGCTCTCCCCTGCCTCGAGCTTCGTCACCGGTGTGGAGGCGCCACCCGAGGCGTTGACTTTGTGGATCGGGCCCTGCCACGACGGCGAGAAGATGATCGTCCCGTCGCTGTTCCACGATCCGGGACGCCCTCCCCCGGCGTCGCAGAGCGACACGGGCACGCCTCCGGTGAGGTCGACTTTCTTCAGTTTCTTCTCGTCGGTGAAAAAAGCGATGAAACGGCTGTCGGGCGACCAGAACGGATACGTCGCCGTCTCCGTACCGGCGATCGGGCGCGCCTCGCCGTCGAGCGGGCGGAGCCAGAGCATCTGCTTCCCATCCGCACTTTTTGCGGCGAACGTGGCGTAGCGGCCGTCGGGCGAGATCGTCAGCGACGCGCAGTAATCGTCATTGAACGTCGGGACAACGCCGGCCGGCGCTGCAATTGTCGTTTTCAATGACATCGTCGATGTTCGCCTCGGGTACATCGCGATCGCGGCGACGATCACAGCCGCGGCAGCGACGGACCAGGCCAGCCACGGCTTCCGCGGCGGCGGCGCGACGACAGAGGCGGGCGCGTACGCTCGCGCGTCGCGGACCCACTGCAGCTCCAACCGGATGTCCTGCGCCGACTGCCAGCGCTCGTCCGGATCCTTTGCCAGGCACGTGAGGATCACGCGCTCCAGCGCCGGCGGCGTCGACGGCGGCATCGGCCGCGGCTCGCCGGTCAGGATCGCCGCCGCGAGGCTCATGCGGCTCGGCCCGTCGAACGCCACGACGCCGGTGACCATCTCGTACAGCACCATGCCGAAGGCGAAGATGTCGGTGCGCGTATCTACCGCGTCGCCGGAGATCTGCTCGGGCGCCATGTACTGCACCGTGCCGACGACGAAGCCCTGCTCGGTGATGCGCCGCTCCGTCACCGCGTCGCCGCTCCCCTTGCGCGGCTGCTGCGACAGCGCCAGGCCGAAGTCGAGCAGCTTCGCGCCGGTTTTCGTCAGGAAAATGTTTCCCGGCTTGAGATCGCGGTGCACGATCCCCTCGCGATGCGCGCGGGCGAGCGCCGAGGCGATCTCCATGCCGTAGCGGAGGACCTGCTCGACCGGCATCGGCCCGCGCTGCAGGCGGTCGGCGAGCGACTCCCCGTCGAGCAGCTCCATGACCAGGTAGGGCACGCCGCCTTCGTCGCCGACGTCGTGGAGCGTGCAGATGTTCGGGTGATTGAGGTGCGAGATCGCCTTCGCCTCGCGGTGGAGGCGTATGCGGAGCTGCGCATCGTGCGCGAATTCGGCCGGGAGGACCTTCACCGCGACGCTGCGCCCGAGGCGCGTGTCGACGGCGCGCCAGACCTCGCCCATGCCGCCCGCGCCGATGCGGGCGCTCATCTCGTACGGTCCCAGCCGGGACCCGGAGATGATGTTCATGTTCGTTCGCCGCACATTGTAGGTGATCTGCTATAACCAACGCAGTGCAACTCTGGACGGCGTTTTTACATACGGGCTGGGTGGGGAAGGCCGTCCTGGCAATCCTTCTCCTCTTTTCCGTCGGATCGTGGGCCGTCATGATCGTCATCGGCCTGCGCTTTCGCAGCGCGCGCCGGGCCTCGCGGCGCTTCATGGGCGTCTTCCGCAAAGCCAAGCGCCTCGTCGACGTCCAGACCGTCACCACGCAGGCCGTGCAGTCGCCGCTCGTCGGGCTCTTTCGGGCCGGCTACGCGGAGATCGAGGCCCAGATGGCCCACGCCCAGGGATCATCGATCCGGTCGCTCGACGCCGTGGAGCGGTCGCTCCTGCGCGCGTCGCGCATCGAGTCGTCGCGGCTCAGCCGCTTCCTGCCGTTCCTCGCGACCACCGCGGCGGCCACGCCGTTCATCGGCCTGTTTGGCACCGTGTGGGGCATCATGGACTCGTTCATGACCATCGGCTCGAGCGGCTCGACGTCGATTACCACCGTCGCGCCGGGCATCAGCGAGGCGCTGATCAACACCGCGGCGGGCCTCTTTGCGGCCATTCCCGCGCTTCTTGCATACAACCACTTCGTGCAGAAGCTGCGCGGCGCGCGCGGCGAGATGGAAGACTTCACCCTCGAATTCTTGAATTTGACGGAACGCAATTTCCTCTGACGGCGTCTAATAGCGCATGGCCTTTCGATTCGACAGCAGCGACGAGTACGGCGATCTCGCGGAGATCAACGTCACGCCGCTCGTCGACGTCATGCTCGTGCTGCTCATCATCTTCATGATCACGGCGCCGATGCTGACGCAGGGCTTGACCGTGGCGCTGCCGTCGGCGGAGGGCAAAAGCTTCGAGATGGCCTCGAGCCAGCCGTCGAAGATCCAGGTCACGGCGGCGGGGGCCGTCTACCTCGACGGCGCGCCGATGGGAACCAAGGACCTCGAATTGACGCTCGGCCCGCGGCTTCGGCAGCAGCGCATCAAGCGCGCACTGCTCGAAGCCGACAAGGGCGTGCCGTACGGGCAGGTGGTGGCGGTGCTGGACATAATGAACCGCGCGGGGGTGGAGCAGCTCGGCATGGTGACACAGCCCAGGGTGGTGACGAGTGGACGACCGCGTCGGTGAGGTGTTGGCGCAGCGTGCCGCGCTCAGTCGCGGCGCCGGCGCCGGCATCGCTCTAGCGTTGTTGTTGCACGGCGCATTGTCGGCGCTCGTGGTCTGGGCCGCGCTGCATCAGGCCAGGGCCGAGTCGCCGCAGGCGGCGATCGAGATCCGTCTCGCGCCGGTCGCGCGCGCGGCCGTGGAATCGGCGCCGGCAATCAAACACACCGAGCCGGTGGCGAAAATGGAGAAGCCCGCGCCGCCGGTCGTCCAGGAGACGCCGCAGAAACCGCCCCCCGCGGTTCCGGAGAAGAACACCGTCCCCCTCTCCCCCTTCGGGAAGTCGACGAAGAAGGGCTCCGAGACCGCCACCCCCTCCGTCGCCGTCCCGCCGCCCGCCCCCGCCGTCG
This sequence comes from Thermoanaerobaculia bacterium, assembly GCA_035276475.1. Lineage (GTDB taxonomy): Bacteria > Acidobacteriota > Thermoanaerobaculia > Gp7-AA8 > Gp7-AA8 > DATDFB01. Next base: position 9,656 of record DATELQ010000102.1, on the reverse strand, counting down.
CTGCCCCCGTGCCGGTCGGCGGCTCCGGCGTCGTCGGCTTGGAAGGGGGCGACTTCCCGTACACCATCTACATCGACCGGATGAAGACCTTGATCGGCTCGCACTGGTTTCGCCCGCAGGTCGGCGCCGGTCCAACCACCACCGTGCACTTCACCATCGAGCGCGACGGCACGATCCGCGACGCGAAGGTCGAGACCGAGAGCGGCAACCCGACCTTCGACCGCGCCGCGCTGCGTGCCGTCCTGGAGGCGTCGCCGTTGCCGCCGCTGCCGTTCGCTTACAGTGGAACCTACTTGGGAGTCCATTTAAACTTCCGATGAAACGATTGCTCGCACTGCTCCTCCCGCTCATCGCCGCGCATGCGTTCGCGCAGGCCGACATCAAGACGACCATCACGGCCAACCAGTCCGCGAAGTCGATCCCGATCGTCGTGCCGCGCCCGGAGACGACGCTGCCGCTCGAGGTCTACAACACGCAGTTCTTCTCCCCGTTCACGCGCGACCTCGCCTACTCCGGCGTCTTCGCTCTGACTCCGTACCCTCCGGGTGTTCCGGTCGACTTCGAGCTGGTGAAGCGCGTCAGCGCGCAGTTTCTGCTGCTGACGTCGATCCGAGTCGAGGGAACGGACTACGTCGTCGAGGCCCAGCTCATCGACACCACCAACGTCCGGCAGTTCGGCAACCGCTATCGCGGTACGAACGGCTCGCTCACGCGGATGGCCCACATCATCGCCAACGATTTGATCCGGGCCGTGAACGGCAAGCCGTCGGTGTTCCTCACGCAGATCGCCTTCGCCTCGAATCGCGACGGCAACTTCGAGATCTATCTGATGGACTGGGACGGCGGCAACCAGCGCCGCATCACCCGGCACAACGCGCTCTCGATCCTGCCGAGCTGGGCGCCCGACAACGAGCGGATGGTCTACACGTCGTTCTTCGGCGGCACGAGCGACATGTACATCATCAGCCGCCGCGGCGGCGCGAGGATCAAACTCCGCACGGGGCTCAACCTCAACACCTCCGCGACGTTCTCGCCGGTCGGCAGCGACATCGCGTTCGTCGGCTCGATCAACGGCAACCCCGACATCTACCTCGTCAAGGACGATGGCACGAACCTCCGCCGGCTCACCACCGACTCGTCGATCGAGTCGACGCCGGAGTGGAGTCCGAACGGCCGCCAGATCTCCTTCACCTCCGGCCGCGGCGGATCGCCGCAGATCTACATCATGGACGCCGAGGGATCGAACGTGCGGCGGATGTCGTTCGAGGGAGATTGGAACGACGACGCCACCTGGTCGCCGAACGGCGACGAGATCGCCTACACCTCAAAAGTTAACGGGAGGTTCCAGATCCGCATCCAGAACGTCGTCACGGGGCAGAGCCGCATCGTCGCCGGCGAAGGCTCGAACGAGCAGCCGACGTGGTCGCCCGACGGGCAGTGGCTGGCGTTCCAGTCCAACCGCAGCGGCAACTGGCAGATCTACCGGATGCGCGTCGACGGCAGCCAAATCCAGCAGCTCACCTTCGACGGGGAGAACAAGGACCCCGACTGGTCGAAGAAAGCCGAGTGATATCATCGATAAGGAGCTCAAAAGCAATGACTAAAGCAGTGAAAGGGTTCCTCAGCGGACTCGTTCTGATCGCCCTCGTCGCCGCGCCGGCGTGCCGCCACAAAACCACGCCGACGCCGAAGGTCGCGCCCGACACGGCCGCGTCCGCGACCGTGCCGCCCGTCGAGGTGACGGCGCCGCAGCCGCAGTCCACCCAGCCGCAGCCGATCACGACGAACACCGACTTCGTGCAGAGCGAGACGATGCCGAAGGTGACGGAGGAGCCGCTGTCGGGGAACATCGAAGAGGCCAACCGGCAGGCGCAGCTCCGCGGCTTCATCAAGGACGCGTACTTCGGCTACGACGAAGCGGCCTTGGGCGCCGACGCGCAGGCGGCGCTCACCGACTCGGCGAACTGGCTGAAGCGAAACGCCGGGTACAACCTCCTCATCGAAGGCCACTGCGACGAGCGCGGCACCGAGCAGTACAACCTCGCGCTCGGCGACCGCCGCGCCAATCAAGCCAAGCAGTACCTGATGACGCTCGGCATCGACGCCGGCCGTATCCGCACCGTCAGCTACGGCGAGGAGCGTCCGTTCGATCCGGGTCACGATGAAGCGGCGTGGGCGAAGAACCGCCGCGCGCACCTCGTCCTCGTCAGATAGGAGAGCCCATGAAATCGGTCCGCCCGATCGCCGTCGCGGCCGCGCTTCTCTGCGCGGCCGGCTGCGTCACCTCGTCCGACGTGGAGAAGCTGCAGTCGCAGATCTCCGAGCTGCAGGACCAGCTCGCGCAGGTCAAGCGCACCGCCTCGAGCAAGGAAGACGTGCAGAGCATCAATCAGAAGATCGCCAGCGACACGCAGACGCTCCTCAAGTCGAACGGCACGCTCGTGGCGAAGGTCAGCGAGATCGAAGAGAAGATGGCGAGCACGCAGGGCGCGATCGAGCAGACGAACTACCGCTTCGACAAGCTCGGGCAGCAGCTCACGCAACAGCAGCACGACATCGACGAGTTGAAAGCCGCGGCCGCGCGCGCAGCGGCCGCTGCGGCGGCGGTGCCACAGCCAATGCCCGCCCCTGCGACACCAGCGCCGGCAGGAACGGAGGTCAACGTCGTCCCGCAGCCGCAGCCGGCGCCGGGCGAGGACCCGGTGGCCGTCTACCAGTCGGCGTACCGCGACTACCAGCGCGGCAACTACGACCTGGCCATCGGGGGATTCAAGGACTTCATCGCCAGGAATCCGAGCTCCGACCTCGCCGACAACGCCGCCTACTGGATCGGGGAGAGTCTCTTTTCGCAGAAGAAATATCGCGAGGCGATTCAGCAGTTTGACAGCGTCGTTACAAAGTACCCGCAGTCCGACAAAGTCCCCGGCGCGCTACTCAAGAAGGGCTACGCGTACATCGCCACGAACGAAAAGGCGAAGGGCATCGTGCAATTGCAGTACGTCGTGCACGAGCACCCGACGTCGCAGGAAGCGGCGCTGGCGCGGCAGAAACTCAGACAGCTCGGCGTGGAAACTAGATAAAGGAGCAGTTCATGGCCAACACCCGTTCGGCGGAGAAGCAGCAGCGACAGGCCGCCAAAGCAACCGTGCGCAACCGCGCCGGCAAATCGCGCCTCAAATCGGCGCTGAAGAAGGCCCGCACGTCGGTGTCCGAGGGGAACGTCGACTCCGGCGTCGTCAGCACCGGATTCTCCGAGATCGACAAAGCGGCGAAGAAGGGCATCATCAAGACCAACACCGCCGACCGCTACAAAGCCCGCCTCGCGGCCGCGGCCAAGCGCACCGCAGCGAAGTGACCTTCACCTACGATCCGCATCCCGGCCTGGAACGAATGGGCGGCGACATCGCCGACTACATGCGGGTTGCGCCGGAGTACGTCGAGGCGATGTTCTCCGGCGCAAAGGCGGCGCTGCTGCCGGCGTACGAGCGGCTGTACGAATTGGCGCGCACGTACGACGTGAAGATCTCGCCCGGCAAGACGATCGTGCCGATCTACCGCAAGCACGTGGTCGCGCAGATCAAGCCGACGACGCGGACGCGCATCGACTTCGGCCTGGCGCTCAAAGACACGCCCGCGAAGGGGCGCCTGATCGACACCGGCGGGCTGGCGAAGAAGGACCGGATCACGCACCGGATCGAGGTCGCTTCTCCCGCGGATGTGGACGACTTTGTGGAGAAGTGGTTCAAGCGGGCTTACGAGATGGATGCATGAAGTGCTGAGTGCTGAGTGCTGAGTACGCGATCAACTCAGCACTCAGCACTCAGCACTCAGCACTCCGTGAATGCCGCCATCACCTCGGAATCCGCGATCGTCGGCCTTCGCGACTCGCGATCCACCCATACGTGCCACGACGACCCCGTCGCGTGGACCCGCTCCCCCGTAGCGTCGCGCAGCTCGTACTCGAACTTCATCTTCCGGCTCGCCGCCTCCGCCACCGTCGTCCGGATCACCACCTCGTCGTCGTAGCGATACGGAATCCTGAAGCGGCAATTCACTTCCGTGACGACGAGGATGTAGCCGCGGGCCTCGATCTCGGTGTACGGGAAACCGACCGCGCGACAGAGGTCCGTCCGCCCGATCTCGAACCAGACGATGTAGTTCGAGTGGTGGGCGATCCCCATCTGGTCCGTCTCCTTGTAGCGCACCCGCACCCGGCTCTCGCTGAATCGCACGGGTGGCATGGTAGGACAATTGCTCGATACAATGAGACGTGCGGCGCAGGAAACAACTCGAACAACTCACCTTCCCCCTCCTCGTCGGCGGCGCGACCCTCGCCACCCTCGAGCTCGGGCGGCGGATTTTCCGCCACATCCAGCTCTTCTGCCCCACGCATGAACCGCTGAAAACGTGGGACCCGGCCGACTACGGCCTGCAGCGCCACCGCGTCGACGAGATGTGGATCGAGACGGACGACGGGGAGCTGCTCCACGCCTGGTACTGCCGCGCCGATAAGCCCATCGCCTCGGCGCTCTACTGCCACGGCAACACCGGCAACATCACCAACTTCGCCGACGTCATGCAGCACTTCGTCGCCGCGGGCATCAGCGTCCTCCTCTTCGACTACCGCGGCTTCGGCCGCAGCAGCGGCATGCCGACGCTGCACGGCGTCGTCGACGACGGCGTCACCGCGGCGCGCTTCCACGAGAAGATCCGCCCGAAGAACGTCCCCTCCATCCTCTACGGCTTCTCTCTCGGCGGCGCCATCGCCGCGCAGGTCATCCGCCATCACTCCTTCGACGGCCTCGTGCTGCAGTCGACGTTCACGAACTTCCCCGACATCGCCCGCGCCGCGTTTCCGAAGATCCCGCTCTACCTCCTGGCCGGGCGCATCTTCGACACGCTCTCCGTCGTGCGCACGCTCAAAGTGCCGCTGATGATCCTGCACGGAACCGAGGACGAGACCTGTCCGTGCTCCTTCGCGCACCGGCTCTACGACGCCAGCAGCGCGCCGCAGAAACGCATCTACGTCGTCGAGGGGGGCAAGCACAAGGACCTCTACGACCGCGACTGCGACACCCTCGTCTGGGCCATCCACCAGTTCGCGCAGGACCTGCCGCGCAACAGCCACAACGTGGCGCGCCCGCCGACGCTCAGCGACGAGATCATCGACGGCGCCTTCCGCTGGGTCCGCCGCCAGCTGCGCCGCCGCCCGGAGCTCGCGAGCGCCGTGATACGATCGCCGCGCTCCTGACGCCTCAATGCTCGCCGTAGTCAAAACCACCACCGCAGACGGTCCCACGGGTACGGAAGTCCGCGAATGCCCCAACCCTGCGCCCGGACCTGACGAGATCCTGATCCGCGTCGCCGCGGCGGCGATCTGCGGCACCGACAAGCACATCTACCACTGGGATCCGTCGATCCGCGACTCCATGACTCTGCCGCGGATCTACGGCCACGAGTTCTGCGGCTTCGTCGAAGAGATCGGCGAGCGCGCGCACCGCGAGGGGATCAACGTCGGCGACTACGTCAGCGCGGAGATGCACGTCGTCTGCGGCGAGTGCCCGCAGTGCCGCAGCGGCAACGGCCACATCTGTATCCGCACCAAGATCTACGGCCTGCACGAGGACGGCGCGTTCGCCGAATTCGTCAAAGTCCCGGCCTCGAACGTCATCAAGCTCGGCCCCTACGTCCCCCTCCGCGTCGGCGCGTTCCTCGACGCCCTCGGCAACGCCGTGCACACCACGCAGATCTGCGACCTCGCCGGGAAGTCGGTGCTCATCACCGGCTTCGGGCCCATCGGCGCCATGGCCGCGGCCATCGCGGAGCACAGCGGCGCCGCCACCGTCATCGTCACCGACGTCAACGACGCCGCGCTCGAGTCGGCGCGGCGCTGGGCGGCCTCGCGCGACCTCGGCAACTTCCACGCCTTCAACATCGGCGATCCGCGCGACGCCAAGCGCGCCATCGAGGCCATCACCGACGGCGTCGGCGTCGACATGGTGTGCGAGATGTCGGGCGCGTCGGCCGCCGTCAACTTCGCCCTCGACGTCGTGCGCATGGGCGGCATCCTCTCCCTCCTCGGCCTTCCGCGCGGGCGGGCCCTCACCATCGACGACTACACGAAGAACGTCATCTTCAAAGGCGTGACGCTGCAGGGCATCATCGGCCGGCGCATGTACGGCACCTGGCAGCGCATGCTCTCGCTGCTGCGCTCGGGGCTCGACGTGGAGTGGGTCGTGCAGGCCGTGTTCGACTCGTTGCGAGAATTTCACGACGGAATGGCTCGCTTCGACCGCAAAGAGGCGCTAAAAGTCGTCTTCTTCCCGGAGGGAGAAGCGGCAGCGCAGGCGCGGCTCGGCAGACAGTGAAACAACGGATCGGCATTCTGACGGGGGGCGGCGACGTCCCCGGCCTCAACGCGGCCATCAAGGCCTTCGTCTGGCGCCTGCTCGACGACGACCGCTTCGAGATCCTCGGCCTGCGGCGCGGCTGGGCCTCGCTCATCAACATCGTCCCCGAGGTCAGCGCCGATAACTCGGCGTGGATCACGCATCTCACGCGCGCCACCACGCGCACCATCGACCGCACCGGCGGCACGATCCTGCACACGTCGCGTGTGAACCCGTCGATCGCCAAGCCCGAGGCCGTGCCGGCGCATTTGCGTGGCAGCGTGGAGGCGGACTCGCGCGGCCGCTACGACCTCATGAGCGTCGCCTTGCGCACGATCGACTTCCTGAAGCTCGACGCCATCGTCGCCTTGGGCGGCGACGGCACGCTCAGCTTCGCCCGCGAGCTCCACCAGCGCGGCGTGCCCGTTGTGGCCATCCCGAAGACGATGGACAACGACGTCTACGGCACCGACTACTGCCTCGGGTTTTCCACCGCCGTCACGCGCTCGGTGCTCTTCATCAACGACCTCCAGACCGGCGCGGCGTCGCACGAGCGCTTCCTCGTCGTCGAGCTCTTCGGCCGCTACTCCGGCGAGACCTGCCTCCTGGCCTCGTACCTCGCCGGCGTCGACCGCGCCCTCATCGCCGAGGTGCCGTTCGACTGCGAGCGGCTGTGGGGGATGCTCGCGCACGACAAGGCCGACAACCCCGCGAACTACGCCGTCGTGGCCATCTCCGAGGGGGCCACGGTCATCGGCGGCGCGACCGTGGAGAGCGGCGAAGCCGATGCCTTCGGCAACCGCAAGCTCGGCGGCATCGGCGAGATCGTCAGCGACTTCCTGGAGAAGCGCTCGCGCGACAAAGTCATCTACCAGCGCCTCGCCTACCTCATGCGCTCCGGCGCCCCCGACTCCCTCGACCAGCTCGTCGCCAACAATTACGGCAGCCTGGCCGCGGACCTCCTGCGCCGGAACCAGGTCGGGAAGATGGTCGCCGTCGTCGACGGCCGCTACACCGCCGTACCGGTGGAGAACAGCGGCGAAGCCAAGAAGCGCGTCGACATCGAGCGCTTCTACGACGCGGTGGAGTACCGGCCGAAGGTGGCGGACGTGATGGGGATGCCGATGTTCTTACACTAGGTGACGGGTCACAGGGGACAGGGAACAGGTGGTGATCGTCGCGAGGACATCACCTGTCCCCTGTTCCCTGTGCCCTGTCACCTCGTCACTGGATGTTCGCCGCAAACTCCGCATCAAAGAAAAACGCCATCGTATTCGTCGTGATCTTCTTCGACGACAGCGTTCCGTTGATCGTGCCGCGGTCGCCTTTGGCGCGCTTGAAACGGTAGTCCTGCACCCCTTCGAAGTAGCCGGCGTCGTAGGTGCCGGCGGGGTGCTGCACGACCACGTGCGAGACATTGTCCTGCGGCGTCATGCAGACCACCACGCCGTAGATCCCGTCGGGGAAGTTGTAGTCGACATCCGCGAGCTTCGTCCCGTCGGGGATCGGCTTGTCGGTGAGGATGACCTTCGTCTCGTTGCTCTTGTTCGAGAGCTGGTTCTTCTGATGGTCGATCGCATACGCGTACTGCAGAACGATCGGCTTTCCGTCGATCGTGACCGAGCCGACGGCGCGGCCTAGATCGGCGGCAACGAGAGTGCCGGCGACGACAAACGAAATCGCAATCACCGCTGCATAGCGCATCGCAATCCCCTGAGTTGTTTGGTGACAAAAGTGTAGCATCTCCGCCCATGAAACGCGCCTTGGTCGTCATCGCTCTATTTGCTTCGCCGCTCTTCGCGCTCGAAGGGAAGTGGACGCCGCAGCAGGTCCTGCAGCTCGACGCGGCGTGGCTGAAGAAGCAAGGACTCGAGCTCCCGCCGTCGCGCCTGTGGGATCCGAAGCGCGGCACCGGCCTCCTCGCCGGCGCGATCAGCGTCAGCGGTTGCTCCGCCGGGTTCATCTCGCCCGAGGGGCTGTTCATTACGAACCATCACTGCTTGTTTTCGATCCTGCAGGAGCACGCCACGCCGCAGAACGACATCATCACCAACGGCTACGTCGCCGCCTCGCGCGCGGCGGAGCTGAAGGGATCGACGACGAAGGTCACGGTGCCGCGGCGCTTCGTCGACGTGACGAAGGAGGTGCTCGGCGCCGTGCCGCAGAACGCCTCCGACGCCGAGCGCAATCGGGCCATGGAAAAGAAGCAGAACGAGCTCGTCGCCGAGTGCGAGAAGCAGCCCTCGGCGCGCTGCACCGTGAAGTCGTTCGACAACGGCTTGCAGTACGTCCTCGTCGACACGCTGGAGCTCTCCGACGTCCGCCTCGTCTACGCGCCGCCGCGCGCCGTCGGCGAGTACGGCGGCGAAGAGGACAACTGGATGTGGCCGCGCCACACCGGCGACTTCGCAATCGGCCGCGCCTACGCGAACGGCGCGCCGTTCAAGTCCGAGCACTACTTCCCGATCTCGACGACCGGAGTGAAGCCCGGCGACTTCGTCATGGTCCTCGGCTACCCCGGCGTGACGCTCCGCGCCCTCACCGCCGACGAGATGGCCAAGCAGCGCGACGTCTTCTACACGCTGCGCGCCGAGGTCCTCGGCGAGTGGATCCGCAGCCTCGAGGAGACGACGAAGGGGAACGCCGCGGCGACCATCACCGTCGCGGCGAACCTGAAGTCGATGAACAACGCCTGGAAGAACTCCGGCGGGATGCTGGCCGGCCTCCGCCGCGGCCGCATCGTGGAGAAGCAGCGCGCCGCCGACGACGCGGTGCTGCAGTGGGCGAAGTCGCGGCCGCAGTACCGCGACGCCGTCGCCGCGTACGACGAGCTGCGCAAGATCGCCGACGAAGACCGCCGCCGCGGCGTGCACGACTTCCTCATCTACTACACCCTGCCGACGCCGCCCGTGCCGGTGCCGCCCGGGCCGAAGGCGATGTTCTTCGCGGCCTCGGTGGCGCGCGCGGGCGTAGAGCGGCAGAAGCCCGACGCGGAGCGCAGCTCGCTCTACATGAACCGCAATCTGACGCGGCTCAAGGAGCGCCTCGAGCGCGAGCAGAAGAATTTCTTCGAGCCCGCCGACAAGGCCATGCTGGCCTCGGTCAAGAAGCGCGGCGAGATCAAGTCGCTCGACGGCGTCTCCATCGATACGCTCTACGCGCAGACGAAGCTCTTCGACGCCGCGGAGCGCGACGCCATGCTCGGCGAGACGCCGGAGCAGCTTCACGCGCGGCACGACCCGCTCGTGGAGCTCGGCTTCGCGCTCG
>DATELQ010000101.1:0-33744 GCA_035276475.1 Thermoanaerobaculia bacterium | reverse complement strand
GCTTGCGCGCGATCGCGGCGGCGTTGCGCACGGCAAACAATGCCTCCTGCTTCGATCGCCACCCCGAGGTGGGCGCGAGCACGCGCGCGAGGATCCAGATCGCGTGCACGTCGTCCCACGCCGCGCGGGCGTCGCCGCTCTCCGCGCGGTCGAGCGCGGCGACGGCGAGGAGCCCGCTCACGTCGGCAACGCGATAGCTGCTCCAGGTCAGGCGATCGCCATGAGCGATGACGAAGGGCACGAGCTCCGCGATCGTCTCCTCGCGGCCGGCAAGTTTGACGTCCGCCGGCGGCGGATCGATGGTGTCGTCACCCTTCGCGATTTGCGCCGCGACGTAGGCCTCGATGGGCTTGACCTCGACATCGTCGAGCGATCCGACAAGCGTCGCCAGCTTCTCCGATTCCGCCGACGGCGAGTACGGAGGAGTCTCCACCGCTTGTTTGACCGAGCCCAGGCCGTACGGCCACGGCTGCATCGCCTCGCGGCGCAGGGACGCCTCTCCGGAGACGTACAGCACGACCCACACGAGCGCGAGGAACAAGACGAAGCCGGCCAGGATGCGCAGGAACATCGCTCAATATGCGAACTTTAGCGCGGGCGCGTTCGCGGCGCCCGGCTCGGGCGCGAGCTCCGCCGAGATCCACAGCGCCACGTGCGAGCCGTCCGGCGCGGCGCGGTACTCCCAATGCGCGTCGGCGCAGCGCGATGCGCCGCCATCCGCCGGCGCGGCCGGCCAGCGCCCGAGCCGCGCGCGTTCCGCCTTCAACGCCATGACCTTCGCCGTCGCCTCGAGCTCTTCTTCGATGCGCGCGGCGCGGTAAACGTCGGCATCTTCACCGCTGCTGTGGCAGCGCGGCGCCGACGCCATCGCTTCCGCCACTTTGCGCGGGCGATTGAGCGCGGATGCTTCTTTGAAGTCGCGGAGCGGCTCGAGCCCGGGGAACGCGAGGACGGCAATGCTGCCCGCCGCTTCTTCCTGCAGCGTTGCGGCGATGTCCGGCCGCGGCTCGACGGCGGCGATTCCCGCGACCCACGGCGGCGCCGGCGGCGGAAGCTTGCGCGCGACGGCGTTGACTTGGCGCACGAGGAGAAGCGCCATCCGCCGGCCGCCCCAACAGCGCCCTTCCCGCAGCGCCCGCGCCAGGATCGAGACCGCGCGCAGATGCTCCCACGCCGCGGCGGTGTTGCCGGCGCGGGCGCGGTCGAGCGCGAGCGCGGCGAGGACGTCGGAGACCCGCTGGAGGTTCGGATGGAACCTGTCGCCGCCGAATCGGATCCGTTCGCCGCGGTCGAGGAGGAGCCGCTCGAAGCGCGCGACCCGCTCGTCATCGCGGAAGGCCGCGACGTCCGCCGGCAGCGGATCGACGGCGTCGTCGCGTTTCGCGATCTGGAGGCCGAGGTAGTTGCCGGCGGCGTCGCCCGGATCGATGGGAATCGCGAGATCGAGCAGCTCGTACGCCTCTTTCGATGAGTCGCCGATCTGATGGCGCACGTTCATCTCGTCGATCGATCCGAGGCCGTACGGCCACGGCTTCTCCCGCGCGTTGCGCAGCACTGCGGTGCCGGCGATGTACGCGACGGCCCACGCGAGCGCGAGCAGCAGCAGAAGTCCGCCGAGGAAGCGCACGAACATCGCTCAATACTCGAACCGCAGCGCCGGCGCGTTCTTCACCTCCGGCTCGGGCGCGACCTCGAACGACATCCGCAGCGACATCGACTTGCCGCCGGGCTTCACGTCGTAGATCCAACGGTTGTCGGCGCAGCGCGATGCGCCGCCGCCGGGCAGTGTCTCGGGCCAGCGCCCGAGGCGGGCGCGCTCGGCTGTGAGCGCGAGGAGCTTCTCGGTCGCCTCGAACTCGGCGTCGATGCGCGAGGCGCGGTAGATGTCGCCCGAGTGCGCCGACTCCTCGGACAGATCGATGCGGCAGCGCGGCGCATTGGCCATCGACTGCGCGGCGGCGCGGACGCGGCGCGCGTTCGACGCTTCCATCGAGTCGGAGAACGGCCGCAGGATGACGATCGGTCCCTTCATCATCCGGATTGTGCGGATGCGGCTGGCGGTGTCTCGGAACATGATCGCCGCCATTTCCCGCCGCGGGTCGAAGGCGGCGAGCTCGCCGGCCCACGTCGGCACCGGCGGCGAGAGCTTCCGCGCGACGGCGTTCGCGACGCGGTGAACCTTCAGTGTACCGTCCAGGCGAAACGAATCATTCGACATCGAGCGCGCCAGCAGCCAGACCGCGTGCACGCGCTCCCACGCACCGGCGGCGTCGCCGTTGCGCGCGTGGTCGAGCGCCGACGCTCCGAGCACGTTGACGACGGCCTCGGTGTTCCATGGCGCGCCGGCTTCCGCCCAAACGATGCGGTGGTCAGCCGCGACTACCGCGCGCGTCAGCTCCGCGATCGCCGCGTCGTGCCCGGCGAGGCCGGCGTCCGGCGGCGGCGCGTCGATGGTGTCGTCGTCCTTCGCGGACTGCGCGGCCAGATACGCGTCCGCCGTCGCCTCCTCGGCCGGGAGCGCATCCATGAGCTTCGCGATCTGCCTCGCCTCGTTCGAGACGGGCCGCGTGTTATTCGCCGCCAGCGACTGCTGGATCGTGCCGAGGTCGTACGGCCACGGCTCCCGCTCGGCATCGCGCAGCGAGGACGAGGCAACGAAGTACAGCACCACCCACACCAGTACGACGAGCGCGACAAAACCGCCGAGAATGCGCAGGAACATGGCTCAATACTCGAACCGCAGCGCCGGCGCGTTCTTCGCCTCCGGCTCGGGCGCGACCTCGAACGACATCCGCAGCGACATCGACTTGCCGCCGGGCTTCACGTCGTAGATCCAGTGGTTGTCGGCACAGCGCGAGGCGCCGCCGCCGGGCAGCGCGTCGGGCCAGCGCCCGAGGCGGGCGCGCTCGGCTTTGAGCGCGAGGAGCTTCTCGGTCGCCTCGAGCTCGGCGTCGATGCGCGTGCCGCGGTAGATGTCGGCGGAGTGCGCCGACTCCTCGGACAGATCGATGCGGCAGCGCGGCGTCCTGGTCATGGCTTGGGCGGCGGCGAGGGAGCGGCGGGCATTCGATGCTTCGATCAAGTCGGAGATCGGCCGGAAGATGATGAACGGCCCCGGCATCGTCGGCGTCGACCGCACGCGCGACGCGGTGTTCTGCTGGATGATCGCGGCGGTGTCGCGCCGGGGATCGAGCGCGGCGAGCTCCGCGGCCCACGGCGGCACGGGCGGCGGAAGCTTGCGCGCGACGGCGTTGGCGGCGCGCTTCATCTTGAGCGCCGTCTCCGCGCCGTACGGCTCGGGCGACGTCGAGCGCGCCAGCAGCCACATGGCATGGACGCGCTCCCAGGCGCCCGCGGCGTCGCCGTTGCGCGCGAGGTTGAGCGCCGAAGCGCCGAGGAGCTGCACCGCATCGCCGAGTTTCCACGTCTCTCCGAGGACGCCCCAGATGATGCGATCGCCGGCGCCGTTGACGACGCGCGAGAGCTGCGCGACCTGCGGCTCGTGGTCGTCGAGGCCGGCCTTCCCCGTTGGCGGTTCGATGACGTCGTCCGTGCGCGTCGTCTGCGCGGCGACGTACTCGTCCGGAAACGATGTATCGAGGTCGAACGCGTCGACGAGCGACGCAATCTCCTTCGCTTCCTTCGAAGCCAGGCGCGTGTCGGCCTGCTTCTCCAACTGCTCGACCGTGCCGAGGTCGTACGGCCACGGCTGCCGCTCGGCGTCGCGCAGCGCGGAGGTCGCAGTGAAGTACATCACCATCCACACCAGCGCGACGAGCGCGACAAATCCGCCGAGGATGCGTAGGAACATCGTCGTGCAAGAGTATTAAAATCCGCGGCTCGGAGCACAAACAATGGCCAATGAAATCGACGCCCTTCTGCAGGAAACCCGCACGTTCGAGCCGTCCGAGGAGTTTCGCGGCAACGCCAACGCGAGCGATGCGAAGGTCTACGACGTCCAGGATCGCGAGGCGTATTGGGCCTCGTGGGCCGAGCAGCTCGACTGGAAGCAGAAGTGGAGCACGGTGCTGGAGTGGAAGGCGCCGTACGCGAAGTGGTTCGTCGGCGGGACGCTGAACGCGTCGTACAACTGCCTCGACCGGCACCTGGCCACGCGCGGCGACAAGCTGGCTGTGATCTGGGAAGGCGAGCCGGGCGAAGTGAAGAAGTTCACCTACCGCGAGCTCCACGCGGAGGTCTGCCGCGCCGCGAACGGCCTGCGCCGGCTCGGCGTGAAGCTCGGCGACCGCGTCGCCATCTATATGCCGCTCATCCCCGAGGCCATCGTGGCCATGCTGGCGTGCGCGCGCATCGGCGCGGTGCACAGCGTCGTCTTCGGCGGCTTCTCCTCCGAGGCGCTGCGCGACCGCATCGTCGACGCGCAGGCTAAAGTGCTGATCACCGCGACCGCCGGCTATCGCCGCGGGTCGCTCGTGCCGCTCAAGAAGCTCGCCGACGCCGCCGTCGCCGAGACGCCGTCGATCGAGCACGTCGTCGTGGTCATGCGCCGCTCCGCGACCGACGAGATGGACGACACCATCGCCATCCAGCCCGGCCGCGACGTCTGGTACCACGACATGGTCAAAGACGAAGCGACGACGTGCGAGCCGGAGTGGGTCGACTCGGAGCAGATGCTCTACACGCTCTACACCTCGGGCACGACCGGCAAGCCGAAAGGCATCATCCACACGACCGGCGGCTACCTCACCGGCTGCTACGCGACGTGCAAGTGGGTCTTCGACCTCAAGGATTCCGACATCTACTGGTGCACCGCAGACATCGGCTGGGTCACCGGGCACTCGTACGTCGTCTACGGCCCGCTGGCGTGCGGCGCGACGGTGTTCGTCTACGAAGGGGCACCCGACTGGCCGAAGCAGGACCGCTTCTGGGCGCTCATCGAGAAGCACAAGATCACGATCCTCTACACCGCGCCGACGGCGATCCGCGCCTTCATGAAGTGGGGGCGCCAGCATCCGAAGGCGCACGACCTGACGTCATTGCGGCTGCTTGGCTCGGTCGGCGAGCCGATCAACCCCGAGGCGTGGATCTGGTACTCGCAGAACATCGGCGGCGATCGCTGCCCGGTCGTCGACACGTGGTGGCAGACCGAGACCGGGGCGATCATGATCACGCCGCTGCCGGGCATCGTGCCGACGAAGCCCGGCTCCGCGACGAAGCCGTTCCCCGGCATCGAGGCGGCGATCCTCGACGAGAACGGGAAGAAGATTGACGTGGGCGGCGGGTACCTCGCGATCATGAGCCCGTGGCCATCGATGCTGCGCGGCATCTACGGCGACCCGGAGCGCTACGAGAAGCAGTATTGGTCGAAGTGGCCCGGGATCTACTTCACGGGCGACGGCGCGAAGCGCGACGAGGACGGCTACTTCTGGCTCCTGGGACGCGTCGACGACGTGATCAACGTGGCCGGGCACCGCATCGGGACGATGGAGGTGGAGTCGGCGCTGGTCGATCACCAGGCGGTCGCGGAGGCGGCGGTGGTCGGCATCAATCACGAGATCAAGGGCACCGCGATCGCGGCGTTCGTGATCGTGAAGGCGTCGCAGATGGAGGCGGCGAAGAAGGACCCGGCGAAGTTCGAGCGGGAGCTGAAGGAGCACGTGGCCGCGAAGATCGGCGCGATCGCGAAGCCGGAGAAGATCCTGATCACGGCCGACCTGCCGAAGACGCGCTCGGGGAAGATCATGCGGCGCCTCTTGCGCGACATCGCCGAGGGGCGGGCGCTGGGCGACGTGACGACGTTGGCGGATCCGACGGTTGTCGCTTCGTTGAAGGATCGGTACGAAGAGGAGGCTTAGTCCTCTTCCAGTCCCTTCCCAACCCGAAAGATGTGTCCGTCCGGATGGCGCACGTGCATCTCGCGGACGTTCCACGGCTCGTCCGTCGGCGGCATCGTGACTTCGATCCCCTGCGCCAGGCACTCGGCGTAGACGGCGTCGACGTCGTCGACCCACAGCGACATCCACGTGCCGGGATTTCCCTGGCCGCCCTCGCAAAGGAAGATCTCGTACTTGCCGGAGCAGATGCCGCCGAACGTCGGCGGATCGCCCCAGTCCCAACCTTTCTGCCAGCCGAATTTCTCGAACCAGGCAAAGCTCGCGCGGATGTCGGAGACGTAGAGGATGGGCGTTAGTCCCTTCGCCAGCATCGCGATATCGTACGCCGCGCGATGGCGAAAACGGTCCTGATCACGGGCGGCTCGCGTGGCATCGGCCGCGTCACGGCCATGCGTCTCCTGGCCGACGGCTGGTCGGTGGCGTTCACGTACAGCCGCTCGAAGGAAGCCGCCGTTGCGTTTCAGGAGGAGGCGCGGGCGACGCTCGACGACGACGCCCCGCTCATCGAGGCCTTCGCCGCCGACGTGCGCGACGACGCCAACAACCACGCCCTCGTGGAGCGGGTACTGGCGCGCTTCGGCACGCTCGACGCGCTCGTCAACAACGCCGGCATCCGCCACGACGCGCTGATGTACACGATGTCGCTGGCGCAATTCCAGGACGTGCTCGACACGAATCTCGTCGGAGCGTGGTCGATGTCGAAGGCGGTGCTCCCGCATTTCATGCGCCAGCGCCGCGGCGCGATCGTGAACGTGGCCTCGGTTTCGGGCATCCACGGCGTGGTCGGGCAGACGAATTACTCGAGCGCGAAGGGGGGCCTCATCGCCATGACGCGCTCGATGGCGCGCGAGACGGCGCGCAGCGGGATCCGCGTGAACTGCGTGGCGCCCGGCCTCGTCGAGACGGACATGATCAGCGACATGGACGACGACGTGCGGAGGCAGATGATCCACGACATTCCGATGCGGCGCGTGGTGCGCGCGGACGAGGTGGCGGCGGGGATCGCCTTCTTGCTGAGCGACGACGCAAGCGCGATCACCGGACAAGTCTTGTGCATCGACGGAGGCGCCTCGGCGTGACGTCCTACTCCGTCGTCATCCCCACGTACAACCGGCTCAACATGCTCCTGCGCGTGCTCGACGCGCTGGAGGCGCAGCGCAACGCGCCTTCGTTCGAAGTGATTGTGATCAACGACGGTTCGACGGACGACACGGACCGCACCGTATCCCAACGCAAAGGCATCATCTATCGCGCGCAGCCGAACGGCGGACCGGGACGCGCGCGCAATCACGGGGTGTCGCTGGCCAGCGGAGAGTTCGTGATCTTCATCGGCGACGACACGGTGCCGGAGGCCGACTTTGTCGCGGAGCACGCGCGCGTCCACGCCGGCGGCGACGCACTGACGGCCTGCCTCGGCTACACCGGCTGGCCGCGCGGCGAGCGCGTCACGGCGTTCATGGATTACATCAACGACTACGGCCTGCAGTTCGGCTATCGCCTGATCGAGGACGGCGCGGTCGTGCCGTTCAACTTCTTCTACACGTCCAACATCTCGATCGACCGGCAGCTCCTCGCCGAGCACCCGTTCGACACGACGTTCCCCGCCGCGGCGTGGGAGGACATCGAGCTCGCCTATCGCCTCGACAAGCTCGGCCTCCAGATCCACTACAACGCCAAGGCGGTGACGCGGCACTACCATCCGATGACGATCGACTCGTTCGCGCGGCGGCAGTACACGGTGGGGAAGTCGGGGGCGATTTTCTACGGCAAGCACCCGGAGCTCGGCCACTTCCTCGGCGTGCACGAGCTGGCGGAGCGGACGCTCGCGGACGAGCGGCAGATCGAGAAGCTGCGCCGCCGCGCGCGCCTCGGCGAGCGGTTCCGCTGGCTGGCCCGGCCGAAGGTGTTCGAGACGTTGATGCGCGAGCATTATCTGAGAGGATTGCGCGACGGACTGAATGTTCATCACGTTTGAAGGCATCGAAGGCTCCGGCAAGACGACGCAACTCAACCGCCTCGCGGCGGCGCTGCGCGAGCGCGGGCGGAGCGTGGTCGTGACGAAGGAGCCGGGCGGCACGCCGCTGGCCGACCGCATCCGCGCCATCCTCCTCGACAGCGGCAACGTCATCGACCCGGTTGCGGAGCTCTTCCTCTTCGCCGCATCGCGGCGCCAGAACGTCATGGAAGTCATCCGCCCCGCCATCTTGCGCGGCGACGTCGTGCTCTGCGACCGCTTCACCGACTCGACGCTCGCCTATCAGGGCTTTGGACGCCTGCTCACGCTCGACAAATTGCGCGCGCTGAACGACTGGGCGACCGACTCGACGGCGCCCGACCTCGTACTGATCTTCGACATCAGCGAAGAGACCGGCCTCACGCGCGCCCGCTCGCGCAATTCCGAGGCAGTGGCGGATGAGGGGCGCTTCGAGCTCGAAGACTTGCGCTTCCACCGCCGCGTGCGCGAGGGCTACCTCGCGCTCGCCGTCGCGGAGCCGCAGAGATACGTGGTGATCGACGGCAGCGGGAGTGCCGATGACGTCTTCGAACGGATGATGCAGGCGCTGGAGGGACGGCTGTGAGCGACACCGCGGAGCTCCTCCTCGACACCGCGCGCCGCGGCGAGCTGCACCACGCCATCATCCTCTGGGGTCCGGCGCCCGACGCGCTGCGCGCACTCGCGCTGCAGGTGGCGAAGACGCTCAACTGCCTCAACGGCACGACCGGCGACGACTGCGCGTCGTGCCAGCGCATCGAGCGGCGCACGCATCCCGACGTGCACTTCGTCGAAGTCGGCGAGGAGCGGAAGCTGATCAGCGTCGAGCAGGTGCGCGACATCGTCGCCGCCGCGGCGCTGCGCCCGTACGAGGGACGCAACAAAGTCTTCATCATCGATCCCGCGGAGGCGCTCAGCGTCGGCGGCTCGAACTCGCTCCTCAAAACCCTCGAGGAGCCGCCGCGCGACACGATCTTCATTCTCCTCACCCGCTCGTACGATCTGCTGCTGCCGACGATCAAGTCGCGCTCGCAGCCGATCCCCATCGGCGGCGTGGCGCCGCGCGACGAGAAGCTCGCCGCCGACATCGCCTCCGCGCTGCGCCGCTTCGGCGAGACGCACGACAGCGCGCTGCTGCTGTCGCTGGCGTCGCTCATCGCCGCGCACGATCAACCGAACGACGCCATCGCCCTCCTCGGCGAAACGCTCTGCGAGGCCGTGGCCGGAACCCTCGACGTCGACATCCCGCGGGAGCGGCTGCTGGCTGCGGCGGACACGAGCATGGCGGCCATTCGCTGGCTCACCGTCAACGCCGACGTGCGCCTCCTCGCGGAACAGATCGTGGCTGCGCTGGTCTCTTAAAAAGATCGACCCCGCCGTTGCCGGCGGGGTCAGGAAAATCTACTGGACTGGTGGGCGCGAACGCTAGAGGGGTGGGAACAGGTCGGTAAGATTCAAAGAAGCTTTCAAGAGGTGGTTACTTCTGGCGGGCTTTTACAACTGAAAGCTGATCCCGCCCTCCGATCCAGTAAAAGCATTACGTCGTTGCGGTGGTAGATTATCGCACACTTTGTGAAAAAATTCTCAATGTAACTGAGTCGTGACAACCTACTGATCTAGCAACAAGATAACGGACACTTTCGGAAACGCCATTAACCTACTACAGAATGACCGTTCGGTCAATCCGCTTGAAATGGATACGAGTATCGTGCCCTCGAGGTTTCGCGGTCACCGGGCGACGAGGGAGGGGATCGGGGCGAGCGAGCGGGCGATATTGATGTGGCCGGCGAGTGTCTCCGCCGGCTCGCCGTTGACCAGGATCCGCACGCGCTTGACCTCGGGGAAGTTCGACGTGACGGTCTGCACGACGGCGTAGACCGCCATCATCTCCTCGTGGCTCCCCGTCCCCCACCCGCGCGTCAGCGTCGGCCCGCCGAGGTCGACGAAGGCGGTGCCGTCGGGCAGGAGGTAGGCGGCGCGGACGAGCGTGTCGGCCGGAAAGCTGCGGGCGCGGTTCGGCGTCAGCGGCGGCTTGATCAGCTCGCGGATGACGACCGGCATCGCTCCGGCGGGGTTCTCCGGCAACGCGACGCTGCGGATCTCCGCGCCGAGGAGCATGTCGAGGCCCTGGTAGTAGAGCGTGACGGGACGGACCGCGACCTTGTTCTCCGCCGCGAGGTTGGACGAGAGCTGCGACGACGGCTTCCCTTTGCACGCCGCGGCGACGAGCGCGACGACGACGACGAACTTGCGCAACGCTATGGTCCTGCCTTCTTAGGTGACAGGGCACGGGTGACGGGTGACAGGTGAGTCGTGGTAGCAGGCTTCGTTGTTTGACCTATTCCCTGTCCCCTGTTCCCTGTCCCCTGCATGGGCGCGGTCGTCGTCGGCACCGGCGCCGTCGGCTGCACGATCCCAATCCTCGTCTCGTAATCCGTCTTGTACCGCTGCACCGCCGTCGTCAGCGCGTCGACGACCGTCTTCTGGAACTCTTCCGACTTGATCTTCGCCTCTTCCGTCGGGTTGGTGATGAACGCGACTTCGACGAGCGCCGCCGGCATCGTCGCGCCGACCAGGACCTTGAACGGCGCCTGCTTCACGCCGCGGTTGGTGATGCCGTGCACGCGGTTCATCTCCTCCTGGATGTCGGAGGCGAGGCGGCTCGACTCCTGGAGGTATTGCTGCTGCGCGAGGTCCCAGAGGATCAACTTGAGATCGTTCTCCGGCGCGCGCTGGGCCGTGGCGTTCTCCGTCTCCGCCGCTTTCTTGGCCAGCTCGTCGCTCGCCTCGAGCGACAGAAAGTACGTCTCCGATCCCTTCGCCCCTTTCACGACGGCGGCGTTCATGTGGACGGAGAGAAAGAGATCGGCGTGGTACTGATTCGCCACGGCGGTGCGCTGGTCGAGCGAGACGACGCTGTCGTCGGTGCGCGTCAGGACGACGCGCGCGTGCAGCTTCGACTCGAGCGCGTCGTGGAGCTTCTGGCAAATCTGCAGCGTGGCGTCCTTTTCCATCAGGCCGCCCGGGCCGATGGCGCCGACTTCCTTCCCGCCGTGGCCGGGATCGATGACGATGGTGTGGATGCCGGGCTGCTCGACCGGCTTGGTCGACGGGATCGGCAGCGCCGGCGTGCCGGGCGCCGGCGCGGCGGCCTTGCGGATGTCGATGACGATGCGGAAGGGGTTGTCGAGCCGGTACGTGTCGGCGGCGACGTCGGGGGTGGTGAGCTGGATGCGCAGATCGCTCCCCGCATAACCGATCGACTTCACGTACGGATCGTCGAACGTCTGCTCCGGCGCGGGCGGCTTGAGCTGCGCCTTGAAGCGGACGGTGTACGCGCCCGGCTCTTTGATGATGGTGTATTCGCTCGGCGCCGTCAGCGTCAGCACGACTTTCGAGATTTCCTGGATGTTCGCGACGGAGGCCTGCACGCCGACGACGCTGCGCTGGACCGGCCGCGCCTGCAGGACGCGCGCGGTCGGGTCCCAGGCGATCTCGGTGTCGGCGGCGCGCGAGACGAAGCCCTGGAAGAACTGCAGGACGGCGTAGGGCTTGCCGTCGACGACGAGCGGCGGCACCGGCATCTCGATGAGGTCCTCGCGCACGACGGCGAAGCGGCTGTCGGGGCCGAAGGCCGCCGTGGTCGCGCCGAGCGTGGCCTTGAAGCCGTTGACGTCGGCTTTGACCGAGCCCCCGAGAGCCGCGATCACGTCGTCGGCGGCAAAGTACATCACCCCGTTCTGCACGAGCATGTTGACCGGCTTGTCGCCGGCGGGCGTGCGGAGGACGGCCGTGGTGGGGGTTTGGGCGAGGAGGAGGAGTGCGACAATGGGGAGGAGACGCTTCATGCGGACGCTGCGATTATCTCATCGATTTCTGGTCGTCCTGGCCGCCCTCGTGGCCGCCGCGTGCAGCAACGAGGCAAAGGGACCCCAAGTCTCGAAGGACCCCATCTCCGTCCGCGGGTGGCTGCTCGATGTCGAAGGCTCCGCTTCACCGATCCGCACGGCCGAGACCGAGGCGGCGCGCAAGGCGCACCTCTTTCAGGCGACGTACGTCGAGGTCGTGAACGCGCCGTACGTCTCCGGCGGCATCGCGGAGAACGGCTCGTTCCTCTTGCTCGACGTGCCGCCCGGAAAGGTCACGATCGTCTTCAGCGCGCCGGGCGCGCAGTCGGCGAAGCTGGAGATGGAGAACGTGCCGGGCAACGCCGACATCTTCCTCCCCGCGCTGCTGCTCAAGCAGAACGGCGTCGTGCTCACCGAACCGGCGAACGTGAAAGCCCGAATGGCTGCGCGCATCGACAAGGCCAAGCCGAACGGACAGTTCGTCACGGTCGCCGGAACGCGCCTGCCGGTGATCGACACGCCGATCGCGCAGATGGCGGACCGGCACGACTATCCGGTGCCGCCGACGACGCTGGTGCCGATCGCGAAGGTGAAGTAGCGGGCACGCGTTGTGCGGACAAGCTCTGCCATGGCAGGCAACGTTTTCGAGCGTTTCGCCGCGGACGCGTCGCGAAAAACCGGCTCGACCACTGCGTTCATCCTCGCCGTCGCCGTCATCGTCGTCTGGGCCGTCAGCGGGCCGCTTTTCCACTTCTCCGACACCTGGCAGCTCGTCATCAACACCGGCACGACCATCGTCACCTTCCTGATGGTCTTCCTCATCCAACGCGCCCAGAACAAGGACTCGCTGGCGCTGCAGATCAAGCTCAACGAGCTGATCGCCGCCGTCGAGGGCGCGAGCAACCGCCTCATCGCCGCCGAAGACCTGAGTGAGGAGGAGCTGAAGGCGCTGGAGAAGCACTTCCAAAAGCTCGCGGAGATGGCGCAGAAGGAGCGGCGCCTCACCGAGTCGCACTCGATCGAGGAAGCCGAGGCGCGTCACGAGTTCAAGAAGCGGCGCCGATCAGATCACAAAACTTCTTGAGGTCGACGTTGCCGCCGGACACCACGGCGACGATCGGCCCCTCCCCCGCCTTCCCCGAAAGCGCCGCCGCGATCGGCAGCGCCCCCGCCCCCTCGCAGATCACGCGCATCGTCTCGGCGACGACGCGCATGGCGTTGCGCACTTCGTCGAGCGTGACGACGATCGAGCCGTCGACGATCCCCTGCATCCGCTCCCACATGCGCGGGAAGATGCTCTTGCCGCCCGCGCCGTCGACGAACGACGCCTGCCACGACTCGAACACCTGCGGCGACCCCGCCTCGAACGACCGCGCGCCCGGCGCCGCCGTCTCCGGCTCCGCGCCTAAGATGCGCACGTGCGGCGCCAGTTGTCGGATGGCGCTGCCGACGCCCGAGATCAACCCGCCGCCGCCGATCGCCGTCATCACCGTCTTCACGTTCGGCAGGTCTTCCATGATCTCCAGCCCGAGCGTGGCGTTGCCGGCGACGAAGTCGTGGTCGTCGAACGGATGGATGAACGTCCCTTCGACGCCGGGAAAGGCGCGCGACTCCATGGCCTGCCAGCAGGCGTCGAACGGCGCCTTGACGATGTGCGCGCCGAGCTTGCGCATCCGCTCGAGCTTAGTCTCCGGCGCGGTCTCGATGGCCACGACGGTGCACGGGATGCCGGCGTCGCGCGCCGCGAAGGCCACGCCCTGCCCCGCGTTTCCTGCGCTGATGGTCCACACCCCTCGGCTTCGCGCCTCGTCTGACAGCATGGCCACGGCGTTTGCCGCGCCGCGGATCTTGAAGGCGTTGATCGGCTGCAGCGACTCGAGTTTGAGCCAAAGCTCGGGCTCGCCGCGGTCGTGGCGCAGCCGCACCAGCGGCGTGCGCGTGATCGTGTTCTTGATCCGCTCGCGCGCGGCGTAGATCTCGTCGAGCGTGACGGGGCGGACGGGCGGGGGGGCGACGCTGCTCATGGGGCGCGATTGTACCGGCACGGGTTCTGCTCCATGAACGGCATGGACACGACGATCAACGTCAACAATCCTGAGAGGTGGTTTTCAGTCGTGGCGGGCGCGGCGCTGGCGGCGTACGGCCTGACCCGCCGCTCGATCGCCGGGCTCGTGGTGGCTGGCGTGGGCGGCGGTCTGGTCTGGCGCGGCGCGACCGGCCACTGCCACGTCTACGAGGCAATGGGGCTGTCGTCGGCGCCGGCAGAGGGCGAGGGCGACAACGTCAGCGTGCCGTACGGGCGCGGCATCCGCGTCGAGAAGTCCGTCACCATCAATCGCTCCCCCGAGGATCTCTATGGCTTCTGGCGCAACTTCCAGAACCTGCCGCGATTCATGTCGCACCTGAAATCGGTCTCGGTCCTCGACGACAAGCGCTCGCATTGGGTAGCCAAAGGTCCGGCCGGCAGTGAGGCGGAGTGGGATGCGGAGATCATCAACGAGGTCCCCAATGAGCTGATCGGCTGGCGCTCGGTCGACGGCTCGCAGATCAACAATGCCGGGTCGGTGCACTTTACGCGGACGATCGCGAATCGCGGCACCGAGGTGAAGGTGATCCTTCGCTACGACCCGCCGGGCGGAGTCCTCGGCGCGGTCATCGCGAAGCTCTTCGGTGAAGACCCCGCGCGGCAGGTGCAGGAAGACCTCCGCACGTTGAAGCAGATCCTCGAGACGGGCGAGCGATCGACGGCCGCGCGCGGATGAAGGCCGTCGTCTGGCACGGCGTACACGACGTCCGCGTCGAGGACGTCCCGGAGCCGAAGATCGTCAACCCGCACGACGCCATCGTGCGCGTGACGCTGACGGCGATCTGCGGCTCCGACCTCCACCTCTACGACGGCTACATCCCCACGATGATGAAGGGCGACATCCTCGGCCACGAGTTCATGGGCGTGGTCGTCGAGGTCGGCGCCGAGGTGCGCAACGTGAGCGTGGGCGACCGCGTCATCGTGCCGTTCGCCATCGGCTGCGGGCGCTGCTTCTTCTGCGAGCAGAAGCTCTGGTCGCTCTGCGACAACACGAATCCGAATGCGTGGATGCTCGAAGCGCTGTACGGCTACTCCGGCGGCGGCTTGTACGGCTACTCGCACCTGTACGGCGGCTACGCGGGCGGACAGGCGGAGTACGTGCGCGTGCCGTTCGCCGACGTGAATCCGCTGAAGATTCCGGACGGCGTGGCGGACGAGCAGGCGCTCTTCCTCACCGACATTTTCCCGACCGGCTATCAGGCCGCGGAGCAGTGCGGGATCGAGCCGGGCGACACGGTGGCGGTGTGGGGCTGCGGGCCGGTCGGGCTCTTTGCGATGAAGAGCGCGTGGATGCTCGGCGCCGGGCGCGTGATCGCGATTGACCGCTTCACCGCGCGGCTGCGCCTCGCCGCCGACGCGTGCAAGGCCGAGACGATCAACTATGAAGAGGTCGACAGCGTCTACGACACGCTGAAGGAGATGACGGGCGGGCGCGGCCCCGACCGCTGCATCGACGCGGTGGGGATGGAGGCGCACGGCCGCACGATCGACGCGTGGTACGACAAGTTGAAGCAGGCGGTGCGCCTGGAGATGGACCGCGCGCACGCGCTGCGCCAGGCGCTGCACGCCTGCCGCAAAGGGGGAACGGTGTCGATCCCCGGCGTCTACGGCGGCTTCATCGACAAGGTGCCGTTCGGCTCCGCGTTCGCGAAGGGGCTGTCGCTGCGGATGGGGCAGACGCACGTGCAGAACTACACGCGGCCACTGCTAGAGCGGATCGAGCGCGGCGAGATCGATCCGGCGTTTCTGATCACGCATCGGGTCGCGCTGGATGAGGCGCCGGAGATGTATCGGATCTTCAGGAAGAAGGCGGACGACTGCATCAAAGTCGTCATGAAGTGCTGAGTGCTGTGTGCTGAGTGCTGAGTTAGACTCCGCGCCGGATGGGGAAACGATCGCGGTCGAAGCGCGAGGCACAAGCAACACGCCCTGAGCGTCCTGCAACGCCCGACTCAGCACTCAGCACTCAGCACTCAGCACTTGCGTGGATGATCGCGGCCGGCCTCGCGCTCGCCGTTCTCGTCATTTACGCCCAGGTCGTCAACCACGACTTCGTCAACTTCGACGACCCCGACTACGTCGTCACGAACCCGCATGTCGCCACCGGGCTGACCGGCGCGAACGTCGCCTGGGCGTTCACGCACGCCTACATGTCGAACTGGCATCCGCTGACGTGGATCTCGCACATGATCGACGTCTCGCTGTTCGGTCTCGACGCCGGGAAACACGCGCTCGTCTCCGTGATCTGGCACGCCATCAACTCCGTGCTGCTCTTCTTCATCCTGCGGCGCGCCACGCAGCGGATGTGGCCGAGCGCCGTCGTGGCGCTGCTCTTTGCGCTGCATCCGCTCCACGTCGAATCCGTCGCGTGGATCTCGGAGCGGAAGGATGTGCTCAGCGCCTTCTTCTTCCTGCTCGCTCTTTGGTTCTACCTCGGGCGCAAACTCTGGCTCACCTTCGCCGCCTTCGCCTGCGCGCTCATGGCGAAGCCGATGGCGATCACCTTTCCCTTCGTCCTCCTCCTCATTGATTGGTGGCCGCTGCAGCGCTGGTCGCCTCGGGAGTGGCCGAAGCTCAAGCCGCTCCTCGTCGAAAAGATCCCGCTCTTCGTCCTCATCCCCATCTCCGCGGTCATCACCCGCCTCGCGCAGGAAGAGGCGGTCACGCCGCTGGCGCTGCCGTTCCGCCTCGCCAACGCCGCGCTCTCCTACGTCGCCTACCTCTGGAAAACGATCTGGCCGGTCGAGCTGGCCATCTTCTATCCGTACCGCACGAACATGTCGTCGGCGCTGTCGCTCGTCGCGGCCGTCTTCCTGATCGCGGTGACGTTGCTGATCCTCCGATTCGCGAACCGCTTCCCCTACCTCGCCGTCGGCTGGCTCTGGTACGTCGGCATGCTCGTCCCGGTCATCGGCGTCGTGCAGGTCGGGCAGCAGTCGATGGCCGATCGCTACACCTACCTGCCGCTCATCGGCATCTTCATCGCCGTCGTCTGGCTCGCGCTCGATCTCATCCCCGACAAACCGTCGCTCGCCGTCGCCGCCGCCGTCGTCGTCGCTGCGTGCGCGTTCCTCACCTACAAACAGCTCGGCTACTGGCACGACAGCTTTGCGCTCTTCAATCATGCGGCTGAGGTCGAGCCGCGCGGGCGCGTGCCGCACCAGAACCTCGGCGCGGCGTATCTGACGAAGCTCGACTACACCGCGGCGGCGAATCAGTTCCGCCAGGCCGTCGCGCTCAACGACGGCGACGACAACGCGCACGTCGGCCTCGGCATCGCCCTCGCGGGCCTCGGCGACCGCGCCGGCGCGCGCCGCGAGTACGAGAAAGCGATGGCGTTGAATCAGAAGAACGCCGAGGCGTACCGCAACCTCGGACGCTTGGAGCTGGCGGAGGGGAACCGCGAAGCCGCGCTGCAGCACCTGCAGAAGGCTGCGGCGATGAAGCCGGACGACGCCACGCTCGCGGCGCTCGCCGCGGCGCGCGGCGACGACGCCGACGCCATCCGCCGCTACCGCGAGGCCGCGGAGAAGAACCCGAGCGACGCCGAGGTGCGCAACGACCTCGGCGCGCTGCTCGCGCGCAAAGGCGGGAGCGATGCGGAGGCGCTGCAGCAGTACGAGGCGGCGCTGCGGCAGTCGCCCGACAACTACGACGCCCACATGAACCTCGGCGCGCTGCTGAGCCGCATGGACCGCAACGACGACGCCGCGAAGCACTTCGCCGCGGCGGCGCAACTGCGGCCGAAGCTCTCGGAGCCGCACGTCTATCTGGCGATTCTCTACGCGAACCTCGGCCGCTTCGCCGACGCCGCGCGCGAGGTCCGCGCCGCCGGGGCGATCGATCCGGCCGGCGCGAATCAGCAGTTCACGAATGCTGTGCGCATCCCGTTCAAGGAGACGAACCTCCAGGAGTACCTCGGGTTTTTGGAGCAAAAAGCAGCAGGTCGAGGCTGAGCGTTACCTCGCGCGTTCCCGAACCGGATCCGCGGTACGTCGCCAGCCGCACGTCGCCCACGTCGACCACCGCCTTCGACGTGACGCGCCGCTGCTCCAGCAACGCAAAGCTCGGAAAGTCGTCGATTGTGCGCGGCACGCGGTCGCGCTGCGACAGATCGTCCGGCGCGGCGACGGCGACGAGGAGCCGCCCGTCGTCGCGCAACACGCGGCGGAACTCGCCATCGTTCAGCCGCGCGGTGATCGAGAGCACGACGTCGAACGACGCCTCGGAGAACGGGAGGAAGCGGTCGGCGTTGGCGACGATCCAGAGGCCGTCGGGGTAGCGCTTCGCCGCAGCTTCGATCGCGGGGACGGAGATGTCGACGCCGACGCGCTCCTCGGCGTCGACGCGCGATAGCCAATAGCCGTCGCCACAGCCAACATCGAGCACCGCACCACCCTTCACCGGCAGCGGCGGCAGGTCCGCCGCAGTCCACACTCTTCTCCGCGCCGCCACCGCCTCGGCCGAATCGCCCGGGTTGCGCGACCGTCGCTCGTTCGGCTGCAGGAGATTGACGTAGCCGCTGCGGGCCACGTCGAACGAGTGCCCGCGCGGGCAGACGTAGCGCCGGGCCTCGCGGCGCAGTGGGTGGTGGCATGTGCGGACGGTGCAGAGCAGCATGTATCCTCACTCATCATGCAACGGACGACGCGCCGGCTCGTGCTCCTCGGTGTGGGCGTCGTCGTTTTTCTCGTCGTCTCCGCGGTGCTGTACGAGATCGGCATGGCCCGGATGGAGAACCAGCACCTCACGTTCTGGCAAAGCCTGGAGTGGGCCTCGGAGACGTTCACCACAACGGGCTACGGCCACGACAACCGCTGGACGAACCCGCTCATGATCGCGCTCGTCATCACCGTGCAGTTCGTCGGCGTGCTGAGCGTCATCGTCGTCGTCCCGCTCATCATCCTCCCCTTCCTCGAGTCGCGCTTCGAGGAGCGTTTGCCGCGCGAGGCCGGCGACATCGCCCACCACGTCGTCGTCTACCGCTTCGGCCCGCCGGTCGAAGCGTTGCTGCAGCGGCTGCGCGCGAACAACGTGCCGGCGCTCGTCGTCGAGACGGATGAGGGGAATGCGCGCGCGCTGCTGGAGACCGGCCAGCGCATCGTCTTCGTCCGCTCCGACGAAGACGCGCTCGACATCTGCCGCCTCGCCGACGCCCGCGCGCTCGTCGCCAACGGCCGCGATCAGGAGAACGCCGCGCTGACGCTGCGCGCGCGGCAGATGGGCTTCGCGGGCGAGATCTACGCGTTCGTCGAGGAGCCGGCGCACCGCAAGCCGATGGAGCTGGCCGGCGTGACGGCGGCGTACACGCCGCGGCACATCATCGCCGCGGCGCTGGCGGCGCATGCGAGCGACGTGATCTCGCCGCGCCTGCCAGGCATCGACGCCATCGGCGGCCTGCGCCGCTGCGAAGTACGCGTCACTCCGTCGAGCGCCGCCGCGGGGCGCACGCTCGGAGAGCTCGGCGTCGGCGCGAAGAGCGGCGCGACGGTCGTCGGACAGTGGAGCCGCAGCCGTCTGCACGCGCGCTGCCTTGCCGCGACGCGCATCGAGCCGGGCGCGATCCTCGAGCTCGTCGGCACCGCGGAGGCGTTGGAGCAAGCGTGCAAGATCCTCGGCGCGGCGCCGCTGCGGCAGCGCGGCCCATTCCTCATCGCCGGCTTCGGCGAGGTCGGGCGCAAAGTGCACGAGCTCTTGACCGACGCGCATGAAGAGGTGCGCGTGATCGAGCGGAATCCCGGCCCCGGCATCGACATCGTCGGCAACGTGCTCGACACCTCGGTTTTAAAGCGCGCCGGCCTCACGGAAACGCGCGGCGCGGTGCTCGCCGTCGACAGCGACGACTCCACGCTCTTCGCCACGGTGGTGATCCGGGACGCCGCCCCCGACGTGCCGGTCATCGCCCGCGTCAACCACTCGCGCAACCTCGACAACATCTACCGCGCCGGCGCCGACTACGCGCTGTCGATCTCCGACATCTCCGGCGAGATGCTCTCCGCGCGCCTCCTCCGCCACGTGGCTCGCCCGCGCGACGAGCACCGCGTGATCCTCCGCACGGCCGCGCGCGAGGACCATGCGCTGCGAGAGCTCGACCTGCGGCAGTTCGGCTGCTCGGTGATCGCCATCAAGCGCGGTGACGCGTTTCTGACGTCGATTGGCGCGGAGACGTGGGTGGAGGCCGGCGACGAGCTCTACCTCTGCGGCAGCGCCGACGCCGCCAAAGCCGCCGCGGCGGCATGCTGATTGCGACCTAGAGACGTATGGAACGAACCAGAACACACGCGCTCGTCAAGCGTCTCGTGCCCGCGGTCATGGTGTGGGCGATCGGCAAGGCGCTCGACACGCCGCGCGTGAAGAAGAAGCTGAAGAAGGTGGACGACACGGTCTATAAGAAGCGCGTGATCGCCGTGGACAACGCGCGCCGCAATACGCCATGGCTCGCCGCCGGCGCCGCTGCCTGCGTGCTCGGCCTCGGGATGATCGCCAAGGCGACGAAGCGGTAACATTCGCGCCGCTTTGGCGAGACCGCGCCTCCTTTTGCTCGTGCTCGGCGCAGCGATCGGCGCGGCCGTGGCCGCGCTCATCGCGCCGCACCTGCGCGGGCTTTTTCCCGTGCCCACCGGCGCGGTCGGCGCCTGCACGAAGCTGCAGTATCCGAAGGGGTGGGACTACGCGGTCATCGCGCTGCTGACGGGGTTCTCGTTCCTCGGGGCGCTCGTCGCGTCGCGCGGCGTCGAACACACCACGGTCGCGGGAAAACCCCGCGGCGTCGTGGCGACGATGATCGTCGTCTTCGTCCTGATGCTCTTCGCCCACGACAACCCCTACTCCTTTATGGACTTCTACCACGAGGGGGAGCACCTCGCCCCCGCCTCCGCGTATCTCGACGGAGCGAAACCCTACAAAGACGTCTTCGTCCTCCACGGCCTCGCTACGGACGGCGGCCTCGACCTCCTCGTCCTCGGCAAGAAGCCGTCGCCGCTGAAGACGCGGCGTCTGGAGACGGTGCTCGACGCCGTGGCGATCGCGCTCCTGGTGCCGATCGCCGCGGAGCTCACGGCGACGACGTGGGGCTTCGCGCTCGCGGTGCTCGTCGGGTTCAGCGCCGTCGGCGCGGGACTCGTGCCCGTCTTCCCGTTCTACCGCTGGATCCCGCTCCTTCTCGCTGCCCTCGGCGTGCTGCGCCGCAACTGGTGGCTGGCGTGTCTGGCGTCGACGCTGGGATTGCTGTGGAGCGTCGAGATCGGCCTCTACTCGATCGCGGCGACCGCCGTGATGTTGATTCTCGTACGGCCAAAGACATGGGCGCCCCTCGTCGCCATCGCCGCGCCCTTCGTCGTGCTGTTCGCCGTCCGAGCCGACATCCACCACTTCTTCGTCGACTCCTTCGTCTCCATCCCGAAAGCCGCTGATGCGATTGCTGCCCTACCCGCCCGCCCGATGACGCTCGATTGGGAAGCGGCGCGCTACTACCTCCCCCCCGTCTTCTTCGGCCTCTCCTTCGTCCTCGCGCTCGTGGCCTGGCGCCGCGGCGACCGGGCGCGCGCGCTGCAGATCGCCGCCGTCACGCTTTTCTCCGTCGCCGCGTTCCGCACCGCCGCGGGCCGCTGCAGCTGGAGCCACACGCGCTTCGGCATCCCCCTCCTCGGCGTCGCCGTCGTCGCATTCATCGTCGAGCCCGCAGTGCTCGAAACGATCCGCACGAAACGCGCGTGGCGCATCGCTCTCCTCGCGCTCATCGCCATCCCGTTCGCGCTCTACTTCGAGCTCTGGTTCAACATCACCTCGACGGCGAAGTTCCTCGCCGGCTGGCGCGCGAGGCAGAAGCACGAGGGGCTCGTGCCGTATCCGATGCCGCGCGGCCGCGGGATTTTCACCTACGCGGAGAACGCCGCCGACCTCGCCGCGCTCAACGACCTCGTGCAGCGCGAAGTGCCGAAGGGCGAGCCGATCCTCGACCTCTCCAACGAGCGCGCGCTCTACTACCTCCTCGACCGGCGGCCGGCCGTGCGCTGCGCGGACGTCGGCATGCTCTCGCCGCCGGCCATGAGCATGGAGGCGCTGCAGCAGTTGAACGCGCACCCGCCGCGGCTCGTCATCATGCACGGGCTCAAAGGGCTCGATGAGCTCGACGGCGTCTCCAATCGCGAGCGCGCCCCCGAGATCTTCGCCTGGGTCGACGCGCACATGCCGCGGCGCGTGCAGGCGGGGCGCTACACGGTGGCGCTGCCGCCCTAGTCGACGCTGAGCTCCCACACCCCGTGCGACGGCCACACCACGTGCAGCGTGTGGCCGCTGGCGTCGAAGCGGAGCGCGACGGCGGACGACGCCGTCGGAAACGGCGGCTCGATTTTTTCCCACACGTAGCCGCCGTTCGCGGAGTGATAGAGCGCCCCGTTAAACGTCGCCGCCCACACCGAGTACTCGCTGCGCGGATCGACGGCGATCGCGCTCGGATACTGATCGAACGGCAGCGGCACCGGAGTCCATGTCGCGCCGCGGTCGTCGCTCCGCTGCATGCTCGGGCGGCCGGCGTTCGCGGCGATGCGATAGAGCACCGCACCGTTCGACGGAGCCACCACGAGCGCGCGCGACCCGTTATCCGGCGCGTACGTCGGGAAGAGATTCGTCCAGGTGTCGCCGCCGTCGCTGCTGCGCCAAAGCTCGTATTCATTGCCGATGTAGACCCAGCGCAGATCGCTCGGATCGATGGCGACGTGACCAATGCTGTCGAGCGAACGAGTCCAGGTGCGGCCGCCGTCGCGCGTGCGCCAGACGCCGCCGAACGTGGAGGCGAAGAGCGTCCCGCCGTTTTTCGGATCGGCGGCGAGATCGTAGGCGTTGTTGAAGATGGTCGTCCATCCGGTCGCGTCGTGGCGCAGGATCGCGCCGGCGTACGTGGCGCCGTAGAGCGTTCCCGCCGCGTCGACCGCGAGGAAATCCTTCGGCCGGTCGTCGTCGTTCGGCAGGCGCTCCCACGACGCGCCGTTGTCCGCGCTGCGATAGGTGCGGCCGCGCGTCTGGTTGTTGACGCCGATGTCGCGCGTACCGGCATAGAGCACGTCGGCGCCGCGCGCGATGGAGACGACGTTCGCGGAGATGTCGTGGAGGTCGATCGGCTGCGCGTCGCCGAGGCCGCGGTTCTCGACGCGCAGGAGGCCGAGCAGCGTCGCGGCGAAGAGCGAGCGCGGCTCGCCGCCGAAGTCGATCGCGCTCACGCTCACCGTCGGAACCTGCGTCGGCGCCCACACCGTGCCGCCGTTGCCGCTGCGGAACACGCCGTTTGCGGTGCCGAGGAAAATGCGGCTGCGCTCCGGGTCCATCGACAGCGACGTCGGCTGCGCGGGCGGCTTCGACCCGACGTCACGCCAGGTGAAGCCGCCGTCCTGCGAGACGAAGACCTGCGGGGCGAAGCCGAAGCCGCCGCTGATGCCGTAGTGCGTGAACGGAAAGCGCGCGTCGAAGGCGACGGCGAGCGTGGGGCGGCCGCCGTCCGGCGTCTCCCACGTGCGGCCGTTGTTGTACGACTCCTTCGGCACGACAGTCGACGGCCCGGCGACGAAGAGCCGCCACGGCGAGAAGGGATCGAGGCTCAGCTCCTCCGCGCAGCCTTGAAACGTCGTGACGCCGCCGAGGACCGCGGTCCACGTTGCGCCGCCGTCCGTCGACTTGAACACGCCAGCGGCGGAGGCGACTGCGGCCGGCCCGCTTTGCACTTTGAAAAACGGCTCGCACTTGCTGCCGACGTAGAGCGTGTTCGGGTCGCGCGGATCGATGAGGAGCGCGCTCGGGCGGAGGTTCGGAAGCGAGGCGGTGGAGTCGATCCATGTCGCGCCGCCGTCGCTCGTGCGCCAGACGTGCGTGACGGGGATGGAGCCGGTCAGCGCCCACGCCTTATCCGGATCGTTCGGATGGACGACGAGCTTGTCGACTTCGACGACCGGGCCGCTGACGTTCCCCCACGTCGCGCCGCCGTCGGTGCTGCGGAAGACGCCGGCGGAGTTGCCGGCCCAGACGACTTTCGGATCGGACGGCGCAGCGACGACGGCCGTGACGGCGCCGCCGGTCGGGCCTCCAGAATGCCAAGTGGTGGAGAGAGCGAGCACGACAGCCAGGGTCAGGGACATTGCCGCGATGGTACGATCGAAACGCCGTGAGCGTCGTCTTCTTCACCGGCTATCCCGGCTTTCTCGGCTCCGAATTGTTACCGCGCATTCTGCGCAGGCGAGCCGATGCGATCGCGCACTGCCTGGTGCAGCCGAAGTTCGCGGCGCTGGCGCGCGAGCGGGCGGCGCAGTACGGCGAGCGCGTGCGGGTCATCGAGGGCGACATCACCGCGCGCATCGGCGCCGCGGCGGACGACGTCGTCGAGGTCTGGCACCTCGCGGCCGTCTACGACCTCTCCGTGCCGGAGTCGATCGGCGTGGCCGTGAACGTCGACGGCACGAAGAACGTCCTCGACTTCGCCGAGCGCTGCCCGTCGCTCGAGCGGCTGCACTACGTCAGCACCTGCTACGTCAGCGGCCGCTACGAGGGGCGATTTCGCGAAGAGGACCTTGAGGTCAACCAGTCGTTCAACAACTTCTACGAGTCGACGAAGTACCTCGCCGAAGTCGAAGTGCGGAAGCGACGGGGGCTGCCGGTGACGATCTACCGGCCGTCCGTCGTGGTCGGCGACAGCGTCACCGGTGCGACGCAGAAGTTCGACGGCCCCTACTTCGTCATGCAGTGGATCCTGCGCCAGCCGCAGAACTTCTCACTCCTGCCGGTCGTCGGCCGCCCCGCGGATTACCGCTTCAACGTCGTGCCGCGCGACTTCATCGTCGAGGCCATCGACTACCTCTCCGCGCATCCGGGCGCCGTCGGCCGCTGCTACCAGCTCGCCGACCCCGCGCCGCTCACCGTCGACGAGACGATCGACGCCATCGCCGAGGCCACGGGGCATCGCGTCGTGCGCGTGCCGATGCCCGCGAGCATGGCCAAGGGCGCCATCGAGCACGTGCCGGGCGTCTATCGAATGATGCGCATCCCGAGCGCCGCCGTGAACTACTTCGTCCACCCGACCGACTACGACACCACGAACGCCACGCGCGATCTCGACGGCTCCGGCATCTCCGTGCCGCGGTTCGCCGACTACGCGCGGAACCTGGTCGAGTTCGTACGCGCGCATCCGGAGGTGGGGGCGAAGGGGATGGCGTAGTTAGGTTGAATCGTTCGCGTCACCACCAGGGTGGAACATCCGTCCGGATTAGATATGCATTCAAAAGTGTCTCGAGAACCGTTGATACCTTGAGCTCCGATTCGATGTTTCGAAAAAACCAAGGCTGAAGTTTCTGGAGCAGGACCAGCCCGTTGTGAAATCCATACAAGGCCGGCAAGCGCGTAAGACCGAATTCAGCCTCGTACGCCTTCAGAAAAAGGAAATCACCCTCTCGACCCCTCACATTCGGCCAGCCGCGAGCATGAACCGGCTCGCTAAACTGCAATTGCAAAATTTCCTCTCTGCGTCCCAAGAACATTGCGGTATCCACTCTCCCTATTCGAATCTTCGGAGGCGCGGGCCACACGTGCGTGCGACCTGTCGACGCATGAATTAGAATGCCGAACAAGGCGCCTGCGAGAGCATACCTTTCCAGATACGGAATCAATAGCTCACCGAGCGACGGCAACATCACGTTGTCATCGTCGAGAAAATAAACAAATCGACGAGTCGCAGCTTCGAGACCCAACGCGCGCTGCGCGTGTCCCCAATTTGTGGTTCGGGGCCCGCAAATGAGTATATGAGGCCGTAATCCATCGGGAATCGCCATTGCGCCATCGCTGACGAGAATCCATTCCGCACCACTCGGTACAGAAGAACCTACCGCAGGCAATAACTGCGGGCGTGAGACAGGCGTTATGACACTGAGTTGCTCGTTGAATGCCACGGTTTCGGCCCTACTGCTCGAGAGGGTGGTAGGCGGTATCGAGAAAGCCCTCCAAGCCGTCTGCACGGTATGTGCAGCCCGGAAAAAGTAACTGATATCGAGCAAGATCGCCCACACCCATCTGCACGACTGTAACTTTTGGCTTTTTGCGTCTGGCGCCATACGCACGCAGGAGCAGTGAACGGATCGCCAAATCCTCGGGCGGTAGCGAATAACCTACGACAAACCACTCATCGGCATTACGCATCCACTCCAAAGCGCTGCGCCAAACATTCAGAAGACTCGCGTCACGAATCTCGCGAATGAATGACGGGGAGACGATGTGAAGCTGAAGCTTTACCTCATCGCGACAAACACACGTATTATTGTCGTCGACCTCGTCTCTGAACGCTTGGAAGGCGATTTGTCCTCGGGGATTGAAGTAGACATAGCCGCAAACCGAACATTTGAGGACATCCAGTGAGCCATGAAGTTTATATATTCGAAGGCAAGGCTTGGTCGGTCGCGTGCGCTCCTCGCCGGTCCTTATGTCTCGCCAGTCAAAACCGAGATCGATGCGGGCCAAGACTTTTTTACGGCCGACACGCTTGTAGAGCTCCCACTCTACACCGATATCATAATTCGTACTCACAACAGCGGCGCGTCCCCCGAATTGCTGAATCCACGAGACGAACCTGTTTAACAAGCGCCTCTGTTGACGGTCTCGTTCGTTTCGTCCGTCCCACGGCTCAAGAAAGTCACCGATCAGTATGTCCGTGATTGCATGCTTGAGCAGATCACGACAACGGCGAAGGTCGCTCTCGTCTCCAACCGGAAGAGTCTCACCCGACGCGATGGTATATTCAACGAGCGAAAAGACGTCCGTTATCAACGGCAACTCGTTGTCCGCAACTCGGTCGAAACCTGGCAATAACAGACGTAACATGCGATGTAGCTCCAGGCGTCGCTTCCGATCTCGCCCTTTTCCGTTCATATCGTCAAATAAACGGCCGTTCTTGATCTCGGCTCGCACGCGAGGCAATAGCTCACGTGTGAGCGGGTATCCGATTGCCCTGGATGCACCGGCTCCCGTGAATATCGCGGCTTTTCTCATAGCTACTTAGAGTAGCTCATTAGGCCAAGGCGTCGGGCAGGGCGCGCCCGCTAGGTGCGGGTCTTCCTCACGCACCACGTCGGATATCGGGCAAAAGCGATATCGGCTTCCGCGACCGTCGTCACCATCACCTCTTCGCCCGATTGCCGCGCGAACTCATTGACCGCCTCGCAGAGGAGCGGGCGGTCGGGGTGATAATCGCCGCCGGCGATCACTCCGCCGGGCTTCAACTTCGCGTACCACGAGAGAATCGCCTTGCAGGCCTTGCGGGCATTCTCGGTATAGCCGTCGTAATAGACGAGATCGAAGTGTCGATCGTCGAAGAGGTCGAGCGCCTCCTCGAACTCCATCCTGAGCAGCCGGTAATTCGAGGCCAGCCCCATCCGCCGCAGCACCGCTTTGTACTGGCTCACGTTGTGTTTGTAGTGGCTCTCCGCGTGGCCGGGGTCCGCGTAGGCATCGATGCCGATGAAGAGGCGGAACCGGCCGGAGCGGATCATCCGCTCGGAGAACGTACCGGCGGCGACGCCGAGCTCCACGCCGACGTTGTCGTCGCCGTGGAGCAGGCGGACGATGTCGTAGCGATTGAAGCCGGTCAGGAGTTTCGGTTGCATCGGGTCTACCCCGGATACGGATACCCCGCCGCCAGCGCGTTCTGCAGCGCCGCGTCGTGGCCGTAGATGTCCTCGAAGAAGCGCACCGTGCCGTCGTCGTCGACCGTCACCGTCGTGTAGATGATCAAGACGGGAATCGGGTCGCGCAGGTTCACCTGCGCCGGCTCTTTTCCGTTCATCGCCGCCTTGATCTTCTCCGGCGTCCACTGCGGCTGCTCGCGCAGTACCCACGCCGCGAGCGCCGTCGGATTTTCGACGCGCACGCAGCCGTGGCTGAAGTCGCGGCGCGAGCGGGAGAAGAGCTCCTGCGACGGCGTCGAGTGCAGGTACACGTTGTTCTGATTCGGGAACATGAACTTCACCAGGCCCAGCGCGTTGTTCGGGCCGGGCTTCTGGCGAACGGAGAGGTCGAACGAGCGGAGCCGGGCCAGGATCGCCGCGTCGACCTTCGACGACGGCAGCGGCTTGTCGTCAGCGCTCACCAGCTCGTAGCCGTTGCGCTCGAGGTAGTTCGGATCCTTCGCCGCGTGCGGCACGAGCTCCTTCGACTGGATCGTCGGCGGCACGTTCCAGTACGGGCGGAAGACGAGGTAGCGCATGGCCGCCTCGAACACCGGCGTCTGGTGCTGGAAGGCCTGCCCGACCACGACCGGCATCGACAATCCGACCTTCCCGCGCTCGTCGCTCCAGGCGCGGAGGATGAACTCCGGGATGTTGACGACGATCGGCGGGCGGTCGAAGTCCGCAGGCGCCCAGCGCCAGCGCTCCAGCGCCCACTCGATCTGCCGCGCGCGTGTGCCGAGGGGGACGTTGAGCTGCTTGAACGTCTTCGCGCTCAAGACGCCGTCCGCCGCGAGACCGTGCCGCGCCTGGAAGCGCTTCACCGCGTCGGCGAGCGCGCCGCCGTAGACCTTCGTGTCGACGTCTGCTTTCAGATCGCCGAGGCGGCGAAGGCGTTGCGCGAGCTGCGGCAACGCGTCGTACGCGTCGCCCGGCTTCAGCGACTTCACCTCGGGGAGCGGCTTCTCCATCGCCGACTCCGCAGCGAGCCGGCGGTACGTCAGGAGCGCCGCCTGCAAGCGCCTGTACTCGTCGTACGGCGGCTCGACGATGTCGAGCACTGTGTGCGGGTCGGCCGCCTTGGCGATCTCGTCGAGGAGGCGCGGAAGGTAGTACTTCTTTGTCTCGATGTCGAGGTCGAAGCGGAGGTTGCGCGGGTTGATGCGGCCGATGTGGAGGTCGGAGATGTAGCGCATCAGCGACGCGCTGAGGGCGAGGTCGAAGCGCGCCTGCGCGTCCGCATTCGCGCCGGCGAGATTGCGGATGCGCTCCGGCCAGCGCGTCGAGTCGTAGTCGACGGCGTTGATCCCCTTCGCGTCCGCGGCGTCGAGGATGGCGATCACCGCCATCGCCTGCGGCGTCGGCCGCCCGTTCGCCAGCCACGCCGGCGCGTAGGCGCGCGGCGCGTAAAAGTTGCGCAGATGTTTGCGGTAGTCGGTGAAGTCGGGCCAGCGCATGTCGTCGAGGCGCGAGACTTCGACGAGCGGCTCCAGCGCCTTGGCCACGGGCGTGGCGGGCGGGATGGTGATGGTTTGGGCAAGGATGGCGAACGCGACCAGAGACCAATGCATCGGCGGATTGTAGTGCGCGTATCATGGCCCCACACATCAATCGAGGGGGCACTCATGCGCAGGCTGGTCGTGTGCTGCGACGGCACGTGGAAAACCGCGGACGACGGCGTCGTCACCAACGTCGTGAAGCTGATGGACCTCGTCCTGCCGATGGCACCGGACGGGACGCCGCAGATCATCTACTACGGCAAGGGCGTCGGCTCCGGCAACTTCCTCGACCGCGTCTTCGGCGGCGCGTTCGGCGACGGGCTGGAGACGAACGTCAAGGATGCCTACCGCTTTCTCGTGCAGAACTACGCCGAGGACGATGAGATCTACCTCCTCGGTTTCAGCCGCGGCGCGTTCACGGCCCGCAGCCTGGCCGGGCTGATTCGCTGCTCGGGCCTGGTGCGGAAGGAACATGCGGATCACATCACCGAGGCCTACAAGGTCTATCGCGAGAAGAACGACCTCGGCGCGGATAAGCCGAGCGCGATCGCCTTCCGCGCGAAGTATTCGCGGCAGGTACGCATCAAGTTCATCGGCGTCTTCGACACGGTCGGCGCCCTCGGCGTGCCGATCGGGACGCTGTTCCGCCGCGCGACCATCCAAGAGCACGGCTTCCACGACACGACCCTGAGCAGCTACGTCGACAACGCCTTCCACGCGCTGGCCATCGACGAAGGGCGCTACACCTTCGAGCCGTCGCTCTGGAAGAGCGAGCCGAAAGTGGGCCAGCGGCTGGAGCAGCGCTGGTTCGCGGGCGTGCACAGCAACATCGGAGGCGGCTACAAAGAGCACGGCCTCTCCGACTACGCGCTGCGCTGGATGGCCGACCGCGCTGTGGAGTGCGATCTCGCCCTTCACCCGAGCTACGTGAACATCGCCGGCGCGCCGGAGAAGCCGGAGGACTCGCGCTACCTGAAGTTCCTGCCGGGAAACATGCGCGACGTGGCCACGCATCCGCTCACGTGGTCGGAGACGGTCGACGACTCCGCCGCGGCGGTGTATGCGAAGTTCGGCGAGCCGGCGAACTACCGCACCGCGAAAGAGCGCGCCGGAAACGTGGCCATCGTGACGAGCGGTCCGCGCATCGAGATCAAGAAACCGGACGAGGCCGTGCCGCCACGGCTGGTGCGGGCGCCTCTCGTACGGCTGTTGCGCGGCCTGTTCGGCTCGAACAGCGTCGAGCGCATGCCGTAAGCGTGAAACTTTTGCGCGCTCCTCGGCATTTAATAGAGCCGAGGAGCGCAAGATGCTCAAGAAAATCCTTCCCCTGGCGGTCATCGCCATCGCCGTCATCACGGCGTCCTGGTTTCTGCAGCGCCCGGCCTCGGCCGCGACGCCCGCGAACAAGAGCAAAGG
This sequence comes from Thermoanaerobaculia bacterium, assembly GCA_035276475.1. Classification (GTDB taxonomy): domain Bacteria; phylum Acidobacteriota; class Thermoanaerobaculia; order Gp7-AA8; family Gp7-AA8; genus DATDFB01. Next base: position 3,353 of record DATELQ010000101.1, on the reverse strand, counting down.
AGCCGCAATGGACTCGAAGTACCACAAGCCGGCCGACGCCGAGCTGAAGAAGTCCCTCACGCCGCTGCAGTACGAAGTGACGCAGCACGAGGGGACCGAGCCCCCGTTCCGCAACGAGTTTTGGGACAACCATAAAGAAGGGATCTACGTCGACGTCGTCTCCGGCGAGCCGCTCTTCAGCTCCCTCGACAAGTTCGAGTCCGGCACCGGCTGGCCGAGCTTCACCCGGCCGCTCGAGCCGAAGAACGTCGTCACCAAGACCGACTACAAGCTGCTCATGCCCCGCACCGAGGTCCGCTCCGCGCACGCGAACTCGCACTTGGGCCACGTCTTCGACGACGGCCCCGCGCCGACCGGCCTCCGCTACTGCATGAACTCCGCGTCGATGCGCTTCATCCCCGTCGACAAGCTCGAGGCCGAGGGCTATGGGCAGTACCTGCACCTCTTCCAGAAGGGAAAGAAATGACCGAGACGGCAACGCTCGCCGGCGGCTGCTTCTGGGGCGTCGAGGAGCTGATCCGCAAGCTGCCCGGCGTGGTCGACACGAGCGTCGGCTACGCCGGCGGCACGCTGGAGAACCCGCGCTACGAAGACGTGAAGACCGGCCGTACCGGGCACGCGGAGACCGTCGAGATCGTGTTCGATCCGGAGAAGATCTCGTACGACGACATCCTCGACTTCTTCTTCCGCCTGCACGACCCGACGACGAAGAACCGCCAGGGCAACGACGTCGGCACGCAGTACCGCTCGGCGATCTTCGTCCACGACGAGAAGCAGCGCGAGGCCGCGAAGAAGGCCATCGAGCGCGCGCAGGAGAAGTGGCCGCGCCCGATCACGACGGAGATCACGGACTACACGAAATTCTGGCCGGCCGAGGGGTATCACCAGGATTACCTGCAGCGGTATCCCCACGGGTATACGTGTCATTACCTGCGGTGGTAGGTGACGGGGCACAGGGAACGGGGGACAGGTCGTGTTCCAGCGAACGCGCGTGCACCGTTCACAACACCACCTGTCCCCCGTTCCCTGTGCCCCGTCACCCAATCATTATGGGTAGAATTACGCATGGCCTTCGTCCAGGCGAATCACTACCTCTCCATCTCCACGCCCCTCGGTAAGGACAAGCTGCTGCTGCGGCGGTTGCGGGGCGAAGAGCGCGTGTCGGGGCTGTTCCACTTTTTTCTCGACATGCAGTCCGAGGATCCGGCGCTCGACTTCTCGAAGATCGTGGGGAAGAGCGCGACCGTCACGGTGGAGCTCGCGGACGGATCGAAGCGCTACGTCAACGGCATCGTCGGCCGCTTCGTCCAGGCCGGCGGCGACGCGCGCTTCATCAACTACCACGCCGAGCTCCGGCCGTGGCTGTGGCTGACGACCATGAGCGCCGACTGCCGGATCTGGCAGAACAAGAGCGTCGTCGACATCGTCACCGGCCTGTTCAAGGAGCTCGGCTTCACCGACTTCCGCAACGCCACGAGCGGCACGTACGACCCGCTCGAGTACTGCGTGCAGTACAACGAGACCCACTTCGCCTTCGTCTCCCGCCTCCTGGAGGACGCCGGCATCTCGTACTTTTTCGAGCACGCCGACGGGAAGCACACCCTCGTCCTCGCCGACGCCTCCTCGGCGTACAAGGCCTGCCCCGGAGCGGCCAAGGTGACGGTCGGCACCGACAGCGTCTGGCAGCAGCAGAACGTCGTCACGTCGTGCGTCCTCGAAGAGAACGTCATCTCCGGCGCGTACGCCGTCGACGACTACAGCTTCGAGACGCCGGCGACGGACCTCACCGGCACGAGCAAGAGCACGAAGGCGACAAACGGCAGCGGGCGGCGCGTCTACGAATACCCGGGCGGCTTCACGAAGAAGAATCCCGCCGACGCCACGGCCAAGCGGCGCATGGAAGAGCTGGAGGTGCCGAACAAAGTGCTGCGCGGCGCGAGCTACTGCCGCGCCTTTTTCGCCGGCGCGAAGACGACGCTGGAGAAGCATTACCGCAGCGATGCCAACACCGCCTACCTGCTGCTCGCCGTCGAGCACGAGGCGACGGAGCAGGGCTACGCGAACAGCTTCGAGGCCGTGCCGGCGGACGTGCCGCTCCGCCCGCAGCGCCGGACGCCGCGGCCGCGCATCGCCGGCACGCAGACGGCGGCGGTCGTCGGCAAGTCGGGCGAGGAGATCTGGACCGACAAGTACGGCCGCGTGAAAGTGCAGTTCCACTGGGACCAGAAAGGGAAGTCGGACGAGAACAGCTCGTGCTGGATCCGCGTGGCCCAGGGGTGGGCGGGGAAGAGCTGGGGAGCGATGTTCCTGCCGCGCATCGGGCAGGAGGTGGTGGTCACGTTCCTCGACGGCGATCCCGACCGGCCGCTCATCACCGGCGCGGTCTACAACGCCACGAATACCGTTCCGTACGCGCTGCCGAGCGAGCAGACGAAGAGCACGGTGAAGAGCAACAGCTCGAAGGACGGCGGCGGCGGCTTCAACGAGCTCCGCTTCGAGGACAAGAAGGACAGCGAAGAGATCTTCGTGCAGGCCCAGAAGGACCTGAACGTCACGGTGAAGAACGACGAGACGGTGACGGTCGGCGCGAAAAAGGAGAGCGGCAAGGGCAACCAGACCATCAGCGTCTACAACAACCGCGCGATCACGGTGGAGGAAGGGAAGCAGTCGCTGGAGGTGAAGAAGGGGGACCGCGAGGTGACGGTGACGAAGGGCAACGAGACGCACAGCGTGGCCGGCACGCGCGCCGTGAAGGTGACGAAGGCGGAGACGCACACGAGCAGCGACAACTACACGCACGACGTGTCGAAGAACTACACGCTGAAGGTGACGGGGAACCTGGTCATCGACGTGACCGGCAACGTGACGATCAAGTCGGGGGCGAACCTGACGGTGCAGGCGCTGAACATCGCCAACAAGGCCACGACGGCGCTGAACAACGAGGCCATGAACGTCACGAACAAAGCCAGCGTGAACCTGACGAACCAGGGCGCGATGGTGACGAGCAAGGCCGACGGCCTGCACAGCGTGGAGGCGAGCGGGATTCTAACGGTGAAGGGGGCGCTGGTGAAGATCAATTGACGCGGCGTGCCACCACCGCGTGCACCTCGTACTCGACGCTGCTGCGATCGTGCAGGCGGACCCGCCACGGCAGGCGCTCGCGCTCCTCGACGATCTCGAATCCCTCCTCCGCGAGCACCGCGCGCAGCAGCGGCTCGGGGGCGCCGCCGTGCGGGCCACGCTGGGAGTGGCCGCCGATCCAGTTCTCCATCGGCGTCGACGCCGGCGACCAGTCGTACGGCGTGGCCACGACGGCCGTGCCGCCCGCGTGCACGACGCGCGCGAGCTCGGCG
>DATELQ010000100.1:0-3105 GCA_035276475.1 Thermoanaerobaculia bacterium | reverse complement strand
CCGTTCGCGCCGCCGCGCGTGTCGACGCGGAACACTCTCCGCGCCGGCGGCGACGGCGGCGGCATCGCCCCGGCGGCGATCTGCTGCGCGAGCGGGTAGCAGCCGTAGAACGAGATCTGCGCGTCGGCGGCGCGCGTGAATTCGTCCGCCGCGAGCGCCGCGAAGTCGCGGATGGCCCGCTCCGCGGTGGCGCGGTGGTAGACGGCCTGGGTCAGCGCGCGCGACGCGATGAAGAGCGTGCTGAGAAAGCTCGCCGCCAGGAGCGCGACGATCAGCGGCGTGCGGCTGCGCATGCTCGAAGAATCGGCGATCGAGGCGTTCGGCGCAATCGTCCTGACCGAACGCTGACATGACGATGACGCGACGCCAGCCTTTCGAGCGCGCGGCCCGCCGACACTCACGCGTCATGTCGAAAATCTTTGCCGCCGTCCTCGCGCTGTCACTCCTTGCCGCCGCCGACATCCCGCCCGCACGCATCGACCTCGTCGGAGCCGAGATCTACAGCATCGACCAGGGGCACTCCCTCGTCGGCTTCGACATCGATTTCCTCGGTTTGTCGACGGTGCACGGCACGTTCAACGACTACCAGGCCACGATCCTCTACGACGAAGCGCATCCCGAGCGCTCCTCGGCCACAGTGCTCATCGACGCCGCGTCGATCAACACGAACAGCCAGTTCCGCGACCGCGATCTGAAGTCGGACAAGTTCTTCGACGTGGCGAAGTACCCGCAGATCCGCTTCCAGAGCACGCGCATCGAGCGGAAGGGCGCGAACGACTTCGTCGTGCACGGCAATCTGACGATCAAGGACGTGACGAAGGAGATCGCCCTGCCGATGAAGCGGACGGTCTCGCGCCGCGCCGACAGCGCCTGGGGGAACATCCGCATCGGCGGCACCGGCAGCGTGCGGATCCAGCGCAAGGACTTTCACGTCGACAGCGGATCCGTGGCGGCATTCGCCATGCTCGCCGACGACGTCGACATCCACCTCGAGGTCCTCGGCAACCGCTTCAACTATGACAAGTGGAGCTGGACCGCGAAGGAGAAGCCGTCGATCGGCGAGGCGATTTTCCAGACCGCCACGGAGAAGGACGGCACCGCGGCCGCAGCGCAGTTGCGCAACGCGAAGGCAACCGACTACACGCTCGAGCCCGGCCAGGTCGGCATCGCCGTCAATCGGTTGATGCAGCGGCGGCGCGTTGCGGACGCGCTGGCGATCCTCGAGGCGGCGCTCGAGCTGTGGCCGAACGAGCCCGGCTTCCACGCGCGCGCCGGCGAGGCCTACGCGACGCTCGGCAGGCGCGACGACGCCGTACGCGAGTACGAGAAGGCGTCGGCGCTCAACCCGCGCGGCACGGAGGCGATGGAGATGTTGCGGCGGCTGCGATCAGCGTCCGGCTCGTAGCTTCCGCAGCCACTCGGCGGCGTTGCCGTTCGCAGGATCGAGGTCGAGGGAGCGCTGGTAGTTTGCGATCGCTTTCGCGGACTCCCCCGCCGCCACGTAGGCCTCGGCCAGGCTGTCGTAGACGTTCGCGGACTTCGGGAAGCGCTCGACGTTGTGCTCGAACATACGAATCGCATCCGCCACGCTGCCGCGTTGCAGAAGGACGTAGCCGATGCGGTTGATCTGCGGCTCGCTCAGCGTCGCGGCGACGGAAGCGCGGAGCGCCGCCTCGGCGCCACGGGCGCGGACGTCGCGCAGGAACCGCTTCGCCGGCGAGTCGTAGTGCTCGTAGCCCATCCAGGCGAAGGCCGGGTGCTCGCCGCCGAGGACCGCGGTGACGATCTCGGGCATGATCGAGAAGCCGTTGCCGCTGTTCGTGAAGATCACCACGCCGTCGCCGCCGGGATAACTCATCACGAAGTTCTGGAACTCGCCGTTGTTCTCACCCCAGTGCCAGAACGACGTGCCGTGGGAGGTGCGCTCGAGGGCGACGCCGAGGCCCCAGGAGAGCGTCGCCGACATCGTGCCGGTCGTCTTCGTCAGACAGTTGTAGCAGCCGGCATCGACCGGCGTCTGCGTCGTCAGCATCGCCGCCGATTTCCCCAGCGCGATCGTGAAGCGCGCGTAGTCGAGCGGCGTCGTGTGCAGCGTGGCCATCGTTCCCTTCGACGGCTTGCGCCGCGGCGCCACCATTCCGGCCGCGGTGTGGCCGTACGCTTTGCGCGTCTCGTAGTCGTCGATCCAGACGTAGCCGGAGTCGCGCATGCCGAGCGGATCGAAGACCAGCTCGCGCATCAGCGGCGCCAGCTCCTTCCGCGTCACGTGCTCGACGACGCGCTCGAGGTAGAGAAACCCCGCGCCGGAGTAGCTGAAGCGCGAGCCGGGCGTGAAGTGCACCGCGAGCGTCTGCCCGGGCATGACTTCGTTTTGAAAGCCGGTCGTGTGGGTGAGCACCATGCGCGCGGTGATGAGGTTCATCCGCTCGTCGGCGACCGGCTCGGGGAGGTAGCGCTGCAGCGGCACGTCGAGGTCGAGGACGCCGGCGTCGACGAGCTTCAGCACGGCGTAGGCGAAGACCGGCTTTCCGAGCGAGGCGGACTCGAAGATCGTCCGATCGGTCAGCGGCGCGCCCGTTTCGGCGTTGGCGAATCCGTACGCGTGATGAGCGGCGATCCGGCCGCGGTGAATCACAGCGATCGAAAGCCCCGGCACGTCCCCTTCGGCCATGAGACGGCGGATCAACGCGTCGACCGGCGCCGGGACGGCCGCGCCGGCGGTGAGCGGCACTAGGAGGAGGAGAAGTAGAAGACGTCGCACGATGAATGAGACGCGCGGGCGCGGGCGGCGTTAGACGCGCGTTTCCAGGCCGGCCACGAACGCCGCCGCCGCGTCGATCTCGTCCTCCGAGAACACCGTGATGCCGCGCGCGCGGAGCAGCGCGGCGGTCACGCCTTCGCCCGCGATCTTGTTGCCGCGGAAGTTGCCGTCGTGGATCGTCGACGAGCCGCACGACGGGCTGCCGTCTTTGAGAATGGCGACGCGGATACGGTTCGCGTCGGCCTGCGCGGCAACGATGTGCGCGCCGGCCTCGAACGCGGGCGTGACGTCGACGCCGTCGCGCGTGACCACGCGGCGCGCATCCCCGCCCGGCGCGATCTCCG
>DATELQ010000099.1:0-4207 GCA_035276475.1 Thermoanaerobaculia bacterium | reverse complement strand
GCGTTCGCGCGCAGCCAGCGCACCGCGGCGCCGAGGTCGTCGATCTGCGCGGGGAACGGCGCCGTCGCGGCCGGGCGGTAGCCGATGCTGACGACGGCGTAGCCGCGCGCGGTCTCGCGCAGCGCGGCGATGTCGCTCGCCTCGGCGTCGTAAGTCGTGTCGCCCGGAATCCAGAGGATCAGCGGCCACGGACCGCTGCCGGCGGCCGGCGCGTACAAGGTGGCACGGAGCGGCACGCCGTCGGCGCTGTCGTACGTGTAGGCAACGGGCGTGCGGTACGGCGGCGGGTCGTCGCGCACGATCGTCATCGTTGCTCTGGACGCGAGGATCGAGGCACCGCTCGCGTTCGTGAGCTCGATCGAGAAGCTCTTGCGCGGCGCGGGCAGCGCGTTGGCCGGAATGCGGATCGGAATCGTGGCCGAGGTCTGGCCGGGCGCGAACGTGAGCGTTCCTTGCGCGGCGGCGTAGTCGATGCCGGCGCGGGCGCTGCCGTCGACCGTGCGGTAGTCGACGCCGACGAGGAGCTTCGACGCCGCGGAGAGCTCGACCTGGATGTTGTCATCGTGCGCGAGCGTCGCGTCGGCGATCGAGAGCGCCGGAGCGGCGACGTGCTGCATCAGCGTCGCGCTCGACGCGGCGAAGTTGTCGTTGCCGGAGTAGCTCGCCGTGAGCTCCTGATCGCCGCTGGCGAATGGAGCGAGGCGCACCGAGGCGGCGCCGCCGGCGAGTTGGCCCTGCGCGACGGCGCGGCCGCCGCGGCTCACGATCACGTTGCCGTCCGGCGAGGCATGCGCGCTGACGCGCACCTTGAGCGTCACGCCGACGCCCGCGGGCGAGGGGTTCACCGGCGACTCGATGGCGATGGTGGTCGCGGCCTTTGCGACTGTCAGAGACGAGTTGGCCGAGGTGGAGTTGAACGCCGCGTCGCCGGAGTACGCGACGTCGACGGAATGCGCTCCCGCGGCGATGAGCGGAACGTTGATCGTGGCGTTGCCGCCCATGAGCGTGGCCGTTCCGGCGGAGGCGCGATCGATGGCGATGGAGACGCTGCCGGTCGGAGTGGCGTCGCTGCCCGCGACGTTGACCGAGAAGGCGACGCCGTCGCCGTACGCCGGATGCTGCGACGACGGCGTGAGCGTCACGTGCGGATTGCCTTTGACGACGTGGTGAACGAGAGCCGCCGAGGAGCTGGCGGCGAAGGAGTTGTTGCCCGCGTAGGAGGCGGTGATGGAGTGATCGCCGAGATCCAGCGCCTTCGTCGTCAGCGTCGCGGAGCCGTTCTGCAGCGGCACCGAGCCGAGCGACGTCGAGCCGTCGAGGAACGCGACCACACCCGTCGGCGTCCCGTTTGCCGAGGTCACCGTGGCGGTGAACGTCACCGGCTGGTTATGCTCCGTCGTGTCGCGGTCTTGCGCGATCGCCGTCGCCGTCGCGCTCGTGACGCTCCCACCCTCGGCGCTGAGCACGACGTCGTTGCCGTCGCCGCCCTTGTACGTGATGCGAAGCGTCTGCTTCGTGCCGTAGCCGTTGTTGAGCGTCGCCCCTTCGGGAAGGCCGGAGAACGTGCCGTTCACCGCGTCGGTGCCGTCGTTGTCGATCAGCGTCCACGACTGCCCCGGCGACGGCTGGGTGATGAAGAAGAGTTGCAGCGTGCCGGCGAGCGAGACGCTGCCGGTGACTTTGACCTGGTCGTAGACGCCGGCCGCGGCGTCGATGTCGGCGATGAGCTTCGACGAGAGCGACAGCGCGCCCGTGTGCAGCGTCGCCGCCTGATGCGGCGGCCCGCCGGCGTCGCTGTCGTTCGACGGAGTCCACGTGCCGGCCGAGATCGTGCCGGCGGTGACGGCGCCGAGCGTTCCCTCGCCGCTGGTGCGCGCGCCGTTCGCGGTGGCGTTCGGGTACGAGCCGACGATGTTCACGATGCCGCTGACTGGGCCGCTGAACGAGCCGCTCCCTTCGAGCGTGAGGCCCGGCCCCGTGGCGACGATGGCGCCGCTGCCGCTGATCGGGCCGCGGAAGTGCGCGTCGTAGCCGGCCACGGTGAGGGTCTTGCCGGTCATGTCGATGGCGCCGGAGAAGACGGTCGACTGCCCCGGACCGAAGCGAATCGAGCTGCCGAGCTTCAGCGGCGCGCTGCACGTCAACGACGCGGTGAAGCCGCTGTTCGCGAAGTTCAGGTCGTTCGTCAGCGTCAGAAGATTGCCGCCGAGGGTGTAGTTGCCGTTGAACGTGATCGTGCCGGGGTTGAAGCCGGCGGGGAGGTCGTTCGTCGTCGTCGCTCGAGCGGAGCAGCACGGCGGGAAGAGCAGCGCCTGGCCAGTCGTCGGCACGCCTTGCGGCTGCCAGTTCGCCGGATCCGACCACTTCTCGCTGTTCGCGCCGGTCCACGTCTTCGCCGGCGTGCCGGCGGTGAGCACGACGTCATTGCCGTCGCCGCCCTTGTAGCTGATCCAGAAGGTGGTGCGGCCGGCAGTGAGCGTCGCCCCCTCGGGGAGTCCGCTGAACGTGCCGCTCACCGGAGCGCTGCCCTGGTTGTCGATGATCGGGAACTCCATGCCGTCGATCGCCGGATAGGTGCCGACCATGGTGACGGTGAGCTTGCCGGCGATGGAGACCGGGCCGGTGACGATCATCTGCTCGCGATTTCCCTCGGGCTGAATGTCGATGGAGTACTGCGAGGTGATGGACACTGAGCCGCTGTTGATCCAGCCGACGCTGTGCGGGTCGCTCGCGACCTCGGGGCGCCAAACGCCGGGGCTCAAGGAATCGGCAGCGACGGCGCCGGCGGTGCCGTGGCCGGTGATCCAGGGGCCGTGAAAGGAGGCGTTCGGGTAATAGCCGCCGATGAAGGCGTAGCCTTCGACGTGGCCGCTGAAGGGGCCGCCGCCGACGAACGAGAGGCCGCGCGCGCCGGCGTTGATCGTGCCGCTGCCGGCGAGCGGGCCGTTCAGGACGGCCGCGTTCGTGGAGACGAAGGAGAGGGTCTTGCCGTTGACGTCGAGGGCGCCGTTGAGGGTGACGGAGAGCGCCTGGCGAAAGGCGAGCGACGCGCCGGCGGTGAGGTCGTTGTCAAACACGCACGCGCCGTTGAAGCTGAGGTCGCCCGTCAGCGTCATCCGGTTGCCGCTGAAGGAGTAGTCGCCGAGGATGCTCATCGGGCCGACGCTCGTGCCGGCCGGCATGTCGAAGACGATGTTGCGGCGCGACGACGCGGAGGGGAAGGTCAGATCGTCGCTCGCTGCGGGAACGTCCGGAGGGCTCCAGTTGAGCGGATTGGACCAGTTCGTGTCCGCGGCGCCGGTCCAGGAATGGGTGGCCGCGACGGCGCGACCGGCGAGCAGCGCTGCGAGAACAGCCACGGCAACAGTGCGTTGCATCTGACCTCCGAGCGACAGCGGATCTGCGCGCCTGCAAGAAGCGCGCTGAAACCTTTCGGCTTTTCGGGATACTCACCGGTGAAGAGATGACCGATGCAGCGGAGGTCGAGCGCTTCCGGCGGCTGTTCGAGGTCGAGCAGGGCCGCGTCTACCGCTTCGTCTACGCCATGGTCGGCGCGGCGGAGGCGGCCAAGGAGCTCACGCAGGAGACGTTCGTGCGGGCGTTCCGCGGGTTCGGCGGCTACGAAGGGCGCGGCGCGGCGTCGACGTGGCTCTGCGGCATCGCCCGCAACGTGGTGCTCAACCATTTCCGCTCGCAGCGGCACTTCGCGCGGGTGTTTGACGTCGATGCGGAGCCGGAGCGCGCCGGCGGGGCGACGCCGGAGCTCCGCGCTTCGATCCGCGCGGCGCTGCTCCGCCTCGATGCCGACAAACGCGCCGCCTTCACGCTGAAGGTGATGGAAGGGATGAGCTACGAAGAGATCGCCGCCGTGACCGGCGCGGCGGTGGCGAAGCTGAAGACGGATGTGCACCGCGCGCGCTTGCAACTGCGCGCCGAGCTCGCCGGCATGGGGGAGGAACGATGACCTGTCCGGATTGCGGCTTGCCCGTGACCGACGGCGCGGCGCGCTGCGACGCCTGCGCGCGCGAGAACGCCATGTTCGCGGCGTACGCGCGCGAGATCGACGTGCCGCCGATGTGGGAGACAATCGAGGCGCGTCTCCCGCGCGAACGGCGCGTGCTCCGCTGGACGGCGCCGCTCGCGGCGGCGGCGCTCCTGGCGCTGGTCGTCGGCGCGGCGCTGTTGCTGCGGCGTCCGGCGTCCACGC
>DATELQ010000098.1:0-34000 GCA_035276475.1 Thermoanaerobaculia bacterium | reverse complement strand
CCGCGCCGGCGGAGGAGCGCGCCCTCGGGAGCGGCCGCGTAAACGCATCGCTCCTGAACGTGCGGAGCGAGCCGTCGCTGCAGGGCGAAGTCGTCGGCCACGCCCGCCGCGGCGAGCGCGTCACGATCCTCGGCGAGTCGGGCGAGTGGCTGCGCGTGCGGACGGGTGGGGGAGAGGTGGGGTGGGTATCGTCGCAGCACGTCGCGCGCGACGGCGCGACCGCCGCGATTTCGCGGCGCGGCGGCTGTCCGCCGGACTCCGATTATCGATTCGTCAATGCGCCGCGGCCGTCGTTCAATGAAGGCGGTCCGCACGGGGTGGTGACGATCGAAGCAAGCGTCAATTCGCAAGGGACGGTGACGTCGACGAGAGTCATCTCCAACACGACGGGAGCCGAGGCATTGGCGGAGATGGCGGCGCGGGAGATTACGGCGGCGAAATTCGCGGCGCCGGTGCGCAATTGCGTGGCGCGGGCGTTCCTCTTCACATACCGGCGCGCGTTTTAACCGCACAATTTTTTTCCGTCTCCCTCTTGACAGAACGGCGTCTATGTAGCACTTTGTACGAAAACAAACCTAATACACAGCACCCACGAGCGGACGGCGCACGTGGGTGTTTGTTTTTTTAGGACGGTCTAAACAAGCCGACTCAGGAGGCGATCGTGGTTTTTCGTGCTCGAAGTGTGTCCGCTGTTTTCGTGGTTTTGCTGTTCGCAGTCTCCCTTGCCGCCTACGGTCAGGACCAGACCGTCTCGGGCAACCTCTATGTCACGCAAAAGATCGGCGTCGGCTCGACGCCCACGCCGCCGACAGAAAAAATCTACGTCGCGGGCGGGAACGTCACTGTGCGGACGTCGACCGTCGGCGACGGCGTGATCACGCCCTTCATCGGCTTCGGTCCGACGAACGCCTATGCGCGAAGCAATGCCTTTCTCGCCGCGCAATACGGATCGCCGAACTGGTACACGTCCACTGATTTGCTCTTCTATACGACTGCAGCGTCCGACGTCACGGTCGTCGACGCCACGGAGAAAATGCGCATTACCGGCAGCGGCCGCGTCGGCATCGGCGTGAGCAATCCGTCGACCCTGCTGCACGTCGGCGGCTCCTCGCTGCTCAACGGCATTTACGCCGGCTACAACGACTCGGTCTCGCTCGGGAACTCCGATAATGGCCAGCAGATCCGTTTCGGCGGCACGTCGACCACCGACTTGATCCTGGAGGGCTATTCTCCGTACGGCAACGTCGGCGTCGGCACCGCTTCCCCGACGGCGCTCTTGACCGTGGGCGCGTCCGGTGGGAGCGGGACGAAGCTGGTGGTCAACGGCAACATCACCGCCACCGGCACGATCGTCGGGGCCGTGTATCAGGACGTCGCCGAATGGGTTCCGGCGACGAAGAAGTTGGAGCCCGGAGCGGTCGTCGTCCTCAATCCGGAGCGCCCCAATGAAGTGATGCGGTCGCACGTTCCGTACGACGTCGCCGTGGCCGGCATCGTCTCGGCGCGCCCGGGAGTGCTCCTGGGCGAGGCCTCTCCATCGAAGGAAATGATCGCCACGACGGGCCGCGTCAAAGTGCACGCCGACGCCACCAAGGGAGCGATCCGCATCGGCGACCTTCTGGTGACGAGCGACCGTCCCGGCATGGCCATGCGCTCCGAGCCGATCGACGTCGCCGGCGTGAAGATCCACCGTCCCGGAACGCTCATCGGCAAAGCGCTCGAGCCGCTCGCGCAGGGCGAGGGAGAGATCCTCGTGCTGCTCTCGCTGCAATAAATCTGCGATCAGAGGAGATCGTTCATGAATTTTCCGCGCAGTCGTTATTTCGTTTGGACGTTGTTTTTCGCCGTCTCCATTGCCGCGCCGTTGCGGGGCCAATGGCAACCATCGCCATACACATCGGGACCGATCTATTTCAACGGCGGCAGCGTCGGTGTCGGTACGAGCTCTCCGTCGCAGAAGCTCGACGTGGAGGGCGCCGCGGTCAATGGCGCGCCGACCACGCTTCTGCGCATCGGCACGAACGACAATGCCTATTACGCGAGCGGCGGAGCCCTCGAGCTCGCGGCCATGAACAACCGCGGCGCGGCCGACCCGGTGGCCAGGCTCGCAGCGTGGCTGACCAGTGGAGCCGCGAACGCGCAGGCCGGCGATCTGGTCTTCTATACCGCGACCGCCGGCGCATTGGCCGAGCACATGCGCATTACATCGAACGGCACGGTGAGTGTGACCGGAGCGCTCAATACCACCGGAAGCGTCGGTGTGGGGACGGCGTCCCCGGCGCAGAAACTCGACGTCGAGGGGCCCGCGAACAATGGCTCGCCCACGACGCTTCTGCGCATCGGGACGAACGACAGTGCCTATTACGGGAGCGGCGGAGCCATCGAGCTGGCGGCAATGAATAACCGCGGCGCGGCCGATCCGGTGGGAAAGATCGCGGCGTGGCTGACCGGCGGAGCGGCGAACCAGCAGACCGGCGACCTGGTGTTCTATACCTCGACGTCCGGCGCATTGAACGAGCACATGCGCATTACGGCGGGCGGCGCGGTGAGTGTCACCGGAAACATCACCGCCACCGGAACGATCAGCGGCGCACAGGTGATCGGCGCGACGTACCAGGACATCGCCGAATGGGTGCCGGCGTCCGAGGCGATGGCGCCCGGAACCGTCGTCGTCATTGATCCGCACGGAAAGAACGGCGTGCGACCGTCGGCGGGCGCGTACGACACGAGCGTCGCCGGCGTCGTCTCGGCGCAGCCGGGCGTCATCCTCGGCGTCGCCGGTCCGTCGAAAGAACAGATCGCCACCACCGGCCGCGTGAAGGTGCGCGTCGACGCCTCGCGCTCGGCGATTCACGCCGGGGACCTCCTCGTGACCAGCGGGAAGCCCGGCGTGGCCATGCGCTCCGAGCCCATCGACGTCGCCGGCGTGAAGATCCACCGTCCCGGAACGCTCATCGGCAAAGCGCTCGAGCCGCTCGCGCAGGGCGAGGGAGAGATCCTCGTGCTGCTCTCGCTGCAATAAATCGGAGATTCGAAGGAGATGACTGTGAAAATCGCCAAATTCTTGTCCGCTGCCCTCATTTTGTTGTCCGCGGCTTCGGTGTCGGCACAAACCTGCGCCTGGAGCATTGACCAAACCGGAAAAATCGTCGAGACGTGCGGCTACGTCGGCATCGGCACGACGGCGCCCGACCGCGATCTGCAGGTGATCAACGGCGCATCGAGCGGCCGAGGAATCGAGGTGGCCACCGCTGCGGGGAGCTCGCGGAAAGAGGTCCTTCTTTCCATCGACGGCAGCTACGCGTATCTCGACTCGTACAACTTCGGCGGTCCGGCCGCATTTCCGCTGAAGATCCAGGTCAACGGCGGCAATACGCTGCTCAACCCGTCGGCCGGCAACGTCGGCATCGGTCAATCGGCTCCGGCCGCCAAGCTCACGAATTGGAACGCCAACGTGCTCGACGCCTCCGGCATCGGGATCAGCGGAAGCAGCGACTTTCTATGGTCGAGCAGCGCGGCGGGCTACATCGCCACGATCGAGAACCGCGACTCCGCCGCGAATTATCGCAATGCTCTCCTCGTGAAGGCCGCGGCCAACGATGCGAACAGCTACATCGCCAAATTCGAGAGTGGCGGCGCGAATCGGTTCACGCTGCGCGCGGACGGCATGGTCGGAGTCGGCACGATCGCGCCCGACCGCGACCTCCAGATCGTCAATGGCGCCTCGAGCGCGCGCGGGCTCGAAGTGGCCACGGCATCCGGCTCGACGCGCAAAGAGGTCCTGCTGTCGATCGACGGCAATTACGCGTACCTCGATTCATACAACTACGGCACTCCGGCGTCGTTTCCGCTGAAGGTCCAGGTCAATGGCGGCAACACGCTGCTCAATCCGGGCAGCGGCAACGTCGGCATCGGTCAATCGGCTCCGGCCGCCAAGCTCACGAATTGGAACGCCAACGTGCTCGACGCCTCCGGAATCGGGATGAGCGGCGTCAACGATTTTCTGTGGTCGAGCAGTGCCTCGGGCTACATCGCCACGATCGAGAACCGCGACGCCGGAGCCAACTACAGGAATGCGCTGCTGGTCAAAGCGGCGGCGTCCGACGCGAACAGCTTCATCGCCAAATTCGAGAGCGGCGGCGTCAACCGCGTGAGCGTGCGCGCGGACGGTCTCGTGGCCGTCAACGGCAGCATCAGCGCCACCGGAACGATCGTCGGGGCCGTGTATCAGGACGTCGCCGAATGGGTTCCGGCGACCACGAAAATGGATCCCGGCACCGTCGTCGTGCTCAATCCCGAGCGCAACAACGAGGTCATGCCGTCGGAAGAGGCCTACGACACCCGCGTCGCCGGCGTCGTCTCCGCGCAGCCAGGCGTCCTTCTCGGCAAGGCCGGCGACACGAAGGCGATGATCGCCACGACGGGCCGCGTGCGCGTGCACGTCGACGCCACCAAGCACCCCATCCGCGTCGGAGATCTTCTCGTCACCGGCGACACCGCCGGCACGGCCATGGTCTCGGAGCCGATGGAGATCAACGGCCGCAAGTTCCATCAGCCCGGAACGGTGATCGGCAAGGCCCTCGAGCCGCTGGCGGGCGGGCGCGGCGAGATCCTCGTGCTTCTGTCCCTGCAGTGATCGGAGGTTTGCGATGAGACGAATTTCTCTGGTTCTGATCCTTGTCCTGTTGCCGATTGCCGTGTTCGCGGCGCCGCCGGCCTCCGTTCCCTTCGTCCTCCGGCCCGGCGCCGTCATCGACGCTGCTCGCGGCACGGCGTACACCGCGAAACCGAACGGCACCATCGACGCCGTCGATCTCGCCGGCGGCCGAACGCTTTGGACGTCCGCCGACGCGGCGGTCCCTCTCGGTGCCGATGATCTCGTGGTCGCGCAAGTCGAAGAGAAACCGCAGCCGACGCAGCGATTTCTGATCGCCGTCCTCGACGCCGCCAGCGGCCGGAAGCTGATCGACGCAACCATCACTCTTCCGGCCGGCGTGCAGGCGCTCGTCGCCGACGACAAGGACAAGTCGTTCCGGGCCACGGCCGAGCGCGATGGGGCCACGTTCCTGATCTCCTGGTTCTACCAGGAAATGGAGGAGCGCGGCATTCCGCCGAAATTCGGCGAGCAGACCATCCATCTGTTCGCCGGCTCGGCGCGCCTCTCCACGCAGACGGGGAAGATCATCGCCGCCGACGGCGGACCCATTACCGGCGTGCCGGGCCGATGGCAACGGTACGCCACCCCGCCCGCTCCGCCCTGGCATTCGGGCGGCGTGTCGGCGCGGCCCGTGGGCGGGCGCGGCGGTCCACTGACGCTGAAGAAGAACGACGCCGCCAGCGGCGCCGCGCTTCCGGATCAGCAGCTGTCGGCGCAGGCGCTCTTCGCCGCTCCGTCGTTCGACCAGCGGCATGTGCTGGCCAGCGAGCGCGTCGGCCAGGGTGGCCCGGACGATCCCGAATACCGCTGGGCCATCTTCGCCATCGACACGGGCGCGCGCGTCACCGAGCTGCGCCGCGACGTTTCGGCCGCGCCGTTCTTCGTCTTCGGCGACAGCGTGGTCTTCGAATCGCGGGCCCACGGATACCTCCGCGGCAGCGTTTCGGTGAACGAGCCGCTGCAAATCCAGGCTGTCCGGCTCTCGACCGGCGTTCCGAAGTGGAGCGTCGACCTTCGCGATCTCTCTTACCAGGGCACGCGCCCGCCTGCGCGCTAAGGAGTCTTCCGTGACCAGAAAGAACAGACATCACCATCGCGAGCACGGCGCACGCTCTCTTTTCCTGATCGTGGCCATGGCCATCTCCGCGGCCGCACTCGGCGCGCAGGGGAAGCGGCCGATCCTCGAGCCCGTCGCGAATTCGCTCTCCGCCGTCGGCGGGAGCTGGGTCGCGCAGGGAGCGGCGCCGATTTACGGGGGCCAGTTGGAAGGAATCACCAACCAGCCGGCGGTCGGCGCGGCCAGCGCCGTCGTCGCTCATCCGAGCGACGCCAACACTCTGTGGGCCGGCACGGTCAACGGAGGGATCTGGAAAACGACGAACGCGACGAGCTCCAGTCCGACCTGGACGGCGCAGACCGACGCGCTCTCATCTCTGTCGATCAGCGCCCTCGTCCGCGACCCCACCGACAGCACGAACAACACCCTCGTCGGCGGCGTCGGCGGCTACAGCAGTTACTATCGGATCAGTACTCCACTCGGCAGTCTGCTGCGCACCACGAACGGCGGCACGAGCTGGTCGACGTTGAATCCGACGGCGCTGGCCGGAATGAACATCTCCGGCATCGTCGCGCGCGGCGCCACGATCGTGGTATCGGTGTCGACGCCAAATTCCACCTGCATTGCGCCCGTCTACCGGAGCACGAATACCGGCTCTTCCTTCTCGGCCGCGTCCGGCCTGCCGTCGTCGGGCTATGCGTTTCACGTCACCGGCGACCCGAGCAACAACGCCGTGCTGTACGCCGCCGTCTATGACTGCTCCGGCAGTTCCGGCGGAGTCTACAAGTCGACCGATACCGGCGCGAACTGGACCCGCGTCAGCAACGCCACGATGAATACGCTGTTCGCCACGGCCAACAACGCCAAGATCGCGGTGGGGGCGTCGGGACAGGTCTACGTCGGCATCATCACGCTGAACAACCCGACCAACCCGCCCTATAGCCAGCTCGGCGGACTCTTTCGCTCCGGCAACGGCGGCTCGACCTGGACCCAGCTCGACACGCCGACGACGACGGAGTCGGGCACCGTCTACGGAATCCATCCCGGATTTCAGGGGTATCTTCACTTCTCCATCGCCGCGGATCCGTCGAATACGAATCTCGTCTATGTCGGCGGCGACCGGCAGCCGGCGGGCTGGCCCAATTCGATCGGCGCCACCGACTACGACGGCCGGCTGTTCCGCGTGAATGCGGCCGCGTCATCCGGCTCGCAATCGACGCCGCTCACCCACTGCACGAGCGCCACCGCGGCGTGCAACAGCACCGTCAGCACGAACAACAACAGCGCGCCGCACGCCGACTCGCGGTCGATGACGTTCGACGCGAACGGAAGTCTCATCGAGACGGATGACGGCGGCATCTATCGCCGCACCAGCCCGAGCGGAACCGGCGACTGGGCCTCGCTCAATACTCTGCAGATCGGCGAGATGCACGACGTCGTCTACGACCACATCTCCAAGATGATCATGAGCGGCGACCAGGACACCGGGACGCCCGAACAGACTTCGATCGGCGGGACGACCTGGACGGCCGTGTTGACCGCGGACGGCGGCGACGTCGGCGCCGACGACCTGACCTCCGGCACGCAGTCGACCCGGTATTGCAGCTACCAATGGTTGGGCGGGTTTCGCCGGCGCATCATGAACACCAGCGGCGTGCAGACGTCGTATGCTGTCCCCTCGCTGACGGTGATCGGCGGCGGCGCGTCCTTCCAAGGGCAGTTCGTGACGCCGCTCGAGCTCAATCGCGTCGATCCGCGGCGGCTGCTCCTCGCCGGCTACTACGACCTCTACGAATCGCTCGATCGCGGCGACACCATCACCGCCCTCGGGCTCAACCTGCAAGTCACCGCCGCGGTGTACGGCGGGCGCGCCAGCGGCGTCGACAACCTCGACCTCATCTGGGCAATCGCCGGCTCGGGCGTCTACGTGCGTACGTCGGGCAGCGGAACGCCCGCCGCGACGTCCACGTCGCCGGGCGGCACTCTCCGCGACATCGCCGTCGACTCCACGGACTGGCACAAGGCCTGGGTCGTGAACGACAACGGACAGGTCTTCTACACCTCGAACACCGGCTCTTCCTGGACCGACGTCACCGGAAACCTCGGCAGCGGCACGACCGACTTACGGGCCATCGAGTTCATTGCCGGCAGCGGCGGAAACGTCGTCGCCGCCGGCGGCTTGAACGGCGTGTTCCGCATGTCCACCGGCAACGCCGGCACCTGGAACCAGTTCGGCTCGGGTCTGCCGAACTCCATCGTCGCGGATCTCGACTACGACGCCACCGACGACGTGCTCGTCGCCGGAACGTTGGGTCGCGGAGCGTGGACCCTCACCGGCGTCGCTCCGGTCGCGGCGCCGACGAACGTCACGGCCACGGCGACGACGAC
The DNA here is from genome assembly GCA_035276475.1 of Thermoanaerobaculia bacterium. Classification (GTDB taxonomy): domain Bacteria; phylum Acidobacteriota; class Thermoanaerobaculia; order Gp7-AA8; family Gp7-AA8; genus DATDFB01. The sequence continues at coordinate 25,898 of DATELQ010000098.1, read as the reverse complement.
GACGAACGTCCACGTCACCTGGACGGGCTCCGCCGGAGCGTCGTCGTACGAGGTCTGGCGCAGCAGCGGCGGGGGAAGCTACAGTTCGGTCGGCACGCCGAGTGCCTCGCCGTTCGACGATACGACGGCGTCGGCCAACACCGCCTATCTGTACAAGGTGCGGGCGCATTCGAGCGGCGGCGCCGTGTCGGTCGACAGCAACATCGACCTGGCCACGACGGTGATTTTCACCGACTCGACGCTCACGGCAGGAACGACACTCATCAAGGCCGTGCATTTCACCGAGCTGCTGACGGCGGTGAATGCGGTGCGGGCGCTGGCCGGCGGCTACAGCGCCATCTCCTTCACGACCCCCGCGCCGGCGAGCGGCGTCAGCGTTCTCGCCGCCCACGTCAGCGATCTGCGCAATGGACTCGACCCTGCGCGCTCCACGCTCGGCTTGTCGGCGCTGTCCTACACCGATTCGACGTTGACGCCCGGAAGCACGAAGATCAAAGCAGCGCACATCAACGAGCTGCGCAGCGGAGTGCAGTGAAAACGCAGGAGCGGCGGCCGTCGGGCCGCCGCTCCTACGTTCATGTCGTCACTCCCCCGTAATCGTCACCCCGCCGTTGGCGTTCACCAGATCCATCTTGCAGCCGCCGCCGTTGATCGTCCCGGTCAGCGTCTCGTCGCTGCGGCGGATCACGTTGATCGGCACCTCGGCGTTGATCGAGCCGAAGCTCGTGCGGGCCTCGACGTTGTAGCCGACGCTGCGGGGCACCGCCACCTTGATCGTGGCGAAGCTCGTGCGGAGGTTCACGGCGTTGCAGGCGCCGCGGAGGCCGGCGACGGAGATGCCGCCGTTCTGGTTCTGCACGTCCACCGCGCCGTCGACGCCCTTGAGGAACACCGAGCCGAAGCTGCCGCGCACCGTGGCGTTGCCGGTCACGTCGGAGGCCGTCACGCTGCCGTTCTGGTTGGCCACGTTGATCGAGCCACGGATGCGCTCCACGCGCACGGGGCCGAAGCGCGTCTCCACGGACAGATTGCCGCGGATGTCGGCGACGTTCACGGCGCCGTTGCCGTTGCTGATCGTGGCCGGGCCGCCCACGTCCGTGAGCTCGATCGTGTCGAAGCTGCCGCTCACCGTGGCGATGCCGCCGATGTTGTGAGCTTCGATGCGGCCGTTGTTCGACGAGATCGTGGCGTTGTGCGTGATGCGGTTGACGCGCGTCGAGCCGAAGCCGTTGGCGACGGCGGCGCTGCCACCCACGTCGCGCACGTCCACCGAGCCGTTTGCATTCGTCGCGGATACGTCGCCCTTCACCCCGTCGATCGTCACCGAGCCGAAGCGGTTCGTCGCGGCGATCCTTCCTTCGATGCGCGAGGCGCTGATCGAGCCGTTCGTGTTCGTCGCCTCGACGCTGCCGTTGGCGTGGTCGACGGTGATCGAGCCGAACGAATTCTCGAGGCGCTGCCGCCCGCCGCTGTCGCGGAGCGTGAGCGAGCCTTGGCGGTTCACGAACTCGCTGGCGGCGCGGATGCCGGTGGCGGCGATGCTGCCGAAGTGATTGCTGACGTAGAGCGGCGCCTCGTCGGGGACGACCACGTCGTAGTCGACGGAGAACGACAGCTGCCCGTGATGCGAGATGATCGACGGCATCACCGTCTTGACGGTCACGCCGCTCGCGCCCTCGCTTGTCTCGATGCGGATGCTGCGGCCGATCTCCGCGTCGGACGAGCGGATGACGGCGCGGACGACGACGTTGCGGCCGCTGCCGGTGCGGATGTCGATCCCGCCGAAGCGGTTCTCGATAGTGACGCGGCCGCCGCGGTACGTGAGCGTGCGGTTGAAGTTCTGCTCGTAACGCTCGTCGGCGTGAAGGCTTGCGGCGATCAGCGCGAAGGCGATCGCGAAGAATTTAGCGGTTTTCATGAGCTTCCTCTCTCAGTACGTCCTGAAGCGTGCGCTGCTTCTCGCTGTAGATCGACAGGAGTTGCCGGCGCAGGTGCCCATTCTGGCGGTTCATGCGGATCCCGGCCTGGCACTCGGCGATGGCGTCGTCGAGCAGCATCAGTTTTTCCTTGTACGAGACCATGAGCGGCGATTTCGACTGCTCGAGCTTCGGCCCGGCCACCTTCTCCAGCTGGTCGATGGCGGCGACGTGGCCGCGCTCGGCGCGCTCCACGTCGTCGAGCGCAGTGCGCTGCAGGATGGCCTGGTTGAACTCCTGCTCCCGCACGCGGCGCTGCGCATACCAGCCTAGGGAGGCCATGGCGATGAGAAGCACCGCGGCGGCGGCCAGCTGCCAGACGTGCCACGACGGCTGGCGGCGCTCTTCGCGGGCGATGGCGCGCTGGATGCGCGGCAGCAGCGAGTCGCTCGACCACGTGGCGTGCATCCCCCGCGCGATTGCGGAGATCTCGTCGAGCTCGTTGTCTTCAGTGTTCATGTTTCCACTTCTCCTGGAGCTGTTTCTTCGTTGAGAAAAGGATCCACTTCGAGTTGGCCTCGCTGATGCCGGCGATCGCGGCGATCTCGGCGTGGCTGAAGCCTTCGATCTCGAAGAGGACGAAGACGGTGCGGCGCTGCTCGGGGAGCTCGCGAAGGAGCCGCGAGAGCATGATGCGTTTGGCATCGTCGACGTTGGACGCTGCGCGCGTCAGCGTGATCACGTCGTCGATGGGCGCCTCCTGCGGCCGCCGCCGGCGGCGGCGCATGGCGTCGTAGCAGGTGTTGACGAGGATGCGGTACAGCCAGGTGCTGAGCGCGGCCTCGCCGGTGTACGTCGATGCGGCGCGATGGATCTTGAGAAACGTTTCCTGCACCGCATCCTCGGCGTCGGCAACGTTGCCGAGGTGGTGATACGCGATCGACTTCATCCGCTCGGCGTGGGCGTGGTAGATCGACTCGAACGCAGACGGGTCGCCCTCCGCACAGCGTTGCGCCAGATCGAGATCGCTGACGGAATGGTCTTCCACGCGGGGCAATCGAACGGTTGAGGCGGCGATCATGTTCCGAGCGATAAGACGCACCGGGCCGCTAATCGTTAGAAAGTGCTGAGTGCTGGGTGCTGAGTGCTGAGTGGGGGCGGGACTCAGAACTCAGCACGCAGCACTCAGCACTAGAGATCGTCGATCGAGCGCGGCCAGTCCGAGTGCAGCAGTCGCGACAAGGCCCGGTCAGCGAGCAAACGGCCCCCCGTCTGGCACCTCGCGCAATAGTTCGTCTCGTTGTCGGCGTAGACGATGCGCTGCACCGGCGTGCCGCAGTCGGGGCACGGTTGGTCGTAGCGGCCGTGCACGGCCATGCCGTCGCGGAACGCCGTGACTTTCTCGGGGAAGTTCGCGCCCGCCTCGGCGCGCAGGCGGTTCGTCCAGTCGATGAGCGTCTCGCGCGTGGCGCGCCAGAGGCGCTCGATCTCGACTGCGTCGAGGTTCGTCGTCAGTTGCACGGGGGAGAGGCGGGCGCGGTGGAGGATCTCGTCGGAGTAGGCGTTGCCGATGCCGCTGAAGACGTGCGGATCGGTGAGCGTGCGCTTGAGCGTGTGGCGCTCGCGCGTGAGCGCCGCCGCGAATTCGTCGAGCGTGATGTCGAGCGGCTCGATGCCGCCCGGATCGTGCGCGCGCACGCCCTCGGCGCCGCGGACGATGTGCATCGACGCGCGCTTCTTCGACCCCGCCTCGGTGAGGATGAGCGTGCCGTTCGGGAAGTCGAGCGCCGCGAGGCCGAGCTTCCCCGGCACCTTCGCGCCCGCCGCGAGCCAGCGGAAGCGGCCGGCGATCATGAGGTGGATGATGAGGTAGAGGTCGCCCTCGAATTCGAAGACGATGCGCTTGCCGAGGCGGCTGATCGTGAGCACTTTCCTGCCTTCGAGCGATGACGGCGGCGGATCGAACGTGCGCAGCACGAAGGGGCTCGTCAGCCGCAACTTGACGAGCGGCTGTCCAAGCAGACGCTGCTGCAATGCTTCCACGTAGACGGACACATCCGGGAGTTCCGGCATCGCGTTCGCGATTATCGGATGAGCGATGAGGAACGTGCTCAGCGGATTACTCGTGATGGTCGCTCTTGGCGCGCTGGCGTCAGCGGGCAGCGTGCAGCGGGCGGCGAGCCGGAACTACGTGGCTCCCGTCAGCTCGCCGCTCGCTGCCGGCTGCCCGCTGATCCCCGTCGAGGGCATCCGCGCCAACCAACTGAAGAGCACCTTCAACGAAGGCCGCGCCGGCCACATCCACCACGCCATCGACATCCTGGCGCCGCGCGGCACACCTGTCCTCGCCGCCGTTGACGGCACCGTGCGCAAGCTCTTCCTGAGCCGCGCTGGCGGCATCACCCTCTACGAATTCGACCGCACCGGCGAGCGCAGCTACTACTACGCGCACCTCGATGGCTATGCGCCGGGCATCCACGAAGGGCTGGCCGTCCATCGCGGCGACGTCCTCGGCTACGTCGGCACGACCGGCAACGCGCCGGAGGGGACCCCGCACCTCCACTTCGCCATCGAGATCCTGCCGCCGTCGAAAGAATGGTGGAAGGGCGAGGCGATCGACCCCTACCCGATCCTCACGACACCCGCTTCAGCGCTTCGGTGACGTCCTTCTGGTCGGGATTGAGCTTGAGCGACGCCGCGTAGCTCGCCTTCGCCTCGGCTTTGCGCCCGGTCTTCTCGTAGATCTGCCCGAGCCAGTAGTGCGCGCGGTGGAGTCCCGGCTCCTCCCGCGTCGGCTTGTACCCGAGGTACTTCTTGAGGGCTTCTTCGCCGCGGGCGTAATTCGACTCGATCGCCACCGTGCCGCGGCCGACCCAGAACCAGGAAGGCATGTAATTCGGGTCGAGCTTCAGCGCCGTCTCGAACTCCGTCGCCGCGGCGGCGTTGTTCTTCTCGCTGATGTAGTAGGCGCCGAGGGAGATGTGCGCTTTGGGCGAGCTCGGCTGCTCGCGCACCGCGTCGACGTACTCCTTGCGCACCAGGTCGGCCTTCTTCTGCCTGCCATAAATGTAGGCCCAGGCGCGATGGCCGCGCAGCGCGTCGCGCTTTTTGATCTCGTTGGCCTGCTCCATGGCCTTCGACTCGCTTCCGCCGACGATCGACGGCGCCATCATGTAGAACTGGAGGAGGCCCATGCGGGCGTCGAGATGGTTCGGGTCGAGTTGCACGGCCAGTTCGAGCTGTTCCTTCGCCTTAGACCCGAGGGAGGCCTGGCTGAAGAAATTCGCCGTCATGGCCTGCTGGCCGTACGTCTCGCCGAGGAGGAAGTGGGCCTCGGCGTTTTTCGGCGTCGCCGCCACGGCCTTTTCCAGCACCTCGGCGGCTTTGTCGTAGTCGCGCTTTTCGATCAGCGCGCGGCCCTGGTCGATGAGCGGCGTTTGGGCGGCGATGGGCAGAGCGATAGCAAAGATGAGGGGCGCAATTGCGGAACGCATGCGACCTTGTACGTAGTTTGCTGAGGAAGGTTGGAGGGATGTCATAGAATCCCGCCGCTTCATGGCTGACACCGCAACGATTACCGAGCGGACCACGATCCCCATTTACACCGCCGAGGAGTTGAGTGCCGTCGCCGCGCGCGCGCTGGCGGAGGCGCGCCGGCGCGTGACCGAGATCGAGGCGATGCCGCCCGACGGACTCTCCGCCGAGGGCCTGTTCGACGCCTGGGACCGGATGTCGATCGACATCGAGGATGCCTTCGGCCCGATCTGGCTCCTCAACAGCGTCCACCCCGACGCCGCCGTGCGCGATGCCTCGGACCGCGTCATCGTCGACCACTCCGTCTTCATGACCGAGCTGTTCCAGAACGAGACGCTCTACGAGCGCGTGCACGCCGTGGCGGCCGGGAGCGTCGCGCAGCGGCAGTACAAGAAGGATCTGATCGAGGCCTTCGAGGACAGCGGCGTCTCGCTGGCGCCGGAGAAGCGGCAGCGCTTCCGCGTCATCTCCGAGCGGCTCACGGAGCTCTCGCAGGAGTTCAGCAAGAACATCCGCGAGAACAAGACCACGCTGACGTTCACGCCGGAGGAGTGCGAAGGGTTGCCGGCCTCGTACCTGGAGCGGGCGCGGCGCGACGAGAACGGGAACGTCGTCGTCGGCTTCGACTACCCCGAGTACGTGCCGTTCATGATGAACGCCAAGGACGAGGCGGCGCGGCGGCGCTACTACGTCGAATACACGAACCGCGGCACGCCGCGGAACATCGAGATCCTCGACGAGATCGTGGCCCTGCGAAAGGAGATCGCCGAGCTGTACGAGGTGCCGAGCTTCGCGCACTACGTGACGAAGCGGCGCATGGTCGGCAATCCGGAGACGGTGACGGCGTTCCTCGACGAGGTGAAGGCCGCGGTGACGGAGGCCGAGGTGCGCGACCTCGGGCGGCTCGCCGAGAAGAAAGAGGGGCGCATCGAGCGCTGGGACGTGCTGTATTACCGCGAGCGCGTCCGCCAGCAGCGCTACGACATCGACCAGGAGCAGCTGCGCCAGTACTTCCCGACGCGGCCGACGCTGCAGTGGCTGCTCGACGTCAGCGAGCGGTTGTACGGCGTGCGCTTCGAGGAGGCGCGCGTGCCGCTGTGGCACGACGACGTGCTGTACCTCGACGTCAAGGACGCGGTGACGGGCGAATTCATCGGCGGGATTTATCTCGACCTCTATCCGCGCACCGACAAGTACAAACACGCCGCGGCGTGGCCGGTGCGCGGGGTGTCGCGGCGCGTGGGGCGGAAGCCGGTCAGCGTGCTGGTCGCCAACCTCAATCGCGACGGTCTGACGCACAGCGAGCTCGAGACGCTGCTGCACGAGTTCGGGCACGTGCTGCACGGCGTGCTCTCCGACACGGAGTACAACCAGCACGCCGGCACGAGCGTGGAGCGCGACTTCGTGGAGGCTCCGTCGCAGATGTATGAGGAGTGGGCGAACCGCACGGAGAGCCTGTCGCTGATGCGCGAGCACTGCTCGACGTGCCCGGTGATCGACGAGTCGCTGGTGAAGCGCTTGCGGTCGTCGCGCAAGTTCGGCAGCGGAATCGACTGGGGACGGCAGCACCTCTACGCCGCGTTCGATATGTCGCTGTCCTCCGAGGAGCCGGGGAAGGCGCTGGAGACGTGGCGGGCGATGGAAGCGTCGACGCCGATGGGCCACACGGAGGGGACGGAGTTCCCCGGCACGTTCGAGCACATCGCCAGCGGATACGCCGCCGGCTATTACGGTTACATGTGGGCGAAGGTGATCGCCCTCGACCTGATCTCCGCCTTCGGCGCCGACATCATGAGCGGCGAGACGGGCCGACGCTTCCGCGAGATGATCCTCTCCCGCGGCAGCGAGGAGCCCGCGCGGGATTTGGTGGAACGATTCCTCGGCCGGCCCGTGTCGAGCGAGGCGTTTTTTGAGGAGATTCGCGGGGAGTAGTTTGTTCCGTATCGACGGCGATTACGGTAGAGTCTCCAATACACCGGAGCCACCTCATGTCAGTGCGAACGTGCCTGTCGATAACTGCTGTTCTGTTCCTGCTCATCCAGCCCGTCTACGCCGGCCGCAAACCGCCGGACGAGCAGAGCGCCGCAAGCGTCGCTAAAACCTACGTTCAGCAACATCGCGCCACGCTCGGGTTGGTTAGCGACGAGTTGGAGGCTCGTCAAAGCCGTACGGAACGCGCGACGATCTGGACGGTCGTTCGTTTCGACGTGTATTACCGGGGAATCCAGATTTGGCCTTGCGAGATCGTCGTTACTGTGACGCAGAACGGTGTCGCGAATGCGTTAGGCGCCAAAGTGCCGTCCGATTTCGCTGTCACGACAACGCCGAAGGTCAGCCAAGCCGCCGCGATCGATGCCGCCGTACGACAGATGAGTCCCAAAGCCGGATTCGATCCGCCCGACGCACAGCTGATCATTTTGCGTCGGAACGCTGATGACAGCGGTACACCCGCGACGACCCGTCTCGCATGGCGAATCGAGATCTACACCTCGAACGACGTCGATGGAACCGAGTATCGCTACTACTGGGTTGACGCGCAGACAGGCGCGATTCTCAAGAATTTCAAGAGAGAGACGAACGCTACCGCACTGTACGTTTATCAGCCGACGCAGAGGGGCATGTACACCGCGTCGAGCGTTTTTCAGGTGGCGACGCTAAATCGGGACCATACGATCAAGACTGCATACCTGCAGGATCCCTGCTATGGCAATTCAGTTGCCTACAACGGAATCTGCGGGACGCCGGATGCCAGCAATGGCTATTACACGTTGGCAGTCCCTGGCAACTGGGTCGGAGATGCCGGATATCACAACTCTGATCGGGGACGTCCCATGAGGAAATCGTCAAGGGTCGACGTTTGGGGAGACGGGATTCTCGGGTCGGCAAACGCAGAAACTCCCGGCGCCGACGCTTTTTTTGCGATGACGGTCACGTTTGATTTCCTGCGATACAGGTTTGGGCGCGAAGGCTTGGATGGACAGAACGGCCCCAAACGTCGGTTCTGATTCATTGGGCATCGCTCGGCGGTGCATCGTGGAGTCCGAAACAGCATTGCGTTCAAATCGGCGGCAGTAGCTCCGACAAATACGACATGGCGGCGGTCGATATCGTTGCGCACGAATTGGCGCATGGTCTTGCCGATTATGGCCCTGGACTTCTGTCCACCGGCGAGGCTGGCAAACTGAGCGAAGCGAACGCAGACATATTTGCGATGATCGTTTCCAGCCACCACTACGGCGGAACGAGCGACATCCCGTATTGGATCGGCGAACAAACAATCAAGGCGAACTGGAACGGCAATCAATTCACTCCGATCCAGGCGATTCGTTATATGGATTATCCGCAGGCGAGTCCCGGCACCGTCGCGTGTTACTACCCTGGGATCGCGAACTTGGAGGTTCATCGCGGCGCCGGTCCTGCCGATCACATGTTCTATCTCCTCGTATATGGCGGCGCGAGCGCTTGCAACGGCAACGTCGTGTCGCGAATCGCGCTGCAAGACGCGGAAGAGATCTGGTGGAATGCCTTCCGGGGGCTGTCACCGCAGGCAACGTACAGCGACTTTCGGCAGCAATTCATCGCAGCGGCGCAGTTCCTGAATCCAGGCCCCAGCACAGTTGTCGTATCGGTGGTTGATGCCTTCAACGCTGTCGACGTCACGCAGTAGCCACTCTACCGCCACGAAGCCACATCAATCCCCGCCTCCCCCGTCGCCACCACCCGGATCACCACCCCCTCCGCCCGCGCGCGCAGCGCCTGCGGCTCGATCGACGCGACGCGGCCGTGCATCGTGATGCCGGGGGCGAGGGGGCGGGAGGTGGCGCGCTCGATCTCCGTCTTCACCAGGCCGATTTGCGGGGCGAGCGACCAGCGGGCAGTCTCGGCGAGCCGTTTGCGGAGGGCCTCGTGTGCGAGGCGGTCGCCGATGCGGACGAAGGGGTTGTGGCGCTTCGGGTCGAGCGAGTACTCGACGTTGTCGAGGACGAGCGCGCTCGTGGCGGGGTCGAAGCGCGGCGTCCCTTCGAGGTAGACGAGGCCGTGGTACTTCTTGAGCGCGCTGCCGCGGTAGTCGATTGCTGCCTCGACCACGATGCGCTCGCCCTTGCCGGGCAGGAGGCGGAGCGACTCGACGGCGACGTTCTCGTAGCGCTTGCCGCCGAAGCTCTCCGTCATGAGGCGGCTGGCCTCGGCCCAGGAGAGCTCGATGTCGAACGGCACGCGCACGCCGGCCGAGGCGTCGCGGGCGGCGTGCAGCGGCGGGAGCGGCTTCGACGCGAGCTGCGGCCGCTCGCCGATGACGATGCGCGTCCGCGTCCGCAGCGAAAGTGCGCTCGTGACGTCGAGCCCGCGGCCGGTGATCGGCGCGAGGGCCATGTCGAGCGGCTCCATCACCAGCCACGTGCGCGGGGCAATCTCCGACGGCGTCTGCAGCGACGACCAGATCTGCTGCGCCGTCGGGCGGATGCTCGTCAGCTTCGGCGTATTCGCGTCGATCGTCTTCGCCACCTGCGCCAGCTGCTCGTTCACCACCGGCGCGAGCTTCCAGTCGGTGATGTCGATGTTCATGAACGTCACCGTGCAGCGGCGCCCGAACTCGATCGGCCGCGCGGTCGTGCGCGTGCGCAGGCGCCAGCTCTCGTCCCAGTCGAAGTGCGCGTCGAGCGTGACGAAGGCCTCGCGCGCCGGCTCGTCGAAGCCGCAGGAAACGCAGGGGAAGAGCGTCGTCTCGCCGGAGAACGGTTTCTTCGTGACGCGGCAGCCCTCGAGCGAGTAGTGCACCGTGGTCGTGGCGTGCAGGCCGGCGCCGATCATGTTGAGCGCGATGGGGTCGCGGGCGATGCGGTAGCGGACGGCGTACGGCTCCTTCGGAACGTTCTCGTAACCCTTGCTCTCGACGGTCTTCAGCACCTGCGACTCGATGATCGGCAGGAGCGGCGCGAGCGTCGAGCGGATCGGCACGACGATCGTCGAGACCTCGGCGGGCGCAGCCTCCACAGGCGCTTCCGCGACCGGGGGAGCCTGTTGGGACGCGCCGCACGCGGCGAGGAGGAGGAGTGCGCTAATGACCGAGGGTCGCATGGGGGCGATACGGTTCCTCGAGCGACTTCATCTCGTCGTCGGAGAGCTTGATCTCCAGCGCACCGAGAGCCTGCTCCAACTGCGGCATCTTCGACGCGCCGACGATCGGCGCCGTCACGGCCGGCTTGTGCAGGATCCAGGCGAGGGCGATCTGCGCCGGCATCACGCCGCGTTTCTTTGCCAGCTCCACGACGCGGTCAACTACATCGAAGTCGCTGTCGGCGTAGTAGAGGCGGTGCGCGTAGTCGTCCGTCTTCGAGCGCTCCGTCACGTCTGCCTCTTTGTCGCGGCCGCGGTTGCCGGCGAGGAAGCCGCGCGCCAGCGGGCTCCACGGAATCACGCCGATCCCTTCGTCGGCGCAGAGAGGGATGACCTCGCGCTCCTCCTCGCGGTAGACGAGGTTGTAGTGGTTCTGCATCGACACGAACTTCGTCCAGCCGCCGCGCTCCGCGGCGCGGAGCATCTTGGCGAAGCGCCACGCCCACATGCTCGACGCGCCGATGTAGCGGGCCTTGCCGCTCTTCACCACGTCGTGCAGCGCCTCCATCGTTTCCTCGACGGGCGTTGACGCGTCAAAACGATGAATCTGATACAGATCGACGTAGTCCGTACCGAGGCGGCGCAGCGAGGCGTCGATGGCCGCCATGATGTGCTTGCGGGAGAGCCCTTCGTCGTTCGGGCCGGGGCCGGTGCGGAAAAACACCTTCGTGGCCAGCACGACCTCGTCGCGCTTGGCGAAGTCGCGGATGGCCCGGCCGACCACCTCCTCGCTCGCGCCGTTCGAATACATGTCGGCGGTGTCGAAGAAGTTGATGCCCGCCTCCAGCGCGCGCTGGATGAAGGGGCGGCTGGCGTCCTCGTCGAGGACCCACGAGCGCCATTTGCTGGTGCCGTAGGTCATGCATCCGAGGCAGAGGCGGGAGACTTTGAGGCCGCTGCGGCCGAGGGCGGTGAATTTCACGGCGGGCATCATAACGTTCGGGAATTCAAGCCGCCTCCGCTATCCTTCCATCGGTTCAAATGAGCGAGGCCGTCACGCGCGGGGTCCGCGTCGAGGTGGAGAGCGAGTACATCAGCGAGCGCAGCGAGCCGCGCGAGCACTACTTCTTCTTCGCCTACCACGTCCGCATCTCCAACACCGGCAGCGAGAGCGTGCAGCTGATGAGCCGCGAGTGGGTCATCACCGACGGCGACGGCAACACCGAGCGCGTGGTCGGCCCCGGCGTCGTCGGCGAGCAGCCGACGCTGCATCCGGGGAAGTCGTTCGAGTACTCGAGCTTCTGCCCGCTGCGCACGAACTTCGGCTCGATGCAGGGCAACTACACGATGCGGACGAAAGCGGGCGAGACGTTCCAGGCCGCGATCGCGCCGTTCACGCTGGCCATGCCCGGCGTGGTGAACTGAGATCATCCCGTGAGCCGCATCCGCCTTCCGTTTCTCCCGACCTTCCTCACGCTCTTGGGCGTGGCGTTCGCGGTCGTCGTCGCGGCGCGCATTCGCGCGTACAACGGCGGCGCCGGCGTGCGGGCGGAGGACGGGGAGGTGTCGTCGACGATCAGCGGCCCGCAGGCGACGTCGCGGTACGCGCCCTCATCCGAGGGGGGCGACGGCACGACGATCGCGACCGTCGCGTCGAAGTCGTCGCCGGCGTCGGGCAACGCCAAGCTCTCGCCGCGCGAGCAGCGCTACCGCGAGCTCCTCAACGCCCACCCGCCCCCCGGGCCCGCCGGCCAGCAAGCGCCGGTGCATATCGTCAATGCGCCCAAGCAGCCGGAGAAGCAGTCGGCCTTCGCGAAGATCGGGCAGGAGATCAAGAAGTTCTTCAACGGCGACAAGGGGACTGCGCCGCCACCTCCGCCGCCGGTGCCGCAGCCGAAGCCGAATCCCGACACCGGGCACGAGAAGCCGGTCGACAAAGATCCGAACACCGACACGACGCCGCCGTCGGTCACGGCGCTGCAGTTCGATCCGCCCTCCGTGCACGACGGCGACAGCGTGGCCGTCATCGTCACGGCCATGGACGACATGTCGGGCATCCGCGGCATCTCCGGTACGATCACCAGCCCGACCGGCAAGGCCCTGCAGGGCTTCGCCTGCCAGCGCGAGGCGCCGGAGTCGAATCGCTACGTCGGCCGCCTGACCATTCCGAAGGACGCCGAGGAGGGGATGTGGCACATCAACTTCCTCAACGTCTCGGACAACGCCAGCAACAGCGTCACGCTCGCGTACAACCAGGCGCCGGTGCTGCAGTCGGCGCAGCTGCAGGTCACGTCGTCGCGCTCGGACAAGACGCCGCCGACGGTGAAGGCCGCCTGGATCGACAAGCGCGGCATGCGCGCGGGCGAGAAGAACACGCTCTTCGTGCAAGCGCAGGATGACAAGTCGGGCGTGAACCTCGTCAGCGGTGTCTTCCTCAGCCCGAAGAAGCAGGCGCGCATCGGCGTGGCCTGCCACGGCAGCGGCGACGGCGATCTCTGGACGTGCGACTTCACGGTGCCGGCGTGTCTCGACTGCGGCGACTGGCAACTCGAGCAGATCCAACTGCAGGACAAGGCCTCGAACATGACTGCGGTGACCGCGGCCGCGAGCGACATCGTGCGCGCGGTGACGGTGAACATCGTCGGCGATTCCTGCGACCCCGACGCGCCGGTGCTGCAGGCGGTGATGCTCGATACGAATCAGGTGCCGTCGACGCCCGAGGGGACGCTGGTGAACGTGCGCGTCGCGGTGAACGACGACGGCTGCGGCGTCGCCAGCGTGAGCGGCCAGGTCGTCGGCCCGACCGGCGGCAGCGGTCTATTCTTCGCGTTCACCGCCGCCGGCGCCCAGGACTGGATCGGGAAGATGCCGATCCCGAAGCTGGCGGGCAAGGGGATCTGGAAGATCAACTGGCTGCAGGTGATGGACAAGGGGAACAACCTGCGGGTGTACTTCTCGAGCGATCCGCTGCTGCGGAACGCGTTCGTCAACGTTCGCTGACGCCGCTCCACGTCTTCGACAATCGGTCGTGCGGCACGCTCTTCACCGCTCCCTCGTAGTGCGACGTGTCGTTAAAGAGCGTCAGCCGGGCGTGTGCGAGGTCGCGGAAGTCGAGGATGTTGAGCGCGCACGGCGACTGGTCGAGGCGCTCGCGGTACTTGCGCGGGTCGAAGCCTAAGAGCGAGCTGAGAAGAAGGCGGATCGTCGCTTTGTGTGAGACGACGAGGATGCGCTTCTCGCAGTTGTCCTCGATGATCTTCAGCAGGGCCGGGAGGGCGCGCGCGGTGACGGCGAGGCCGCTCTCGCCCTCGACCGGCGCGAAGCTGTACGGGTCGTGCTCGTAGCGGTTGTACTCCTCGGGGTATTGCTGCTCGACGTCGGCGCGGCGCATCCCCTCCCACCGCCCGTGCGCGATCTCGCGGATGCCGTCGACCGGCGTGACGTCGATGCCGGCGGGCTCCGCGATCAGGCGCGCCGTGTCCATCGTCCGCTGCATCGGGGAGGCGAAGGCGACGTCGATCGGCTCCGGCGCGAGGCGCGCGCCGAGGAGGTGGGCCTGCTCGCGGCCGGCAGCGGAGAGGGCGACGTCGAGCGCGCCCGCGAAGCGGTCCTCGGCGGAGAGCTCGGTAGCGCCGTGGCGGACGAGGTAGAGGCGCGTCGTCATGCGCGCGAGCCTATCAAAACAAAGAGGCCCGCGATCTCTGGTCTCGCGGGCCCGTTCTCGATCCGTTGACAGCCACCAGAGGGCATTCGAATCGACTCGTTCCGACGTCCTTGCCCGTCGCAACGGTTTCGGCGCGTTGACAGCCGCAAGAGGCATCCGCACCGGCGCCACGAACCCCATCGCGATTCGTTGCGACCTCTCGCGCCGTTGACATCTGCCATGGAGCATCCGGCGCGACAGGGAACCCCAATGTAGGTTCGCGGTGTGCGTGGCGCAAGGGCCGCGGAGACTTTTTTTGCAGCCTCGTCCGCACGAATTTCGGCGGGAATGAAACATGCCTCGTCGACGTAGTGATCCGCGCTACTCGGTCCGCTTGCTTTCGAGTAAGATACGCTGCCCAGCCGATCCCGCGGACCGATCTACTTCACGAAAGGTATCAAGCAATCCCATGACCCAGTCGAGAGAAACCGCCGAGGCCACGTTCGCCGAGGCGTTTGAAGCGAGTCTGAATTTCAAGACCCCCGAGCAGGGCGAGCTGCTCCACGGCCAGATCGTCTCCATCTCCGGCGACGACGCCTACATCTCCTACGGCGGACCGTCGGAAGCGGTGATGGACGCGGCCGAGCTCGAAGGACTCGACGTCGGCGACTCGATCGAAGGGACAGTCGTCAAAACCTCTCCTGAGATTCGCATCTCGCGCAAGCTCGCCCGCGGCAAAGCCTCCCTCGAGCAGCTTCGCCAGATGTACGAGAACCGCCTCCCCGTCGAGGGGAAGGTCAGCGCGCGCAACAAGGGCGGCTTCGACGTCAACATCAGCGGCCTCCGCGCCTTCTGCCCGCTCTCGCAGATCGCTCTCGGCAAGATCGACAACCCCGACCAGTTCGTCGGCCAAGCGTACGAGTTCCGCGTGACGGAGCTCTCTGACGACGGCCGCCGCATCGTCGTGTCCCGCGCCGCGCTGCTCAAGGAAGCGGCCGCCGCGCGCGCCGAGGAGACGCGCAAGGCCATCGTGCCCGGCGCGGAGCTGACCGGGACGATCAAGACCATCACGCCGTTCGGCGCGTTCGTCGACCTCGGCGGCGTCGACGGCCTCCTCCACGTCTCGGAGATGAGCCGCCGCCGCGTCAGCAATCCCAATGAAGTCGTCGCCGTCGGACAAGAGGTCCGCGTCAAGGTCATCAAGGTCGAGAACGGCGGCAAGCGCATCTCGCTCTCGATGAAGGATCAGGAGCCCGATCCCTGGAGCGACGTGGCCGAGCGCTATCCCGCCGGCGCGCAGTTCACCGGCCGCATCGTCCGCTCGACGGACTTTGGGCTCTTCGTCGAGATCGAGCCGGGCGTCGACGGCCTCGTGCACTTCTCGCAGCTTCCGTTCGGCGTGAAGCAGGGCGACCCGTCGGTGGCCATCGGCACGACGGTGACGGGGTGGGTGCGCGAAGTCGATCCGTCGAAGAAGCGCCTCTCGCTGTCGCTCCGCGAAGTCGCGGTGAGCGATCCGTGGGAGTCGGCGCAGCAGAAGTACCCGATCGGCAAGACGGTCGAGGGCGTCGTCGACCACGGCGCCGCGCCGGGGATTTTCGTGCAGATCGAGCCGGGCCTCACGGGCCTGATTCCGAGCTCCGAGATCTCGGTGCCGCCGGGCGGCGATCCGTCCCGCGCGTACGAGCCGGGCGAGAAGGTGGTCGTGCGCGTGATGAGCGTCGACCCGCAGCGCAAGCGCATCTCGCTCTCGGTCGAGGCGGCGAAGGCCGCCGCGGAGCGCGAGGAGTACGTGAAGTTCATGGACGACCGCGACGCCGCGGAAGGGGAGAGCGCGATGGCGCTCGCATTCCGCCGGGCGATGGAAAAGAAGAAGTAGCTTGCGCGTCTTTCTGACCGGCGCCACCGGCTACATCGGCACCGCCGTGGCCACGGCGCTGCGCGAGCGCGGCCACGACGTCGCCGCGCTGGTCCGCCCCGAATCCGATTCGCACGGCCTCCGCGACGCCGGCGTAGTCATCGTCGCCGGAGACATGGCATCCCTCCCGTCCCTCGGCGACACGCTCGCGGCGTCCGACGTGTTCGTGCACGCCGCGCAGTCGAATACGCCCGCGGACGCGGAGCTGATCCCGAACGCCATCGCGGCGTTCGCCGCGCAGAAGGGGTTTCTGATCTACACGAGCGGCGTCTGGGTCCTCGGCAACACAGTCGGCGTGGCCGACGAGTCGACGCCGGTGAATCCGCTGCCGCTCGTCGGCTGGCGCGCCGGCGTGGAGCAGCAGGTGCTCGCCGCGGGCGGCGCGGTGCTGCGTCCCGGCTGCGTCTACGGCGGGAAGCAGAGTCTCCTCGCCGGCTGGTTCGAGGCCGCCGCGAAGAAGGAGCCGCTGCGCATCGTCGGCGACGGCGAGAACCGCTGGTCGTTCGTGAATCTCCACGACCTCGCGGAGCTGTACGTCCGCGCGGTCGAGCGGCGCGTCGCCGGCATCTTCCACGGCAGCGACGATACGCACGCGACGCTGAATGCCTGCGCCGAGGCCGTCGCGCCGAACGGCACGATCGAGCACGTGCCGGCGGACGTGGCCCGGCAGTCGATGGGGATCTTCGTCGACGCGCTCACGGTCGACCAGCACGTCGACAGCACGAAGACGCGGCAGACGCTCGGCTGGATCCCGAAGCGTGACTTTGTCGGCTCGGTCGACGAGCAGTGGAGGGAGTGGCGCGCCACGCGCATGCAGTGACCACTGCATGGACTGCGAAGAGAACGCCACCCGCCTCAGCCGCGAGCCCCGCACGCAAACGTCGCCGCTGCCGATGCTCGACGCCGACTAGGTGAACGGCTCGGCTACCCGCCGTGGCCCCACGTGCGGCCACGGCGGACGCATTGGTACACGCCGTGGCCCCGCGTGCGGCCACGGCGGGCCGCATTGGTACACGTCATGGCCGCACGTGCGGCCACGGTTGGCCGCATTGGTACACGCCATGGCCGCACGTGCGGCTAGGATGGTCCGCATTGGTACACGCCATGGCCCCACGTGCGGCCACGGCGGGTTACCGTTCCAGAAACCCCAGCAGCAGCTCGTTCACCCGCTCCGGCTGATCGGTCTGCACGAAGTGCCCGGCGCGGGCGATCCGCTCCACGCGCAGGTTCGGCACCCACTCGTCGAAGCGCTCCGTCGTCTCGCGGACGAACACCGGGTCGCGCTCGCCCCAGATCAGCATCACCGGGATCTCGATCGGGTGGAGGAGAGGGCGGAGGGCGGCGCGGTGGCGGCGGAGGGCGCGGTAATAGTTGGCCATGGCCCGGCGGGCGGCGGGGTCGCGCCACGACTGCTTCATGATCGTGATGTCCGTCTCCGTGAAGCGGCCGGCGCGGCGCATCATCGCCGGGAGCAGCAGGCGCAGCAGCGGCGGCTGCACGAACAACTGATAGACGAAGCGGATCTTCTGCCGCCAGTGCTGCAGCTCGCGCGCGAGCGGCACGGGGTGCGGCGAGTTGAGGATGACCATCCGGTCGATCACGCCCGGGTGGAGCATCGGGAGGAGCCAGGCGATCACGCCGCCCCAGTCGTGGGCGACGATCTGCCGCGCGCCGATCTGCGTGGCCAAGCCGGCCACGTCGCGCACGAGCTCCGTCAGCCGATACGCATCGACCTCGGCGGGCTTCGACGACAACCCGTACCCGCGCAGGTCCATGGCCACGGCCCGGAAGCCGCCCTTCGCCAGCGCCGGCAGTTGCCGACGCCACGAATACGACGTCTCCGGAAAACCGTGCAGGAGGAGGACGGGCGTGCCGTCACCGTCGGCGACGTAGTGCAGATTGATGTCGCCGACGGTGGCGAAGTCTTCGATCACTGTGACAACTAATCGCGATTCAGCGCAGAAATCAACAGTCCTGCGCCCACCGCCAGCACCGCCACGCCTGCCGCGACCTTGCCGGGGTTCTCCTTGGTGAAGGTCTTGGCCTTATCCGTGGAGCCCTTCAGGTAGTCGCGGGCGGTGTTGAGGTACTGGTCGATGTCGACGTTCTGCATCTGCGTGCGGAGGTTGCTGATCATCTCGTCGCTGATGCCGAGCTTGCCGAGGAACTGCTCGAGTCCTTTGTTGCCGCCGAGGGACTGGCCGCACTGCGTGCAGACGCCGCCGCTCATCGAGGGCGACTTCATCGGAGTCGTCTCGTTGGAAGTCAGGCCGGTAGGGCCGGCTCCCGTCATCGGTGTATCCATAGTCGTCGTTCTCCTATCGGTTGCGTCCGGTGCGATTCTCGCCCGGCTCGTACGAGCGTCCGTGCGTGCCGATGCGCGGATCGCCGGACTTGTTGGTGAGACGGTCCTCGTCGTTCCAGCGCTCCTCGGACACGACATCGTCCTGGTCGCGCTGGCGCTCGGCGCCGCTCGCGCGGAACGGCCCCTTCAGGCTCGTCTGCGTCGGTGTGTACGTGTTGCTGATGACGTCGAGCGGCACATCGGTCTGCAGCCGCCGCGGCCGTCCGCGCCGCTCCGCAGCAGCCGATGCGCTGAGCGCCGGCGCCCCCATCGGTTCGTCGATTTTTTCACGGCGAAACAGCCTCCGCGCCGCGCGCGTTACCGCTCCGCGCATGCGCGCGATTCGCGAGCTCTTCATTGTCTCCCGCGTCATGAATCCCCCTTTCCACTCACTCTCTCTCATTGCAAGAATGAGACTCGCCAGATCTTCCCGGCGCCGTCGTCGGAAATGAGGAGCGACCCGTCGCCGAGGACGAGAAGACACGCCGGACGGCCCCAGACGCGGCGGCTGGTTTCGTCCGTCATCCAGCCGGCGAGGAAGTCGTCGTATCCGCCGGTCGGGCGACCGTTCTTGAATGGAATGCGGATGATTTTGTAGCCGGTGCGGCGCGTGCGGTTCCACGATCCGTGCAGCGCGACGAAGGCGTTGCCGCGATATTCCGCCGGGAATTTCGAGCCGGTGTAGAAGGTGATGCCGATCGGCGCGGAGTGGGACTGGATGAGGAGCGACGGCACGATGGTCTTGCCGACGAGGTCGGGCCGCTCGCCGCGGCGGCGCGGGTCTTCGTTCTTTCCGATGTACGCGAACGGCCAGCCGTAGAACGCGCCGTCCTTCACCTCCGTCGCATAGTCGGGCACGAGATCGTCGCCCAAGCCGTCGCGCTCGTTGACGACGGTCCAGAGCGCGCCGCTGGACGGCTCGAGAGCCATGCCGATCGGATTGCGCAACCCCGAGGCGAACGTGCGCCGCGCGCTGCCGTCGGGATTCATGAGGAGGATCGCCGCGCGCGGCGGCTCCTCGACGCTCACGTTCGACGCCGAGCCGACGCTGACGTAGAGCTTCGTCCCGTCGCGGCTCACCAGAAGTCCGCGCGTCGAGTGCCCGCCGCCAGGGAGCGGCGTGATCATCTTCGACGGACCGCTGGCCTTCGTCTGTCCGGGGCGGTAGTCGTAGCGGACGACGGCGTCTTCGTTGCCGACGTAGAGAAAGCCGCCGAGGAGCGCGAGGCCGAACGGGGAGTTGAGGCCGCTCGCGAACGTCGAGCGCTGCTCGGCCACGCCGTCGTGGTTCGCGTCGCGCAGGATCGTGATCTTGCCGCCGCCCGGCTCGGCGACGATGACGTCGCCGTTCGGCGCGAGGATCATCGTGCGCGGATCGTCGAAGCCGCTGGCGAAGACGTTTAGGTGGAAGCCGGGCGGGAGGTGGAGGCGTGCGTCGCTCGGCGCCCCGACGACGATCGGCGGGTTACCGGCCGACTCCGTGGCGAACGGCCGCGGGAGGCTGTCGGCGCGGATCTCGTGATGCTGCAGCAGCGGATCGTGCGGCGTGTTGACGGCGGCGACCTGGGCGTCGCTGCGGCTGCAGGCGAGGATGAAAAGGACGGGCAGGAGCTTGCGCATGCACATAATGTGCGCTCATGTGGAGCCTCGCCGGAAAACTCCTGACGACGTTGCTCGTCGTCGCGCTCGTCATCGCGGCGCTCGCCGCGTGGAGCATCGTGCAGCACGGCATCAGCGCACGCGACAAGCCGACAGGCGTCGAAGGGGCGATCGCCGGCGTGCTGCGCCGCGCGGCCGTGCCGCGCGCCGCGCGCGCGATGAAGAACCCCATCAATCTCGACGCTGCGGTGCTCACCGAGGGGCGCGAGCATTGGGCGGATCACTGCGCGCCGTGTCATGGGATGAATGGGAAGGGCGACACGGAGATGGGGCACGGGCTCTATCCGAAGCCGCCCGACATGAGCGACGGCTCGCCGGGCCTCAGCGACGGCGAGCTGTTCTACATCATCACCAACGGCGTGCGCCTCACCGGCATGCCGGGCTGGGGCGATCCGCGCGACGGACGCAGCAACGAGCAGACGTGGCACCTCGTCCACTTCATTCGCCACCTTCCGAAAGTGTCGCCGGCCGAGCTCGAGCAGATGCGGAAAGAAACGATGGGCGAGGACGAGTTTCTGTCGGGGAAATGAAACGAACGGCGCTGCTCCTCGTTTTTCTCCTCTCGTCATCAATTCTTTATGCGCACGGCGGTATGCGTGAGCTGAAAGGGACGATCGCGCAAGTCGGCGCGGACTCGATCGTCGTCACGCACACGGACGGCAAGACCAACGAGACGATCGCGCTCACGAAGGCAACGACATACAAGGCCGGCAGCGCGCCGGCGACGTGGAACGACATGCACGTCGGCTCGCGCGTGGTCGTCCACTTCGGCCACGACGGAAAGGCGCTGGAGATTCACCTGCCGCAAAAATCGGCATCCTGAGCCGTAGCGGCGGCACGCTTCTCGCTCTCCGGCTTTTCGCCCGGAGAAAACATGGAACCCGCGACCGCGCTTTTGGTTGACCACGACCCCACCGCAGTCGATGTGCTTCGCACGGCGCTCGCCGGCGAATCGTTCGCGTTCGACGTCGCCTATGACTTCGCCACGGCGATCCGCTGCCTCGACTCCGGCCGCTACTGCGGCGTGATCGTCGACCTCTCGCTGCCGCGCGGCCTCGAGCTTCTCGGCCGCACGTCGCTGCCGACGGTGGTGATCGCGAACGGGAGCATTCCGACATCGCTGCGCGAGCACATCAAGTTCGTGCTGCCGAAG
Source organism: Thermoanaerobaculia bacterium (assembly GCA_035276475.1). Classification (GTDB taxonomy): domain Bacteria; phylum Acidobacteriota; class Thermoanaerobaculia; order Gp7-AA8; family Gp7-AA8; genus DATDFB01. The sequence goes on along the minus strand of DATELQ010000098.1, from coordinate 4,673 downwards.
CCGGTGAAGACGTCGCTGCTCCTGAACGTGATCCGCGGGCTCTGCTCGCTGGGATCGGTGAAGGAAGCGAGCCAGCCCCGCCGCGAGGCGAGGCGTGCCGCGGCTTCGGACGATACCGATCGCGTTCGCGCATGAATCCGCGAGTGGTCTACACCGCCGGCGGCATCGCCGCGGCGGCGCTCGTCGTCTTCGCGATCTGGCACGCGCAGCGTCGTGGACACGCGGCGCAGCCGCCCGTCGTGCCCCACGAAGAGACCGCGAGCGCGCCGCGCATCGACCCCGATGAGCTGTTGGCGCACTTCAAGGCCGGCGACGTGACGATCATCGACGTCCGGGACGGCGACTCGTATCTCGCCTCGCACATCCCCGGCGCGCTGCACATCCCCCTGGCGCGCGTGCAGAGCGAAGTGCCGTCCCTGCCGAAAGCGAAGCCGATCGTCGCGTACTGCACGTGACCGAACGAAGAATCGAGCGCCGGTGCGGTGCTCGTCCTCCAGCAGGCCGGCATCGCGAACGCGAAGGCGCTGCGCGGCGGCTTGCGGGCCTGGACGGACCGAGGGTATCCGACGGCGAGCGGGGAAAAGTAGACTCGGCCGTTAACCGCGGGCGCGCAGCCGCGTATCTGCGTGCATGAAACACCGACATCTGCCCGTGCTCGCTCTCTTTCTCTTGTGCGCAGCCGCCGCCGCGGGCGGATCGCGGATCTCCATCGCCAAGATGGGCGGCGACATCCACGTGCGGGAGGCGCCGTTCGGCGCGTCGCTGCACACGATGGGCGGCAACATCCGCATCCACCGCGCGAACGGCAAGGTGGTGGCGAAGACGATGGGCGGCAACATCGCCGTCGACGAGCTCGCCGCCGACCGCCTCGACGCCGGCTCGATGGGGGGCAACATCCGCGTGCGCGTCGTCGGCCCCGGAAAGGGACGCGACATCGAGCTCCACACGATGGGCGGCAGCGTGGAGCTCGTCGTGCCGCACGACTTCGACGCTACGTTCAAGGTCGAGATCAACAACGGCGAAGAGCGCGGCGAGGTGGTGAGCGACTTCCCGCTGTCGCAGACGGTGTCGAGGCAGCGGATGTGGTTCAGCGGCAAGCACCAGAAGATCGTGGCCACGAAGACGACGTCGACGCAGCCGAATCACGTCGAGATCACGACGTGGAGCAATCGCGTGGTGATCCGCCGGGAGTAAGGGTCACTTCGCGAACTCCGCCAGCTTCCGCAACCGGAGATTCGGGTTGCTGGCGAAGTCGTGCTGCAGCCACCCGAGGTGGCCGGCGCCGAAGATGACGACGACGCGGTCGCTGGGCGAGTCGATGAGGCGCATGACGTTGGTGTAGATGCGCACGTTGCGGCGGAACCAGTCGGCCACGAGGTCGGCGCCGGCCCAGTCGCCGGGCTCGCCGAGCTGGGCCTCGCGGTAGTAGAAGCCGACGTCGTCGGCGACCTTGGCGTCGGCGTTCATGTAGAGGAGGGTCTCCAGGACGGTGTGCGAGGCGAGGTAGTCGTTCTGCGCCTTCACCATGGCGCCGATCTCGCCCATCATGGCCTCGATGTCTTTGGCGTGCCCGCTGCCCTTGGCGTAGTTCATGAGGCGCTGGAACGGGAAGTCGCCGTCGGTGTCGACGGGGTAGATCTTGGCGTGCCCGAGCTCCTTGGCCAGCCGGTAGCCGATCTGGTCGTTCTCGTTGCGCGTGAGCGTGTACTTGCCGGCGAGGTAGTCGGCGTACTGCTTCGGCGCGCGCTCGCTGTAGACGTCGGCCTCGATGGCGATCTTGGTCGGATGGAACTTCTTCAACGCCTCGATGACCTGCGCGATCTCGGCCTGCCGCTTCGGCGCCAGGACGTCGTCCGCCTGCATGTTGAAGACGTCGCGCCCCGGGTTGGCCATGTGGTAGACGCCGAGGACGAGGACCTCGGCGCGGGGGGACTGGGCGGGGGCGGAGAGGGGGGCGAGTGCAGCGATGAGAGCGGTGAGAGCCGTCCTGAGTGGCATTTTCACAACCTCCGAATGCAGCTCACTACGGCGCACTATAGTCAATGGTTGCGGCCCATTGCGGCGTTCGTTCCGTGCGTGTCGATCAGCAGCTTCATTTCGCGCCGAAGGCTTCGGCGATATCGTCAGGAAGCTCGTCGAAATCGTCGTGGATCTTGATCTGTCCCGCGTACAGTCCAAACCTGCGGCGCTTCGGGGCAGCTTTGAACGGCACGAGCACCGCCACGGGCTTTTCCGTGACGCATCGGGCTAATCTTAGCTGACCGCTGAAGAGTGGCTTCCGGAGATGCTCGATCGCAGCGGATTGCAGGTCGTTCATCCCGGACTTGCCGCAGTACTGCGGGTCCGGACACTGCCCTGGCATCATCGCGATCCGTTTGACAGGCTGCTCATCACGCACGCGATGGAAGAGGGATACACGATCGTCTCCCACGACGATTTCTTTGGCGATTACAACGTGCCGCTGCTTCGGGCGTGACGATTTCCGCATGGCCCGCGACTAGGCAATGATCATCGGCAACGGGATGAGATCGCGGCGCATCGAATCCAGAAGGAGGCCGAGCGACTCGAGCGTCACCGCGCCGAGCAACGTGGCGTCACCCGGCTCGCCGAAGATGACCGGTGCCGCTCCGTCGCGATCCTTGTAGAAAAACATCGCATTGCCACGGTCGCGGGCGATCGTCGATCCATCGGCGAGTTTGAACTGCTGGCGGGAGCGTGGCTTGATGCCGAGCCGCGACAGCACCTCGCGCGGAACGACAGAGTAAACGGCGCCGGAGTCGATCAGAAAGCGAACCGGCTCCCGTTTCTCCTCGTCTGCGGGATTTGCGATTTCCAGCGTGAGATCCGTCAGTCCCATAGGCGCTCAATTCTACGCCGTCGCCGGCACCGGTAAGATGAAGCCCCCGATGGAGCCGCTCACCGCCCTCACCGACGCCGTCCTCGCCGCGTGGACGGCGTTCCTCTCCGCGCTGCTCTTCGCACGGGGGAAGGTTCTCTGGGCGAGCGCCTTCGCCGCGCTCGCCGTCGCCGCACTCGCGGGCACGGCGTATCACTGCTGCCGCCTCTTTCCGAAGCTCGTGCCGATTGCGATCGGGTTGACGTCGCTCTTTCTCGGCGCTGCGATCGCCATGGCGTGGCTCGGGCCGGTCGCGCGCCGCATCGCCATCGCGTTGCTCGTCGTCGAGCTCATCGCCTGCGCGGCCGGCGTGATGGTGATGAAGGACTGGTTCCTCGTCGCCGTCTACGACTACCTGCCGGTGCTCGTCGCCGTCCTCATCGCCTGCATCGTGCGCTGGCGCGATCCCGCTGCGCGCTTCATCGGCGCCGGCATCGTCGTCTCCTTCATCGCCCTGGCGTTTCAGATGAGCCGCGTGCCGTACCACAACGACATCTACCACGTCATTCAGATGGCGGCGATGGTGCTGCTGTACCACGGCGGCGCGCGGCTGCGCTCACCGGCTCGAGAAACCGCTGCAGCGACGCCGTCGTCTCGCCGCGGGCGATGAGGAGGCAGAGGAAGCGCTCGTGCGCGACGAGGAGCGACGCCGTGTCGTGCTCGATCGGGCGCACGCTGTCCGCCGCGTCCAGCTCCGCGACGTAGGCGATGAGCATCCGCTCGCCGCTCCGCATGTGCATCGTCACCACGCTCGCGGCGCGCGTGTCGAGCCACGCCTCGGGCAGCGTCGCGGCCAGCTTCGCCTCCTCGACGCGGTAGCCGTCGCGCTCGAGCAGCGCGTCGATCTCCAGCGCAACGCGCAGCAGCTCCGGCGACGCCGGCATCGGCTGGCGTTGGAACGCCCGCGCGACGCTTCGCGTGGCCTGCCGCGCCCCCTCGGCGAAGAGCGCGCCGGCGTCCGCGCCGATGAACGTCGCGGCGTGGCGGAGCAGGCCGAGCACCGGAGCGAGGTCGCGGGGATCGACGCGCTCGTCGTCGATCATCGCCACCGCCGTCAATCCGTCCGCGATCGCCACCGCGTCGCCGCTGCGCATCGCCGCCACCGCCGCCTGCCCGGCGAAGGCCAGGAGCACGTACAGATCGTCCGTCGTCAGCGCATTGCGAACGCCCGCCGGCCGGTCGCGGAACCGCTCGCACAGCCGGCGCAGATCGTCGGTGCCGTACGTGGACTCGATCACGGCTCCGGCCGGGCGTGCCGCGGCTGATAGACGCCGAGCTTTGCGCCGCTCGGCAGCGCGATTTGCGTGAGGGAGCCCCACGGCTGGTTGTGGATCGGCCCGCAGACGACGCCGCGCGCGGTCATGTCGGCAACGAAGGCGTTGACGTCGTCGCACATCAGATAGAACTCGTGCGTCTCTTCGCCGTTCTCCGCCGGATGCACGGCCACCTCGGAGGGAGGAAGGCCGAAGATCAGCCAGCCGCCGCCGACGTCGACGTTGGGGAAGCGCAGGACGTCGCGGAAGAACGCGCGGTCGGCGTCGGGATTGGTGGTGTAGATAATCGCGTGTGCGCCGATGATCATCGGCGAAGCTTAGCGCAAGTATCGCTTGAACCACTCCGCCGCCAGGCGCGCGACCTCTTCGAGCGTGCCCGGCTCCTCAAACAGATGTGACGCGCCGGGGACGATGACCATCCGCCGCTCGCAGACCATCTGGTCGTAGGCCTCGCGGTTCATCTCGATGACGGGCCCGTCGTCGCCGCCGACGAGGAGCAGCGA
>DATELQ010000097.1:0-25184 GCA_035276475.1 Thermoanaerobaculia bacterium | reverse complement strand
CGCCGGCAGCGACGGCCCGGCAGCGCGAAAGAGCTGCGCGCGGCGCGGTTGTGCCTCCGGAGTTGTCGCCGGTCCCGGCGCGGCAGCCCGCTTTTTCGCTGCCGGACGTTTCCTCGTTCTCTTTGGCTGAGTACTCTTCCTGCTGCGCTTTCGCGTCGTCATGGTGTTCTCCCCTTTCCTATGGGAGTGACGTAAACGCAGAATTCGCGGCGCATTTTACAAGTCAGGCAAAACCGGCCGTCTCCATCGTTCCGTTCGTGCTATCTTACGGACTTCCCGCGTCGGCCCAAGAAAGGATAGGTGGTGACATGAAGCGTTTCTCGCTGCCCCTGGCTGCTCTTCTGCTCTTCGTCTCCTTCGCCTCCGCATTCGCCGCGAAAACACCAAAACCTGCGGCGGTCGTCACCACCGACAAGCCCATCTACGCCGCCGGCGAGACCGTCACGGTCCGCGGCGAGCACTGGTCGCCGGGCGAGCCCGTCACCATCGTCATCGCCGCCGAGGAGGGGGGCGAGGCCACCACGCTGCGCACCACGGCCGACAGCAGCGGCGAATTCTCCCTCGCCGTCACCATGCCCGAGGGCAATGCTGCGCCGCGCTTTCACGCCGCCGCCAGCGGCGCCATCTCCAAGCTCAACGCCCAAGCATCGTTCAGCGAAGGCGAGGCCGAGACCGACGGCGCGCGCCTCCTCCAGCTCGAGGACTACTGGCACCACCGGCTGACCTTCCCCACCGGCAAATTCAATCCCGGATGGGTGCGCAAGGCCGCGGAACAGGACAAGAAAGTCCCGCGCGGCACGCCGAATGGGAAGAAGAAAGGCCACAGCCTCATCCCCGGCGCCATGGGCAAGTGGACCGCGGGCACGCTCGTGCTCAACGACACCGCCTTCACCTCGCTCGGCCCCAAGCCCGAGCGCATGACCGGCTGCTCCGGCTGCTACAACTACACGACCACGCAGGGGCGCGTGAACAGCATCGCCGTCGACCCGACCACGACGACGAACGGCAGCATCGTCGCCTACGCCGCAACCGTCGGCGGCGGCGTGTGGAAGACCACGAACTGCTGCAGCGCCTCCACGACGTGGAGCGTCGTCACCGACGATCCGCTCATCTCCACCACCAGCGTCGACTCCGTGACCATCGACCCGAGCAACCACAACATCGTCTACGCCGGCACCGGCGACCTCAATTACGGCTCGTTCTCCATGGGCAGCCAGGGAATCCTCAAGTCCACCGACGCCGGCGCGACCTGGACGCTCCTCGCCGCCAACGTCTTTGGCCCGGCGCTGCCGGAGCCGGCCGGGCAGTTCCCGCAGTACAACGCCGTCGGCAAAGTGCGCGTCGATCCGAACAACAGCAACAACGTCGTCGCCGGAACGAAGCTCGGACTCTATTTCTCGTACGACGGCGGCGCGAACTGGACCGGCCCGTGCCTCACCAACAGCTTCAACACCATGCGGCAGGACATCACCAGCCTGGAGCTGACGAACATGGGCGGCGGCGTCACGCGCGTCCTCGCCGCGGTCGGCGTGCGCGGCTTCGCCACCACCGTGCAGTACAACCTCAATCAGAACGGCGCCAACGGCATCTACACCGCGAACATGGCGGCCAGCGGCTGCCCGAGCTTCACGTCGATCGCGAGTAATGCGAACGGCTTCAAGTACCAGTCGACCGCCACCGCCGCCTATCCGGCGAACGCGAACATGAACGCCGGCAGCGGCACGGCTTACGTGAGCTCATCGAGCGGCAATCAGCTCGGGCGCATCGAGCTCGCCGTGGCGCCGAGCAACTCCAACGTCATCTATGCGCAGGTGCAGTCGATCACGCCGAACAACGACAGCGGCTGCGGCAACGCCGCCGGCTGCCAGCTCGGCGTGTGGGTGACGACGAACGGCGGCACGAGCTGGAGCTTCATGGGCGGCTCGGCCGGCTTCTCGCTCAAGAACTGCGCCCTAGGCGCCGCGGCCGGCAGCGGCGACTACCCGCAGAACTGGTACGACCAGGCCGTGGCCGTCGATCCGAACAACGCCGACCGCGTCTTCATCAGCACGTTCGACGTCTGGTTCGCCACGCGCACCGGCACGTCGTTCAACGATCTCACCTGCGGCTACAGCTTCAGCGGCAGCTCCGGGCCGGTGCACACCGACCAGCACGCGCTGGCATTCGTGCCGGGATCGTCGAGCATTCTGGCGCTCGGCAACGACGGCGGCATCCATGGGACGTCGAACGCGAACGCGGCGACGTCGAGCGTCGACCCGACGTGGTTCAACATGGACACGGGTCTCAACACGATCGAGTTCTACTCCGGCGACATCAGCGGCAACTTCGACACGGCGGCCAACCCGCAGGCCAACGGCGGTGCGCAGGACAACGGCCCGAGCTCGGTCACGTTCAGCGGCAGTCCCACCGGCCCGGTGCAATGGCAGATGGGCCTGGGCGGCGACGGCTTCTACGCGCGCATCGATCCGGTCGGCACCGGCACGAGCCTCCGCTTCTGGCAGGGCAACAACAGCGGCGGCCTCTCGCGCTGCATCTCCAACTGCACCGCCAGCGGCGCGACGTGGACGAGCAAGAAGGGCGGCTGGGGCAGCGACACGCAGTCGTTCGTCCTGCCGTTCGATCTCTTCCACGGCGGCATCGCGGGCGGCACCGACTGCCCGGCCGCCGGAGCGAGCGGCGGCTGCGGGCACCTCGTGGCCGGCACGACGCGCGTGTGGGAGACGATCACCGGCAACGCCGCCAACGCGAACGGCACGGTGACGTGGTACGTGACGAACAATCCGTCGACGCAGAACCTGACGAAGCAGACGCTCGGCAACCGCTCGTTCATCAATCAGGTGAAGTACGCGCCGAAGACGTCCGCAGTGGCGATCGCCGGCACCAACGACGGCAACGTGCAGATCGGCTTCAATCTCGGCACGGGGACGGCGTCGCAGGCGACGTGGGTGAACGTCACCGGCAGCAACGCCGTGCTGCCGAACCGCCCCATCCTCGGCATCGCCATCGATCCGACGACGACGACCTCGCCGATCGGTTACGCGGCCGTGGGCGGCTTCGCTGCCAATACGCCGTCGACGCCCGGACACCTGTTCCGCGTCGACTGCGGCGCGAACTGCGCGACGTTCACCTGGACGGACAAGAGCGGCAACCTCCCCGACATCCCCGTCGACTCGGTGACGGTGAATCCGAATCTCCCGAACCAGGTCTTCGCCGGCACGGACTTCGGGCTCTACTTCACCGACGACATCACCGCCGCCTCGCCCGTGTGGCAGCGCTTCACGGCCGGACTGCCGGCGGTGATGATCTGGGACATGCAGATCGACCGCGGCTCGACGGCGCTATCGGTGTGGACGCGCGGCAGGGGCGCGTTCGTGTGGCCGTTGCCGACGCCGTAGGAGTCATGTGATCGGGGGCGCACGCTGTGCGCCCCTACCGATCGCTTAGCGGCAGCGTGACGCTGAGCGTCGTGCCCTTCTCCGATGAGTGCACGCGCATCTCGCCGCGGACCTCGCGCACCCGCTCGTTGATGCCGGCGATGCCGACGCCGGAGGCGAGGAGCGCGTCGTCATTGTCGCGGAGCGCGGCCGGCAGACCGCGGCCCTTGTCGGCGATCTCGATCGACAGCCGGCCGTCGGCTCGGGACACGGACACGCGCGCGGTCGCGCTGGCGGAGTGGCGCTGCACGTTGGTCAGGCTCTCCTGCACGATCCGGAAGACGGCGGTCTCGAGATCGCGCGGCAGCCGGTCGAGATCTTCCGGAGCATCGAGCGTCGTGGCGATGCCGCTTCGCTGCTGAAACCCTTCCACGTACCAGCGCAGGGCCGTGATCAATCCCACCTGATCGATCATCGGCGGGTGCAGCAGGTACGACAGGGTCCGCACCTCGGCCATGGCATCGTCGACGATGGAGAGGCTGTCGTCGACGATCTCGCCGCCGCCGGTCTCCGGGCCGACGAAGCGCTTCATCGTGCCGAGGTTCATGCGCAGGCCGGCCAGGCTCTGCGCGACCGTCTCGTGCAGCTCGCGGGCGATGCGCCGCTGCGTCTCGTCCTGAACGCGCAGGACGCGCGCCGACAGCCGTACAACCTGATCTTCGGCCGCGCGCATTTTGTGCACGCGCCGCGACCTCAGGATCGCGAACGCCGTCGTCGCCAGCAGCAGCGACACAAACGCCAGGAGCCGTCCCAGGCGGACGGTTTCGTCGACGGCGCCGCCGACCACTTCGTCCTGATCGATCTTCGCGAAGACGACCCACTGCGTACGCGGGATGGCCTTCACCACACCGATCACGGCCATCCCGCGGCGGTCGTTCAACGTGATGCTCCGCTCGCCGAGGGCCAGCACTTCGGCGGCGTACTGCCGCGGGATGCGCCTGCTTACTGTCATCGGCGGCGGGCTGCCGGACCGATAGGGCGTCAGCCCGACGGCCCATTCGTCGTATAGACCGATGAGATTCGTCTCTCCCGTTTTCGATGCAACGGCGACGGTGCTGAAGAGCGGGTAGATGTAGTCGTACGGATCGGAAACGTACACGACGGTCGCGGGCGGCGACGCAACGCGGCAGGCGGTGAGGATTTTCGGCTTGCGTTTCGCCGTGCGCCGGAAGTCGATCCACGCGCCGGAGGGCGTCCGCGGCGTTCGAGCGAAATCGGCGATCGTGGCCGCGTCGGTATCTCCGCTCCCGCGGCGCAGGACCTCGGCGCCGGCGCCGTCGACGATGACGGCGGACTCGTACTTGTACGCGCGCAGGAAGTGATCGAGCAGTTCCGGCGCGGCGCGCCCGCCGAGGAGCGAGGCCGTGAGCTCGGCATCCGCAAGGCGCTCGGCGACCCATCCGGCGAGCGCGTTCTGGCGGTCTCTCGCCAGCAGCGCGAGCTGCGCCGGCTCTCGCGCCAGCGCCTCGTCGCGGCGCGCCGGGAAATAGACGTACACCAGGAACGCGGCCGCGGCGGCATCGACGACGATGAGGATCAGCGCAACGAGCAGCAGATCGTTGCGCGCCGGCGGCACACCGTCCCGCCGCGCCATGACCGTTCGCCAGGCCATGTCGAAGACGATAGCGCTTCCGTCCCGAAAAGAGCATCCTTCTCCCGCATGACGCGGATCGTGATTGCCGACGATCACGCGGTCGTCCGCAAAGGACTCCGGCTAATCCTCGCGGACGCCGAGGGGATCGAAGTGGCCGGCGAAGCCGCGTCGGCGGATGAGCTGCTGACCCTCCTCCGCTCCAAGCGAGCCGACGCCGTCATCCTCGACGTCGCCCTCGGCGACCGCGACGGCATCGAAGTGCTGAAACACATCCGATCGGAATTCCTCGGCATGCGCGTGCTCATGATCAGCGTGCACGCCGAAGAGGTCTTCGCCATCCGCGCCTTCCGCGCCGGCGCCGACGGCTACATCGAAAAGTCGGCGCCGGTGGAGACGCTTCGCGACGCCATCGCACGCGTCGCGGCAGGCGGAACGTACATGAGCGCGGCCGTGGCCGAGCGGCTGAAGGCCGATCTCGGCCGCGGCGGAACCCACTCGCTTCCGCACGAGCGCCTCTCCGACCGCGAGTTCGAGGTCTTCCGCCTTCTCGGCTCGGGCAAGTCGGTCACGGAGATCGCGCACGCGCTGAATCTCACCGTCAAGACGGTGAGCACGCACCGCACGCACATCGTCGCCAAGACCGGCCTGGCCACGAACGCCGAGATCGTCGACTACGTCACGCTCAACGGCTTGCGCTAATCGGAATTTGTCCGATGACGCGATCAGACACTGTCCGATGCCTACCCCTGTCGACTGGAGCACGTGCTGCGTTCTCATCCCGCAATGACCGGAGAACGCAATGTCAGTCACGTTACTGCTCGTCGAAGATGACGTTCGACAACGCGAGGCTCTGCGAGCATTGTTCGAAGAGTCCTCGCCGGAAATGACCGTCGTCGTCGCCGGAACGCTCGAAGAAACGCACTCGCACGATCGCTACGACGTCGACGCGGTGCTTCTGGACCTCGGCCTGCCGGATAGCAGCGGCCTGGCTACCCTCACCTCCACCCTGGAGCGGTTCGCGTCGGTGCCGGTGATCGTAATGACCGCGGACACAGACGCCGTCACCGCCGAACAGGCGCTCGCCCTCGGGGCCGACGACTTCCTGGAGAAAGCGCTCCTCCCTCCCGGGGCCATTCATCGCATCGTGCACTACGCCATTCGCCAGTCGGTGCAACGCCGGGAGATGGAGCGCCTCCTCGACGAACGTCTGCACGCCCAGAGACTGGAGAGCCTCGGCACGCTCGCCGGAGGGATCGCCCACGACCTCAACAACATCCTCATGCCCATCCGCATGGGCGCCGAATATCTGCGCCGCGTCGGAGTGCCGCCCGAGGCGGAGCCGACGGTCGAGCGCATCGCCAGCAGCTCCCGCCGAGGCGCCGAAATCATCCATCAATTGATGACCTTCGCCCGCGGCTATCGCGTCGACAGCCAGGTGACGAACCCCGAGCGGCTCGTGGAGGAAGCGGAGCGGATGCTGCGCGAGGCGCTCCCGCCGTCGATCGAGATCGCGACGCGCGTGGACGCGAACGTCCAGTCGATCGCCTGCGATCCGACGCAGGTGCTGCAAGTCCTCTTGAACCTCGGTCTCAACGCGCGCGATGCCATGCCCGAGGGCGGCAAACTCTCCATTCATGCGGAGAACGCAGACGCCGACGAGACACCGGGAGCGTACGTCGTGCTCAGCGTGTCCGACACCGGCGTGGGCATTCCGCCGGAAGCGCTCGACCGGATTTTCGAGCCGTTCTTCACGACCAAGGCAGCAGGCGCCGGAATGGGTCTCGGCCTGTCCACGGCCCGCGCCATCGTCCGCAATCACGGCGGATTCATTCACGTCGACAGCGAGCCCGGAACGACCGTGTTCAAGGTGCATCTCCCGGCGCTGCACGAGCCTGTGCCCGACGTGCCCATCATCTCTGGCAACGGCGAGCTCGTTCTCGTGATCGACGACGAGATGACCATTCGCGACGTCACCGCGTCGACGCTCCAGAGCTCCGGTTACCGCGTGCTGACCGCGGCCGGCGGAAGCGAAGGAATCACGCTCTATGAACGGAATCCCGACGTTGCCGTGGTGCTCGTCGACATGCTCATGCCGGGGGTCGACGGTCCGGCGACGACCCGCGGCCTGCGCAAGATGAACCCGAACGTCCGCGTCATCGGCATGATCGGCTACACGCGGCAACGCATGTCCGGCCCGGCGCCGGATCTCCTGCTGCAGAAGCCCTTCCGCGCGGCGGACCTGCTCGCCGCCATCCACGCAGCGCTGCCGTCACGCGAATAATTGCTGCAGGAACACGACGATCAAGTACAGCTGGTAGTCGCTGTTGCGCCGCTTGCGGAAGCCGTGGCCTTCGTCTTTCGCCAGCACGTACCAGACCGGCGTCTGATTCTTGCGCACGGCGGCGACGATGCGCTCCGTCTCCGCCACCGGCACGGCCGGGTCGTTCGCTCCCTGAAAAACCAGCAGCGGCTTCGTGATCTTGCCGGCGTTCGTGGTCGGGGCGATGCGATCGAGGAACGCGCGCATCGCGGGATCGCGCTCGTCGCCGTACTCGACGCGGCGCAGGTCGCGGCGGTACTCGGCCGTCGTCTCCAGAAACGTGACGAGGTTCGTCGGCCCGACGATGTCGATGGCGCCGCGGATGCGGTCGGCGTACGCGGCCGCTACCGACAGCGTCATGTAGCCGCCGTAGCTCACGCCGTGCACGGCGACGCGGCCGGCGTCGAGGTCGGGCCGCGCGGCGATCCAGTCGAGGAGCGCGCCGAGGTCGCGCAGCGCGTCTTCGCGGTGCATGCCGTTGTCGAGGTCGAGAAAGCTCTTGCCGAATCCCGAGGAGCCGCGGATGTTCGGGAACACGAGCGCGACGCCGAGCTGGTCGAGGAGGTAGTTCCACGACCCGAGGTAGTAGGGCGTGAACTCGTCGGCGGGACCGCCGTGGATCGAGATCAGTACCGGACGCTTTCCGGTGAAGCGAGGCGGCGGGCGGTAGAGAAATCCGGTCATGTCCCGGCCGTCGAAGCTGCGCCAGCGGATCGGTTCCGCTTCCGCGAACGACGCCGTGGCGACGCCGCCGGTCTCGCTGCGCGTCCACCGCGTCACCGCGTTCGTGGCGAAGTCGATGGAGTAGGCGTCGGTCGGCTCGCCCGCGGTTTCGATGCCGAAGCCGAGCTCCTCGCTGCCCGGCCGCCAGCGCACGTTCGTCACGTAGCCGCGCGGCATCCGCTTCGGGAGGCGCCGCTCGCGGCCGGTGACGGCGTCGAGGACGTGCAGCGTGTACGACCCCGCTTCGTTCGTGACGATGGCGCACGTGCGGCCGTCCGAGGCAAGATCGAATTCGAGCACGTCCCACGGGATGTGCGCCGTTAGCCGCGTGGCCTTGCCGGAGCGGACGTCGACGCGCACGAGCTCCCGAAACTCGGAGAAGCCCGCGGAGGTCGTCACGATGCGATTCGCGCCGCTGAACGCGCCGCCGATGCCGCCGGCGTAGACCTTCGTAAGCGCGCCGGTGGCGGCGTCGGCGATCCAGAGCGCGCCATCGCTCTCCGACGTGCGCTGCTGGATCAGAATGCGCCGATCGTCGGGCGACCACGACAGCGGCGACCAGAAGCCGCCCTCGAGCTGCGCGACGAGGCGATTGGTGTCAGGGCGCGCCGGCTCAACGACGTAGAGATCGCTGTCCTTGCCGTTGCGGCGGCTCGACATGTAGGCGATGCGCTTCCCCGCGCGCGCCCAGACGCCAACGCTGTTGCGCGACTTGCCGTCGGTGACGAGCGTGGCGGTCTCCGTGCGCGCGTCGAGGCGGTAGATCTGAAAGTTGCCGTCGCCGCCGCTGTCTTTGTTGAAGAGGATGGCGTCGCCGCTGCGCGGCTCCCAGGCGATGCCGCGGCCGACGTTGTCGTCGTAGAAGGTGATCTGCCGGCGGTCGCCGCCCGGTGCGCTGACGCGGTGGACCTGCACAGTGTCGCCGAAGCGCGTGACGATGAGCATCTCGCGCCGCACCGGGCTCCACGTCTGCAGGTCGGCCGCGCGCGCGTTCGTGTAGCGGCCGACGGCCGCCGCGAGCTCCGCCGGCACCGGCGGCGCGCCTTGGATCAAGAGGCTCTCCGGAGGCGGAAGCTCCGGGGCGTGCAGCGCGGAGGCGATCAGGAGGAGCAGTGCGCAGCGCGGTATCATCGAGCCGCAATATACGGAATCTTTCGTAGTTAAGATTGAACGCCATGAGCATCTCGGTACAGGCGATGCCCCCCGGCAGTTTCTTCGGCACGAGCGTCGGCAGCTGGCGCGTCGGCGCATTCGAGTTGTCGGAGTCGGTGTACCCGGAGCACGCCCGCCTCCGCCCCCACACGCATGCCCGCGCCTACTTGGGGTTGGTCGTTCACGGCAGCCACCGCGAGACCGCGGGCACCGAGGAGCGGACGTGCGGCCCGGCGACGGTGGTGTTCCACCCCGCGGCGGAGCGCCACGCCAATCAGTTCTCGCCGTCGGGCGGACGAATTTTCCGCCTGGAGATGAGCGACGACTGGCTGACGCGCCTCGGCCACGACGGCGTGAAACTCGACCGCGCCGCGAAGTCGCACCGCGGCCTCCTCTCCCAGATCGCCTCGCGCATCTTTGCGGAGTTCCGCGCGCGCGACGCCGTGTCGTCGCTGACGATCGAGGGCTTGGCGCTGGAGTTCGCGGCCGGAGTGGTCCGCAGCGAAGGCGCAACGATGTCCGGCAGCGCGCCGCTCTGGCTCGCGAGCGTCGTCGACTACCTGCACGCGCGCGCCACGGAAGAAATCGAATTGGACGATCTGGCGCGCTTGGCCGGCGTCCACCCCGCCCACCTCACGCGCGTCTTCCGCACCCGCCACGGCTGCTCCGTCGGCGAGTACGTCCGCCGCCTGCGCATCGACCGCGCCGCGCGCGAGCTCGTCGACTCGCCCCGCCCGATCGCCGCGATCGCCGCATCGCTCGGCTTCGCCGATCAGAGCCACTTCTCGCGCGTCTTCGCGCGCATGACGGGAATGTCGCCGGGGCGATATCGGCGGCTGCACGGGGCGCCTCGCTAATACCTCCGATTGTCCTTCCTTCCGCATCGCCTATACTGCTCGCCCATACAAGACAATTGGTTTAGGCATGGGCCGGAGGAGCTTCCATGAGACGAGCGAGCCCGATTCATCTGCTCGAACGCGATTACTTTCTCCAATTCAACGTCCCTCACGACGTTTGGCCTCCGGAGAACCTCGACATCCTCGTGCACGAGAACCAACAGCCGAACGAGGTTGTGAAAGAGGGAAGTTGGGCGGCGGAGAAATGGCAGCGGGAACCGCTGCGGAGCGGAAAAGGAGCGTATCTCCAACGGAAGCTGATCCGAACGAAGGAATCAACCAACGATCAGGAAATCCGTCTCCGCGAGACGATCGTCCGCTTTCCCTCCGCTCCCCTCTTCGGACTGCAGAACAGCACCTTTCAAGTCACGATGCAGCCGTTCAGCCAGCACACGCTGCGTTTGTTGACGTCGGAGAGCGCCGGTGACCGGCCGCGCATCGACAAGCTATTTTTGATCTTCAATGGCCTCAATGAGCTCGATCACCTCGATTTTTATTACCACCTCGCCGCACTGCTCATCGAAAAAGAAAAAGACGATTCGCGGGTGGGCTGCCTCATTTGTCCTTTCCCGGCCCATCTTTCCCGCTACCCGCTGATCGGCAAGTACGCGGAAAAGCCACTGCAGAGGTTCATTACGGACCCGAGCAATCTGTTTCGCCAATACCTCCGCTTCATCGTCGAGATGCAGTGGCTCATCTCCGCGCTCGTTCCGACCAGCGACTATCCGGTGACGTGCGGCGTGCCGCTTCTTGCCGAGGATAAAAAACCAAACGGCGGACGCTGCGACACGGAAGTCCTGAGCGGCGCGATTTATAAGGCGTGGGAAGCGATTTATAACGACACGCCCGGAGGCAAGAAGATCAAAGAGGACGACGTCCGGCAATCGATCACGGTCATTCGGGAGCTCATCGGCTGGCGCTGCAGCACGACGACTCTCTTGCAACGCGACGCCAAGAATCCTCTCGATCCTCCCCAGCTCCATGTGATCGGCTACAGCCTCGGCGGGTATCTCGCCCAAAGCGTGTTTTTCACTTGGCCGTTTGCGATTGGAAGTTGCACCACATTGTGCTCGGGCGGCGCGCTCCGCGACCTCCGTCCCGAAAAGATCATTCACGAAGAAGAATGGCGCGCCATCACGCACGGCCTGCAGTACGAGGTCGAAAGCAGCATTCTGGAAGGGAGAATCAAGGCCGACAATCAGGAGAAGCCGCAGTCGGTGTGCGGGATTCCGGTGTCGTACTTCACCTCGCACTTTCAGACCTTCAACGACATCTTCCTGCAGGACCCGCACGGTTCCTATCGGCACCGCGTTTCGGAGTTCGCGCCGCGGCTGTTTTTCGTGGTCGGCGGCAACGACCCGATCGTCCCGACCCGTTCGGTGCTCGACACGAGTCCGCCGGAAGGGATCAACATGATCCAGATCGCGAATCTCACGCACTGGATCGGCATGCCAGAACGGCAAAACCCCGATGCGCAGCCCGTCCAGAGCGAATGGCCGAAATTCTGGCTGCCGACGATTGCCGGCATCATCTTCTCTCTTTCGGAGCGCAGCGAGTCCGTTCTGAGAACCACCATGCTGGCCAATCTCTGGAACGACGAGACGACGGACAGCGGCAGGGGACCGTCGTGGTTGCTGTCGAAGGAAAGCATCGAGAAACGTTTCGAGGCCGGCGTGGCGAAGCAGCGCGCAAAGGACGACCGCCCCGGGTCCGAGCCTCTCGACAGCGACCGGCTCCAGACCGCCATCATCGAATTCGCCGAACGCCTTCACAACGGCGGCGCCCTGCTCATTCTGCGAAACCAGATTCCCGTCACGCTGATGGGGCCGCGCGTATTGCACCGGCGCGGCACTGTTCCTCATTTTGCCGATAAGCAGATTCGAACGTTCTGGCAGCGCCTGCAGGAGCAGCGGCAGCTCATGCTGCAATCTTCCGGCAGGATCACCGTCGTCGTTCCGGCCCGTCTGAACCAGTGGTTCAAACAACAGCCGTCCACCTTGTCCGCCAAACATCTTTCCGTAGTCCGCGAGGACCCGAACCTGCAGCAAAAGATCTGGGAGGATTTTCTGAACGAGTGGGAGACGAAGGAGGGGGCCCTCTACCGTTTCAACGCCGAATATCCCTTCAACGTCACCTCCAGCGCGGATCCCCTTTTTCGCCTCGAAAACTGGATCCGCGAGGATACGGGCACACCCTGGAACCGTTGGGTGCTCAACTGTCTGCCCGACACATGGATCAGCCTTTCCCGCGAGGTTGCCACGGATTTGCACGGAAGGCACGGAACGCGCGAGCAATTCCGCGAAAACTTCATCAACCGTATGTCTCTGATCTACGCCGGTAGCCACGGAAAGAACCGCCTGAGTGACCATGATTTGAAAAGCGCGGCGGCAGACAAAGAGCAATTGGAAGATTGGCTCGATCAGGAAAAGTTGCAGATCATCCGTATCTCGGCGGCGCAGTGGAGTCCCCGCTACCTCGGCGAGCGGATCTGGGACCGCATTGCCGTGATGACCCTGCTGACACACAGCGCCCTCGCCCTCGCGCGCTCTCAGCCGTGCTTCAAGAAAGATGATTTCCTCAGCGGTTGGGAAGAAGAGGAGAAAGCGCTTCAGCGCGCGCGGGCATGACCAACCGCTTCTAACAAACGACTCTCCCGCGCGTCGAAGCATTCATGTTTGCTTCCTTCTGCGCAGTCGCGCTTCTCGTCTCTCACGCATACGCCTTCGTCGACGTCAGCGTCATCCCGATGGACCGCGAGCGCGTGGTCGAGCATCAGACCGTCGTCGTCAACGACGGCCGCATCGCCCAGATTGGCGCCGTAACGGACGTCGCCGTCCCGCGCGGCGCCACGCGCATCGATGGACGAGGCAAGTTCCTCATGCCCGGCCTCGTCGACACGCACGTGCACCTCCGCACGCGCAACGAGCTGCCGCTCTACGTCGCCAACGGCGTCACCACGGTCTTCAACCTCGACGGCAGGCCGCTGCATCTGCTCTTCCGGACGCGCACCGCCAGCGGCGAGCTCCTCGGGCCGGCGATTTACACCGTCGGTCCGAAATTCGACAAAGCGCGGACGGCCGAGGAGTCGGTTGCGGAGGTCGAGGCGCAGCACGCCGCCGGATACGACGGAATCAAGATCTACGCGGGCGTCTCGAAGGCGGAGTACCCGGCCCTCCTCGCCGCCGCGCGCCGGCACCGCATGTTCATCGTCGGCCACGTGCCGCGCGAGGTCGGCTTCGAGGGAACGCTCGCCGCCGGACAGGCCCTCGAGCACGCCGAGGAGATCGTCTACACGTACTTCAACAAGACCCTCGACATCGACAAGCTAGTGTTCGACGAGAGCCGCATCCCCGAGGTCGTGAAACTGATGAAGGAGTCGGGCATCTGGTTCACGCCGACGCTCGTGACCTACGACCAGATCATGCAGCAGGCGGCCGACCTCGACGCCTTCCTGGAGCGCCCGGAGCTGCGCTTCGTCTCGCCCGCGCTGCGCGACCGGCTCTCGCCGGCGAACAATCAATACAAGCGCGGCTTCAAGCCGGACCAGGTGCCGAAGGTCCGGCAGAACCTCGCCTTTCAGAAGAAGGTCGTGGCCGCGCTGCACGCCGCAGGGGTGCCGATGATGGCCGGCACCGACGCGATGGGCATCGGCGCGACGGGCGGCTTCTCGCTGCACGAGGAGCTGCGCAACTTCGTCGAGTGCGGCTTCTCGCCGTACGAGGCGCTTCGCACGGCCACGAGCAATCCGGCCCGCTTTCTGGAGACGAACGACTTCGGCACGGTGACGGCCGGCGCGCGCGCCGATCTGCTGCTGCTCGACGCGAACCCGCTCGCCGACGTCGCGAATGCGAATCGGCGCGCCGGCGTGATGGCGCGCGGCCGCTGGTACCCCGAGCGCGAGTTGCGGCGCGTGGTTGAAGGGCTGCCGCGCGCGTACGCCGAGGAGGAGCGGTTTCTCCTCCGCTCGCTGCACGGCGACGTCGCCAAGGCGCTGAAGTACCTCGACGAGAACGACAGCGGCCGAACCGGCAGCCACGTGCTGGCGAAGATCGCCGCCACCGAGGGGACGGAGACGCTCGCGAAGATCGTGCAGCGCGCGCAGCAGTTCGACCCGCGATCGACGCTCGTCGCCGAGCGGACGATCAACGACCTCGGGTACCAGCTTCTCCGCACGAAGAATCTCGCCGGCGCGATCGAGGTCTTCCGCCTCAACGTGACGCTCTATCCGCAGGCCGCAAACACCTACGACAGTCTGGCCGAGGCATACGACGCGAACGGCGACACCGCCGGCGCGGTGGCGAACTATCGAAAGGCGCTGGAGGTGAATCCGCGATACGCGAACGCGGAATTCGCGGCTGAGTACGTTGCGCGAGGCGGCCGGCGTCCTTGACTTTCAGCTAATACGTACTTATTGTTCTGTATACAGCTGTCCCAACCGAACGCCGGGGTAACCACCCCGGCGTTTTCTTTTTTGCCAAGGAGGCAAAGCATGAAACGGATTCTCGCAGTCGCGATCGTCGTCGTCCTCTCCGTCCCACTTCTCGCGTTCGCATCGACCTGCGATCCGCAGACTTGCGGTGAGTCGCTTCCGCCGCAGACGCCGGATGCGCGAGGCTACCTCGAATTCATCGAGCTCACCTATGAGGGGGCGTACGGAAGATCGGCCACGTGCTTCGAGCTGCGGGTCGAGTACGTCAGGCTGAAAAACGCTGCGGCCAGCGGCTCCAGCGCCCTCTCCGCCGAGGCGCAGCGGTTCGTGGCCACGAGGTTCATGACTCAGGCTTCGTACGACGATTCGACCCTGACCTACTACGTGCAGACGGCGGAGTACGAGTCGATCAACCCTGCAGCGAACGGCGACCGCACCAGCCTGGAGTCGTTCATCGGCGACCTCTATCGCGCGTTCCTGCAGCGCGAGCCCGATGCGGGCGGCCAATGCTTCTGGACGAACGACGCCTGCTCGGGCGGCCGCAAACATCCGATCCGCGCGTTCCAGGTGTCGATCGAGTTCGGCAATCTGGTGAGCGGCCTCTACGACGACGGGCCGGCGCCGACCTGCCATCCCGGCGAGTGAGGCACACGGCGAGGAACCTCCTGCCGCGGGAGGTTCCTCGCTGCGCTCGGAATGACACTGCGATAGCCTTCGCGAATGCGCACGCGCCTCACCACCGCCCTCTGCCTCCGCTAACGGCTCCGGGAAATTCGCCCGACGGCATTGGGATCGATGCCGAGCAAATCACGGGCGAGCGGAAGGTTGTTGATGCTGTTACCGAGCCGCCCGACTTCGACTGACCGGACTGATTCGTCCGCAATCAACAGTGCGTGATTCCGAAAGCCCAATAAGACTTTGGCGAAATGGCTGGCGTCGCGGCTGCTAAGGCTGCCATAGCCTTCAGTGAACCAAATGTCATTTTCGCGGGGTCGATATTTCACTTTTGCGACGACATCCGGCGCTTTGAGCGACAGCATGCCGGCGGCGTCGGCGTACTTCGACGTGATTTGTTGCAGCATATCTGGGTTCGCACGGAGATAAGTGCCGTACGACGGCCACTCCTCCACGAGCATCGCTGCAAACTGGGCATGGCGATAATCGGTGAAATCGCAGTCGTCGGAAATCGCGCGGACCAGGCTGACGGTGATGTCTCGCTCGTGCGTCGGCACGGGTGGGTTCGCTGCCGCGCAGATCGCGAGCAGCGCCTTCAGGTCATAAAATCGATACGAAGCCGTCGACAATGTCTGAGTTTTGTCGGAAAAGAACTGCAGCAAACCGTCGACGTCTGCACGCAGCCGATTTTGAATTGTCAGCTCCTGTTCCAGCCTGGCCGTATTGTCTCGTACACGTTGTTGTGCCTGGAACGTGTAAATGCCGAAAAGAAACCCGCCCACGCCGATGATGACAGACAACACGGGCGTGAAGGCCCCAGCGCGCGCGATCCACCGAGCGGCCCCTTCCCGCCGGAGCTTTTCGTTCTCCAGGCGGAGTTTCTCCAACTGCGCGGAACTGATTTGATCGGCAATCGGCTCGTCGCTCATCGTTCCCTCGGAAGGGTCAAATAAGCATAGCGCGGCGGATGTGGTGGGAAAAGACGCCTTCAGGTCACTCCTACTATTAAACGATGGTGCCGAGCGCCCTTCCCTGGTCCGTTCTGTTTCTGCTGCTGACGTCGTTCGGCTGTCAGCGCGAACTGGCGCCGAGAGCAAATCGCCCTGCGCAGCCGCCGCCGGCCGAAGCGACGCCGCCTACCGAGGTGCCACAGCCGGAGCCGCAAGAGTCGCCACAGGTGCTACCGACCATGTCTTCTGCCCCTGCTAGGAAGACCACCGCGAAACCGTCACCACGTGCCGCCGCTTCGAAAGGCATCAAGAGCTTCGCGGTCTACGCACTCTCGCGCGGAAGCGGCGTGCCTCCCGAAGCGCGCGAGGCGCTGAACAAAGTTCGCAAGGACGTGGAAGGCGACCAGCAACGCGGCATCGAGGTGACGATGCATACCACACGGATGGGAATCGAGGGGGAGACGCGGATATGCGCCGAATACAAAGACGGGGACGCCGGCGGCCGGGCCTACGAACGCGCCCGCGTCACCGTCAAGGGAGTCGATCTCGTGAATCTCGTTGCAGAGCCTTGTGAAAAATAGGAGGAAACCGTGAGAGTTCTCAAAGCCGCAGTCGCCGCCCTGTTGATCGTTACGTTCGGGGCCTGTAAGAAGCAGGAGCAAGCGGCGCCGCCATCGAACACCGACACGACGGCGTCGACCGCGACGACCTCAACCACGACAACGTCGACACCGATGCCGCAGAAGCCGAAGATCCAGGCCACACCCGAAACCGTCAAACAAGCCGAGGATAAACTCCAGACGAACGCCGAGCGCGACCGGCGCATGTTCGCCACCCTCACCTTCGACGAGTTCAAAGCGAAGGTTTTCAAAGAGCCGTTCGAAGGCGGCAAGTACATCGTCAACGGCGACACGACGATTGCGAATGAAAAGCAGCTCCGCGAGTTCTACGAGCAGAACGTCAAGCCGCCGCAGACGACACGCCTGATCCTCGCCCAGATCGGCGGCCTCGATCAGAAGTGGAACCAAGACCAGAAGAAAAAGCTGACCTACTGCGTCAGCAATACCTTCGGGTCGCACCACGCCGACGTCGTCGCCCAAATGGCCAGCGCGACCGGTGAATGGGAAAAGTGGGCCGACGTCCACTACATCTATGATTCCTCACAGGACGCGAACTGCGTGGCCACGAACGCGGCGGTCGTCTTCGATGTTCGTCCGGTCAACGTCAACGGCGAATACCTCGCCCGCGCCTTCTTCCCGAACGAGCCTCGGGTGAACCGCAACGTCTTGATCGACGACAGCAGTTTCGAGCTCCAGCCGGGCGAGAAGCTGCAGCTCGTCGGCATCCTCCGCCACGAGCTCGGTCACACCCTCGGATGGCGGCACGAACACACGCGGCCGCAGGCGGGGACGTGCTTCGAAGACCCCGATTGGGTAGAGCTGACGACATACGACGCCTTCTCGGTCATGCATTACCCGCAGTGCAACGGCAAGGGCGATTGGAGTCTCACGCTCACCGACAAGGACAAGAACGGCGCCGCGTGCGTGTACGGGCCGCACCCGGGCTTCACGATCGACCAGAACATAATCACCAACATGGCCAAATGCGCGGCCGGTCCGACCGTCGCGCCACCGCCCGGTGCGCCGAAGACGGAGACGTTCAGCAATCAATCGGTGGCAAAGGACGCGCAGAAGGCGTATGGCCCATTTGCAGTGGCTGCCAACTCGCAGTTCACGGCAAAAATGAGCGGCACGGGCGATCCCGACCTCTATGTCCGCTTCGACTCGGTGCCGGGCCAACGGTCCTACGACTGCCGTCCATTCATCGACGGTGCGGACGAAGTCTGCGCTCTGACCGTCCCATCGAATGCGAAACAGGCATTCGTGATGGTGCGTGGTTTCGCGAATGGAAATTACGAGTTGCAGGTTACGCACGTGGCACCGCAATGACTTCGCGCGGCCGCATCGCAACATGGCTGGCGGCGGCGTTGCTGCTCTGCGCCGCTCTCGGCGCCCAGCAGACTGCCGACGAGCTGGCAGCCGAGGCGCGGCGCGCCTTCAACGCCGGCGATTATGAGCGGGCGGCCGATCTGTCGAAGCGCGTATACGAGCTGCGGCGCGCGAATGGTCCCGCGGATGATCTCGAGATCGCGACCGCGGCACTGAACGCCGGGGTCGCACTCCGCCGGGCCGGAAAAGCAGCCGAGGCGGTGCCGTACATCGAGACGGCGTGCAATGCGGCTGCCGACCGATTCGGCGCGAAGCACGAACGTGTCGGCGGCTGCCTGCTCGAGCTGGCGGACACGCTCGCTGCCGCGAAACAGCAAAAGCGCGCCGAAGAGGTGGCCGCCGGCGCGCTGGCGATCATCGAGGCTGCGCTTCCGGCGGAGGCGTACGCCGCAGCTGTGTTTCACGCAGGAGAGATTTTTCAGGCCGCCCGCGACGTCGACGCAGCGGTCGCATATTTCCAACGAGCCGCAAAGCTCTATGCGCCCGGCGCGCTGAACCGCCCGGACTTCGCCGTCACCGCTCTCGCCGACGGCGCACAGTTGTTATACGAAGCCAAGCGCTTCGCCGACGCGGTGCCGCTCCTCGAGCAGGCGACGGCGATCGAGCGCAGCGGCGCGCGGTCGGTCTCGTTGTCGTATCTCCTCGCGGACTGTTACCGGCAGATCGGCGACTACGACAAAGCCCTTGTCCTTCTCGGCAGCGTAGCGCAGGCGCTGACGAGCGTTCACACCGGCGGCCATGTGTCGGCCGGCGACGTGCTGTTGCAGATTGCACAGTTGCAATACGACAGCGGCGGGAGCAGTGAGGCGCTGGCGACGTTGCAGGGCATCATGACCACGCTTCCACCCGCCGGCCGGCGTTCGGCGTTGTATTTGGCGGGCGGGGCCTACAGCGAGCTCCACGAGTATGCCGAGGCCGAGCAGAGTTTCCGAACGGCTGTCGACGAAGCCCGCGCGCCCGGCGGCGAGGCCTTGTCCGATGCGCTCTCCGAATTCGGGTTCTTCATGCTGCGTCGCGGCCGATACGCCGAGGCGCACAACGCCTTCGCCGAAGCGCTGCCGATCGTCGAGGGACTGAGCGGAAAGAAAAGCGTCGACGTCGCCTCCATTCTCGAAAAAATGGCCGTGGGCTTGATCAATCAAGGCGACTGCGAGTCGGCCCGGCCCGTCATCGAGCGCGCCAGGCGGATTCACACCAAGCAGGATCCGCAGTCGGCCGGCATGCTGCGCGCGCTCGCGCTGGCGTCATTCTGTGCCGCGTCGCCTGCCGCTAAATCATCGAACATGGCCGAGGCGTTGCGCCTGCAGAAGACGTTGGAAGGAGAAGACTCGGTCGATTGGCTGGTAGCGTCGGCATCGTTCTATCGGTCGAAGGGCGAGCTCGCGAACGCAGCAGCCGCCGCGCAACGGGCATTGACGCTGAAGCCATCCGACGCCGCCGCCAAAGAGGTGCTAGCGAACGTAATGGAAGAGCGCGGCCAGTTTGCGGACGCGGCGAAACTTTTCCGGGAGGTCATCGCCGCGGCCGCCGAGCGTTACGGCGACGACTCCCTCAACGTCGCGGCGCGGCGCTTCAACCTCGGACGGACGCTGCTGCGCGCGCAAGACCGCGCGGCGGCCCGTGACGCGTTTCTCGCCGCCGCCGGCGGCTTCGTCCGTCACGCACAGCAGCAATTCACACGGCTGTCGCTCGCGGAGCAGCGCCAGTTACTCGCGCAGGAGACAGCCGTACAGGTGAGCGGCGTCCTGACGGTCTGTCACGACGATCCCTGCCTCGCCGGCGGCTATGCGGTGATGGCTCCGTGGA
The DNA here is from genome assembly GCA_035276475.1 of Thermoanaerobaculia bacterium. Lineage (GTDB taxonomy): Bacteria > Acidobacteriota > Thermoanaerobaculia > Gp7-AA8 > Gp7-AA8 > DATDFB01. The sequence goes on along the minus strand of DATELQ010000097.1, from coordinate 5,196 downwards.
AAGGACTCGTCGTCGAAAGCCTCCGCCGCCAGTCGGAGATCGAGCGCTCCATGCAGACGCGCGCCGGCGACAACACGGCCGCGCGCCTGCGAAAGGTGCGCAGGCAACTCGCGCTCTGGGCCAGCAGCCGCGAGTCGCGTATGTACGACGAGTGGAAAAAGAAAAACGACGCACTCACGGCGGAAAAAGAAGCGCTGGAGAGGGCGTTGCTCGGATCGACTGACGCGCTTCCCTACACGAGCACGAACATCCTCGACGATTTGCGCAGCGTGCTTCGACCTGCCGAGGTGTTCGTCGACATCTACAAGTTCGACCAGTTCGGCAGCTCGAAGACCTTTCAGGCCACGTACGGCGCCGTCATCACGGATCGAATGGCCCCCCCACGCTTCGTCACGATCGGATCGGCGAAGCAGATCGACGCCTTGGTCGCGAGTTGGATCGCCGGCGTGCGGAACGACCGCGCCGATGCCGCATGGGCCGCGCTGAAGGCACGCGTCTGGGAACCACTGCGCCGCGCCCTGCCTCCGGGTACGCACGCCGTTCGCGTCAGCGGCGACGGCGATCTCGTCCCGCTTCCATGGCACGCCTTTTCGGAGAACGGTAGCGGCGCGCTTGACGTCGTCGAGGTCGACTCTGCCCGTTCCCTATTGCGGGCACGGTCGCTGACGCGGCCCAGCGCGGCGGAGCACGTCGTCATCGTCGGCGGACTCGATTACGATGCCGGCCGCACGCCAAAGACACCGGGCTGGCCCGGCATGCCGTTCCAAACGCTTTCCTGGACGAAGGAAGAAGCGAGCGCGATCGAAAACCTCGCGCACGACAGGAACCTGCAAGCGCTCTGGCTGAAGGACGCCGCGGCGACGAAGTCCGCGGTCCTCGGCGAATTCAAGAGAGCGACGTGGGTGCATCTCGCCACGCACGGATTTGTCCCCGTTGAGGATGACGAGACGCAGCGTGCGAACACGCCGCTCCGCACACCGCTGGTGGAAAGCGGTCTGGCGCTTTCGGGCGCGAACACGAGAAACCCGGACACGTTGCAAAGCGCCGGCATCCTCACGGCGGAGGAGATCCTCGACGCCGACATGACGCACGCGAAGTTGGTTGTTCTCTCCGCCTGCAACACCGCGCTCGGAATCAAAGCCTCCGGACAGGGCATCCTGGGACTGCGCTCTTCGTTGAACGCAGCCGGCGCGCGCCGCCTGGTGATGTCGCTCTGGCCGGTCGACGACGAAGCAACACAATTGCTCATGCGGACCTTCTACCGGAAGCTTTGGGTCGAGCGAAAGCCGCTGCTCCAGGCCTTTCACGAGGCCCAGGACGCCGTCCGCGCAACCGACCGCTTCGCCACGCCGCGATTCTGGGCAGGGTGGTCGATCGTCGATCCGGACTAACCGCGTTGCGCGAAACGTCGGCCCTCGATAGCCTTCGCGAATGCGCACGCGCCTCGCCCTCGCCCTTCTCCTCCTCGCCTCCTCCGCACTCGCCGCCGGCACCGCCGCCTCGCTCGATGCGCGGCTCGCGCAGCAGAAGGCGATCTTTGCCGAGTATTGGGAAACGACCCTCAAGCTCAACCCGACGCTCGCGACGGCCGTCGGCGACGACCGCTACAACGACAAGCTCGGCGACTACTCCCTCGCGGCCATCCGGCGGCGGCACGAGATCAACGACGACTTCCTCAAGCGCGTCAAGGCCATCTCCACCGACGGCTTCGAGGAGGAAGACCGCACATCGCACGACCTCTTCATCCGCAACCTCGCGGAGAACGACGTCGACTACGAGCTCAAGAACTTCGAGATGCCGATCACCGCGCAGGGCGGGCCGCACACGCAGCTCGCCGACCTGCCGCTGTCGATGCCGTTCGACAGCGTGAAGCACTACGACGACTACGTCGCGCGCCTCCGTCAGGTCCCGAAGGTCTTCGCCCAGGTCGAAGAGACCCTCCGCGCCGGCGTCAAAGACGGCCTGGTCCTGCCGAAGTTCCTCGCGGAGAAAATCCCCGCGCAGGCGAACGGCATCGTCGCCGCCGATCCGTTCCTTCTGCCGATCAAGAAACTGCCGGCGTCGTTCTCCGCGGCCGACAAGCAGCGCCTGACCGACGCCATCACCACGGCGGTGAACGAAGACGTCCTGCCGGCGTACAAGAAGTTCGCGGACTTCATCGCCTCGGACTACGCGCCGCACGGCCGCGCCGCGCTGTCGATCGAGAGCCTCCCCGGCGGCAAGCGGCGCTACCAGGCCGCCATTCATCGCCTGACCACGACGGACCTCTCACCGGCCGAGATCCACAAGATCGGCTTGAGCGAGTACGACCGCATCGTCGGCGAGATGACGGCGCTGGCAAAGGCGAACGGCTTCGCCGACCTCGCCGCGTTCCGCGAGCACATCGAGAACGATCCGAAGTACAAGCCCGCGTCGGCGCAGGCCATCCTCGACGACTTCGAGCGCGCAATCGCCCAGATGCGCACGAAGCTCCCGCAGCTCTTCACGCTCATTCCGTCGGCGCCGGTGACGGTCGAAGGGATCCCCGAGTTCCAGAAAGCGGCCGCCACGCACTATATGACCGGCTCACCCGACGGCAAGCGCCCGGGCCGCGTCGTCGTAGCCGTCTCCGACTACGCGCACCGCTCGCTCATCAACGACGAAGCGGTCGCCTACCACGAAGGCATCCCCGGCCATCACATGCAGCTTTCCATTCAGCAGACGCTCACCGCGCTCCCCGAGTTCCGCAAGCACGGCGGCAACTCCGCGTACACGGAGGGGTGGGCGCTGTACGCCGAGGAACTGGGGAAGGAGGTCGGGTTCTACCAGGATCCGGGATCGGATTACGGGCGCCTGCGCTCGGAGCTCTTTCGCGCGGTGCGCCTCGTCGTCGACACCGGCATTCACGACATGGGGTGGACGCGCGATCAGGTGATCGACTTCATGCGCAAGTCGCACGCGGTCGACGAGCCGACGATCCAGGCGGAGACGGACCGCTACATCTCGACGCCGGCGCAGGCGCTCAGTTACAAGCTCGGCCAGCTGAAGATCCGCGAGCTCCGCCGCCGCGCCTCCCAACGCCTCGGCGCGCGCTTCGACGAGCGGAAGTTCCACGACGCCATCCTCTCCGGCGGCAGCCTCCCGCTCGACGTGCTCGACGCGCGCATCGAGCGCTGGATCGGCGTGCAGGAGCGCACCGCGCAGGCGGCGCGGCCGCTGGCGGCGAGAAAGCTCGCAGGGAAGTAGGATGCGCCGCTATCAGCGAGCAGCGCTCGGCGAGCAGCGAGCAGGAAAGCGTCCTGCTCGCCGCCCGCAGCTCGCTGATGGTGTGGCTGATCCGCGGCGGCGGGCACAACGTCGTCGTCGAGTTCGGCTTCTATCGCGCGGCGTTTTTGACGAGTACGCGTACTACACCGGCGCGGCGTGGCAGCCCGGCGGAAAGCACGGCGGCATCGATCGCGAGGACATGCAAGTGCTCCTTGCCGCGAACATGGCGGGCCGCCTCCACCTCGTCGACGGCGACCGCGAGATCCTCCCCGGCATCCGCGTCTGGACCGGCGGCCGCCACACTTGGGCCTCGCACTTCGTGTCCGTGACATCGAAGAACGGCACGATCGTGCTCGCCTCCGAGGTGATGAGGCGGTACGAGAAGATGGCGGAGGGGGTGTGGAGATCCGATGACCATCACGCGACTCGACCACATCAGCGTCGTCGTCGACGACCTCCCCGCCGCGATTCGCTTTTTCACCGTCCTCGGCATGACGGTCGAAGGCCAGGCGCCGATCGAGGGACCGTGGGTGGACCGCATCAACGCGATCGAAGGCGTTCGCGTCGACATCGTCATGATGCGGACGCCCGATGGGCACGGGCGGCTGGAGCTGACGAAGTTTCGCAATCCCGAGCTCGTCGCCATCGAACCGGCCGTCGCGCCGCCGAACGCGCTGGGGCTCCGGAGCGTCATGTTCGCGGTCGAAAGCGTCGACGACACCGTCGCCCGCTTGCGCGCCGAGGGCGCTGAGCTCATCGGCGAGATTGTCCGGTACGAGGACATATACCGGCTCTGCTACATGCGCGGCCCGGCGGGCATCATCGTCGCGCTGGCCGAAGAGCTCACGGCTTCCCCACCACGATGAACGGCGCCCAATAGAACGGGTGCGCGGTGCGGCGGTCGTGCATGAGCTGCAGCGCGGCGGAGCGGAGAGCGTCGGGCTTCGAGGCGCCGGCGAGCAGCGCGCGGTGGAACGCGATCATCAGGCGGGCCGTGGCGGCGGAGGCGGCCTTCCACTGGCTCACCACCGCCGTCGGGCAGCCGGCCACCTGCAGCGCCCAGGTCATGCCGATCAGCCCTTCGCCGGCGCCGTAGCGGCCGCGCGCGGTGTCGCACGCCGAGAGAATGGCCACGTCGGCGCGCAGTGAGAGGTCGGCGATCTCGCGCGCCTCCAGAAAGCCGTCCTCGCTGCCGTCCTTCGGCGCGGCGAGGAGGAGCGCCGAGAACATCGGCGCGCGCTCGTCGACGACGCCGTGCACGGCGATGTGGAGAACCCGATAGTGCGGGGCCTCGCGCTTGAAAATCGTTTCGCTCGCCGCGGAGCCGACCAGCACCTTCACGCCGTTGCCGCCGTACAAGCGGCGGAGGGACTCGACTTCGCGCTCCGCGTCGGGGAGTGGGCCGACCGCGGCGCCGCGCTGGAACGCGGCCGCCTGCGCCGTCATGGCCGGCGACAGCGCCGGATTGCCGAACGCCAGCAGCTGCCCGAGGTCGCGGTTGTTTCCGGGACGCTCGGCGGTGAGCGACAGCGTGCGGATCGACGGCGCGTAAAAGAGCGGCATCCGCTCCAGCATGTGGCGCCCGGCGCGGTCGACGAAGACGTGGAACGGCACGCGCCACAGCGCCTTGTCCGGAATGACGCAGAGGCGGCGGCAGCCGCGGAGCTCCGGCTCGATGGGATGGAGCAGCAAATCGTAGAGCTTGCGCGCGTCGCCGGCGTACCCGAGGTTGCCCTGCTCGATCGCATGGACGAAGCGGTCCGCGAGCGACTCGAGGCGATGCAGCGGCACCTTGACGAAGTGCGCCGTCGTCGCGATCGCGCCGCCTTCGCCGCGACGGGCGGTGAGGATGGCCACGCCGTCGTCGCGCACGAGATACTCGACGAACAGCGTGCCGCGCATCGCCGGCGGAATGGCCAGCGGCTTCTCCGGCGGCGGGCGGCGGAGCGG
>DATELQ010000096.1:0-29660 GCA_035276475.1 Thermoanaerobaculia bacterium | reverse complement strand
GTCGGCGCCGGCATCACCGCCGGCACGGTCTGGGTGGCGTTCACGACCGGCGCGTACGAGACGCTGCGGCGCATCCGCCTGCTGCGCGAGCTGCGCCGCCGCGCCGCCTCACACGCCGCGTAGCGCGCCGCGGTCCTCGGCGCGCGACGGCGCGCGGTCACCATACAGCCGGCGCACGACCTGGCCGATGCTCATGTGCTCGAGCGCGTCGTGCGTGCATTCGCTCACGCGCGTGAAGAGATTGCCGACGGCGACGTGCTCCTCGCCCGCGGCGATGTCGGGGACCGAGCGGTGCCAGCCTTCGAAGCCGAGGATCACTTCCTCGACGGTCATGCGGTCGGGATCGCAGGCCGGGACGAAGGCCGGCCACTCGCCGGGGATCTCCTTGAGCAGCTTCATGTCCTCGAGGCGGCGAAGGATGCGGCGCATCTGCGAGTCGGTCGTGCCGAACTGCTCCGCGAGGCGGTACGACGACGGCGGGTCCTCGCGCTTGTCGAAGCGGCGCGCGACCTCGACGAGCCCGCGGATGGCAAAGTAGAGATCGAAGCGCGGCTCGTCCTCGATCTGCTGCTCGGAGGCACGCAGCACGCCGTACAGATTCTGGTAGACGTAACTGATCTCCACGCCGAGGAGGATCACCACCCACATGATCTCGATGGCGATGAGGAAGATGAGCGCCAGGCCGACCGTGCCGTAGATCAGATTGAAGCGGCCGGTGAAGAGGTGGCGGGCGTAGATTCCGAAGCCGAAGCGCACCAGCGTGAAGAGCGCCGTGGTGATGATCGAGCCGACCATGGCCGCTTTCAGCTTCACCCGCGCCGACGGCACGAGCCAGAACAGCATGGCGAAGGCGATGAACATCACCACCACCGGCACCACCCGGAAAATGATGTCTTCCTTGAACAGCACGCGCAGGTAGCGGTTCTTCTCCAGCACGTTCGTGCTCGTGAAGGACACGCCCATCAGCACCGGGCCCCAGAAGAAGAGCATGGTGAAAGCCATGATCTTTTGGCGGTAGCCGCGGAGGCTGCGCACCTTCCAGATCTGGTTCACCGTTCCCTCGACGGCCAGGAACAGCCGGAAGGCGATGATGATGAAGAGGATGATGCCGAATGTCGACGCCGCCTGCGCGCTCTCCGCGAATCGGGCTAGGTGGTAGGAGATGACGGGCGACTGGTAGGGGATGATGTTGTTCAGAATCGTGTCGATCTGTGACTGAAGGTTCGGAAAGATCGAGCTGAAGTAGTGCTGCAGCACCTGGGTAAAGGCGACGAGAAGCGGGATCAGCGAGAGGAGCGTCGTGTACGCCAGCGACGCGGCGCGGTTCGTCCCTTCGATTTTGTAAAACTCGAGCGAGACCTCGCGGACGAAGAGGAAGAACTCGACCGTGAGGACGCGCAGCTTCGTGCGGCCGCGGGCCTCGCGGCGGTAAAGCAGCACGGCCGGGTCGGTCAGCCAAGACCAGGCGACCGTCCGCGCGCGACTGAATCGTGTCGGGAGCGCTTGCTTCGGCACGGCTCAACTATACGCAAGGGACGCGCCCTGCGCCCTCTCTTGCATAGTGGCTCCAGCGTGGCTGAGCCCGAGCCGATCATTCCGGAAGTCATCGAGCCCGATGAGAAGCTGCCCGTCGACCTGGTGGCGCTGCGGAAATTCGCCTATTTCATGGACGAAGCCGTCGCCATTCCGGGGACGGGCCGCCGCGTCGGCCTCGACGCCGGGCTGAGCCTGATTCCGGGCGTCGGCGAGGTGGCCGGCGGCATCCTCTCGGCCTGGATCATCGTCGGCGCGCTGCGGCACCGCGTTCCGATCGCCCGGGTGACGCGCATGGTCCTCTACATCCTCCTCGACGTCTCCATCGGCTCGATCCCGATCCTCGGCACGATCTTCGACTGGCTCTTCGAAGAGAACGTCATCAACCTGAAAACACTGTTGCGCTACCGCGACCGCTCGCGGCCGCCGCGCAGCGCGGGCGCCGTGGCCGGCGCGGCGATCGTCGTGCTGGCGATCATCGTCGCCGTCGCGCTGCTCATGGCCGCCGGCCTCGTCGCCGCGCTCCTTTGGCTGATCCATCAACGATGATGCTGTTCTTCCGCAAGAGCTCGAAGTCGCGCTATCCGAAGCGCCCCCCGCTGCCGATCATCCGGCGGCGGCTGCCGATGCGCTATCACATGAAGCACCAGTTCGGCGTGCGCGACGTGGCCTTCCTGCAGACGATGCACGCGCTCACTGGCGCGGCCATGTCGCCGGGCAACCGCGTCGAGATCCTCAAGAACGGCGCGCAGATCTTTCCGTCGATGCTCGCGGCCATCCGCGCCGCGCGGAAGACGATCAACCTCGAGTTCTACATCTACTGGGACGGTGAGATCGGGCGGCACTTCGCGGAGGCGCTGGCGGAGCGCGCGCGCGCGGGCGTGGCGGTGAAGATCATTCTCGACGCCGTCGGCTCCGCGCCGATGTCGCGCGCGCTCATCGAGTTCATGCAGCGCAACGGCGTCGACCTCGAGTGGTACCACCCGCTGCGCTGGTACACGCTGTCGCGCTTCAACCACCGCACGCACCGCAAGCTCCTCGTCGTCGACGGCACGGTCGGCTACTCCGGCGGCGTCGGCATCGCCGACGAGTGGCTCGGCAACGCCGACGCGCAGAACCACTGGCGCGACACGGTGGCCCGCGTGGAGGGGCCGGTGGTGACGCAGATGCAGTTCGCGTTCATGGACAACTGGGTGAAGAGCCGCGGCGAGCTCCTGACGGGGCTCGACTACTTCCCGGAGATCGAGCCGCGCGGCAAGCAGCTCGCGCAGGTGATCAAGTCGTCGCCGTCCGAGGGAAGCTCGACGGTGAAGCTGCTCTACATCGTGTCGATGGTGAGCGCGCAGCAGCGGATCTGGATCAGCAACGCCTACTTCGTCCCCGACAAGGACACGATCCGCGCGCTCGAAGGGGCCGTGCGCCGCGGCGTCGACGTGCGCGTGCTCGTCCCCGGCGAGCTCGTCGACGTGCCGCTCGTGCGCCAGGCCAGCCGCCTGCACTACGACGACCTGCTCCGCCGCGGCATCCGCATCTGGGAGTACGAGCCGACGATGATGCACGCCAAGACGATGGTGGTCGACGGCGTCTGGTCGACCGTCGGCTCCTCGAACTTCGACGACCGCAGCTTCCGCCTCAACGACGAAGTGAACGTCAACATCTACGACGAAGGCATCGCCAAGCAGATGGAGGCGATGTTCGAGGAGGACCTAGCGCGGAGCGAGGAGATCAAGCTGCGGCCGTGGCTGCGGCGGCCGCGGTTCGCGCGGGTGAAGGAGTGGGCGGCGGGGATGTTCAAGCCGCAGCTATAAGCGAATCCAGTCCGTATGCACGAACGGCGCATCCTCCCCCTGATCGTTCCTCTGATACGTGTGCGACCCGAAGTAATCGCGCTGCGCCTGCGTGAGGTTCTGCGGGAGATTCGCGCTGCGGTACGAGTCGAAATACGCGAGGCTGCCGCTCATCGCCGGGACGGCGATTCCGTTCGCCTGTGCGTACGTCACGGCGCGGCGCCATGAGTCCTGCGACTGCTCGACGCGCGAGTTGAAGTCGTCGTCGAGGAGGAGGTTCCGGAGCTGCGGGTCGCGCTCGTAGGCGCGCATGATCGAGTCGAGGAAGCGCGCCCGGATGATGCAGCCACCCTTCCAGATCCTGGCCATCTCGCGCATGTTGATGTCCCAGCTCCATTCCGCGGAGCCGGCCTGGATCAGCGCCATGCCTTGCGCGTAGGAGCAGATCTTCGAGGCGTACAGCGCGTCGTGCACGTCTTTGATGACCGCCTTGCGTTGCTGTCCAGACGCTGGAGGATTCGCTGGTCCTTTGATTACCTTCGACGCGGCGACGCGCTCCTCTTTCATCGACGAGAGCACGCGCGCGTCGATGGCGGCGGCGATCGTCGGGATCGGCACGGCCAGGTCGAGCGCCACCTGCGCGGTCCACTTCCCCGTCCCCTTCTGCCCGGCCTTGTCGAGCACTTTGTCGACGAGCGGCGCGTTCGTCCCCGGATCCTTGACCCGGAAGATGTGCGCGGTGATCTCGATGAGGAACGACTCCAGCGGCCCCTTGTTCCACTCGTCGAAAATCTCCGCGAGCTCCGCGGCCTGCAGCCCGAGGCCGCGCCGCAGCATCTCGTACGCCTCGGCGATGAGCTGCATGTCTCCGTACTCGATGCCGTTGTGCACCATCTTGACGAAGTGCCCGGCGCCGTCGGGACCGACGTGCGTGACGCACGGCCCGGAGTCGCTCGTCGCCGCGATGGCCTCGAAGATCGGCTGGATGGCCTGCCACGCCTCCTCGGAGCCGCCCGGCATCAGCGACGGGCCGTGACGCGCCCCCTCCTCGCCGCCGGAGACGCCGGAGCCGACGAAGTGCAGGCCCATCGCTCCGAGCCGCTTCGTGCGCGCCTGCGTGTCCTTGAACCAGGAGTTGCCGCCGTCGATGACGATGTCGCCTTTCTCGAGCAGCGGGGCGAGGCGGTCGAGGGTCATGTCGACCGGCGCGCCGGCCTTGATCATCATCATGATCCGCCGCGGGCGCTCCAGCGCGGCGCAGAAGTCCTCGAGTGACTTCGTGCCGGTGAAGTGCTTGCCGGCGTTCTTACCAACGAAGTCGTCGACGACGTTCGTCTCCAGGTTCCAGACCGCGACGGGGAAGCCGTGCTCTTCGACGTTGAGGGCGAGGTTCGACCCCATCACCGCGAGGCCGATCATCCCGAACTGCGCCTTGCTCATGCCTTCACCATCTTCACGACCTCGGCGAGGCGCTCGAGGCCCCCGTCGATGTCCGAACCGAGGTCGATGCGGATGGCGCGGCGGCCGCGGGACTGGAGCGACTCGTAGTCGCCGATGGCCTGCGCGCGCGCCAGCGTGCCGAACGTGAATTTCTCGTCCGGAATGGCGACGTCGTCGGTCGTGCCGACCATCTGGATGAAGATGCCGTTCGCGCCGCCCCCTTTGTGCAGCTGCCCGGTCGAGTGCAGGAAGCGCGGGCCGTAGCCGGTCGTCGTGGCGACGTGGAGCTCGCGCGCGATGCTCTCGCGGATCTGCGCGATGGTCTTGTCGCGCTGCGGCGACGGCGCGATGTACTCGGTGAGCGCGACGTAGTCGCCCGCTTTCGCCAATCCGAGGAGCGATCCGATTTTGCCGTTCGCGTCGGCGACCGGCACGAGGTCGACGTCGTTCAGCTTCCCGCTCGACTTGAACTCCTCGAGCAGCCGCTTCGTGTTGTCCTTTGACTCCTGCACGTTCGGCTGGTCGAACGGATCGATGCCGAGGAGCGCGCCGGCGACGGCCGTGGCGAACTCCCACGTGAAGAAGATCTCGCCGAGGTCTTCGGGATCGTTGAGCACGAGATCGACGACCGGGTGGCCGGCGTCCGTCAGCTCCTTCAGCCTGGCCACGTCGTCGGAGCCGCGCAAACGGACGCAGACGAAGAGGCGGTCCTTGCCGTAGTCGCCCGCCTTCAGCGGCGGCTCGCCCGCGATCGGGAGGATGCCTTTGCCTTCCTTGCCCGTCGACTCGGCGATGAGTTGCTCGATCCAGAGGCCGAGGGTGTCGAGCGGCGGCGGCGTGATCAGCGTGAGCTTGTCGCGGCCGGCGTTGGCGAGCGCGCCGAGGATCGTGCCAAGCATCGCGGCGGGGTTCTTCTTCGGATCGGTCACATGCGCGACGTGGGCCGCGTGCACGGCGCGGTCGATGAGCGCCTCGACGTCGTAGCCGGCAATCGCCGCGGGCACGAGGCCGAAGAGCGAGAGCGCGGAGTAGCGGCCGCCGATGTCCGGCGGGTTGATGAAGATGTGGCGGAACTTGTCGCGCTGCGCGTCGCGCACGAGCTGCGTGTCGGGATCGGTGACGGCGACGAAGTTCTGGCCGTTACCAACGCGGTCGTAGAAGTAGCGGTGGAACATCATCGGCTCGGTGGTGGTGCCGGACTTCGAGGCGACGATGAAGAGACTGCGCTGCAGGTCGATCGATTGCTCCAGCTCGCGCACGGCCTCGGGGACGGTGGAGTCGAGGACTTTCAGTTTCGGATAGCCCGGCTTTTCACCGAACAGCCGCCGCGTGACCTCGGAGCACAAGCTCGATCCGCCCATACCGAGGACGACGACGTGGTCGAAGTCGCCCTTCACCGCCTCGGCGAAGGCGCGGAGCTGCGAGACCTGCTTCTGCATCAGCTCCGGCACGGTCAGCCAGCCGAGGGCGTTGCCGATGATCTTCTTGTGCGCGTCGTCGGATTTCCAGAGCGCCGCGTCCTTGGCCCAGATGCGGTCGACGGCTTTGTCCTTCTCGATGCGCTTCGCAGCCTCGTCGACCAGCGGCTGCGAAGCGCCTAGGTGTGCGGTTTGGCGCTCTGCGAGGCCGCGCGTGACGGCGTCGCGGCGGGCCTCGATCGTCATCATCAGCGAGTCGAACGAGGCGTCGAACGACTTCACCCCCTCGGCGATGAGCTCATCGCAAATCGCCTTCAGGCTGAAGCCCTTCTCCTCGAATTTACGCAGCGCTTCGAGCGCGCCGTCGAGGTCGTCCTCGATGGTGACGCGCACCTTGCCGTGGTCTTTGAAGGCGTCGTACGTCGCCGGCGGGACGGTGTTGACCGTCTGCGGCGCGATGAGCGACTCGATGTAGAGGACGTCGCTGTATTTCTTGTTCTTCGTGCCGGTCGAGGCCCACAGCGGGCGCTGCACGGCGGCGCCCTTCGCCTGCAGTTTCATCCAGCGTTCGCTCGTGAACGTCTTCTTCCACAGCTGGTACGCGGCCTTGGCGTTGGCGATGGCGATCTTGCCGAGGAGCTCGGTCTCGCCCTTCGCTTCCATGGCGTTGTCGGCTTTCGTGTCGATGCGGCTGACGAAGAAGCTGGCCACGGAGCGGATCTTGTCGATCGGCTGCCCCGCCTCGACGCGGCGCTCGAGGCCGCGGACGTACGCCTCCATCACCTGCGCGTAAACGTCGTTGGAGAAGATGAGGGTGATGTTGATGTTGATGCCGTTCGCGATGGCCTCTTCGATCGCCGGCAAGCCCTCGGAGGTGGCCGGGATCTTGACCATGACGTTTGGCCGGTTGAGCCGCCCGAAGAGGCGCTTGGCCTCGGCGACGGTGCCGGCGGTGTCGCGCGCGAGGAGCGGCGAGACTTCGATGCTGACGAAGCCGTCGCTGCCGGCGCAGCGGTCGTAGACGGCGCGGAAGACGTCGGCGGCGTTGCCGATGTCGTCGAGGGCGAGCTCGTCGAAGATCTCGACGGCGTTCTTGTTCGATGCGGCGAGCTGGCGGAGCTGCTGGTCGTAGTCGTCGCTGCCGGCGATGGCCTTTTCAAAGATCGTGGGGTTGGAAGTGAGGCCGCGCAGATCATCGTCGGCGATCATCTGCTTGAGGCGGCCGGTGGTGAGGAGCCTGCGCTCCATCTGGTCGTACCAAACGCTTTGGCCCACTTTCGCGAGCTCAACGAGCGGATTGGGCATGTGTGCCTCCGTAGCGAGTCGGGAGCATATCAAGCATCACTGACGCCAGCCCGGCGAATGGCCCGCGTGGCGATGCGGGCGACGTAGGCGCTGACGAGGATGATGCCGGCGGCGGTGACGATGAGAGCGATGCGGTTGCCGCTGCCGGTCGCGACGGCAGCGCCGGCGTGCCCCGCGTAGGTGTAGGCGAAGCAGCCGGGAATGATCCCGAAGAAGGTGGTGAGGAAGTACGACGTCGCCGTGACGCCGGTGAGGCCGAAGACGTAGTTGGCGAAGACGTACGGCGGGAAGCCGGAGATGCGGCAGAGGAGCATGAGCTTCGTCCCCTCCTGCGCGATGGCACGGTCGACGGCCGCCAGCTTCGGCCGCTTCGCGATCATCTGTTCGACGCGCTTGCGCAATGCGGTGCGCGCGAGGACGAACGCGAGCATGGACCCGAGCGTCGCTCCGGCGCAGACGACGATCGTGCCGCCGACGACGCCGAAGATCGCGCCCGCGCCGAGGGTGAGCAGCGAGGCGGGGACGAGCGCGGTGACGCAGACGGCGTACATGAGCGCGTAGACGACGTAGCCGATCGGGCCGAGGTGGCGGACCCACGCCTGGAACGCGGTGAGCCAGGCGGCGATGGGGAGGTAGTGGAAGGCAAGGAAGACGGCTGCAAGGAGGAGGATGGCGGCGATGACTTTGACGAACTTCATTCGACGTTCCGCTCGATCGGCAGAAGCCGCACTCGAAATCGTGCGTCTTCGACGATGACGATCGCCCCGCGCTCCAGGAATGGCATCACCTGCGGCAGCACGGATTTGAGCCGCTTCACGAGGAATGCCGCTCGCGTGTCATGCACCCGGAACGTGATGGTGCTGACGATCTTGCCGCCGCTGAAACTGAGGATCTCTCCGAAATCGAGATCGATCGTTACGATGACGCGTTTCTCCGCGTCGGCTTTCGCAAAAATCGAATCATCCGGGAGACGTTGCAGTCCTTCGTCACGCAGGTGAGTCGAGTCGTGTTCTTTTTCGCGCAACCAGCGATCGACGCCCACGTCCACACAGGCGTCAACGAGAAACCGCATCAGCCGTTGTAGACCTCTTCACGCGTCAGCCATGCCGCGTACTCCACCGCCTCGCGCACATCGTCCTCGTCGAGATCGGGATAGGCCCGCAACACCTCTTGCGCCGTCGCTCCGTGGGCGACTTGCGCCACGATCGTGAACACCGGAATCCGCATACCACGAATGCAGGCGCGGCCACCCATGATTCGAGGATCGAACGTGATGCGCTCAAACATCGCTTCTCATCTTACTAGCTGAAGAGCTTCTTCATCGACTTCAGCACCATGACCACCGCGCCCACGCCGCCGAGGAGCGTACCGAGGAAGAGACCGACCGCGCCGCCTGCGGCGAGCTTCATCGCGCCGCCGGCGGGGGCGGGCGGGATCATCACGACGGGCGTTGGCGCCGGGCGGGCGGGGGCGGCGGGCGCCTTGTCCTTCGCCTCGGCCATGCTGCCGTGCGTTCGCGCGTAGACCTGCGTGAACTCGGCGCCGAAGAAGAGGATCTGCGCGGAGTAGTAGACCCAGAGCAGCAGCACCACGAGCGAGCCGGCAGCGCCGTAGCTCGAACCGACGGCGCTCTTACCCAGATAGAGCCCGAGGGCGAACTTGCCGAGGACGAAGAGGACGGCGGTGAAGATCGCGCCGAACCAGACGTCGCGCCACGTCGGATGGACGTCGGGGAGGAAGCGGAAGATCAGCGCGAAGAGCAGGGTGACGACGCCGAGCGACAGGACGATCTGCACGACCTGCCAGAGCGCTTCACCGCCCGGAAGGCGGCTGCCGACGAAGTGGCCGGCCGCGGCGACGCCGGCGTCGAGCACGAGCGAGACGAGCAGCAGGAATCCGGTGCCGAAGACCATGGCAAAGGAGAGGAAGCGGTCCTTGATCAACTTCATGAAGCCGCCTTTTTTCGGCGGCTCGACGTTCCAGATCGTGTTGAGCGCTTCCTTCAGTTGCCCGAAGACGCCGGCCGCGCCGAACAGCAGCGTGACGACGCCGATGATCGTCGCCATCGAGCCGCTCTTCGGCTTCGCGGCGCCCTTCACCATCTCCTGCACCGCTGCCGCGGCCTGCGCGCCGAGGACGCCGTGGAGCTGGCCGAAGATCTGTCCCTGCGCGGCTTCGCGTCCGAAGACCATGCCGGCGATGGAAATCGCGATCAAGAGCAGCGGCGCGAGCGAGAAGATCGTGTAGTACGCCAGCGCGGCACCGAGGCGCTGCGCCTTGTCTTCGCCAAACTCCGTGAAGGCCTGCTTGAAGAGAAGGTAATAGCGCTTCATGCCTTACGGCAGAGCAACTTCAATGCACAGTCATCCATTGAATGCAGCGCTCCAGCTCGGCACGCGCGGTGCCGCGTTGCAGCTGCACGGGGCGGCCGTGGCCGGGCAGCACCCACTCGAAGTCGTAGTCGAGGAGGCGCTTCATCGATGCGATCTGCTCCGTCCACGAGTACCAGCAGGCGCTGCGAAACGCGTAGAGGTGGCCGCGGCGCTCGCTCCAGGCGAGGTGGTCGCCGGTGAAGAGGTACGTGTCGCGATAGAGGAAGACGGCGTGGCCTTTCGTGTGGCCGGGCGTCGGGATCATGACGAGGTCGGGCGCGAGCTGGACGGGATCGAGCCCCGAGGGCTGGCGCTCGACCGCGGCCGTGCGCGTGCGGACGTCGTCGCGGTGCAGCACGCGCTCGCAGCCGAAGTGCTCGTGGAACTTGGCGTGGTCGGCGACGTCGTCCTGGTGCGTGAGGAGCATCGTCCGCACGCCGCCGAGCGCCTCGATGTTCCTGACCAGCGGCATGGCGAAGCGCGGCGAATCGACGAGCACCTTCGCGTCGGCGATGTAGTAGCCGATCGCGCCGAACGATGACTCCGAGGTGTAGCCGCAGCGGTAGACGTCGCCGGCGACTAGCTCAGGCAGCGACGCGACGGCGGCGCGCATGTCGTGCTTTTCGGTCGAGCCGATCGAGGCAGTCGGACAGGAGATCAGCGCGCGCTGCGCCGCCAGGAGATCGGCCTTCGTGGAGGGCTGGTGGTAGACCGCGGACTGATCGCCGGCGTCGCTGAACACCGAAGGGGCGAAGATGCGGCAGGCGTCGCAGTCAATGCAGGAGGAATCGACGAAGTAGTCGCCGGGGACATTGTCGGGGAGCTTCAGAGCAGCCTGCGCCACGGCTACCGTAACGCCGGAATGACCGAGGCCCTTCCGCGTTTACCCTTCGCGCATGTTTGACAATCTACAAGACAAGATGGACCGCGTCTTCAAGACGCTGCGCGGCGAGGGGTCGCTCAACGAGTGGCACATCGACAACGCGCTCAAAGAGATCCGCGTCGCGCTGCTCGAGGCCGACGTCAACTTCAAGGTCGTCCGCGAGTTCACCAACCGCGTGCGCGAAAAGGCCGTCGGCCACGAAGTGCTCACCGCCTTCTCCCCCGCGCAGCAGGTCACGAAGATCGTCCGCGACGAGCTCCAGACGCTCCTCGGCGGCAACGAAGTCGGCCTCGCGCTCGTCGGCAGCCCCGCCGTCGTCATGATGGCCGGCCTGCAGGGCTCCGGTAAAACGACCACGTCGGGCAAGCTCGCGCTGCATCTCAAGAACCGCGGGCGGCGGCCGCTCCTCGTCCCGTGCGACGTCTACCGCCCCGCGGCCATCGAGCAGCTCCGCGTCGTCGCCAACAACGTGAAGGTGCCGTTCTTCGAGATCGGCGACAACCGCGACCCGATCAAGATCGCGAACGACGCCATCCGCGACGCCAAGACGCTGCTCTACGACACCGTCATCCTCGACACCGCCGGCCGCCTGCACGTCGACGAAGAGCTGATGGCGGAGCTCACCACGATCAAGAACGACGTGCGGCCGAGCGAGATCCTCTTCGTGGCCGACTCGATGACGGGCCAGGACGCGGTGAAGTCGGCGAAGGAGTTCGACGACCGCCTCGGCGTGACCGGCATCGTGCTGACGAAGCTCGACGGCGACGCCCGCGGCGGCGCGGCGCTGTCGATCAAGTCGGTCGTGAACCGCCCGATCAAGCTCGTCGGCGTCGGCGAAAAGTACGTCGACCTCGACGTCTTCCATCCCGACCGCATGGCCTCGCGAATCCTCGGCATGGGCGACGTGCTGTCGCTCATCGAGAAGGTCGAAACCGAGGTCGATCAGAAGGAAGCGGCGCGCCTGGCGCAGCGCGTGGCGAAGGACAAGTTCACGCTCGAAGACCTCCGCTCGCAGCTTCAGCAGGTCAAGAAAATGGGGCCGCTGTCGCAGATCGTCTCGATGCTGCCGGGCGGCAACAAAGTGAACGAGGACGACATCGACGAGAACGCCATCGTGCGCATGCAGGCCATCCTCGACTCGATGACGAAGAGGGAGCGCGAGTTCCCGCAGCTCATCAACGGCTCGCGCAAGAAGCGCATCGCCCGAGGGTCCGGCACGAGCGTGCAGGAGATCAACCGACTGCTGAAGCAGTACCTGCAGATGAAGAAGATGATGAAGACGTTCTCGCGCGGGTTCGGGGCGCGGAAGTTCGGGAAGATGATGAAGGGGCTGCCGCCGGAGCTACTTCAGTGACGCGATGAAATCGCGGTAGACCACGGCGCTCCGCTTCGGCGTCCGCTTCTGCGTCGCAAAGTCGACGTGCACGATTCCGAAGCGCTTCGTGTAGCCGTGGCTCCACTCCAGGTTGTCGAGGAGCGACCAGACGAAGTAGCCGCGCACGTCGACGCCGGCGGCGATCGCGCGCTCGAGCGCGGCGAGGTGCTCGCGGAGGTAGTGGACGCGGAGGGGGTCTTCGACGACGTCGCCGAGCGCCGTCGGAGGGTCGTAGAACGCGGCGCCGTTCTCCGTGATGTACAGCGGCATCGCGCCGTAGCGCTCGCGGAACCAGAGCAGGAGATCGGTCAGCGCCGGCGCGTGCACTTCCCAATCGGTCTCGGTGTAGATCGATTGCGGCTGGCGGACGAGCGAGGCGCGCTCGACCCACTGCTTCGGATCGTGCGCCGTCACGCCGCGCTTGTAGTAGTTGATGCCGACAAAGTCGACCGGCGCCGCGATCTCGTCGAAATCGGCTGCGGGGAACTGCGGCCAGGCCTCACCGAAGAGGCCCGGCATCTCCTCCGGATAGCCGCGGCCGAACACCGGATCGAGATACTGCCGGTTCATGTACGCGTCGGCGCGGCGCGTGGCGGCGAGGTCGTCGTCGCTGTCGGAGGCTGCGACTTTCGGCTCGAGATTCACCACGATCCCGATGGCGTGCTTGCCGAGGGCGCGGTAGGCCTGCACGGCGCGGCTGTGCGCGCGCAGGAGGTTGTGCGACGCGATCGGCGCCTCGAAGAGGCTGGCGTGGCCCGGCGCGAGGCCGCCGTGGAGGTAGCCACCGTCGGTCACGACCCACGGCTCATTGAGCGTCGCCCACCACTCCACCCCGTCGTCGAGCGCGCGGTACGCGGCGCTCGCGTAGTCGGCGAACCAGTCGGCAACGTCGCGGTTCAGCCAGCCGCCGCGGTCGTCGAGCGCGGCCGGAAGGTCCCAGTGGTAGAGCGTCGCCATCGGGCGGATGCCCGCCTCGCGCAACGCGTCGACTAAACGCCGGTAGAAATCGACGCCGCGCTGATTCAACGCGCCGGTGCCGTTCGGAACGATCCGGCTCCACGAAATGCTGAAGCGGTAGGCGCCGAGGCCGAGCGACTTCATCAGCGCCACGTCGTCGCGATAGCGGTGGTAGTGATCGCAGGCGACGTCGCCGGTGTCGCCGTTGGTCATCCGTCCGGGGGTGTGGCTGAAGCGCGTCCAGATGCTCGGGCCGGCGCCGTCGGCGAGCGGCGAGCCTTCGATCTGGTGGGCGGCCGTGGCCGCGCCCCAGACGAACGAGCGAGGAAAAGTCATCGGTGCCTCCGGCGTTGACATCGGCGCAAAACGGGATTAGCGTACCGCAAAATGTAAACGGTTACATCATGACGGCCAGCGAGCGAATTGCGACCCGGTCCCGCCGTCGCCGCCCCCGCCCCGCGGTGGTGACGATTCACGACGTCGCTGCGCGCGCCGGCGTCTCCGTCGCCACCGTCTCCCGCGTCCTCAACGGCAAGGAGCTCGTGCGCGAGGAGACCTCGCGCCAAGTCCTCGCCGCCGCCAAGCTCCTCCACTACGTCCCCAACGTCGCCGCGCGCTCTCTCTCCATCCGCCGCTCGCAGACGATCGGCATCGTCCTCCCCGACGTGCACGGCGAGTTCTTCTCCGAGGTCATTCGCGGCGTCGACGTGGCCGCGCGCAAGGCCGGCTATCACATCCTCGTCTCCGGATCGCACAGCGACGCCGGGGAGATGCTGGAAGTGCTGGAGACGATGCACGGCCGCGTCGACGGCCTGGTGGTGATGGCGCCCGACGTCGCCCTGGCCTCGCTGCGCGAGCCGCTCGCGCCCGGCCTTCCGCTCGTCCTCCTCAACTCGACGGACGGCGGCCTCGACTCGATCACGATCGACAACTACGGCGGCGCGCGCACGATGATGCGCCACCTCGGCGAGCTCGGACACGCGCGCATCGCCTTCATCAAAGGTCCGGCGCAGAACGAAGACGCGCGCGAGCGCCTGCGCGGCTTCCGCCACGCCATGCGCGGACAGGGCAAGGCCGCGCGCGAGCTCGAGCTCAGCGGCGACTTCACCGAGGAGTCGGGATACGACGCCGCGAAGCTCGCCATGCAGAAGACGCCGCGGCCGACGGCGATCTTCGCCGCGAACGACGCCATGGCCATCGGCGCGCTCTCGGCGCTCAACGACCTCGGCGTCGACGTGCCGGGCGCGATGAGCGTGGCCGGCTTCGACGACATCCCCATCGCGCGCTACGTGGCGCCGCCGCTGACGACGATTCGCGTCGACATCGCGGAGCTCGGCCGCCGCGCCTTCGCCTTGCTCCTCGGCGCCATCGACAACGCCGCGGAGAAAGAGCCACGGCGCGAATGCATCGCCACCTCGCTCGTCATCCGCAATTCAACCGATCGACGGCCGCAGGGCCGCAAAGGAGGAGCTCCATGAGGAAGAGTCTGTGTGTCTGGTTGCTCGTTACCCTCGTCGCAGCCGGCGCGCTCGCGCAGGCGACGACGGCCACGCTGCGCGGCAAAGTCACGGACGACGGCGGCCGCGGAATCGCCAACGCGGAGATCAACGCGGTGTCGACGGCGACCGGCTTCGTCCACACCGTCCATTCGTCGCCGGACGGCTCGTACCTCCTGGCCGGCCTCCCTCCCGGCGCGTACAACATCGTCGTGGCCGCGCCGGGCCGCGAGCCGCTGCAGCGCGAGCTCGAGGTGCGCCTCGGGCAGGTGCTCGACGTCAACTTCACGCTGACCGGCACGCTGACCCTCAGCGAGGCCGTCACGGTCGTCGGCAATCAGGTCGTGGAGATGAAGGCGACCGAGGCGGGCACGAACGTGACGCCACAGCAGATCGAGGCCTTGCCGCAGCCGGACCGCAACTTCCTGCGCATGGCCCAGCTCGCGCCGGGCGTGGCGATCTCGAACAATCCCGAGCGGAAGACCTTCTCCGCCAACGGTCTCGATCCCGAGCAGACGAACATCTTCATCGACGGCGTCAGCTACAAGAACGACGTTCTCCTCGGCGGCTTCGCCGGCGGCGACTCCAGCCGCGGCAACCCGTTCCCGCAAAACGCCGTGCAGGAGTTCAAGGTCCTGACGAACAACTTCAGCTCCGAGTACGACCACGCCTCGTCGGCCGTGATCACAGCGGTGTCGAAGTCGGGAACGAACGACCTCAAGGGCGAGGCCTTTCTCTTCTACCTTCCGAAGGGATGGGTCGAGGACCTCAATACCAACAAGGGGAATCAGTTCTTCAATCTCTCTTCCAATCCGAGCTACCGGCGATCACAGTGGGGCGTGCAGTTCGGCGGACCGATCATCAAGGATCATCTGCACTACTTCGCATCGTCCGAGGTGAATGACGAGCATGGCGTGACCAGCGTCTCCCCCGGTGCGCCGCCTCCCGCAGCTCAGGACCCCGTCACTCACGAAGACATCAAGGTGAAATTCCCGACCGACATCAACCTCGCGAGCTACGCCGGGACCTTCGCCAGTCCGTTCCGCGAGAACCTCTTCTTCGGAAAACTGAACTGGGAGCCGCTCTCGAACCAGCTCGTCGATTTCACCGGCAGCTACCGCAACGAGAAAGACATCCGCGGATTCGGAACGCAGTCCGGAAACATCACCGCGTACGAGCGGGCCGAGAACATCCGCAACTGGGTCTACGACGTGGGCGCCACCCATCACTGGACGGGCACCAACTCGTTCAACCAGGCCACGCTGACCTGGCAAAAGTACGGCTGGAATCCGACGGCGGTGAACAACGGCACGCCGGCGCTGAACTACTTCGGCGTCATCAACATCGGCGGCAAGGACACCACGCAGCGCTTCGAGCAACGGCGCATCGAGCTGCGCGACAAGTACACCACGGCGGCGTTCAAGTGGATGGGCGATCACACGCTGGAGGCGGGCGGCAACGCCGACTTCATGCACTACGACATCAGCAAGTGCCAGGACTGCAATCCGATCTTCAACTTCCACTACGATCCGAACGCCAACCCGCGCGACCCAAACTTCCCAAAAGACCCGACGAAACCGCCGCCCATCCCCGACGACTACTCCTCCCCGTTCGAGGCCTTCGTCGGCTTCGGCAATCCGAATCTGAGCACGAGCAACAACGAGTACGGCTTCTTCGTGCAGGACGGCTGGGTCCCGACCCCGCGCCTGAACGTCAACCTCGGCCTGCGCTGGGACTACGAGACAGGCATGCTCGACAAGGGCTACGTCACGCCCGCGAACATCGTGGCGGCGCTAACCGGCAAGGTCGATTCAAGCTACTTCTCCAACGGCAGCAACCGCTCGTCGTACAAGGGCGAGTGGCAGCCGCGCCTCGGTGCGTCCTTCGACGTCTTCGGCAACAGCCGCTCGATCATCTTCGGCGGCTTCGGCCGCTACTACGACCGCCTGTTCCTCAACGCCACGCTCGACGAGCGGTTCCGGCTGCAGTTCCCCGTCTATCGCATCGCCTTCTCGAATAAGGATTTTCCCGCCGTCCCGGGTAAGGTCGTCTGGGATCCAAAATACCAATCCTTCGCCGGTCTTCAGGCGCTGGTCGCGCAGGGCGCCGCGAGTCCGGAGATCTTCCTGCTCAACAACAACACCAAGCCGCCATACTCGAACCAGTGGAACCTCGGATGGCGGCAGGCGCTGGGAATGGATTTCACCGGATCGGTGAGCTACAACGTGACGCGCGGCTATCGCGGGTTCACGTGGCTCTCGGCGACGGGCCTTTGCTGCTCGCAGCTCGCGCCGGGATACGGAAACGTGATCATTTCCGACCCGGAAGGAAAGCGGTTCTGGTACAACGGCCTCTTCGTCACACTGGAGCGGCCGTACGCGTCGCAGTCGCGCTGGGGCGCGCGCATCGCCTGGACGCATTCGAAGGCGGAGCAGAACGGCAACGATCTCTTCAGCCTCGACTGGCCGAGCGCATCGCAGTATCCGCGGCACATCGTGCCGGGGACGGAGCGCGACCGCGTCGTGGCCAGCGGCATCTTCGGGCTGCCGTTCGACGTCCGCCTGGCCACGCTGATCTCTCTCGGCTCGGGGAAGGCACAGAACGTCCTCGACTTCACGTCGGGATTCAGCCTCGCCGACCGCCAGAAGACGCTGCCGTTCAGCCAGTCGGTCTATCCGCCGAAGAGCGGCGGCTGGGCCGAGCGGACGGTGGACCTCTCCCTCGAGAAAGCCGTGCCGCTCGTCAAAGGCACGTACCTCTCGGTGCGCGGCGACGTCTTCAACGCGTCCAATTCGCCGGTGTACGGCTGTCTCCCCGAGTTCTATGGACCGGGAGACACGCCGATCGTCGGCGAGGCTCCCCTCGCAAAGGCAGGCTGCGTAACGAACGTCGGACGGCGGTATCAACTCGGACTGAAAGTGGGCTTCTGAGACAGATCGTCGCGCTCGCCGCACTCGTCGCGCTGCTCGGCTGCCGTTCCGCGGCCGTGCAGCGCGACGACGTGCTGCTCGACGACGTCGAGCGCCGCAGCTTTCACTACTTCTGGGATCTGGCCGACCCGCACACGCTGCTCGTCCCCGACCGCGCGCCGACGCCGTCGTTCTCCAGCATCGCCGCGGTCGGCTTCGGACTGACGGCGTACGGCATCGGCGCGGAGCGCGGCTACGTCACGCGCGCCGAGGCGGCGGCGCGAACGCTGGCGACGCTGCGGTCGATGCTGGCGATGAAGCAGGGGCCGGATGCGCACGGCGTCTCCGGCTACCACGGATTCTTCTACCACTTCCTCGACATGCGCACGGGCGCGCGCTTCGAGACCGTGGAGCTCTCGACCATCGACACGGGTCTCCTCGTCGCCGGCGCGCTCTTCGCGCAGTCGTACTTCGACCGCCCCGAGGAGCAGCCGATCCGCGACGCGGCGGAGCAGTTGTACGAGCGCGTGGAGTGGACGTGGGAGCAGCCGCGCGCGCCGGCGATCAGCATGGGATGGACGCCGGAGCACGGCTTCCACGACTGGGACTGGCGTGGCTACAACGAAGCGATGATCGTCATCGTCCTCGCCCTCGGATCGCCGACGCATCCGGTCGACGCGGGCGCCTGGAGCGAGTACCACAAGACGGACCGCACCGGCACGTTTTACGGGCAGCAGCACGTGCTTTTCGCGCCGCTCTTCGGGCATCAGTACTCGCACGTCTGGATCGACTTCCGCGGCATCCGCGACAAGAGCGGCGTCGACTGGTTCGAGAACTCGCGCCGGGCCACGCTGTCGCAGCACGCCTACGCGATCGACAACCCCGGCGGCTGGCGCGACTACGGCGACCGCATCTGGGGACTCTCCGCGTGCGACGGGCCGATGGATGCGACGATCGCGATCGACGGCCGCCCGCGCACGTTCCACTCGTACCATGCGCGCGGCGCGACGGAGGGGGACGTCCGCGACGACGGCACGATCGCGCCCACGGCGGCCGCATCGTCGATCGCGTTCGCGCCGGAGATCGCCATCCCGGCGATCCGCGAGATGAGCACGCGCTACGGCGCGAATCTCTACTCGACGTACGGCTTCCTCGACGCGTTCAACCCGACGCTGCGGACGACGGAGCAGCTCAAGCATGGCCGCGTCGTGCCCGGGATGGGGTGGTTCGACGTCGACTACCTCGGCATCGACGAAGGGCCGATCGTGGCGATGATCGAGAACTACCGGAGCGGGTTGGTGTGGAAGACCATGCGTCGCAATGAACACATCGTTCGTGGACTGAAGAGAGCGGGGTTCACCGGCGGATGGCTTCCGTAAAGTGGCTCACGGTCGCGTTGCTCGCGCTCGCCTGTACGGCGCACCGCGACGCCCGTGAAGTCCTCACCTTCTGGGCACTCGGCGCCGAGGGGGAGCGCGTCGTGCCGCTCATCGCCGAGTTCGAGCGGCGCAATCCCTCCATCCACGTCGTCGTCCAGCAGATCCCGTGGACGGCCGCGCACGAGAAGCTCCTCACCGCGTTCGTCGGCGAGGCCACGCCCGACCTGGCCCAGATGGGGAACACCTGGATCCCGGAGTTCGCCGCCGTGCGCGCGCTCGAGGAGCTGCGCGGCTTCGACGAGCGCGATCACTTCGCCGGCATCTGGGCCACGAACGTCGTCGACGGGAACCTCTACGGCATCCCCTGGTACGTCGACACGCGCGTCCTCTTCTACCGCAGCGACGTCCTCGCCGCGGTCGGATATCCGCACGGGCCGCGCACGTGGAGCGAGTGGAGCGACGCCATGAAGCGCATCGAGCGCGAGCATCGGGCGCGCTTCGCCATTCTCCTGCCGACGAACGAGTGGGAGCCGATCGTCATGCTGGCGCTGTCGAACCATGCGACGCTGCTGACGCCGGACGGCACGCGCGGCGCGTTCCGCCATCCCGAGTTTGCGCGCGCGTTCCAGTTCTACGTCGATACCTTTCACCGCGGCTACGCGCCCTCGGTCAGCAATCAGCTCATCGCGAATCTGTATCAGCAGTTCGCGCAGGGCGACTTCGCCATGTACATCACCGGGCCGTGGAACGTCGGCGAATTCAAACGGAAGATGCCGCCGGAGATGCAGGACAAGTGGGCCACCGCGCCGCTCCCCGCTGCGAATCCGGGCGAGCCTGCCGGCGTGTCGATGGCCGGCGGATCGAGCCTGGTGATCTTCCGCGGCGCGAAGCACCGCGCCGCCGCGGAGAAGCTGATTGCCTTTCTCGAAGAGCCGGCGCAGCAGGTGCGCTTCTACGAGCTCACCGGCGATCTTCCCGCACGGCGCAGCGCCTGGTCGGCGCCGGCGCTCGTGAGCGACCCGCACTTCGCCGCGTTCCGCGAGCAGCTCGAGCGCGTCGAGCCGCTGCCGAAGGTGCCGGAGTGGGAGCAGATCGCCACGGCGATCTACGACCGCGGCGAGGCCGCCGCGCGCTACGCCTCGACCGTGCCGGCCGCGCTCGCGCAGCTCGACGCGCGCGCCGACGCGCTGCTGGAGAAGCGCCGCTGGATGCTCCGCCAATGACCGCCGAGTCGCGCGCCGCCCTCCTCCTCCTCGCGCCCGCCGCGGTCATCCTCGGCGTCTTCTTCTTCGCTCCCGTCGTGGCCGGCTTTGCCCTCAGCCTCACCGACTTCGATCTCTACTCCTTGGGCGACCTCCACCACACGCGCCTCGTGGCCCTGCACAACTACCGCGAGCTCCTCGGCAGCTCGATCTTCTGGACGGCGTTCGTCAACACGCTCTACTTCGCGCTCGTCGGCGGGCCGCTCACCGTGATCGTCTCGCTCGCCGCGGCGCTCCTCGTCAACGCGCGCCTCACGAAGTACAAGGCCTTCTTCCGCACCGTTTACTTCGCGCCCGTCGTCACCACGCTCGTCGCCGTGGCCATCGTCTTCAAGTACATCTACCACCCACGTTTCGGCATGCTGAACCGCGCGCTCGGCGCGCTGCACCTGCCGACGCCCGACTGGCTGGGCGACCCGCGCCTGGCCATGCTCGCCATCATCGTCCTGGCGGTGTGGAAAGGCTTCGGCTACACGATGGTCATCTTCATCACCGGCTTGCAGAACATCCCCGAGGAGCTGTACGAGGCGGCGCGGATCGACGGAGCGGGGAAGTGGCAACAGTTCCGCCACGTCACCGTGCCGATGCTCGGCCCGACCTTCCTCTTCGTCGGCGTCGTCGTCGCCATCGGGCAACTGCAGATCTTCGCTGAGCCGTACGTCATGACTCAGGGCGGCCCGCTGAACAAGACCGTCACCGTGGTCATGCTGATGTACCAGCAGGGCTTCAAATTCTGGCGGATGGGCTACGCCGCGTCGGTGGCGTTCATCCTCTTTCTCTTGATCGGCGCGGCCACGGTGCTGCAGATGAAGATGCAGGAGCGCCCCTGATGACGAATAGTCGCCGCCGCCTCGAGTCGGCGATCCTGCACGGCGTACTGATCGCCGGCGGCGTGATCACGCTCTTCCCGCTTTTTTGGATGCTCTCCGCGTCGCTCATGCGCAGCGGCGAGGCGGCGACGTTTCCGCCGCATCTCGTGCCCGAGGCGCCGACGCTCGATCAGTACCGCCAGCTCTTCGTCCGCCTTAACCTCGGGCGCGCCTTCTTCAGCAGCGCCGTCGTGGCGTCGATCGTGACGATCTCCTCGGTTCTCTTCGGCTCGATGGCCGGCTACGCCTTCGCGAAGCTGCGCTTCGGCGGGCGCGATCGCCTCTTCGGCCTGCTGCTGACGGCGGTGGTGATCCCGCCGCAGGTCGGCATGTTGCCGCTCTTTCTGCTGATGAAGAAGCTGCATCTCGTGAACAGCTATTGGGGGGCGATCATCCCGTCGATGGCGACGATGTTCGGCATCTTCCTGGTGCGGCAGTTCATGCTCTCCGTGCCGCACGACCTCCTCGAAGCGGCGCGCCTCGACGGCGCCGGCGAGCTGCGCATCTATTGGTCGGTGGTGATGCCGCTGGCCCGCCCGATCCTGGCCACGCTGGCGACGTTCATGTTCATGTCGACGTGGAACGACTTCATGTGGCCCCTGATCGTCCTCTCCGATCAGGCGCACTACACGCTGCCGGTGGCGCTGGCGAACCTCTCCGGCGAGCACGTGCAGGACATCGAGTTGATGATGGCCGGCGCGGTGGTGACGGTGCTGCCGGTGCTGGCGCTGTTCGTGGCCCTGCAGCGGTACTACATCGCGGGGCTGATGGCCGGAAGCGTCAAGGGATGATCTTTCTCCTGGCAACGGTGCTCTGGACCGCGCATCCATCAGACGGCGTGACGATGAAGCTCGCGCGCGACGGCGCCGTCAACCGCGTCAACTTCGATTTCCGCGGCCATGGCGGCTACGCGATCGCGCGGCGTGAGGTGAACCTCGACCTTCCGCCGAACTACGAGTTCATCTTCCGCATCCGCGCCGACGCGCCGCCGGAGAACCTGGAGTTCAAGCTGATCTCCGGCGACAACGTCTGGTGGCTGAACCGGCGCGACTTCGTCTTCCCGCGCGACTGGACGACGCTGACGACGAAGAAGCGGAAGATCGAGTTCGCCTGGGGGCCGTCGCGCGACCCACTGCGGCACGTCGACGCGATCGAGGTCGTCGTCACGGCCGGGAGCGGCGGCAAGGGAACGGTCTGGTTCACCGATCCGGAGCTGGAGGCATTGCCGCCGTCGCCGACGGACGCCGTACGCACGCCGAATGTCGTCGACTTCGGCGCGAAGCGCGAGCTCGCCGGGTTGGAGATCGTGCCGCCGGCGAAGGTGCGTGTCTTCCTCGATGACGTCGAGCAACATCCGCAGAAAACCGATCGCTTCGTGTGGTTGCCCGATGCGGAAGCGCGAACGATTCGCGTCGAAGGTGCGAACGAGATCATCGTCGAGCCGCCGGGGTGGGCCGAGACGGCGAACGACTTCTGGTCGATCGTGGCGAAGCACGCGCCGCGCGGCGAGTATCCGCGCTACCTCCTCGGCGAGCAGCCGTACTGGACGATCGTCGGCGCCGACGGTGCGGAGGCCGAGGCGCTCGTCGGTGAGGACGGGAACGTCGAGCCGTTCAAGGGGGGCGAGTCGATCGAGCCGTTTCTCATCGTCGGCGGCAAGCGGCTGACGTGGGCGGACGTCGAGATCACGCAGTCGCTCGAGGACGGATATCTGCCGATTCCGTCAGTCACGTGGCGCGCGAAAGGCGCGACGATGACGATGACCGCGGCGGTCAGCGCGTCGTCGATGCTGCAGTTGCGGTATCGCGTTCATGGCGCCGAGTTGCACCTCGACGTGCGTCCATTCCAGGTCAATCCGTCGACGCAGTTCCTCAACGCCCCCGGCGGCGTGGCGCGCGTGAAACACGCGCTGCCGCGTATGCGTGATTTCGAGCTCGACATCCCGCTCGCGAAAGGCGCGAAGCGCCAATCCTTCGAGCAGATCGCGCGCGACTGGCGCGAGAAGCTCAACCGCGTCCGCATCGACATCGCCGGCGCGCCGGAGATCGCGAACACGATCCGCTCCAGCCTCGCCTACACGCTGATCCTCCGCGACGGCGCGGCCATCAAGCCCGGCTCACGCTCCTACGACCGCGCCTGGATCCGCGACGGCGCGCTCCTCGGCGCAATGCTCCTGCGGCTCGGCCACGGCGCCGAGGCGAAGGCGTTCGCGCGGTGGTTCGCGAAGTACCAGTACGAGGACGGCAAGGTGCCGTGCTGCGTCGACCAGCGCGGCGCCGACCCGGTGCCGGAGAACGACAGCCACGGCGAGTTCATCTACCTCGTGCGCGAGATCGAGCGCCTCACCGGCGAGCGCATGCTGCAGTCGCACGTCGACGCCGCAGCGCACTACATCGAGAAGCTGCGCACATACGAGGGCCTCGTCACCGAGTCGATCAGCCACGAGGGCTACTCCGCGAAGCCGGTTCACTCGTACTGGGACGACTTCTTTGCCATCCAGGGCGTACCGGCGATCCAGCGCGACCTGCTGGTCTCGATGAACAAAGTCATCGCCGAGCACCACCTCGACTACGTCCCCGCCTCCGTCGAGCTCGCGGACTTCGACCCCACGTCGACCGCCATCGGCATCTCGCCGCTCGGCGTCCAGCTCCCGCCGCTGCGCCGCACGTACGCGCGCTACTTCGCCGAGACCGCAAAGCCGCGCGAGGACTGGACACCGTACGAGATGCGCATCATCGGCGCGATGGTCCGCCTCGGCGACCGCGCCCACGCGCTCGAGCTCATCGAGCGCTTCCTGGCCGACCGCCGCCCCGCCGCGTGGAATCAGTGGGCCGAGGTCGTGGGGCGGGAGTACCGGAAGCCGCGGTTCATCGGCGACATGCCGCACGCGTGGGTGGCGTCGGACTTCGTGCGCTCGATCCTCGAAGCGATCGCCTACGACCGCGAGGACGGCGCGCTCGTCGTCGGCGCCGGCGTCCCCGCGGCGTGGCTGCCGCTGCACGTCGGGCCGCTGCCGACGTATCAGGGGCCGGTCGACATCCGTATCGACCGGGACGGCGTCGTCGAGCTCGAAGGCGCCGCGAAGAACCTCGTCATCGCACCGCCATTTCGGTCTGCGCGTCAAAGAGGTGCACCCGCGCCGGATCGACCGTGAACGACACCTGCGCGCCGGCGCGCGGCGCCTCGTGCGGGTCGAAGATGGCCACGAGCTTCTCGTCGCCGGCAGTGGCGTAGACGATCGACTCGTGTCCGATCGGCTCCACCATGTCGATGACGACGGGAATGCCTTCGCCGAGGTGAAGGTGCTCGGGGCGGATGCCGGCGATCACGCCGGCGCGTCCGGCGAGCGATTCCGCGAGAGGCCCGCGCAACAGATTCATCGGCGGCGTGCCGATGAACTGCGCGACGAAGACATTCGCCGGGTGGTCGTACACCTCGCCGGGCGTGCCGATCTGCTGGATCTTCCCGTCGCGCAGCACGGTGATGCGGTGCCCCATCGTCATCGCCTCGACCTGGTCGTGCGTCACGTACACCGACGTCGTGCCGAGCGTCTGCTGCAGCCGCGTGATCTCCGCGCGCATCTGCACGCGCAGCTTGGCGTCGAGGTTCGAGAGCGGCTCGTCGAAGAGAAAGACGGCCGGCTTGCGCACGATGGCGCGCCCGACGGCGACGCGCTGACGCTGCCCGCCGGAGAGGTCCTTCGGCCGCCGTTCGAGCAGAGGCTCGATCCCCAGAATCGCTGCGGCGTCGTCGACGCGGCGGCGCATCTCGTCGCGCGGCACGCCGCGCATGCGCAGCCCGAACTCGAGGTTCTCGCGCGCGGTCATGTGCGGGTAGAGCGCGTAGCTCTGGAAGACCATGGCGATGTCGCGGTCCTTCGGCGCCACGGTGTTGACCACGCGGTTGCCGATTAAGATCGTCCCGCCGCTGATGTCCTCCAGCCCGGCGATCATCCGTAGCGCCGTCGATTTCCCGCAGCCCGAGGGGCCGACCAGGACCATCAGCTCCCCGTCGTCGATGTGGAGGTTGAGGTTCTCGATCACCGCGACGTCGCCGTAGCGCTTGGCAACGGAGTGGAAGGTAACGTCGGCCATGGCCACAGGTTACCCGGAATTTCACCCTGAGGGTTGCCGTTCGACGGTCGGCTCCGGTAGCATTGCCGGCCCGATTCCGAAGACCGAGGATTTGAATGCTGAAGATTCGCCTGCGCCGTGGCGGCGCGACCCATGCCCCGTTCTACCGCATCGTCGTCTCCGACTCGCTGAAGACCCCGAGCGCGGCGACGGTGGAGCAGATCGGCCACTACGACCCGAAGAAGAACCCCGCCGACGTCAAGATCGACCGCGAGCGCGTCGACTACTGGGTCAGCAAGGGCGCCCAGCTCTCGCCGACCGTGAAGTCGCTGCTGAAGAAGCTCCCCAAAGCGTCGTAGTCTTCACTCGTGAAGGAGCTCATCGAGTTTCTCGCCAAATCGCTCGTTGATGAGCCCGACGAGGTGGAGATCCGCACCCGCAACCGCGAAGGGGCGACGGTGATCGAGCTGATGGTCGCCGAAAACGACCTCGGCAAGGTCATCGGCCGCCAGGGCCGCACCGCGCGCGCCATGCGCACGCTTCTCACCGCCGCCGGAAACAAGCAGCGGCGGCGCTACATCTTAGATATCCTCGACTAGTGATCGCCCTCGGCGTCATCCGCAAGCCGCACGGCGTTCGCGGCGAGGCGAGCGTCGAGCCGTGGACGAACGAGGCGGAGCGATTCGAAGAAGTGAAGCGCGCCACGCTCGTCTCCCCCGATGAGACGAAGACGCGCGACGTGACGATCTCCTCGGCGCGCGTGCACGGCGGGCGCGTCCTCGTCGCCTTCGACGGGATCGCTACCCCCGAGGAGGTGCGTGACTTCTCGAACTGGACGATCGAGATTCCGGACGAGGAGGCACGAAAGCTCGACGCCGACGAGTACTTTCTCCACGACCTCGTGGGGATGCAGCTCGTCGACGCGGACGGCAAATCGCGCGGCGAAGTGATCGACGCGTACGAGGGCGGCGGCGGCGTGCTGCTGAAAGTGCGACAGGGAAAGGCGGAGTTCGAGGTGCCGTTCGCCGCGGACATCTGCACGTCGATCGACGTCGCCGCGAAGCGGATCGTCGTCAACCTCCCCGAGGGGCTCGATGAGATTTGAGTTCGTCACCATCTTCCCGCGGATGTTCGATCCGCTCCTGGCCGAGGGGATCATCGCCCGCGGCGTGAAGCAGGCGCTGCTCGACGTGCGCGTGCACGACCTCCGCGACTTCACCTCCGATAAGCATCGCTCCACGGACGACGAAGCGTACGGCGGCGGGCCGGGGATGGTCATGCTCGCCGAGCCGGTGCTGCGCGCCGTCGAGTCGGTCGGCGGCGGGCACGTCATCCTGACGACGCCGCAGGGGCGCCGCTTCGACCAGAGCGTAGCGAAGGAGCTCGCGTCGTACGGCCACCTCGTCTTTCTCTGCGGCCGCTATGAAGGCTTCGACCATCGCGTGCACGAGGCGCTGCAGCCGGACGAGATCTCCATCGGCGACTTCGTCGTCTCCGGCGGCGAGCTCCCGGCGATGCTGATCGCCGACGCCGTCGGGCGGATGGTCGAAGGGGTCGTCGGCAACGCCGGCTCGGTCGAGGAGGACTCGTTCTTCCGCGGCCTGCTCGACTACCCGCACTACACGCGCCCCGAGGAGCTGCGGGGGATGCGCGTGCCGGACATCCTGTTGTCGGGGCACCACGAGAACATCCGGAAGTGGCGGAAGGAGCAGGCCTTGCGCGCCACGCTGGCCAAACGGCCCGATCTTCTCGACACCGCGGAGCTGGACGACGAGGCGCGGGAAATTTTGCGGCGGCTCCGGGGTTCTACGCTATCCTAAGCGACCTTTCGTTAAGGATAGTGCCATGCCAGAAACCATGAAACTCGTCGAGTCGCGCGAATCGCGCACCGACATCCCCAACTTCGCGCCGGGCGACACGGTCAAGGTGCACGTGAAGGTCAAGGAAGGCGACAAAGAGCGCATCCAGATCTTCCAGGGCGTCGTCATCTCCCGCAAGGGCGGCGGCTCGCGCCAGATGTTCACCGTGCGCAAAGTCTCCGGCGGCATCGGAGTGGAGCGCATGTTCCCGCTGTATTCTCCGACGATCGACAAGATCGAGGTGGAACGCCATGGCCGGGTCCGTCGCGCAAAGCTCTACTACCTCCGGGACCTCCGAGGGAAAGCGGCGCGCATCGAAGAGCGTCGTAAAGGCTAAAGCCGAGAAGATCCAATCCCGGCTCTTCGCGGAGCTGGCGCGCGTTGCCGAGCTTTCGGCCGTCGAGCGCCGGCTCCGCGATTTTGGTTTTCGCGCCATTGCCGGAACCGACGAGGTCGGGCGCGGCTGTCTGGCAGGCCCAGTCGTGGCCGCGTGCGTGATCCTCGACTTCGAGCCGACCCTCCTCCGCGTCAACGACTCCAAGCTCCTCATCGACTTCGAGCACCGCCTGGCCGTCTGCCGTCACGTCCTCGACCGGGCCCGCGCCGTCGCCGTCGGCGTCGTCGAGCCCGTCACCATCGACCGCATCAACATCCTCCAGGCCTCGAAGCTGGCCATGCATCAGGCGGTCGAGAACCTCACCGTCCGCCCCGACGTCCTCCTTCTCGACGCGGTCACGCTGGAGAGCGTGGAGATGCCGCAGGTCCCGCTCATCAAGGGCGATCGCAGAAGCGTCTCCATTGCAGCGGCTTCCGTGGTGGCGAAGGTCTACCGCGATCTGCTGATGGAGTCGTATCATGCCGTCTACCCCGTCTACGACTTCGCGCACAATCGGGGATACGCGACCGAGGAGCATCAGGCCGCCCTGAAGCTCTACGGCCCGAGTCCGATTCATCGGAAGTCGTTCGAAGGGGTCGACGAGCCGATGCTGCTGTTCGCCCGAGAAGACAGAGAAGATGGCGGTTCAACGCGATAAAGTCATCGCCAGCGCCGAAAAACTGGTCGCGAAGGGGAAGATCGAGCCGGCGATCAAGGAATACGAGCGCCTTCTCGAAGACAACCCCAACGACGTCAACACTCTGAACCGCATCGGCGACCTCTGGGTCCGCATCAACCGCAACGACGAAGCGGTCAAAGTCTTCTCCAAGATCGCCGACCACTACTCCAAGGACGGCTTCTTTCTCAAAGCGATCGCGATCTACAAGAAGATCAACAAGCTCGACCCGTCCAAGCTCGACATCTACGCCAAGCTCGCCGACCTCTACGCGAAGCAAGGGCTGGCCATGGAGGCGAAGAGCCAGTACCAGGTCCTCGCCGACTATTACCTCAAGCACGGCGACCCGGCCAACGCGCTGTCGATCTACAAGAAGATCTCGGAGCTCGACCCGAATTCGATCAACGTCCACGTCAAGCTCGCCGACCTCTATTCGCAGAACAACCGCACCGCCGACGCGCTCAAGGAGTACGACCGCGTCGGGCGGATGCTCCTCAAGCGCGGCATGCTCGACGAGGCGGTGCAGGTCTTCAAGAAGGCGCTGAAGATCGACGCCTCGAACGTGGAGCTGGTCGAGTCGCTGGTGACGGCGCTGCTGGAGGCGAAGGACTACGAGAACGCCGCGCAGATCGTCGGGACGTCGCTGGAGTCGAATGCGTCGAACGCGCGCCTCCTGGCGCTGAACGGCCGGATCAGCATCGCCCGCGGCGACACCGCCGGCGCCCGCGCGGCGCTCGAGCGCGCCCTCGCGGCCGACCCGAACGAGCCGGCCGTGCGCGAGTCGCTGGCCGAGCTCTACCTCCGCCAGAACAACGCCGACGGCGCGCTGGAGATGCTGACGCCGCTCGCCGAGAAGGCCATGCAGCGCGGCGAGCGCGCCGCCGCGGTGGAGATGCTGAACCGCATCCTCCGCGTCGACCAGGGGCACACGCCGACGCTGGAGCGCCTCGTGGCCGTCTTCTCGCGGCTCAACGAGGAGACGAACATCCTCTCGGCGATGAATAGCCTGGCCGAGGCGCACATCGCCAAGGGGCAGTTCGACCAAGCGTCGAAGGTCCTCGAGAAGCTGATCCAGCGCGAGCCGCAGAACGCCCAGCACCGCAACAAGCTGCAGTTCGTCAGAACGCAGATGGGCGGCGTCGACACGCTGCCGCAGCGCCCGAAGGCGCCGACACCGCCGCCGATGCCCGCGATCGAACTGGAGATCGAGGAGCCGGCGCCGTCGTTCGAGGAGCCATCCCTCACGCTCGATCTCGACGAATCCCCGCCGATCGAGCTCGACCTCGGCGCATTCGAGGACGCCGCGCCGGCGCCCCCTCCCCCGCCGCCCTTGCACATCGAGTCCGAGCTGGAGATGGTCGAGGAGGCGCCGGAGGAGAGCACCGAGGATCTCGACTTCATCACCGAGCACCTGACCGAGGCGGAGGTGTTCGCGAAGTACGGGCTGTCGGAGAAGGCGGCCGAGCATCTCCGCGCCGTGATCGAGCGCGCGCCGAAGCATGCGGCGGCGCACGACAAGCTGTTCCGGATTTTGCTCGACGAGGGCGACGTCGCCGGCGCCCGTGCCGCAGCGACGCAGTACCTCGCCCTGCTCGACGAGCGCGGCGACGGCGACACGGCCGACGCAGTGCGCAACGAGTTCGCCGCACGCGGGCAGTCGCTGGCGCCCGCCGCCGCCCCCACCCGCCCAA
>DATELQ010000095.1:0-16180 GCA_035276475.1 Thermoanaerobaculia bacterium | reverse complement strand
CGCCGGACGCTGCTGCGCTGGGACCGCGGCAGCGTGACGCCGCTCGTGCCGCCCGGCGAGTCGATCGCCGCGGTCGGCGCGCGCGGCGACGAAGTGCGCGTCGTCGAGGCCTACGGCACGATGTGGGAGTCGCACGACGCCGGCGGCACGTGGTCGCGGCGCGGTGCGGCTGAGAACACGCTCACGTACGACGCAGCGTGGGACCCGAATGACCTCGACCACGTCGTCCGCTCCACGCGCGGCATTCAGGTCAGCCGCGACGGCGGCGCGACGTGGACGGCGAGCGCCGTGCCGTCGAACATCGTCTACGACCTCGCCTTCTCGTCCGACGGAATCTGGGCCGCGGCGCTCGAAGGAATCATGCGTTCGGAGGACGGCGGCGCGAGCTTCGCGCTCGCGGCGGCGGCGAACGTCGCGCATGACAACGGCATTCTCGTCGCCGATGGCGCGCGCATTTACTGGATGGCCGGCGACGAGCTGCGCTCGCTCGACGGCGTCGTCGCGCGCATCGGCGGTCTGGAGCGTTTCGATGTGCGGAATGGCGTGATCTACGCCGCGCGCGCGGAGCACGTGATCCTGAACTAGAATGGCCGGAAATCCAGAAAGGGATCCCTCCGATGAGATGGCTTTTTATTGGCGCTGCTCTGCTCAGCGCACTTGTAGCCTCTGCTTCCCCCGACCCGACGTACACCGCGCTGCGCGCCGCGCGGCCTGACGGCCGCACCGTCGCCGTCAAAGACTTTGCCTTCGACCGCGACGTCTACCACGTCACGCTCAACGGCACCCTCAATCTGCTCGCGCCGGTCGACGGCAAGGACGTCGGCGCGGTCTTCACCGGCCACGGCACGTACGAGCTCACGCCCGTCTCCGAGGTCGAGCGGAAGACGCTGTCGCTCGAGGCCAACGATCCGGCGCTGAAGACGCTGCGCGACGAGTTCGATTCCATGACCATCTTCGACGCCGCGCTGATCGCCCAGCTCACCAAGGGCTCGGCGCCGGCCAAGGGGGCGGCCGCGCCGGAGGCCACGGAGGCGTACCAGCGCTTCCTCAACTTCGAGCGCAAGGATCTCAAGACCAACTTGCACATCCGCGTCGTCCAGGCGCTGCTCAACGGCGAGACCGGGCCGCTCTTCATAGCGGTCCCGAACGGAAAGAAATTCGCCCGCGTGGTGCTGCTCGTCGACGACCTCGGCACCCTCGACGGCGAAGAGACGGCCCTCCTCAGCGCCGACACGCAGCGCGGCGGCATGTGGTACTCCGCGCACCGCCGCGGCGAGCAGCCGCACGCCGCGAGCAAGATCGCGCTGGCTGCGCACTACGCCATCGACACGGCGTTCAGCGGCGGCCGCGACCCGCTCTCCGGCACCACGGTGATCGACCTCATGTCCGGAGCCGACAACCTGCGCGTCATCCCGATGCAGCTCGACTCACGGCTGCGCGTCGAGGAGGTCTCGTCGAGCACCGACGCGGCTTCGGACAAGTGGACGCCCGTGCCGTTCATTCAGGAGAACGAAAAAGAAGACGGCGACTTCGCCGTCGTCCTGCCGAGCGCGCTCAAGCAGGGCGACTCGTTGTTCGTCCGCGTCAAGTACCGCGGCAGGGAAGTCCTGAAGGACGCCGGCGACGGCAACTTCTACGTGCAGTCGCGGGAGTCGTGGTACCCCAACCTAGGCACGCGAACCGAGCTGGCCGCGTACGACCTCACCTACCGTTTCCCGAAGGCCTACCAGGTCGTCTCCGTCGGCGATCAGACGGGCGACACGGTCTCGGGCGATCAGCGCGTCACGACGTTCAAGGCGGCGCAGCCGATCCGCGTGGCCGGCTTCAACGTCGGAAAGTTCCGCAAGATCTCGAAAACGGACAAAGACTCCGGGCTCACCGTCGACGTCTACACGAACTCGGGCACGCCCGACATCATCCGGCAGATCAACGGCCTACTGGAGTCCGCCGAACAGGGCTCCACGATGTCGGAGCACGGGGTAACGTCGGCGGGGAGTCTGGACCCGGACCGCTACATCGGGCCGCATCACATCGCCCTCGACACCAACAGCCTCGCGGAGTCGGCCGTGGCCGACGCGATCAACACGTCACGCGTGGCCATGGCGTATTTCGGCACGGCGCCGCTCAAGCACGTCTCGATCACGCAGCAAACGCAATTCGATTTCGGCCAGTCGTGGCCGGGGCTCGTCTATCTGCCGTACATGGCGGTGCTGAGCAGCACGATGCGGGCGAACTTCGGCCTCACGGGCGCGAGCGGCTTCCTCGACGAAGTCGGCCCGCACGAGATGGCCCACCAGTGGTGGGGCCACGCCGTCGGACCGGCCACGTATCACGACGAGTGGCTGAGCGAAGGTTTCTCCGACTTCACCGCCTCGCTCGTTCTGCAGCGCACCGGCGGCATGCGCAAGTACAACGAATTCTGGGAATCATCGCGCAAGTACATCGTGCAGAAGTCGCCCGGCTCCTTCGTCGACAACCAGGAGGCCGGCCCGATCACGCAGGGATGGCGGCTCATGACGTGGCGCAACCCCTCGGCGTATCAAGCCATCGTCTACAACAAGGGTGCGTACATCCTGCACATGCTGCGGATGATGATGCAGGACCACACGGACAAGCAGAATCCCGACGGCCCCTTCGTCGCGCTGATGTCTGACTTCGTGAAGAGCTTCAACGGCCGCAACGCCACGACCGCCGACTTCAAGGCCGCCGTGCAGCGCCACAT
The DNA here is from genome assembly GCA_035276475.1 of Thermoanaerobaculia bacterium. Classification (GTDB taxonomy): domain Bacteria; phylum Acidobacteriota; class Thermoanaerobaculia; order Gp7-AA8; family Gp7-AA8; genus DATDFB01. The sequence continues at coordinate 13,458 of DATELQ010000095.1, read as the reverse complement.
GACCGGGAGCCTCAACGCCACGGGCGACGGCAAGATCGACTGGTTCTTCAATCAGTGGGTCTACGGGACGGCCATCCCGAAGCTGACGTCGAGCTTCGACGTGAAGCCCGGCGCGGAAGGGAAGTTCCAGATCACCGGATCGATCACGCAGGCCGACGTGCCGGAGGACTTCCGGACGCTCGTGCCGGTCTACGCGGAGTTCGACAAGGGACAGGTCTTCAAGATCGCCCAGATCCCGGTCGTCGGCAGCACCACCCGCCCGATCGACTTCTCCATCCGCATGCCGAAGAAGCCGAACAAGATCATGATCAACGCCCTGCACGACGTGCTGGCGAAGTAACGCTCTAACGCGCAGCGCGGCGTCGCGGCATCACCACCGTGACGTCCGCCGCCGCGCGGTTGTTCGCGCCATTGGCCTCGGGTGACGACGCCGCGGCCACGATCTCGTTGCGGATCGTGCCCGCGGCGGCGGCCGTGAGCCGAAGGCGGACGGTGGCGGAGGCGCCGGAGGCGAGCGTGCCGAGGCGGCAGACGACGGGCCCGTCGCTCGAGCACGTGCCTTGCGACGGCGTGGCGGCGATGAACTTCAGACCGGACGGCACGACGTCGGTCAGCGTGACCTCGCCGGCCGATCCGGTTCCCCCTGCGCTGACGACTACGTCGTAGATCACTTCGCCGCCGAGGACCTGGCGCTGCGGACTGGCGGTCATGACGACGGCGACGTCGAGCGGAGCGTTGCCGACGAGAGTGGTCACGCTGGCGACGTTGTTCGCCGGATTCATGTCGCCTTCGTTCGCGGAGACGGTGACGAAGAGGGACCGGTTGCCGGCGGAGCCCATGAACAGCGCAGCGTCGAATGCCGCGGTCGCGCCGGACGGAAACGTCTCCGCCGTGCAGCGGATCGACCGATCGCCGGACTTTGCGCAGTTGAACGGTGTTCCGGCCGCGGCGCCGAAGGAGCTCACGGTCGTGCCGGCGGGCGCGATGATCTCCACCACGGCGTGCGTAGCGTCGGCGGGACCGCCGTTGGAGACTTGAATCGCGTAGTGCGCGGTCTGATCCGGCGCGACGGCTGAGGGACCGGCCGCGGTAACGCCGAGATCCGTCATCGCGCCGCCGCCCTGCATCTGCGTCGTCACCTCGGCGGTGTTGTTGCCGCCGTTCGGGTCAGGCACGGCCGAAGAGATCGAGGCGCTGTTCGTGACATTGCCGGATGCGGACGCGCTGGTGAAGATCTCGACCTCGAGCGTCGAGGTCTGGCCGGGCGCCATTTCGGAAAGGGTGCACGTCACCGTGCCGGTCGAACCGGGCGTGGCGCCGCTGCAGTCGAGCGCCACCGAGCCGCCGGTGACGTGGATTGGCGACGCCAGCGTCGCTCCCTGCGGCAGCGTGTCGGTCAACGTCACCGACGTCGCCGCGGAGACTCCGTTCTGCGCGACGTCGATCGTGTAGGCGATGTGCTCGCCGGGCCGCGCCGTGGCCGGTCCGCTCATGGCTACGGAGAGGTCCGCCGCGGCGACGACTTGCGAGGTCACGCTGCTGGAGTCGTTGGCGCGGTTGGCGTCGCCGCTCGTCGCCGCTGTGACCACGTTCGTCGCTTGCACCTCCGAGGGCCGAGGCGACGTCTTCACGAAGATGCGGACCGTCGAGGACTCGCCCGGCTGCAGCATCGCGCCGGAGCACTGGACCCAGTAGAGGAGGATGTTGGGCGCGGAGACGTGCGTCGCACACGTCAGGGGAACGCCGGCGATCTGTTGGACGGAGTCGAGGCTGTTGAAAGGAAGGAAATCCGACCAGTCGGCGGCCGCGGCCTGCGGTCCGGCGTTGGCGATGGTGATGTCGTAGCTGACCGTCTCGCCGGCGGTGATGACTGCAGGGCCGCTCTTCTGGACGGAGATGTCGTTCGTCGGCGATCCGACGAAGGTCGAGTAGTGAAGGGTGCCCACGTTGTTCGTGTCGTACGCGTCGGCCGTGGAGACGCTGACGTCGGCGACGATCTCCGCAGCGTTCGGAGCGTTCACCGGAACCGTAGTGTCGAACGAGAGCGTCGCTGACTCGCCGTTGCGCAGCAGCGGCGCAGTGCACGTTTCCACCGTTCCGACGTTCGTGCAGGAAACCTGCACTCCGCTGTTCGACGAAATCGCGACGTTCAGATAAGAACCCGACGCGTAGTGGGCCCGAAAGTCGACGGTGACGTTCGGCGCGTCCCCAGGACCGTCGTTCGTGATGGTCACGCTGTCAGTGAACGTCGTGCCGGCAGCGGTGGAGGAGGGTCCGGAGATCTCGCGGCGGAGGAAGACGGCCGGCTTCACCTGAAGCGTGGCCGTGTAGTGATTGTTGAGCGCCAGGGGATCGGGCGTGCTGCTGGAGATCGTCGCCGCGATCGTTCCGTTGCCGCTCTGGGGCGCGTGCACGGTCATGGTACCGGCGTAATCGCCCGGGAGGAGCGTCGCCGCCGTGCAGTGCAGCGTTCCCGAGCTGCCGGCCGCCGGCGCCAGGCAGTCAAGCGCCGGATCGATGGTGAGCGAGTCGAACGACACGGCGTCGAGATCCGCCGTCAGCACGACGTTGCGGGCCACCGAGGGACCGCTGTTGTGGACCGTGAAATGCCAGTCGAACGACTGTCCGGGGGCGCTCGGGACGGTATTGCTGCCGCTCGGCTGGAGGCCGAGCTCCGCCTTCGTCGTCACGCTGGTCGTGATCGTGTCGGCGTTGTTCGAAGAATTCGGGTCCGTGGTGCTCGTCACGGCCTCGACGCGCGTCGTCAGCGAGGTTCCTTCCTCCAGTGCCGGGTCGAGCTCGAGATAGAGCGTGAGCAGCTTCTCTTCGCCCGCGGCGAGATTGAACGACGGCTGGCAATTCGGCGGTACGACAGTGCACCCGCCCGAGTAATACGCGGATGTGACGACGGAGGGATAGCTGCCCGTCAGCGTTCCGCTTGCGGCGTCAGGGCCGAAATTCTTGATATGGACGTCATAGACGGCGCTGGATCCAGCGGTCGGGGAGCCATAGCCGACGATCGTGACGGAGACGTCCGCCGTCTGCGCGGCGAGGCTCGTAGCGAGAAAAAGAAAGGCAACGGCAGCGAGGCCGGATTTCGAGCGGGACATGGTTGGTGTAGGAGCAAATAACCGCCCCGACAGAAAACATAGTCCCAAAATAACAAAAGGGCGAGCCTCGCGGCCCGCCCCAAACCTAAGAACTTAAGAACCTAACAACCTAAGAACTTAGTACATCCCACCCATGCCGCCCGGTCCACCCGCACCCGCCGCCGCCGGCTCCTTCTCCTCCTTGATCTCGGAGACGAGAGCCTCGGTGGTGAGCATGAGGCCGGCGATCGACGACGCGTTGAGCAGCGCCTGCTTCGTCACCTTGGCCGGGTCGATGATGCCGGCCGAGAGCAGGTCGACGACTTCGTCGTTGCGGGCGTCGTAACCGAACGAGCCGCCCTTCTGCCTGATCTCGTTGAGCAGCACCGAGCCTTCCTTGCCGGCGTTGTAGACGATCTGGCGGAACGGCTCCTCGAGGGCGCGGCGGATCACGTTGATGCCGACCTTGACGTCACCCTCGTGCTTGAGAGCCTCGACCGCCGCGACCGCGCGCAGCAGAGCCACGCCGCCGCCCGGGACGATGCCTTCTTCGACAGCGGCCTTCGTCGCGTGCATGGCATCCTCGACGCGGGCCTTCTTCTCCTTCATCTCCGTCTCGGTCGCAGCGCCGACCTTGATCACGGCCACGCCGCCGACGAGCTTGGCGAGGCGCTCCTGGAGCTTCTCGCGGTCGTAGTCGGAGGTCGTGTCCTCGATCTGCTGGCGGATCTGCTTGACGCGGCCGGCGATCGCTTCCTTGCGGGCGCGGTCATCGGTGTCGGTGACGATGGTGGTGTTGTCCTTGTCGATGGTGATGCGCTTGGCCTCGCCGAGGTCTTCCATCTTCACGTTCTCGAGCTTCACGCCGATGTCCTCGGAGATCAGCTTGCCGCCCGTGAGAATGGCGATGTCCTCGAGCATGGCCTTGCGGCGGTCGCCGAAGCCCGGCGCCTTCACCGCGGCCACGTTGAGCGTGCCGCGCAGCTTGTTGACGACGAGCGTGGCCAGGGCCTCGCCCTCGACGTCCTCGGCCACGATCAGGAGCGGCTTGCCGCCGCGCGCGACCTGCTCGAGGATCGGGAGGAGATCCTTCATCGACGAGATCTTCTTCTCGTAAATCAGGATCTTGGTGTTCTCCAGCACCGTCTCCATCCGCTCCGGATCGGTGACGAAGTACGGCGAGAGATAGCCGCGGTCGAACTGCATGCCCTCGACGACTTCGAGCACCGTGTCGAGGCCGCGGGCCTCTTCAACGGTGATGACGCCGTCCTTGCCGACCTTCTCCATCGCCTGGGCGATGATGCCGCCGATCTCCTCGTCGTTGTTCGCGGAGATCGTGCCGATGTGGGCGATGTCCTTGCCCTCGACCGGCTTGGCCAGCTTGTCGATCGAGTCGACGGCGGCGCGCGCCGCGAGTTCGATGCCGCGCTTCACGTCCATCGGGTTCGCGCCGGCGGTGACGTTCTTGATGCCCTCGCGGTAGATGGCCTGGGCCAGAACCGTCGCCGTGGTCGTGCCGTCGCCGGCCGTGTCGGAAGTCTTCGAAGCGACTTCGCGGACCATCTGGGCGCCGGCGTTCTCGAGCTCGTCCTTGAGCTCGATCTCCTTGGCCACGGTCACGCCGTCCTTGGTGATCGTCGGCGAGCCGAACTTCTTCTCGATGACGACGTTGCGGCCGCGCGGTCCGAGCGTGACCTTGACGGCGTCGGCGAGCTTGTTGACGCCGCGCAGAATGGCCTGGCGGGCGTCTTCACTGTAAGTGATGCGTTTTGCCATGAGTTATCCCTCCACGACGGCGAGAACTTCGTCCTCGCGCAGAATGGTGTATTCGACATCGTCGAGCTTGATGTCGGTGCCGGAGTACTTGCCGATGAGAACCGTGTCGCCCTTCTTGACGTCGAGCTTGATGCGCTTGCCGTTCTCGTCGTACTTCCCTTCGCCGACGGCGACGACCTCGGCCTCCTGCGGCTTCTCCTTGGCGGTATCGGGAATGATGATGCCGCCGCGGACCTGCTCCTTGGCGTCCTTGCGCCGCACGACGATGCGGTCGTACAGCGGCCGAATCTTCAGCTCCGTTGCTACTGCTGGCATAGACAACTCTCCTTTCTGGAATGGTTTGCGTTGTGTTTCGTCGCGGCTGAACGCCGCGTAGCTTGGCACTCAGGCTTTGCGAGTGCTAACAATATGGCCGCGCGCGAGATTCTGTCAAGAGTACGGAAAGCTGGCACCCCTCACCCGGCGCCTACGGCGCCACCCTCTCCCCGCAAGCGGGGAGAGGGACAGGCGCGAAGCGCCAGGGTGAGGAGCGCCGGCTTCCCTACCTTCGCAACACCAGCCACCCCGCCGCCGCGAGCATCATCGGCAGCAGCGCCATCGCCAGCGGCGAGAGCGCCGGGATCGACTGCCCGATCGTCGTCATCACCGAGGCGGTGTTGTTGTTCGGGTTCGGATCGAGCGTCGGCGAACCGATCGTGACTGTATTCGACGTCTGCGTCCCTGCCGGCGTCCCCAGCGGCACGTTGAACGTGAACTGGAACGTCGCCGTCGCCCCCGAGGCGAACGTGGCGATCGTGCAGACGATCGGGCCGGTGCCGCTGCAGTTGAACGTCGGGCCGGTGGTCTGGTTGGCCGAGACGAAGGTCATGCCCGCGGGCACGGTCTCGGTGAGCGTGACGGTCGAGGCGTCCGAGGGGCCGGCGTTTGTGGCCGTGACGGTGTAGAGCACGTTCGTGTTCGAGGCCGTGAACGTCGGGCCGTTCTTGGCCACGGACAGATCGGCGTTCGCGCCGACCGTCGTCATGACCGAAGAGGCGTTGTTGTTCTGCGTCGAGTCGTTCGTCGTCGAGCCGGCGGTCGCGGTGTTCGTGATCCCCGTGCCGTTCGGCGTCGCCGGGTTGATGTTCACGGTGATATTGAACGTCGCGGAGACGCCGGGGGCGAACGCCGCAAGGGTGCATGTGACGGTCGCGCCGGTCGTGCAGTTGAACGTCGGGCCGCTGGTTTGCGACTCGGAGACGAACGTCGTACCCGCCGGCAGGACGTCTGTCATTGTGGCGTTGACGGACGTCGACGGGCCGTTGTTCCTGAAAAGGATCGTGTACGTGATGTTCGAGCCCGCCGCGGCCGCGGCAGGACCGCTCTTGACGACGGAAAGATCGGCGATCACGAACACGGTCGTCACCCACGTCGAGGTGTTGTTCGCCGGCACCACATCGGGCGTGCTCGACGTCGCGTTGACCGTGTTGCTGAGCGTTCCGGCCGGAGTGTTCGGAGGGATTTGCACGGTGACGGTGAACGTGGACACGTCGCCCGGCGCCAGCGCGGCAATGCTGCACGAGATCGTTGCGCCGGTCGTGCAGGTGAACACCGGCCCGTTGTTCTGAACCTCGGAGACGAAGTTCGTGCCGGCCGGCAGCGTGTCGGTCCACGAAACGTTCGATGCGGTCGAGGGCCCGTCGTTTCGGATAGTGATCTGGTAATCGATGTTCGTGCCGGCGTTGGCGGTTGCGGGTCCGATCTTGATGATGTTCACGTCGGCCTGCGCGTTGATGGTCGTATTCGCGCTGGAGCTGTTGTTGTTCTGATTCGGGTCGGCGCTCGTCGACGAGGCCGTGGCGGTGTTGCTGACGACGGTGCCGTTCGCGATCGACGGCGACGCCTGCACCGTGATCGTGAACGACGCGCTCTGCAGGTTGGCGAGCAGCGGGACCGAGCAGGCCACGGTCTGCCCGCCGTTGCAGGTTCCGGCCGGACCGGTGTCCTGCGTGACGGAAACGAAGGTGATGCCGGCCGGGAGCGTGTCGCTGAAGCTCGCGTCGGTCGCGGCGTCGGGGCCGCCGTTGGTGAGCGTGATGGTGTAGTTGAACGTCGAGCCGGCGAGGGCTGTCGTCGGCGCGCTCTTCACGATGCCGACGTCCGAGCTCGACACGGTGAGCGCCGTTCCGCTGGAGTCGTTCTCGGAATTCGGGTCGTCGTCCGAGGCCACGAAGGCGACGTTCGAGTAGGTTCGTCCCGTCGATCCGCTCGGGACGTGCCCGACGAGCGTGAACGTCGCGACGCTGCCGTTCGGGAAGGTCGCGAGCGTGCACGTCGTGGTCGTGCCGGGGCTGCACGCAAACGTCGGCCCGCTGTCCTGCGCGAAGCTCACGAACGTCATCGGCAACCCGGGCGGAACGCTGTTCGGCAGCGCGTCGGTCAAGGAGACGCTCGTCGCGTCATTCGGGCCGTCGTTCGTGAGGGTGATCGTGTACGTGACGTCGGTGTCGGGTGGGGCACCCGTCGGCCCGGTCTTGAGAATCGTGACATCGGCCGGATTGCCGCCGTTGATCGTCGTGGCGAAGGAAGAGGAGTTGTTTTCCCCGTTTGGATCCGCCGTCTGCGATACGGTCGTGGCGGTATTGGTGATGACGGTGCCGCCCGGCGTCTGCGGGTCGATGTGGACGACGAGGTCGACCGTAGCGCTCGCCCCCGCGGGGAACGTTGCGGCGGTGCAGGTCACGTTGCCGTTGGCGCCGACCGCCGGCGTGGCGCATATGAGGCTCGGGCCGCTGGTCGGCGTCACGCTGACGAACGTGGTACCGGCAGGAAGGTTGTCGCTGAAGCCGGCGCTGCTGGCGTCGTTCGGGCCGTCGTTGGTGATGGTGATGAAGTAGGTGATGTTGATGTTCGGCGATGCGTTCGGCGGACCGCTCTTGCTGACGAAGAGGTCGGCCTGATTGCCTGCCGATACGTCGGTGCCGGCGACGTACTGGTTGTTGTTGGTATTCGGATCGGGCAGGTCGGACGAGGCCGTAATGCTGTTGATGATGGTCGTCCCGGCGGCGGCCGGCTGCACGGTGACGCCGATGTTGAACGTCGCATTGGTGCCGGCAGCGAGTGAGGCGATGGAACAGGTTGCGGTCGCGCCGGTCGTGCAAGTGAACGTCGGACCGCTCGTCTGCAGGATCGAGGAGAAGGTCACGTTGGTCGGCAGGGTGTCGACGAATTTCGCGTTCGGAGCGTCCTGAGGCCCGACGTTGCCGAGGGTGACCTGATAGGTGATGGTCGAGCCGGCCGTGGCCGTCGCCGGCGCGGTCTTCGTCACGAACATGTCCGATTGGGCGGCGGCGGAAAGAGCGATCAGAGACACGACCACAGCGACGACCACACAACGCATCTTGCGTTTTCCCTCTCTCTCGGCCGCCGGGCTACGGCCTACAACAGTTGCTGGAGCGCAGTGTACTCGCGGCCCTGCGATTCAGCGACCGCTTTGTACGTGATCTTTCCTTTGTACACGTTCACGCCCTCGGCGAGCCCAGGATCGGAGATCGCTTTCTCGAATCCGAGGCGCGCCAACTGCCGCGTGTACGGCAGGGTGGCGTTGGTGAGAGCGATCGTCGACGTGCGCGGCACGGCGCCCGGCATGTTGGCGACGCAGTAGTGGGTCACGCCGTCGACGTCGTACGTCGGGTTGGAGTGCGTGGTGGCGTGCGCGGTCTCGACGCAGCCGCCCTGGTCGATGGCCACGTCGACAATGACGGAGCCTTTCTTCATCTCCGAGATCATGGCCCGCGTGACGAGCTTCGGCGCCGCGGCGCCGGGGATGAGCACGCCGCCGACGAGGAGGTCGGCGTGGCGCACGGCCTCGGCGATGTGCGCGCTGTTCGACGCCAGCGTCTGCACGGTGCCGCGGAAGATGTCGTCGAGCTGCCGGAGGCGCTCGAGGTTGGTGTCGAGGACGGTGACGCGCGCGCCGAGGCCGACGGCCATCTTCGCGGCGTTGGTGCCGACGACACCGCCGCCGATGATGACGACGTCGCTCGGCAGCACGCCCGGTACGCCGCCCAGGAGCACGCCGCGGCCGCCGAGGGGCTTGTGCAGGTAGTAGGCGCCGACGTGCACCGACATGCGCCCCGCCACTTCGGACATCGGCGTGAGCAGCGGCAGGGTGCGCTTCCGCTCGTCGGTAATGGTCTCGTAGGCGACGCCGGTGATGTTTTTGTCGAGGAGCGCCTTGGTGAGGTTCGGCACGGGCGCGAGGTGGAGGTAGGTGAAGAGGAGCTGTCCGTCGCGGAGGCGCGCGAGGTCGGGATCGATCGGCTCCTTCACTTTCACGATCATGTCGGCGATGGCGTAGACGTCGTCGGCGCTGCCGAGGATCTTCGCGCCCGCCGCGGTGTACTCCTCGTCGGAGAAGCCGCTGCCGTTGCCGGCGCCGGCCTGCACGTAGACTTCGTGGCCGTCGCCGCTGAGCACCGCAGCGCCCGGCGGCGTCATGCCGACGCGATATTCGTTGTCTTTGATCTCGGTCGGAACGCCGATCCGCATTGTTCTCGCTCCTTTTTGGCGGGCGAGATTCTATGTCAATGCGTCGCGCGCCGGCGCGGCGGCGGCCCGACCTGTAGGTCCGGCGCCAGCATCTTCGCCGCCGCGAGTGCGTCGACGAGGCCGAAGCCGTACTGGAGGTCGTAGCCCGGAGAACCGAGGTCCCGCGCGGAGTTGGTGAGGGCGGCGCGGATGTCGGTGGCGTGCGCGGCCGGGCGCAGGCTCCACAAGAGCGCCGCGATGCCGCTGACGTGCGGCGTGGCCATCGACGTGCCGCTGAGATTCCGGTAGTCGGTGACCCATGTGCCGATGGTGACGGCGATGTCTTTCTGCGCGAGGAGCGTGAGGCCGGCGGTGTGGGTGATGCCGACGGTCGGCGGCCACGGGAAGGCGACGTCGTCGGCCCACGGCACGCAGCCTTTGGTGGCGTCGCTGCAGTCGGGGCGGTAGAGCGTCCCCTGAATGGCCGGCTCGCTGTCGTCGTAGTTGTAGATCATCGCGCCAATGGCGCCGGCGTCGACGGCGTTGCGCACTTTCTCCGCAAACGTGATCTCGCCGCGCGCGATAAGCGCGATTTTCCCGCGCACCTCGGACGGGAACTGCCCTTCGTACCCGAGGCCGCAGGCGACGTACTGGCCGTGGAGCTCCGTGCGCGGACTGCCGATGAACGCGAAGCCGGTGGACCACGTCTGCTGCCCGTCGATGCGCGCGCCCGCCGTGGTGACGGTGCCGCGCGGCGCGGCGGAGAGGACTTTGACGCCCGGCGCGACGACGCCCATGCCGGCGCCGTAGCTCGAGAAGCTCGCGAGCGTGCGGTCGCTGTCGATGGCGCCGACGGCGAGGACGTCGGAGTAGCCGGCCGGATATTCGAGTCCCGGCAGGCCGCGATTTCCCGCGGCGGCGATGGCGAGGACGTCGTTGTCGGCGAGGCGGTGAAACGCTTCGCGCTCGGCGTCCGAGGGATCGACGGCGCCGATGGAGAGGCTCACGATCCACTGCCCGCCGAGCGTGCGCTTCCACTCCAGGACTTTGTCGATGCCGGCGACGACGTTCTCGTCGGTGCCGCTGCCGCTCGCGTCGAGCACTTTCACGACCCACAACCGCACCTCGGGCGCGATGCCGACGACGCCGGCGCTGTTGTCGAGCGCCCCGATGGTGCCGGCGACGTGCGTGCCGTGGCCGTTGTCGTCGAAGATCTCATTCTTCTGCGTCAAGACGTTGTAGCCGCCGGCGACGTTCGGCCCGACGTCCGGATGCGTGGCGTCGATGCCGGTGTCGAGGATGACGACGTTGACCGTGCCGCGGCCGCGCGTCGCCGGCCACACTTTCGGCGCGTTGACGAGGTCGATGCCCCACGGCAGCAGCTGCACGTCGTCGTACGGCCCCTGCTCGGCCTTCGCGACAAAGGGCGGCACGGTATCGGCGAGCTGGCGCGGCACGACTCTCTGCACCCAGCGCACGTTGCCGGCGCGCCGGAGCTGCGCCGCTTCGTCATCCGTGAGGTCCGCGGCAAAGCCGTCGAACGACGCGAACGCGCGGCCGCCGCGCTCCTCGAACTGCACGGCGTCGTCGACGAGCGGCAAATGCGCCGCGCGCGGGACGCTGCGCGTGGCCACGATGTAGCGCGAGCGCTCCGCCGCCATCGCGCCGGCGGCGATCGTCATCGCGCAGAGAGAAACGAGGAGTCGCTTGATCAACCGGTTGATAGTACGCGTCCTGCCGTGCGGGCGTTTACGTCAGTGTCCGCGGCGGCCCGGCGCGCGCCCGACCGAGGGGAGCGGGAAGGCCGCCGGATTGAGCTTGCGCCCCGCCGCGAACGGATTGACGAGACCGTTGCCGAAGAGGTTGTCGAAGCCGGGCGTGCCGAAGTCCGACGCGGTCGTCAGCAGGGCATCGCGGATCGTCGCGGCGCTCGCAGACGGCACGGCGCTCCACACCAGCGCGGCCGCCGCGGCGACGTGCGGCGTCGCCATCGACGTGCCGCTGTAGTTCGCGTAGTCGTCCTTCGTTGCCGCGATCGTCACGCTCGACGCGTGGCTCGCGAGCAGCGCTAGGCCGTCGTTCAACGAGACCGCTACGGTGATCGGCCAGACATGGCCGTCGTCAGCGGGGTCCGCGGTGAGGGTGAAGCTCAGATCGCTCGCGTCCTTGTTGTAGATGATGACCGCGGTCGCGCCGGCGGCCTGCGCGTTCTTCACTTTCGTGGCGAAGGTGACGTCGCCGCGCTTGATGAGGGCGATGTTGCCGCTGACGGACGCGGGGAAATCGCTGGCCGTGGCGCCGAGGCCGCAGTCGACGAAGGTACCGGTGAGCGTGCCGAAGGGCGAGCCGGTGAGCGCGTTGGCGGTAAAGGTCTTGCCGTTGCTCGTGCTGACCGCGGCAACGGTGCCGGTGCCGAGGATCACGGTCGAGAGGACGGAGACGCCTGGCCCGGCGATCGACACTTCCGGACCGAAGTTCGAGAAGTCGGCGATGTTGACGGCGGAGTCGACCGCGGCGACGGCGATGACGCCGGGGAAGGCCGCGGGATAGGAGACGCCGTAGACGTTGTCGTCCGACGAGCCGGTGCACGCGGTGGCCGCGGTCGTCGAATCGTGGTTGCCCGATGCGGCGACGACGAGGATGCCGGCGTTGATGGCGTTGGCGATGGCGTTGCCTTCCGTGGTCGACGGCGCGCAGGCGCCGAGGGACATGCTGATGATCCAGTTGCCGCCCTTGGCCTGCTTCTGCTGCACGACCCACTGAATGCCGGCGACGATCTTCGAGGTCGGGCCGGTGGCGCTGCCGTTGCCGTCCGAATGCAGGACGCGCACGGAGTAGAGGCGCACGCCCGGCGCGACGCCGACGACGCCGATGTTGTTGTCGGTCGCGGCGATGGTGCCGGCGACGTGCGTGCCGTGGCCTTCGTCGTCGATCGGATCCGACGTCTCCTTCGGGAAGGCTTTGTCGCCGAAGTAGGTGTTGAAGCCGCCGGCGTACGCCGACTGCAGGTCCGGGTGGGTGAGGTCGATGCCGGTGTCGAGGACGGCGACGTTGATGGCGTCGCCGCGCGTGGTCTTCCACACGGTCGGCGCGTCGATCATCTTGACGCCGTACGGCAAGGTCTGGCCGACGGTGTTGCGCAGCTGGTTGCTGGCGGGGCTGCTCGGGAGGCCGAAGGCGTGGTGCTCGATGTCGGGCTCGACGTAGCGGACTTCGGCCGAGTTGCGCAGCGCAATGGCTTCGTCGTCGGTGAGGTCGGCGCGATAGGCGTCGACGATGCCGAAGGTCTCGACGTTGCGCCCGACCGGGCTGTCGTCGCCGTGCATCCGCGCGACGGACACCGCGGCGGGATGCTTCGTACCGATGAGATAGCTGTGCGTGGTGCTCGCGGCGAACGCGGCAGTCGAGGAAAGCAGGGCAACTGCGACTAGAACCAGACGGCGCATAGATGACTTGTCTCCGATGGCCGAAAAAAGCAGCCCGAACTTGAAGGTTATTCCGTATCGGCATGGACGATTTGTTAAGCTCCCCCGCCATGACTGATTGGAGATCCAACCTCATCAATGACGCCGCCGGCATCGAGCAGATGCTGCGCGACACGAAGACGATCGCAGTGCTCGGGATCAAGCCGGAGTCGCACGGCGAGCAGGCCGCGCACTACGTCCCCGCACACATGGCCGCCGCCGGCTACGACGTGATTCCCGTTCCGGTGTACTACCCCGAGGTGACGGAGATTCTCGGCAAGAAGGTGTTCCGCAAGCTCGCGGAGATCGACGAGCCGGTGGATATGGTGAACGTGTTCCGCCGCCCGAGCGACATCCCCCAGCACGTGGACGACATCGTGGCCAAGAAGCCAAAGTACGTCTGGTTCCAGCTCGGGATCCGCAACGACGAGGCGGCGCAGCAGCTGGCCGAGGCGGGGATCAAGGTGGTCCAGGACCGCTGCCTGATGGTGGAAGAGCGGCGCGTGCGGCGGTAGGCGCACACCCGGGGACGACGAAGGCGCCTCCGGCGGGGCGGGCACGGCCCGCAGCGTTGGTTGCCTCCGGCCAAACGGACGATTGACGCATCGAGCGCGATTGAC
>DATELQ010000094.1:0-43197 GCA_035276475.1 Thermoanaerobaculia bacterium | reverse complement strand
AGCTGGACGGTGAATCCGCGATCCGCGGGAGCATCCGCGGCGTAGAGGTTCGCTGAAGCGAGTACGAGTGCTGCGGCAACCGCGGCGGCGAGTGATAAATGTTTCTTTCCCAACGTGTTCCTCCCCTTGTCGACCGTCCGCGCGAACGCGGCGGGTGTCGTGTGCATCAGATTGCGTACCAATTGGCGGCGGCCTGCTATGCGCCGAGGAGCTCCCGCAGGGCCGCCGGCGCGGTGCCGAGCGCCTGGTCGAGCTTGTCGGGGTCCTTGCCGCCGGCCTGTGCGAGGTCGGGCTTGCCGCCGCCTTTGCCGCCGACGATCGGCGCGAGCTTGTTCAGCACCGACGTCGCCGGGAGCTTGTCGACGAGGTCTTTCGTGACGGCGGTGAGCAGCGTGACTTTGCTGTCGCTGACGCTGCCGAGGACGACGACGCCGCTCTTGATCTTGCTGCGCATCTCGTCGGCGAGGTTGCGAAGGTCGCCGCCGCTGACGTCGTCGACGCGCCGCGTCACGAACTTGATGCCGTTCACGTCGCCCGGCGCCTCGGACGCCGCGCTCGCGCCGCCACCGCTGGCAAGGCGCGCCTTGAGCTGCTTGATCTCCTTCTCCAGTTGCTTCTGCTTCGCCTGCAGCGCCGCCTCGGCATCGAGCGCTTGGTGCTCGCGCGCCCGGAAGTACTCGACCGCGCCGCGGCCGGTGACGGCTTCCATGCGCCGCACGCCAGCAGCGAGCGAGCGGTCGGAGACGATCTTGAACACGCCGATGTCGCCGGTGCGGTTGACGTGGCAGCCGCCGCAGAACTCGCGCGAAAAGTCGCCCGCGGCCACGATGCGCACGTTCTCGCCGTACTTCTCGCCGAACATGGCCACGGCGCCGGTGCGCTTGGCCTCCGCGATCGGCATGACCGTCTTCGTGACTTCGACGTTCTCGCGGACTTTCTCGTTGACGAGGTCCTCGATCTGCCGGATCTGCTCGTCCGTGAGCGGCTGGTGCCAGGTGTAATCGAAGCGCAGCCGGTCGGGCGCGACGAGGGAGCCGGCCTGCTGCACGGTCGGCCCGAGAAGGTCCTTGAGCGCCTTGTGCAGGAGGTGCGTGGCGGTGTGGTTCGCGGTGGTGTCGAGGCGCGTGAGGCGCGGCACGGTGGCGCTGACGGTGAGCCCCGGCGCGAGCGTCCCCTCGTCGACGGTGACGTCGGAGAGCGTGGTCACGCCGACTTTGTAGGTATTGGTGATGGTGGCGCGGCCGTTCGGCCACGAGAGCTCGCCGCTGTCGCCGATCTGCCCGCCGCTCTCGGCGTAAAACGGTGTCGGATTCAGAACCACGGTGCCGGACTGTCCCTTGGCGAGCTGCGAGACGACCGCGCCGTCGCTGACGAGCGTCTTCACCTCGCACGGGACGTCGACGTAGCTGTCGTAACCGACGAACTGGTTTTCCTCGAAGTCGATGTCGGCAACGGCGCTGGCCTGGAACTTCGACGACGCCTTCGCCTTCGCCCGCGCGTCGGCCATCATGACCTCGAAGCCTTCGCGGTCGAGGGTGACGCCCTCCTCCTCCGCCATCTCGGCGATGAGGTCGATGGGGATACCGTAGGTGTCGTAGAGCCGGAAGACCTCAGCGCCGCCGAGGGTGCGCTCGCCGCGGGCGCGGACGTCGTCGAGCGCGGCGCCGACGCGCTCCATGCCGGAGCTGAGGGTGCGCGAGAAGCGCTCTTCCTCGGACTCGAGCGTGCGCAGGATCGCTTCGCGCCGTTCCGCGAGCTCGGAGTACGCGCTGCCCATCGACTCGATGACGGCGTCGACGAGGCTCGACAACACGACGGCCTTCGGCAGCTTCCGCCCGAAGCGGATGCCGCGCCGGATGATGCGCCGCAGGACGTAGCCGCGCCCTTCGTTCGAGGGGATGACGCCGTCGGCGATGAGGAACGTAGACGAGCGCGCGTGATCGCAGAGGACGCGCATGGCGGTGTCGAGCTCGTCGTCCATGTCGCCGCCGTACTCGCGGCCGGCGTTCTTCGCGATCGCCTTCATTACGGTCTGGAAGGAGTCGATGTCGTAAACGGTGGAGACTTTCTGCAGCACGCTGCTCAGGCGCTCGAGTCCCATGCCGGTATCGACTGATGGCGCGGGCAGCGGCGTGAGCGTGCCGTCCGCAGCGCGGTCGTACTGCATGAAGACGAGGTTCCAGATCTCCATCGTGTCGTCGCCCTCGCCGTTGACGAGCGCAGCGACGTTCTGCGACATGTCCTCGCCGCGGAAGTAGTGGATCTCGGAGCACGGGCCGCACGGACCGGTGTCCCCCATCTGCCAGAAGTTGTCCTTCTTGCCAAAGCGCAGCACCCGCTCCGGCCGCGCCCCGACTTTGATCCAGAGCCGCTCCGCTTCTTCGTCCGCAGAGACGTTCCCCTCGCCTTCAAAGACGGTGAACCAGAGCCGCTCCGGGTCGAGCCCGCAAACGTTGACGATCAGATCCCACGCAAACTCGATCGCGCCCTCTTTGAAGTAGTCGCCGAAGGAGAAGTTGCCGAGCATCTCAAAGAAGGTGAGGTGCCGCGCCGTCCGCCCGACGTTCTCGAGATCGTTGTGCTTCCCCCCCGCCCGCACGCACTTTTGCGAGGTAGTGGCGCGCACGTAGTCGCGCTGCTCGCGCCCGAGAAAGCAGTCCTTGAACTGGTTCATGCCGGCGTTGGTGAAGAGGAGCGTGGGGTCGCCGGCGGGGACGAGGGAGGAGGAGGGGACGCGGCGGTGTTTTTGCGTCTCGAAGTATTTGAGGAACTGGTCTCTGATTTCGTTGGTTGTCGTCATGGGTTCTTAGTTCTTAGGTTCTTAGGTTCTTAGGTTTTCCGAGGTACACTGCTTTTGCCCACCTGTTCCCGTGGCCTTCCTTCGCGCCTCGGAAAAATATGAGCTCATATCGCGAAATGCGCGTCTGGCGAGACGCCATGGATTTGGTTGACGCAGTCTATCGGACGGTGCGCCAGTTTCCGCGTGAGGAGTTGTACGTGCTGAGCGCTCAAATGCGTCGGGCAGCGATCTCGATTCCCTGCAACATCGCCGAGGGTTGCGGCCGGTGGACGCAGAAGGAGCAACGCCAGTTCGCCAGATACGCCCGCGGATCCGTGCTGGAACTGCAGACGCAGATCGAGATCGCGCGCCGTCAGGACTTCATCGATGAAGCGCAGGGCAACGCTCTAACCGAAGCCGCCGCGGAAGTCGGCCGACTCCTAAACTGCTGGCTCCGATCGCTGAAACCCAAACCTAAGAACCTAAGAACCAAGAACCTAAGAACCTAAGCACCCTTCTTCTTCGCATGCCGCGCCCGCCCCAAACTCACATTAATCGGATTCGTCCGCCCCAAAAACGGCACCGCCGGCCGCGCCCGCACACCCAGTGACCGCCGCGCGTCCAGCAGCGCCTCATCCTCCGGGTGAAGCTTCAGCCCCGACTCCACCGTCTCCAGCGCCTTCTTCCGGTTCCCGGCGGCGACGTACACCTTCATCAGATTGATGTAGTGGTCGCCGTTGTAGAACTCCAGCTCCAGGGCGCGTTTGCAGAGGTCGATGGCCGTCTTGTACTTCTTCTGCACCAGGGCGATGCAGAGGCCGAAGTACGACAGGCCCTTCGCGGACTTGCTGTTGAGCTGCGTCGGCGCGTCGTCGCCGCCGTAGACGTCGACGAAGAGCGTCAGGGCCCGGAGGAAGTCCTCCTCTTTCGTCGCTTCGATCGCCTGATTCAGGTCCCTTAGCCTCATAGCAGTTCGCGCGCGCGCAGCCGGTGAACGAATTGCTCGATCCGTTCCCGGTCGGTGTCGTTCGTGCCGAGGAAGCGGACGCCGTACTTCGCCATCGCGCCGGAGAACTCGGCGCGGAGGATCTCCGCCTCGAGCTGCAGCGGCCGGGCGTCGCCGGGAAGGAAGAAGTGGAGGCGGATGTGCCCCTCGCCCGGCAGCACGCGGTCGACCTCGAGCAGCATCCCGTTCGCGGAGATGTTCACGCTGCGGCCCAAGATGAAGCGGCCGTTCTTCTCCATCGACACTTCGATCTTCGTGATCGTGCGGAGCTGGCGCCGCGATGGGATCGTCGTCAGGCGCGCCACCTTGTCGTCGAGCTCGTGCTTCTGCAGCGGACGGAAGATGATGTCGTTGCAGCCGGCCGCGAGGCAAAGGTCGCCGTGCTGGGCGTTCTCGCGCTCGCAGACGAGGAGCAGCGACACGCCGCGCGTCAGCTCGTCTTCGCGGACGGCGCGGCAGAACTCCGGCGCAGTCATGTCGAAGAGATCGAAGCCGAAGATGATGAGGTGCGGCCGCTCGGCGCGCGCCTTCGTCAGCCCTTCGCTGCCGGCAAGCGCCGTCATGACGATCGTGCCGCGGCGGCGGAGGATGGTCTCCTGGAAGAGCATGGCCCCGCGGGAGTGATCGACGAGAAGGATGCGTCCCTGTTCGCTCATCAGGCGGCGGAGATCTCGCGCAGTTTGCGGATCGAGCGTTTGAGGTCGTCGACGAACATCGATAGTTGTTCCGCGGTGTTGGACTTCCCGAGGCCGATGCGAACCGAGCCGATCGCCAGCGCCTCGGGGACTCCGATGGCCGTCAGCACCCGCGACGGAGCGCGCTCGCCCGACGCACACGCAGACCCCGAGGAGAGCGAGAAACGACGCATGGCAATCATCAGCGAATCGGCTTCGACGCGTTCGAAACTGACGTTCAGATTTCCGGGCAATCTTAACGCCCGCGGTCCGTTCACGGAAGCGCCGTCGATCTCCTCCTCGATGCGCGCGCGCAGATCGTCGCGCAACTTCGCGAGGCGCGCGGCCTCGCCGTCCATCTCGCTCGCGCGCAGCTGGAACGCGGCGCCGAGGCCGACGACGCCGGGCACGTTGACGGTGCCGGAGCGGAGGCCCCTCTCCTGCCCGCCGCCGGCGATGAGCGGATCGATGCACACGCCGCGGCGGACGAAGAGGCCGCCGATGCCTTTTGGTCCGTAGAGCTTGTGGCCGGAGAACGACGCCAGGTCGACGTTCGCGAGGTCGAGCGCCACCTTGCCCGCGGCCTGGGTGACGTCGGAGTGAAAGAGGACGCCGCGCTCGCGGCAGACGGCACCGATCGCGTCGATGCGCTGCAGCGTGCCGATCTCGCCGTTCGCCGCCTCGATGGAGACGAGGCGCGTGTTCGGCTTCAAAGCGTTGCGGACGTCGTCGGGATCGACGCGGCCCTCCTGGTCGACGGGAACGAACGTCGCGTCGCGTTTCTGTGCGGGGCGGAAGACGGAGCTGTGCTCGGTTGGCGACGTGACGACGTGGTCGCCGTCCTTCACTAAATGGAGGGCGATGTTGTTCGACTCGGTGGCGCCGGCCGTGAAGACGATCTCGTTCGGCTGGACTGCGAAGAAGCGCGCCACGGCGATGCGCGCGTCCTCGACGGCGTTGGCGGCGCGGCGGCCGTGCTCGTGGGTGAGCGAGGCGGGGTTGCCGAACTGCTCGGAGAAGAACGGGAGCATGGTCTCCACGACGCGCGGATCGCACGGCGTGGTGGCGTGGTGGTCGAGGTAAATCGGGAGCTCCACGATTTTTTCAGAATACCTCTTGATCCTCACGCAACGTCAGGTTGTAAGTTGCCTGCATGTGGAAAGTTGGCCAGCTTGCGAAGCGTACCGGCATTTCCGTTCGGACGCTTCACCACTACGACCAGATCGGGCTTTTGACTCCGTCGCACCGCACGGCGTCGGGGCACCGGCTCTACGACCGCGACGACGTGGTGCGCCTGCAGCAGATCGTGATGCTGCGGCAGCTCGGCTTCGCGCTCGAGGAGATCGGGGCCGCGCTCGCCCAAGCGTCGCTGCCGCGGCTCATCGAGCTGCACATGGCGCGGTTGCGCGAGCAGATCGAACGGGAGCGGCTCCTCATGTCGCGCCTGGAGCGGATGGCGCTGTGGCTGCGCGCGGAGGAGGAGGTCTCGGTCGACGAATTTTTCAAAACGATCGAGGAGATGACGATGTTCGAAAAGTACATGACCGAGGAGCAGTTGGAGACGCTCCGCAAGCGCGGCGAGACCATCGGCGCGGAGCGGATCGAGGAGGTGCAGCAGGAGTGGCCGCGCCTGATCGAAGAGGTGCGCCAGGAGATGCAGCGCGGCACGGACGTGCACTCGCCGCGGGTGCAGGCGCTGGCGCAGCGCTGGATGGCCCTGGTGAATGAGTTCAGCGGCGGTGACGCCGGCATCGAGAAGTCGGTGGCCACGATGTACCAGAGCGAGCCCGGCGCCGCAGAGCGGTTCGGCTTCGACGCGAAGGTGTGGGAGTACATCAGGAGCGCGATGCGAAAGTAGTTTCAGCCGCGCCGTCGCCGCCGCCTTCGCGGCGGCGGCGCGGCATCCTCCGCGCTGCGCTTGGCGCGCGTCGCGAACGACTGCCACTGCCGGAAGACGTCGACGTTCCGTCCGGACGACAGCGCGTACAGCTCCAGCAGCGCCAGCGCGTCGTTGAACGGCTCGCGGAAGACGAAGCGGAACGAGGCGCGCTTGTCGGTGGGCGGCTCCAGCAATCGCCACATCGTCTCCAGCGTCTGCTCGATCTGGTGGCGCGTCCCCGCCGACAACGCCATCCGCGTCACCAGCGGCTGGATCAGCTCGCGGATGAACACGATCACCTCGCCGATGCGCATGGCCGGTCGTCGCCCCTCCTCCGACTCCAGCTCCTCCGTGATCCACGGCAGGAGCAGCACCGAGAGCAGCACCGCGTCCGAGATCTTCCGCCCCGCCTGCACCGTCCGGTCGAGCACCTCGAGCATCTTCCAAAAGTACGGCGCGCGGTCGTCCACGATCGTCCGGTACACCTCGGGGAGGAGCGGCTCGAGCAGCCCGATGTCCACCATCAGCCGGAACGCCCCGCGCGCCCAGCCGCGGCGGAGCAGCTCCAGAATCTCCTCCGACACGCGCGGCGGCGACGCCTTCAGGATCTCGTTGCGGTGGCGCAGAATCGCCTCGTACGTCGCTGCGTCGATCTCGAACCCGAGGCGGGAGGCGAACTCGATCGCGCGCATCATCCGGACTGGGTCCTCGCGGAAGCGCACGTCCGGATCGCCGATCACGCGGACGCGCTTCTCCTCCACGTCCGTGAGGCCGCCGACGTAGTCGATCACCGAGAAGTCAGCGATGTTGTAGAAGAGCGCGTTGATCGTGAAGTCGCGGCGCCGCGCGTCCTGTAGCGGCGAGCCGAACGTGTTGTCGTCCGTGATCAAGAGATCGACGTTGTCGTCGGGCGCGCGCTCCGGCTCGCGGCGGAACGTCGACACCTCCACGATCATGTCCTGAAAAATGATGTGCACCAGGCGGAAGCGCCGCCCGATGATCCGGCTGTTGCGAAAGAGGCGCCGGATCTCCATCGGATGCGCGTCCGTGGCCACGTCGAAATCCTTCGGCGTGCGGTTCGTGAGCAAGTCGCGCACGCTGCCGCCGCAGAGATAAGCGCGGTAGCCGCTGCGGTGCAGGCGGTACAGCACCTTCAGCACGTTCTCCGGAATCCGCCGGCGCGAGATCGTGTGCGCGTTGCGATCGACGACGACTGCGTCGGCGGCTTCCGCAGCCGGCTGCTGCTCGAGAGTGGCCGGTGCGTCCGCCTCGTTGGTCATGGCGCGAGCTCGTTGTCGGGCGCGGTGCGCTCGGGCGTGAAGTGATACCGGCTATCGACGATGAAGAACGTCCGCTCCCACCGCGTGCCGGGGAAGAAGTGCAGGACGACGTCGAGGAGCGCCTTGACGTTCGAGGCCGTGCCGGCGTCGGGGTTCTGCGGCGGCGTCCGTTTCCACGACCAGTACACCATGAACGCGCGCCCCTTGATCATCGAGCGCGGCACCGTCCCCCAGTAGCGCGAGTCGCTGGAGCGGTCGCGGTTGTCGCCCATGGCGAAGTAGCGGCCGTCCGGCACCATGTACGGCCCGAACTGGTCGCGCGAGCGGAACGGCTCCGGCAGCGCCGGCTGCTGCGGGTAGACCATCGGGTCTTCGAAGAGCGTGTACGGCTCGGGGAGGAGCTTCCCGTTGATGTAGACCTTCTTGTCGCGGACCGTCAGCGTGTCGCCCGGCAGGCCGACCACGCGCTTCACGTAGTCGGTCTCGGGGTGCTCCGGATAGCGGAAGACGATGATGTCGCCGCGCTTGATGTCGCGCAGTGGAAAGACCTTCAGCCACGGCGTCGGCACCGGGCCGTAGATGAACTTGTTGACGATGATGTGGTCGCCGACCTTGAGGTTGTCTTCCATCGACCCGGTCGGGATCTTGAAGGCCTGGAAGACGAAGATGCGGGCGAAGTTGACGAAGATGATGGCGATGAGGAGCGCCTCGTAGTACTCCCGAAGCGTCGACTTTTTCTCTGTGTCGTCGGCGGTCATTCCGGGGCGGATTGTACTAAAGGCTTTGAAGCGTCGATCCACGGCAGCGCGCGCACGGCTTGCCAGAAGGCGTCGTCCGGCTGTTTGTCGACGATCACGCAGGCCACGCGATCGCGCTGCAGGAGCGCGCCGCGCGCGTCGCTCCAGGCGTAGAGGTGCGGCGTGATCCAGACGACGAGCGGGAGCTTCTCGCCGTAGCGGAGCGTCGAGGGGCGGAGGACGATGCCGCCGGCGAGCGGCTCGATCGCGACGTCGAGCTTCGTCTTCGGCGGGCCCTCGACGCGGTGCTCCTCGCCGCCGTAGCGCATCGACTCCGTGCGCTCCGAGGCGTCGGGGCTCGTGACGACGACGAAGTAGCGATCGCCGTCCGGCGCCCAGCGCAGCGAGCGCACCGAGGCGTAGGGGAAGTCGACCGTGAGCTGCATCGAGGTCGGGATGTGCACCGTGCGCACGATATCGCCACCCACTGCGTGCACGATGTAGCTCACTTTGTTGCCGCGCGGCGCCCACTGCACCCCCGTCTCGTCACGCGGATCCTCGGGGACCCAGTGGATCTCGCTGCCGTCGAGCGAGATGAGGCCGACGTCGAAGTTCGTCGTCCGCTTCGCGGAGAAAACGACCTCGCGGCGGTCACGCGAGACGTCGAACGAGTCGATCGCGGCGAAGCGCGGCGTGAGAGCGGTACTGCCACGGAAGAGCTGGTTGTCGGCGACCCGGACGGTCTCTGACGACGTCGTCGAGCAGCCCATCAATAACAGAAACACGAGCAACAGCCGCGCACGCACGAATGCATTGTAAGCGTCTGATTCTAAAGCTGCAAATTCCTGGTCAAGGTATTGCTAATAACCACTGCGTACGCAGGAGGAACGGATGGATCTGCAGAGCAACCTCATCGAGTCGTCCAAGCTCCGCAACGGTAAGGGGAAGCGCTGGAAAAGCTCGGTCGCCTCCCTCGGTGTGCACGGCGCGATCATCGCGCTCATCGTTGCCATGGGGGCCATGACGACGCACAAGGTCGCGGCCGAAGACCGGGCGATTCGCGCATTCGTCACGACCCGCGCGGCGGCACCGCCGCCGCCACCACCCCCGCCGCCACCCGCGGCCAGTTCAGCGCCGAAATCGACGCCGGTGGTGAAGCCGACAATCGTGCCGAAGACGACCTTCGTGCAACCGAAGGTCATCCCGCAGGAGTTACCGAAGGTGCAGCCGGTCGCGACGACCGACACAGCGCCGGCATCGACGAGCAACGATCAACCGGCCGGTGAGCCGGGCGGCGTGGCCGGCGGAGTGCCGGGTGGCGTGGCCGGAGGCGTGGAAGGGGGCGTAGTCGGAGGCCAGGTCGGCGGCGTCTTGGGCGGAACGCTCGGCGGTCAGGTCGGCGGCGTGCCGGGCGGCCAGGTCGGCGGAACCGGAACCGAGGCCGCGCCGGCACCGCCACCGCCGCCGGAGCCGCCGAAACCGGAAGGACCGCTGCGCGTCGGCGGCGACGTGAAGGCGCCGGTCGTTCAGCACCGCACCGATCCGCAGTACCCCGACATGGCCCGCAAGGCCCGCATCGCCGGCCTGGTCATCGTCGAGGCGATCATCAACAAGAACGGCGACGTCGAGCAGGTGAAGGTGATCAAGGGCCTGCCGATGGGAATGAGCGAGAGCGCCGTCGAAGCAGTGAAGCAGTGGAAGTTCAAGCCCGGCACGATGAACGGTGAGCCGGTGGACGTCATTTTCAATCTGACCGTCAACTTCAAGTTGGACTAGTTTCCTGAGGGAGGGTCGTCACGGCACGATCCTCCCCTTCTTCACCCGCAACAAAATCTCCCGCACCGCGCCGAGGTTCTGCGTCGGATCGTCGGCCAACACGAGAAAGCTCGCTTCGCTCCCGGCGCTCAAGGATCCGATCTTGCGCTGTGGAAAGATGAGCCGCGGCGTGACCATCGTGGCCATGCGCAGAATCTCCGCGTTCGACACGATGCCGAGCCGGGCCAGGATGAAGAGCTCCGGCAGCGGCGTCTGGCGGAATTGGTCGCTGCCGATGGCGATGCGCACGTGGTGCCGCAGCAAGAGCTTCAGGTTCGGGATGATGACGTCGCGCTCGATGCGCGGCTCGAGCTCGGGCACTTCGTTGAGCCAGCCGAGCGTGGTGATGACGGTGACGCCCTTGCGCGCGGCCAGGCGCGCGTCGGCGTCGGTGATGCGATAGCGCGCCAGCTGGTCGGGATGCTCGCCGGCGCCGGTCCCGGGGAAGTGCGCAACGATGTCGACGCCGGCGCGCACGGCCACGCGAAAGTCGTTTGCGTCATAGGAGTGCGCCGAGACGCGCAGGCCGTCGCGGTGCGCGCGTTTGACGATGGCCGGCACGAGCGCCGGGTCGATGCCGCGGTCGAAGCCCGCCAGCGGCGCGCCGGAGTACAGCAGAAAGACTTTGACGAAGTCGGTGTGCGACGCGCGCAGCAGCGGCCAGCGCTCGTCGATGTCCTTCTCGCTGCGGACGACGAAGACGGCGTGGCGGTCGGGATCGTCCTTCCACGCCGCCGGCAGCACGCCCATGTCCACGAACTGCCGGACGACCTCGAGCGGATGCCCGCCCGGCCCCGTAAAGCCGAACATGGCCACGGCGTAGTCGACGGTGTCGGCTTTGTTCGTGGCGGCGCGCACGCGGTCGGCGATGATCGGCATGTTGGCCTGGTCCATGGCGTAGAAGACGCCGTCGGCGAGGTAGCGGCGGTTGTACTCGGCGATGCTCTGCGGCTCCAGCCAGTGGTTGTGCCCTTCGGCGAGCGGAGAGATGACGAACTTGCCGTCGAGCGAGATGACGCGGTCGACGGGCCGCGTGGTGGTGCGCGCGAGGACGCCATCGACGGAGAGCATGGTCCGCGCGACGAAGCGCCGCCCGTCGAACCAGCGCCCGTTGCGAAATTCGACGACGTCGGCGCGCGCGGTGGCGGCGAAAAGAAGCAGGGAGAGGAGTATGCGCATGATGGCAATGTCGCGCCGCGCCGCGACGCCGCGTCAGTCCGCGCGCGCCATAGTTGTGGCTCCGCGCGCCACGCGGCGCCACTCCGCGGGGGTCTGCCGCGTCCAGCGGCGAAAGGCCCGATGGAACGACCGCACCTCGGCGAAGCCGACCGCGCCGGCAACGGCTTTGAGCTCGCGGCCCGCGGCGACGAGGCGCAGGGCCTCATCGCGGCGCGCGGCGTCGACGAGCTCGCGCAGCGTGGTGCCGTGCTCGATGAGGCGCCGCTGCAGGGTGCGGCGGCTGAGCCCGAGCTTCGCAGCGACCGCGCCCCCCTCGGAGACTCCGCACCCGAGGAGCTCGCGCACGGCGTCGCGGATGTCGGGCTGCGTCGCGAGGCGGCCCTCGGCCATCGTCGCCATCGTGCGGCAGAGCTCCTCGTCCGCTCCCGGCAACGGGATGCGGAGGATCTCGCTGTCGAAGCGCATGGCTCCATCACCGATCTCGCGCGCGAAGGTGTGGCCGCCGAGGGCGAGCTCCATGCGGTTGGCGACCGAGGCGAGCACGAAGTCGGCGTAGCTCGGCAGCGTCGGCGAGCCGTCGCTGCGGAACACAATGAGGCGCGCCGCGCGCCCGTTGACGTGGAGCTCGAGCTGCTGCGCGCCGTTCACGAGCCCGTAGAAGCGGAGGAGCGCGCGCAGCGCGGCGCCGAGCGTCGCGCTCGTGACCATCAGATGCTCGGGCACGCCGAAACCGCCGAACGGCACGAGCGCGGCGACGCGCACGCCGAGGCAGCGGTCGCCCGTCAGCGCCTCGGCCGCGAGCCAGAGCCGCACGACGTCGTCGAAGGCGTACCGCTCCGCGCACGGCAGCGCCGGCCGCGGCGCACCGCGCAGCTCGAGGTAGCGGAGGATGGCGCGCGGCGTGGCGGAGACGACGGAGGAGACCACGCCGTGATTACGCGCGTCGCGCCGTCCGGGTTAACGCCACGCCCGGTGCGGAGCAATGATCGCGCGCCTCGGAGCACGTGCACGCGGGGCGTGGTGCATTGCTACACGGCCGTGTAGCAGTGCTACACGGCCTTGGCGCACGGACATCCCGGGCGTGTAGCAGTGCTACACGGCCTTGGCGCACGGACATCCCGGTGTGTAGCAATGCTACACGGCCTTGGCGCACGGACATCCCGGGTGTGTAGCATTGCTACACGGCCTTGGCGCACGGACATCCCGGGTGTGTAGCATTGCTACACGGCCTTGGCGCACGGACATCCCGGGCGTGGTGCAGTGCTACACGGCCTTGGCGCACGTGCACGCGGGGTGTGTCGCACTGCTGCAAGGCCGGCGGCCTACTCCCCCACCCCTTCGCGCATCGTCTGTCCCGGCTTCTGCTTCCGCGCGATCGCCTTCGCCTGCAGGAACAGGCCGAGGTAGTCGCGGCCGCCAGCCTTCGAGTCCGTGCCCGACATGTTGAAGCCGCCGAACGGGTGCACGCCGACGAGCGCGCCGGTGCACTTGCGGTTCACGTAGAGATTGCCGACGAAGAACTCCTCCTGGGCGCGGCGGATCTTCTCCTCGTCGTCGGTGAACACCGCGCCGGTCAGGCCGAACTCCGTGTCGTTGGCGATGCGCAGCGCGTCGTCGAAGTCCTTCGCTTTGATCACCGCCAGCACCGGGCCGAAGATCTCCTCCTGCGCGATCGTCGAGTCCTCGGCCACCGGCCCGATCACCGTCGGCTCGATGAAGAACCCTTCGTCCGCGCGCACGTTGCCGCCGGCGAGGAGCTGCCCCTCCGACGACCCCTTGTCGATGTACTCCTTGATCTTCTTCATCGCCGACTCGTTGACGACGGGGCCGATCTGCGAGTCGCCGCTCTCGGGCGGGCCGATGCGCAGCGCCTTCGTCTTCTCCACCACCTTCGGCACGAGCTGGTCGAAGATTGCCTCGTCGACGATCAGGCGCGAGCACGCCGAGCACTTCTGCCCCTGGAATCCGAACGCCGAGGCCACGACGGCGGCCGCGGCGTCGTCGAGATCCTTCGTGTCGCGGTCGACGATGATCGCGTCCTTGCCGCCCATCTCCGCGACCACGCGCTTGATCCAGAGCTGGCCTTTCTGCGGCTTGGCCGCGCTCTCGTTGATGTGCAGGCCGACTTCCTTCGATCCGGTGAACGAGATGAAGCGGATGCGCGGATGCGTGATCAGCGGGTCGCCGACCTCGCCGCCGCCGCCGCTCACGAAGTTGACGACGCCGGGCGGCATCCCCGCCTCTTCCAGCAGCGCAAAGAAGCGCCAGGCGATCCACGGCGAGTCGGACGACGGCTTGAGCACGATGCAGTTGCCCGTCACCGCGCCGGCCGAGGTCATGCCGGCCATGATCGCCAGCGGGAAGTTCCACGGCGGGATCACGGCGCCGACGCCCAACGGGATGTAGACCAGCTCGTTCTCCTCGCCTGGAATCTTCGTGATCGGCTGCTCGCCAGCGTAGCGGTAGGCCTCGCGCGCGTAGAACTCGAGGAAGTCGATGGCCTCGGCGGTGTCGGCGTCGGCCTCGGGCCAGGTCTTGCCGACCTCGTAGATCATCGTCGCGGAGAACTCGTGCTTCCGCTCGCGCATCAGCGCCGCAGCCTTGACCAGGAGGCCGGCGCGCTCCTCGACGGGCGCGCGCTTCCACGACTCGAACCGCGTCCACGCCGCCTCGATGGCCTGCTCGACGTGCGTGCGCGAGCCGCGCTGGAAGCGTCCGAGGAGTTGGTCCTTGTGGGCGGGATTGATCGACTCGAATGTTTTCAGTCCCGTGATGCGCTCGCCGCCGATGACGATCGGATACTCGGTGCCGAACTCGGCGCGCACTTTTTGCAGCGCCGCTTCCATGGCCGCTTTGTTCTCGGGTTTGCTAAAGTCCGTCAGCGGCTCATTCTTGAATTCACTGAGGGTGGGCATTTCTTTGAGGCCTCCTAGTTGCAGCAGCGGCGGTATGTACTCGAAAAACCTGTTGGCCGCAACGTTGCTCCTCGCAGCCTGCTCGCTGCACGTTCCGTGGAAGGACGAGCCGGTCGGCCAGGAAGTGAACGTGGCGTTCACGCTCCGGAAAAATCTGGTGGTGCTGTCGTCGGTGACGATCGACGGCCGCCCCGGCGTTTTTCTCCTCGGCACGGCCGAGCAGCGCACGCTGCTCGATGCGGGTTACGCGCCTGCGCTCCCCCCGAGCTCGCCGCACGCGCTGCGGCTCAACCAGCGCGAGGCGCTGCAGTTCACGCCGGTCGTGGCGGACCTGCACGGCGTCGGCGACGCGATCGTCGGCGCGGACGTGTGGGGCCGCAACTCGATCGCGATCGACTACCGCATCGGCATCGTGACGTTCAGCCGCCTCGGCGTGGAGCGCGCGCAGATGACGGTGTTCCACTTCGCCGCGGAGCCGATGATCAATGTGAGCGTCGACGGGCACACGGTCGCCGCCGCCGTCGACACGGCCTCGCCCGACACGCTGGTGCTCCCGCGCGGCAACGCGCCGGCGGGGCGGCGCGCGGCCCACGTCATCGTCGGCGCCACGGACTTTGGGAACGTCGACGTGTTGTTCGCCGACGTCACGCAGGCGCGGGTAGGAAATCGGCTCCTATCGAAATTTCTCGTAGCCATCGACTACGGGCGAAAGCAGGTCGGACTTTGGCGAGATCCACGTACATCGCTTTGATCGCGTTCGCGTGCGCGGCCGCCGCGCAGGCGCAGCAGACGTTCAACGTGAGCGGCATCGTGAGCGCGCGGGGCGTGAACGCGAGCGGGCCGCCGTCGTGGCTGGAG
Organism: Thermoanaerobaculia bacterium; assembly: GCA_035276475.1. Lineage (GTDB taxonomy): Bacteria > Acidobacteriota > Thermoanaerobaculia > Gp7-AA8 > Gp7-AA8 > DATDFB01. Next base: position 28,075 of record DATELQ010000094.1, on the reverse strand, counting down.
CGTGATTTCGGCCGCCTCGAGGCCGGCGGCGACCGCAACGAGTTCCTGGCCACGGCGAACGTCGGCGTCGACTGGAATCCGACGTCGTGGCTCACCGTGCACGCCTCGGGGCTGGCGCGCCGCGAGCCGTCGCGCTACGCGGGCGAGCGCAGCGGCCTGGTCGACGCCTACGTCGAATTGCACAACGAGCATCTGCAGCTCCGCGCCGGCCAGTTCTTCCTCGGCACGTCGCGCGAGAACGTAGGGCCGCTCTGGTCGTCGCCGTACACGATCTCGTTCTCGGCGCTCAACACGTGGATCGGCGAGGAGGTGCGCCCCGTCGGCGTCGACCTGCAGTGGAAGCCGAATTTCTACGTGACCGCGGGCGCGACGGCGTTCCGCGACAACGACACCGCCGGCGCGCTCCTGGCGTGGCGCGGCTGGACGGTCGGCAATCGACTCACCGTCTACAACGAGGTGCTGCCGCTGCCGCCGCTCACGTCGCTCAAGACCGGCTTTGCCGATCAGCGCTCGGACGGCACGGTGCCGTTCGAGAAGGATCTCGACGGGCGCAACGGCTACGCCGGACGGCTGCGCATGCAGTTGCCGGAGCGGGCGATGGTGCAGCTGACGCACTTCGACAACCGCGGCGACCGCAAGGAGTACCGCGACGAGTACGCCTGGCAGACCCGCTTCGACGTGCTGTCGGCGCAGGTGGGGACGACGTCGCCGACGACCGTGTTGGCGGAGTACATGCGCGGAAAGACGGGCATGGGCGCGCCGCCGATCTTCGTCGACGCGGACTTTGACGCCTGGTACGTGCTGCTCTCGCACAAGGTCGCCCACGAGCGCTTCTCCGCGCGCTACGACGGCTTCTCGACGACGGACCGCGACCACGCGCCCGCCGAGACGAACACGGAGCACGGCCGCTCCTGGCTCTTCGCCTGGCTGCACGACGTGAACGACCACGTGCGTCTCGGCGCGGAGTTCGTGCAGGTGACGGGGGACCGGGTGGCGGCGGCGGAGTCGGGGTTCAGTGCGAATACGGACGGGCACACGGTGACGCTGGAGCTGCGGTACTCGTTTTAGTCCACATCCAGCTCCGCCTCCGGCAGCGGAATCGCCACGACGACGTCGCGGTGCCGCTCGATCACGCTGCGCGCGCCGACGTCGCCGCGCAGGGCGAGCAGCTCATCGCGGAGCTCCTTCGCGAAGAACGCCGGCACGCCGGCGATTCCTGCGTACGCCGTTGCCGCAATCGGCGCGCCCGCCTCGATGAGCGCGCGCAAGTGAGAAGAGGTCACGTGCGGCTGATCGCACGTCATCAGCAGCACATCGCCGTCGCATGCCGCTACGCCGAGGCGGATCGATGATGCCATCCCCTCCTCGGCGTGCTCGTTGACGATCGTGTCGCCGAAGGCGAACTCGCGGCGCGTCACGACGATCGTCGGAGCGACCGCGCTCGCGATTCGATACGCGCGCGCGAGCAACGTCTCGCCGTCGACGACGACGAGCTGCTTCGGATGGCCGAGGCGCTTCGACGCACCGGCGGCGAGAATGATGATCGTTACGGACAAACCTGAATGGTCTCGTGGATCGGGCCGTCGAGGGCGCGCAGCGGCTTGCCGTCGCGCTGGTTCAGCACGGCCTGGATCTCCGCGACGATCGCCAGCGCGATCTCCTCGGGGGTCTCGCCGCCGAGGTCGAGGCCGATCGGCGAATGAATGCGGTCGGAGCGCGTCGCGCCGAGTTGCGCGAGCAATTCGTCGCCGCGCGACTTCGGGCCAAGCAGGCCGACATACGGAATCGCGCTCGGGAGGATCGCCGAGAGGAGCGCCAGATCGTGCAGGAAGTGATGCGTCATCACCACCGCCGCGTCGAACGCGCCGAGGTCCACCTTCTCCTTCACCGACTCGGGATGCATGTCCTTCGGCGAGATCACCGCGGCGCGCCAGCCGAGCTGCTCGGCCATGCGCGCCACCGGCTCCACATCGGCGCCGCCGCCGAAAATCGCGATGGCGCGCTCGGGGCGGATCGCCTCCACGAGCAGCTCGCGCCCGTCGAGCGTCGTCGTCCACACCACCGGCTCGCGGCCGTTCCAGCGGAACTCGCGCGCCAGGCGCGGCAGGTTGGCCGCGTCGAACGGCTCGATCAGCACGTCGATCACGCCGCGGCATCCGAGGCCGAGGCCGAAGACCACGTCCGTCGTCTTCGTCGTGTCGTAGGTGAAGAGGCGCGGCGTCGGATCGCCGAGCCACCCGCGCGCACGCTCCGCGAGGTCGCGCTCCAGGCAGCCGCCGCTCAGCGTCCCGAACGACTCCCCGAGCTCGCTGATCACCGCGCGCGCGCCGGCGCGGCGGTACGTCGAGCCGCGCGTGCCGACGATCGTGACGAGGATGCCGCGCTTGCCGTCGTCAGCGACGCGGCGCACCGCGGCCAGGGTTTTGTCGATCTCGTGCATTACGTAATGATAGGCAACTTTCGCACGCGTTTCCCCGTCAGCACAAACATCGCATTCGTCACCGCCGGCGCGATCGGCGGCGTCCCCGGCTCGCCCGTGCCGGTCGGCGGGGCGGTGCTCGGGACGATGTGCGTTTCCACGACCGGCATCTGATCGATCGTCAGCAGCGGGTAGTCGTGGAAGTTCGACTGCTGCACGGCGCCGCCGTCGATCGTGATCGCCCCCTGTAGCGCGGCGGTGAGGCCGTAGACGATCGCCCCTTCGACCTGCGCGGCGATGCCGTCGGGATTGACCGGGATGCCGCAGTCGATGGCGGTGACGACGCGGTGCACGCGCGGCGCGCCGTTCTTGTCGACCGACACCTCCGCGATCTCGGCGACGTACGAGTGGAACGCGAACCACGCCGCGAAGCCGCGCGCGCGGCCCGCCGGCAGCGGCTTGCCCCAACCAGACTTGTCGCGGGCCAGCTCGATGACGCGGCGCAGGCGGTCGGCGTCGTACGTGACGACGCCCTTCTCCTCGACCTTGTGCCCGGCTGGGATCAGCGAAAGCTGGAACTCGATCGGGTCTTTGCCCGCGGCGTGCGCGAGCTCGTCCATCATCGACTGCACGGCGAAGGCGTTGAACGTGTTCTCGACCGAGCGCCACCAGCCGCGCGGCACGACGGAGTCGACGTTCGCGAAGTCGAGGCGGGCGTTGGCGATCGGCGGGAGCTGCTCCTTGTCGAAGACCTCGCTCTCCGCCGGGTCGCCCTGCCCCATCCACGAGTTGATGGCCGGCCCGGCCATGCGGTGGTGCCACGCGGCGATCTTGTTGTTGGCGTCGAGCGCGGCGACGACGCGGTGGACGCTGGCGGGGCGGTAGAAGTCGTGCTGCATGTCGTCTTCGCGCGTCCACTGCACCTTCACCGGCGCGCCCGCGGCCTTCGACAGCAGCGCCGCTTCGACGGCGAAGTCGGGGAAGGCCCGGCGCCCGAAGCCGCCGCCGAGCATGGTGACGTGGACCTTCACGTTCTTCGTGCCGACCGCGCCGCCGGCGGAGCCGGCGTTCCAGTCGGCGAACTGCGTCGGCAGCCACAGCTCCAGGCCGTCCGCGGTGTAGCTCGCCGTCGCGTTCATCGGTTCCATCGTGGCGTGCGCGAGGTACGGCACTTCGTACGTCGCCTCGAGCTTCTTCGCGGCCGCGGAGAGCGCGGCAGCGACGTCGCCGTCGTTGCGCACCTGCTTGGCGCTGCCGCCGTCCGCAACCGCGGCGTGCATCGCCGCGCTGAGCGTCGCGCTCGACTCGTCCTTCTTCGCCGCGTCCCACTTGACGTCGAGCGCGTCGCGGCCTTTCATCGCCGCCCACGTCGATGTGGCGATGACGCCGACGCCCGCCCACGGCGCCTCGTTGCCGTGCGCGTCGATCTGCACGACGTGCTTGACGCCCGGCACTGCCTTCGCCTTCGTGGCGTCAAAGCTCGCCACTTTCGCGCCGAAGACCGGCGCGCGCAGCACCGTCGCGTAGAGCATCCCCGGCAGGCGCACGTCGATGCCGTAGTGGGCCTTGCCGACGACGAGGTCGGGGTTGTCGAGGCGGTTCGCTTTCTTCCCGACGATGGTGAACTTCGCCGGATCCTTGAGCGTGACGTCCTTCGGCACCGCGACCTTCGCCGCGGCCTCGGCGAGCTCGCCGAAGGTGGCCGTCTTCGCGCCGTGCGCGACGACGCCGTTGCTGACGGTGATGTCTTTCGCGTCGACGCTCCACTTCGCCGCGGCGGCGCTGACGAGCATGGCCCGCGCGGCGGCGCCGGCCTGGCGCATCGGCGTCCACATCGTGCGCACGGAGCTGCTGCCGCCGGTGCCCATGCGGCCGTACTTTTTGTCGAGATCGGCTTGGCGGATGCGCACGTGCTTCCAGTCCGCATCCATCTCCTCGGCGACGATCATCGGCAGCGTGGTGCGCACGCCCTGCCCCATGTCGGACTTGGAGACGTAGATGGTGACGATGCCGTCGGTGCCGACTTCGACGAACGTGCCGAGGGGGAACGGCGCGCCCTCGGCGGCGCGCGCGCTGCGCGGGAGCTGCAGGCCGAGCACGAGCCCGGCCGAGGCGGCAGAGGTGAGCTTGACGAAGTCGCGGCGGGAGACTTTGACGATGTTCATCGCTAGACCTCCTCCGCCGCGCGATGAATGGCTCGCCGGATGCGCTGGTAGGTTCCGCATCGACAGAGATTGCCGCCCATGGCATCGTCGATCTGCGCGTCGGTCGGCTTCTTGGTCTTCATCAGGAGCGCCGCGGCGGACATGATCTGCCCGGCCTGGCAGTAGCCGCACTGCGGCACGTTCTCCGCCTGCCAGGCGCGCTGCAGGGGATGCGTGCCGCTCGGCGAGAGCCCTTCGATGGTGAGGATCTTCTTCCCCACCACGTTCGAGAGCGCCGTGCTGCACGAGCGGATCGGCTCTCCGTTCGCGAGCACCGTGCACGAGCCGCAGTACCCGCGGCCGCAGCCGAACTTCGTTCCGGCCATTTCCAGTTCGTCGCGCAGCACCCAGAGGAGCGGCGTGTCAGGCTCGGAATGGACTTCGTGCGCCTTGCCGTTGATCGTCAGCTTGGTCATGGTTCCGCAAATCTACCCTAAACCCTGATCGCCAACGGCATTACTGCTCAGTTACAATCGCAACCCGGTTCCCCCGTGTTTACGTATCTCGCCTACGCCATGACTCTGCTGCTGACGCCTGCGCCCGCGCGACCGCGAACTGCCGCGTACCCGATGCTGCACGCTGCGGGGCGGCACGAGCGCGTGCTGATCGTGGCGCCGCACATCGACGACGAGGCGATTGGCGCGGGTGGGTACGCGCTCGACTCGATCGCCAACGGCGCCGAGGTGTACGTGGTGTTCCTCACGGCGGGCGACTGCAACCGGATGTCCGCGCGGCTGATGCACAAGACGATGGAGCCGACGGCGTCGAATTTCCTCTCCGTCGGCGAGGCGCGCATCGCCGAGGCCTCGCAGGCGATGCGGCTCCTCGGCGTGACGCCGGATCGGTTCTTCGTCCTCGGCTATCCCGACCGCGGCCTGCAGACGATGGTCGAGCATCCGAACGCCGTGGTGCGCTCCGAGGGGACGCGCAAGCGCTCCGTGCCATACGAGACGGCGCTGACGCCCGGCGCGCCGTACAGCTTCGGGAGCCTGATGAGCGATATGCGCCAGGTGCTGGAGCTGACGCGCCCGACGATGGTGATCGCCCCGGTGCCGTTCGACCAGCACGCCGACCACGCCGCCGCCGCGGAGATCGTGGACGAGGCGATCGAGGAGCTGCAGATCCACCCCCAGCGCCTCGGGTACCTCGTGCACAGCGGCCGCATCGCCCGCAATCTCGTCTCGACGCCGAGGCGGCCGCTCATGCCCCCCCTGCGGATGCGCTCGTTCGCCTGGGCGACGTACCCGCTCTCCCCGCACGTGCAGCAGGTGAAGTCGTCGGTGCTGATGACGTACAAGAGTCAACGGCCGTACAACTTGCTGCTGCGGAATGCTTTCGTCCGTCAAAACGAACTGTTCTTCGTTTATTAGGGCGCGGGGCGCAGGGGACGGGGGACAGGTGGTTTTCGCTGCACCTTACTCAGGTATTTGAGCAATCCGTTCAGCATCCGCGCGATTTCGCTGGTTCGCTCGATCAGCGCGTCCGGATCTTCAATATAGCCGATGTCAGCCGCGATGATGATCTGTGTTTCGAGCTCAAATGTCGAACCGCGCGCAATTAGCAGGAAACGACGGTAGTCCGGCCGGGTCCAGCGGCCCTGGCCCTCCGCAATGTTGCAGGCAATCGATACCGCTGATCGCCGCATCTGGGACACGATGCCGAAGGTCTCAGTGCGCGGAAATCTCCGCGTGAGGATGTAGATGTCTTTGGCCAGAACGCGGGCCTTTTGCCACACGAGTAGATCGCGATAACTGCTTTTGCTCATTGCGTGATTGGGCGCGAAGAGACGGCAGCGCGGGACAGGCGTGGGCGCTGCATGATACCTCGGTATGCGCCTATTGCCAGTCATTCTTGCTCTGACCTGCGCCCCCGCGAGAACCCCACCTGTCCCCCGTTCCCTGTCCCCTGTCCCCTCCTACGACATTCGCATCCTCAACGGCGAAATCATCGACGGCACCGGCTCTCCGCGCCGCCACGCCGATATCGCGATCAAAGGCGACGCTATTGCCAAGATCGGCGACCTCTCCGGCGCCACCGCGAAGATCACCATCGACGCGTCGCACCAGGTCGTCACGCCGGGCTTCATCGACCTCCTCGGGCACAGCGAGTTCTCGGTGTTGATCGATCCGAACCTCGAGGGGAAAGTGCGGCAGGGAGTGACGACCGAGGTCACGGGCGAGGGGCATTCGCCGGGGCCGATCGACGACAAGATGGCGGCGGAGATCGATCGCACGCGGCTGCCGGGCTTTCCCGACGCGACATGGCGCTCCCTCGGCGACTTCATGCGCGTGGTCGAGGCGAAGCACTCCGCGATCAACTTTGCGTTCTACATCGGGGCGGCGAATCCGCGGGAGATCGTGCTCGGCACGGCCGACCGGGCGCCGACGGCGGCGGAGTTGGCGCGCATGCAAGAGATCGTCGACGGCGCGGTCAAGGACGGCGCGGTCGGGCTCTCGACGGCGCTGATCTATCCGCCGGGGCGCTTTGCCACGACCGAAGAGCTGATCGCGTTGGCGAAGCGCACGCCGGGGTACTGGACGCACCTGCGCAGCGAGTCGGGCAACATCATGGCCGCGCTCGACGAGGCCTTTCGCATCGGGCGCGAGGCGCATGTGCCGGTCAACATCTTCCATTTGAAGGTCGGCGGCACGATGAACGGCCACATGAGCGAGGTCATCGCCAAGATCGAGGCGACCCGGAAGGGCGGCTTGGACGTCGCCTCGCAAATCTATCCGTACACGGCGACGTCGACCGACCTCACGTCCGTCGTCCCCGCGTGGGCGCTCGACGGCGGCTATCTCAAATTCGTCGAGCGGTTGAAAGACCCGACCACGCGGGCGAAGCTCGCGGGCGAGATCCGCGTCGGCGACGGCTCCGGCATCCTCGTCCGCAATCTCCCGCGCGCGCCGCAGCCGTGGCTGCAGTACGAGCGGAAGCGGCTCGACGCCATCGCCAAGGCGCTCAACACCACGCCGGCCGAGGCGGCGCTGCGGCTGTTTGAGGTCAGCAACTCGTCGCCGATCGCCATCTACTTCGGGCTATCCGAGGACGATCTGCAGCTGGCCATGAAGCAGCCGTGGGTGGCGGTCGGCTCGGACTCCGGTGCGGTCGTGGGGGCGATGAAGGACGTCGGCGCCCACCCCCGCGCCTACGGCACCTTCCCCCGCATCCTCGGGCACTACGTCCGCGACATCCACCTCTTCCCGCTCGAGGAGGCGGTGCGGAAGATGACGTCGCTCGCAGCCGCGCGCGCCGGCTTCCGCGACCGCGGCGTGTTGAAGGAAGGGATGAGGGCCGACGTCGTCATCTTCGATCCGAACACGATCCGCGACGTGTCGACCTACGAGGATCCCCACCACTTTTCGGAGGGGATCTCCACCGTCATCGTGAACGGGACTGCGGTGCTGCGTGAGGGGAAGATGACGGGAGCGCTGCCGGGGAGGGTGTTGCGGCACGCCGCCGCACGCCCTTGAGATTCACGTCGAGAAACTGATCGATCAGCGCCTGATTCTCCGGGCTATTGAACTCGTCATCCGCGTGCTCCGCGTTCGGCAGGTAGACCAACCTCGAAGCCACCCCCGCCCCCTGCAGCGCGTCGTAGAGCTCCTGCGCCTGCTGCCACGGCGTGAGGCAGTCGAGCTTTCCTTGCAGGATCAGGAACGGGGGATCGCTCTTATCGACGTACGTGATCGGGTTCGACGTCAGCGTCTTCTCCGGGCACGACTGGATCGGACATCCGATCAGGAGCGACGGCGGCATGAACGAGTCGTTCGCCGACAGCCCCGGATAGCACGGCAGCTTCTGCGCGTCCATCGTCAGCAGGTCGACCGGGCCGTAGAGATCGACGACCGCGCGCACGGCGGAGGAGAACTGCGCGTTGCCGAGCTCCAGTCCTTCCAGCTCCGCAATGCCTGCCGAGGTGCCGAGCACCGCGGCGAGATGTCCGCCCGCGGAGGTGCCGAAGACGCCGATGCGATGCGGGTCGAGGTGAAACCGCGCCGCGTTCGCGCGCAGCCAGCGCACCGCGGCCTTGCAGTCCTCGATCTGCGCCGGCCAGTGGAACTTCGGCGCCAATCGGTAGTCGATCGACGCCACGGCGTAGCCGCGCTGCGCCTCACGGATGGCCGGGCCGCCGCTGCGGTCGCCGCTGATCCAGGCGCCGCTGTGCAGGAACACGATCACCGGAAACGGGCCGCTGCCGTCGGGGACGCGCAGGTCCATCAACAGCGGCGCGCTGCCGTCGGGATGCGCGAACTCGAGGGCTTCCCAGGTGGTGAAGGTGCCGGCGCGGGCCGCGCCGGCACAGAGGACGAGGAGTGCGCTAAGGAAGAACCGAGGCAGTTTTCTTGACCTCTTCGAACTGCAGAGCAATCGCCGGCGAGCCGACCGGCTGCCCGGCCACCTCGGCGTGCGGATAGATGAAGTAATTGAGCGGCTCGGACGTCTTCGGCTTCAGCACCAGGTCGCGGCCCATCGTGAACTGCACGCGGTCGGCGTCGAGGTTGCCGAAGAGGAACGCGCGCACCTTCGGGTCGCTGCTCTTCGAGGCCTCCGAGGCGTCGACCGGGATCCAGCCCTTGCCCTTGACGTAGAACTCGGCCCAGCAGTGGTAGCCCTTCACCATGCCGTCCTTCGCCGTCAGCGGGAAGCCGATGACGAAGCGCGCCGGGATGCCCTTCGCGCGCGCGAGCGAGATGAAGAGTGAATGAAAGTCCGTGCAGTTGCCGGCCTTGATGTCGCAGGCGCGCTCGGTGTCGCCCTTTCCCCATCCGGGGATCGTCTTGTCGTACTTCATCGTGGCAACGAGGTAGTCGTAGATCGCGTGGGCCTGCTCGACCGTACCGGTTTTGCCGGCGGTCAGCTCATCGGCGAGCTTACGCACGCGCGGCGAGAGCGTGACGAGCTTGTTCGCAGCGAGCTCGCGCTCGCGGTCGCGCGCCGTCGCCTTCGTGTCGTACGGATGGCCGAACTCGACCTCCTCCCGCACCGCCGTGAAGCGCACCGGCACGTTGAGGTCCATCGGCGGATTGGCGATCTTGGCGACCGCGTACTCATTGCCGTAGACGTTGTCGTGGTAACGCGTCCACTTATAGGGCGAGTCGATCGTCACGTCGCGCACCGACTGCGGCCCCTTCGAGGCCGGCAGCGGCACCCACACGGTCACTTCCTTCGTCCCCTCGGGGATGCCATTGATGGTGGCGGTGTACGTGGCGCGGAACGTCTTCGCGGTCCCGGCGAACGCTGCCGTAGTCGTCAAAAGAGCGAGCGCTGCAATGCTGATTTTCTTCATGCAGCGCATCGTAACGCTAATGCCCGGCCGCTCGCTTCCTGGGGATCGGATCTCCGTACGTGTACCCGTTGTGCAGCGTCGCGCTCGCGCCGCCGACGGTGACGACGACGTCGACCGTGCCGGCCGCGTGCGCGGGCGCCGTGACGATCATCGTGATCGGATTGATGATGCGGATGTTCGTCGCCGCGGTACCACCGAACGTCACCGTCGACACGACCGCGGCGTTGAAGCCGGCGCCACTGATCGTCACATCGTTGCCGCCGGCCGGCAGGCCGCGTTGCGCGCTGACGGTCGACACGCTGAGCGGCGGGATCGTGTAAAGGAACGCGCCGGTCTTGGTGATGCGCGTGCCGTCCGGATTCGTGACTACGACGTCCTGCGGCAGACCGGCCTGCTCGCTCGTGAGACCGAAGGGCGAGAGCGCCGTGATCGTGGTGGAGTTGACGACGTTGACCTGGCCGGCGGCGCGGCCGCCCACCGTCACCGTCGCGCCGGCGGCGAAGCCGGCGCCGCTGATGGTGAAGACGGTGCCGCCGCTCGTCGGTCCGGTGGCGGGCGACACTGCGTTGATAGCCGGCACGAGCGTGTATTTGAAACTGCTGAAGCTGACGCTCTGCCCGTCGGCGTTCTTGACGACGACGGCTACGTCGCCGGCAGCCGAGGCGGCGGGCGTCGTGGCCACGAGCGACGTCGAGTCCGTCACCGTCACGCTCGTGGCGCTGGCGCTGCCGAACGTCACCGTCGCGCCCGGCTGGAAGTTCGTGCCGGTGATAATCACCGCGGTGCCGCCGGTCGTCGGGCCGCTCGTCGGCGCGATCTTCGTCACCGTCGGCGCCGGGTTCGTGACCTTCTTCACTGTCAGGAAGCCGAACATGTTCGAGTGGCCTTCGCCGCACGTGGAAACGGCGCAGGCGAAGGCGAAGACGCCGTCCTGCGTAGCCTCGATCGTGATCTGCTTCGTTTGTCCTTTGCCGACCTCGATGCCGTCGGTCAGGTACGTTTCCATCAGCAGGCCGTGCCCGGTCTTCGACTCGTCGCCCGAGGGAACGCTGAGGTTGATGACGAGCGTGTCGCCCTGGTTGACGGTGATGGCGCTCGGCGTGAAGCTGAAGCTCCGCGCGGTCATGTTCACGGTGACGGTCACGCCGGTCGGCACGGTCGACTTCGTCCCGACCGTCGACATCTCGCTGAGCAGCTTCCGGAGCTCGGCGTCGTGATGGTGTTCCTGAGCGACGGCAACTGCAGAGACGAGGATCGACGCAACGGTGATGAGGATCTTCATGATGGGCGACATGACGGCGGCTCCGATCGAGTCGTTTACAGTTTAACGACGATACTCCGCTTGTGCAGGACGGCAAGAATAGCGAGCCAGAGCCCCACGAAACAGAGCCCCCACAGGAGCGACGCAAACTTTTCAGGAAACAATGGCTCGAAGAACCGCTCGTAGCTCCACTGGTGCAGCGAGATCTTTCGCCCGCCGCTGTCAATCTTGATGAGCGAGTCGATGGTGCGCGCCATCAGCCCCGAGCCGGCGAACGCAATGAGCGGGTTGACGCCGTAGATGACCCACGGCTTCGTCCAGCCGCGCACGCCGCGGATGTCGATGATCCAGAGGCAGATGGCCAGAATGACGCAGGCGAACCCGGCGGTGAAGACGACGTAGCTGCTGGTCCAGAGGTTTTTGTTGATGGGGAAGAAGAAGCTCCAGACCCAGCCGATGACGAGCCCGGCCACGCCGGCGTAGAAGAGCCGCTCGACGCGGTCGCTGAGGGGGCGGTCCCGGCGCGTGATCCACCGCCCGGCCAGGACGCCGAGCATAGCCGTGGCGACGGCCGGAATCGTCGACAGCGGCCCCTCGGGGTCCCACGTTTTGCTGCTGGCCCAGATGTGGTTCGTGCCGAGGATGGCGCGGTCGGTGTAGGCGGCGAGCGTCTGCGACGGCTCGTCGAGGGTGTAGCCGGGGATCAGCGTCATGACCGCCCAGTAGCCGAAGAGGATGAAGGCGATGATGGCGATCTGCTGCTTCAGTGTCGTGCGCAGCGTGAGCAGCGCCGCGGCGATATACGCGATGCCGATCCGCTGCAGGACGCCGAGGAAGCGGAGGTGCTCGGCGCGGTAGACGACGCGGTCCCAGAACGACGGATGCGCATTGCCCGCAATCCTCCCCCACCAGAAGAACGGATAGGCGTTGAGCAAGAGGCCGACGAGAACGATGAGCAGCCCGCGGCGGATGATTTTCCCGCGCACGGTGGCGGGATCGCGCCGCGAGAGCGAGAGGTGCGTGGTGATGCCGACGATGAAGAGAAAGAAGGGGAAGATGAGGTCCGTCGGCGTCCAGCCGTGCCACGGCGCGTGCTCGAGCGGCCAGTAGATGGCGGACCAGGAGCCGGGATCGTTGACGAGGAGCATCGACGCGATCGTGAGGCCGCGGAAGACGTCGAGCGCGACGAGACGTTCGCGAGGCGGCGGCGGCGTTTCGTCTACGACTTTAATCTCCGGTACTCCTTCAAATGCCGCAGCGCCCCCGCCTTGTCTCCGCGCCGCTCGAACAGTCCCGCCAGGTTGTAGTGCGCGTCGGCGTTCTCCGCATCGAGCTCGATGGCGCGTAGATACGCGTTGCGCGCCTCGTTCAGGCGCCCGAGGTCCTCGAGCGCCACGCCGAGGTTGAACGCGGCGGTGGGGTGCGAAGGATCGGTCTCGAGCGCGCGGCGGTAGTGCTGCTGCGCCGCCAGCGGCGCCCCTTCCTCGTGCAGCATCCGTCCGAGGTTCACGTGGGCGTCGGAGTGATCGGGATCGAGCTCGATGGCGCGTTGGTAGGCGGCGCGCGCTTCGTCGGGCGCCGTCGTCTCCAGGTCGCAGGCGATGTCGTACCAGGCGTCGGCGTCGCGCTCGTGCTCGCTCTCGATCACGTAGTCGACCGGTCCCGCCTTCGCCTCGATCTCCTCCACGCCGAAGTCGAAGAGCGACTGCCCCGACTCGGGGTGCCAGACGACGCTGCCGTCGCGCACGACGACGCGCTCGCCGTCCGCCGAGATGCGCACGCCCGTCAGCGACCGCCCCTCGGGGAGCTGTTCGCGCAGGCGCTCCAGCGCGCGTTGCACTTTCCGCTGCGGGATCTGCTTGGCCACGAGCTCGCCGGCCGTGCGGAGGATGATCAGGTCGCGGAACCCGAAGCGCAGCTCGCCGCGGTTGCCGCGCTCCGGCGCCAGGAAGCCCTTCGATGCGTATGCCCGAACTTGCGACGGCGTCAGACCCGACATCGCCGCGACTTCGCGCACCGTGTAGGACATGTTCGATGCGATTATAGGGGCCAACCACTCATCGATCGGAGGGAGCTCGCATGCGCCGCACTCTGGCACTGGTCACGTTCCTCTTCGCCGTCGCCGCCCTCGCTCAGCAGCCGCCTCGCCGGCCGCGTCCGCACGGCCACGAACAGACCGAGCCGCGGCTCCTCATCCAGGTGCCGCCGACCGCCAACACCGAAGGAGTCTGGAGCACGCTGCCGGACGGCTGCCCGATCAATCCCGTGCACGTCGCGCTCATGCACAACGGCAAGCTCCTCATCATCTGCGGCTCCGGCAACTACGAGACGAACTTCGTCTTCACCGCCGGCATCTTCGATCCCGAGCGCAATCTCGTGCAGACCTTCCCCATCGCCACCGACATGTTCTGCAACGGCATGGCGATCCTTCCCGACGGACGGCCGCTCGTCGTCGGCGGCACGATGACGTACGACACCGCGGCGACCGGCGTCTTCACCGGCCTGCCGACGACCGCGATCTTCGACCCGTCGACGGGCATGTTCACGCCCGGTCCGGCCATGTCGAACGGCCGCTGGTACCCGACCGTCACGATTCTTCCCGACGGCCGGGCCATGACCATCGCCGGGCTCGACATCGAAGGCTCCATGAACCAGCGCGTCGAGACCTACGACCCGAAAACCAACAAGTGGTCGCCGGCCGGCGACGCGTTCGACAACGTCGACTTCTATCCGCGCCAGTTCGTGTTGCCGAACGGCATGGTCTTCGAGGCGGGATGGAACCCGAACACGCAGATTTGGGACCCGGCGAAGCAGGAGTGGAAGCCCGTGGCGGACACGAACTACGGGAAGAACCGCGACTACGGGACGGCGTTCCTGATGCCGCTGACGCCCGCGAACAAATATCAGGCGAAGGTCATGATCCTCGGCGGCCACAGCGGCTGGCCGCCCGACACCGGCCCGCCGACCGACACGACCGAGATCATCGACTTCAGCGTCGCCAATCCGAAGTGGCAGTGGGGACCGAAGCTGAACGCGCCGCGCGTGCAGCTCAATGCCACGCTGCTGCCGAACGGCAGGGTGCTGGTGTCGGGCGGCTCGGCGGTGAACGAGACCGCCACCGACAGCGGCAAGAAAGCTTTGCTGTACGACCCGGCCACGAACGCGTTCACGCCCGCGGGCACGATGAGCTACCCGCGCCTCTACCACTCGAACACGATCCTCATGCCCGATGCGACGGTGCTGGCCTTCGGCGGCAATCCGATCCGCGGCCACTACGAGGGCCACATCGAGGTCTATCAGCCGCCGTATCTGTTTCAGGCGAACGGCGCCGCCTCGGTGCGGCCGGCGATCGTCACGGTTCCGGCGGCGATCGGCTACGGCGCGACGTTCTCCGTGACGACCAGAGGCGCCGCGCCGGCGAACGGCCGCGTGGTGCTGATGCGCCCCGGCGCCGTGACGCACGCGTTCGACATGGAGCAGCGCCTCGTGGAGCTGACGTTCCGCACCGACAACAACGAGCTCACGGTGACGGGGCCGGCGAACGCGAATCTGGCGCCGCCGGGCTGGTACCTTCTCTTCGTGCTCGACGGCAACGGCGTGCCCTCGGTCGGGCGTTTCGTACAGCTGCGGTGATCGAACCCTACGGCGGAGCTCTCATCGATCTGTTCGACACGATCCGCGGCGCGGAGGCGCTGCCGTCGATCCAGCTCTCCGAGCGCTCGCGCTGCGACCTGGAGCTCCTCGCCACCGGCGCCTTCTCGCCGCTCGACCGCTTTCTCGGCCGCGCCGACTACGAGCGCGTCGTCGCCGAGATGCGCCTCGCCGGCGGCACGCTCTTTCCCATTCCGGTGACGCTGCCGGTTCCCGACGACGCGCCGGTCGCGCTCGATCGAGACATCGCCCTGCGCAGCGCCACGAACGAGATTCTGGCGGTGATGACGGTCGAGGAGATCTTCGAGCGCATCGACGAGACGCCGGTCTTCGGCACGCGCGACACCCGCCACCCGCTCGTCGCCGAGATGCGCGGCTGGGGACGGCGCTGCATCAGCGGACGCCTGCGCGTGCAGAGCGTGGCCACGCCGTGGGACTTCCGCGAGCTGCGGCGCACGCCCGCCGAGGTGCGGGCGCTCTTGGCGGCCCGAGGCCTCGAGAACGTCGTGGCCTTCCAGACGCGCAATCCGATGCACCGCGCGCACGAGGAGCTGACGAAGCGCGCCATCGAGGCGCTCGACGCCGTCCTACTGCTGCACCCCTCGGTGGGCATGACGAAGCCGGGCGACGTCGACCACTACACCCGCGTCCGCACGTACAAGGCGCTGACGGAGCGCTACTACGCGCCGGAGCGGGTGCTGCTGTCGCTCCTGCCGCTGGCGATGCGCATGGCCGGCCCGCGCGAGGCGCTGTGGCACGCCATCATCCGCCGCAACTTCGGCGCGACGCACTTCATCGTCGGCCGCGATCACGCCGCCCCAGGCCCCTTCTATCCGCCGTACGCCGCGCAGGAGCTCCTCGTCGCACACGAAGCGGAGATCGGCGTGAAGATGGTGCCGTTCCGCGAGCTCGTCTACGTGGTCGAGGAGGATCGCTACGAGGAGTCGTCCGCGGTGCCGCCGCACGCGACGACGCGCTCGATCTCCGGCACACAGGTCCGCAACGACTACCTCGGACGCGGCATCCCGCTGCCGCCGTGGTTCACGCGCCCCGAGATCGCCGCGATTCTCGCCGAGAGCTATCCGCCGACGCACCGCCAGGGCTTCTGCGTCTGGTTCACGGGCTTGAGCGGCGCGGGGAAATCGACGACGGCGGAGATCGTGGTCAGCCGCCTCCTCGAGCACGGCCGCCAAGTGACGCTGCTCGACGGCGACGTCGTCCGCACGCACCTCTCAAAGGGCCTCGGTTTTTCGAAGGAGGACCGCGACGCGAATATCCTCCGCATCGGCTTCGTGGCCGCGGAGATCGTCCGCCACGGCGGTGCCGTCGTCTGCGCTGCCGTCAGCCCTTACCGCGCCACGCGCGACCAGGTGCGAGCCATGGTCGGCGCGAGCCGCTTCGTGGAGGTCTTCGTCGACACGCCGCTCGACGTCTGCGAGGCGCGCGACCGCAAGGGGATGTACGCGCAGGCCCGCCGCGGCGCGATCAAGCACTTCACCGGCATCGATGATCCCTACGAGGCGCCGATGAGCGCGGAGCTGACGCTGGAGACGACGCGCGCGAGTGCGGTATCCAACGCGGCGCGGATCGTGGAGCTGCTGTGGGAGCGGGGCTGGCTGCACGCGTAGGGGGCAGAGCGCAGGGGCGGGGCGCAGGTGGTTGTTTGGCGATGCACGTCCACCTGCAGGAATGCCATCTGCGCCCCGTGACCTGCGCTCTGCCCCCTAATTCGTCGCGTGCGCCTTCACCATGCGCCACTGGTTGTACCCTGTCAGATCCTTGCAGCCGAAGTGGCCGTACGGCGCGGAGCCGAACACCACCTCGCCGTTCTGCCCGGGGATGCGCGACGTGTACTGCCCCCACACGAGATCCCCGTAGCCGATCACTTCGTCGACGGTCGACCAGATCGTGAAGACGTACGACCCTTCGTAGTGCGAGGTCGAGTTCATGTCGACGAGGATCGAGGACACGTCGTACGGCCCGAACGCGCCGACGAAGTAGCCGGGATAGAGGCCGTTGACGTCGCTGCACGTCGGCGTCGTGGGGCCGCTGTTGTAGCAGGCCACGAGGCCGCGGTTCGCGCCGGAGATGCCGACGAACGTGTCGACCGACGACGTGAGCGTCGAGCCGAGGGAGTACGTGCCGCCGGCCGCCGAGTCGTACGCGGAGCCGCCCTTGATGGCCTTCCGCGCCAGCGTGACGCCCATGGAGTGCGCGACGACGTCGACCTTCGTCGCGCCGGTGTAGGCCTTGACCGCCTGGATGAACGCGCGGATGCGGTTGACCATGTACTCTTTCGAGTGGTACTGCAGCGAGGCCTGGAACGGATCGGCCGGCCCCCACGTGGTCGCGTACAGCTCCGCCGACGTGTAGCCCTGCCCCTTGAAGTAGGCGATGGAGTTGTAGAAGCCGGTGTACGGCGAGGTCGTGCCGAGCGCGCTGTCGGAGTTGCCGTGGATGAAGATGACGGGCTGGTTGACGACCGCCTGCCCGGCAGAGGTGCGTCCGCCGTACGAGCCGCCCGTGACGTCGCTCCGCTCGAAGTGATAGCCGCCGTAGCCGTTCGCCGTAAGCCAGTTGCGGAAGTCGGTGGTGAGGCCGGTGGCGGGGTCGCCGGTTCCCTGAGCGGCGGCGGAGACGGCGACGAGGATGAGGATCGCGAGGACGGAGAGACGAGAGCGCACAGTGGCCTCCTGCGGTAATGCTGACCGACCGGTCGGTTTTATTGGCGGCGGAAGTATAACAGGACGGATTCGCTAGAATTTGCGCGTCCTTCATGCCCGAAAAACCGCTCTACTGGACGATCCGCTCCCTCCTGCATTCGGGCGAGATCATCCCTTTCCTCGGCGCCGGCACGTCCTTCGGCTCGCGCGATCCATCGAAAGACTCGTGGCGCGAGCTCGTCGACCCGAAGAAGGGAACGTGGAAGCCTCGCTATCTTCCCACTGGCTCCGAGCTCGCCGAAGTGCTGGCCGACGAAAGTGAACTGCCGGGCGACACGCTGGAGCTCACGGCGGTCTCGCAGTATTACCGGCTTCTTCGCGGCCAGGTCCCGCTGAAGAACCGGCTGCACGAGATCTTCACATTCATGCAGGAGCCGGGCGCGATTCACCGCTATCTGGCCCAAGCGTCAAAAGATGCACCGCAGTTCATCGTCACGACGAACTACGACGACTTGATCGAGCGTGCCTTCGACGAGATCAACCAGCCGTACGACACCGTCGTCCACGTGACCGACTCGACGGCAACCGGCGAGATCCTCTGGCGCCCCCACAAGGGACCGCCACAGGAACTGCTGTCGAAGGATCTTCTTGTCGACTTGTCGAAGCAGTCGGTCATCTACAAGATTCACGGCGCCATCGACCGGGAGATGCGTACGCGAGGACAGTACGTGATCACTGAGGACGACTACGTCGAGTTTCTGGTGCGGATGACGCGAAATTCGGCCATTCCGAACGTTTTCGCGGAGCTGTTCCAGACGCGGCCGTTCCTCTTTCTCGGCTACAGCCTCTCCGATTGGAATCTCCGCCTTGTTCTGGACCGAATCGAGAAAGAGCTGCGGCGGCCGGGCGACATCACCTCCTACGCGATCGAGACGCGCTCGAAGCCGCTGGAGAAGAAACTGTGGGAGCGGCGCGATGTGATCATCTACGACGAGATCACAATCGACGAATTCGTCACCAATCTCAGCGCCGCGAAGCCGCCGGCACGGCGTAAGCGAGGCTCAAAATGAAAAGGGCCGCCACGCCGCGCCGCGACTCGCCGTATCAGGGCCTCACGCCGTTCGATGAGCGCGACGCCGCGTACTTCTTCGGACGGACAAAGGAAGCGCGGCTGATCACGGCCGACCTCTTCGCCGCTCCACTGTCGCTGCTTTACGGCGCGAGCGGCGTCGGGAAGTCGTCGCTCCTGCGCGCCGGCGTGCTGCCGCTCCTGCGAATACGTCCGGAGGTCCTTGCCGTCGTCTTCAGCGAATGGCAGAGCGACCCGCTGCAGCGGCTGAAAGAAACGATTCTCAAGGCGCTGCGGCGACGCGACGTCAAAATCGCGCAACCGCTCGATCGTTTTCTGCAGAGGTGCGCGCGAGCGTCGCGGCGACGGCTGATGATCATCCTCGATCAATTCGAGGAGTACTCGCTCTATCACCCATCGAATGACGAGCCCTTCGCACAGCAGTTCCCCGCGGCAACGACGATCGGCGATCTCTCGGTGAGCTTCATCGTCTCGCTGCGGGAGGAGGCCGTGGCGGGGCTCGACCGATTCGAAGGCCGTATCCCGATGCTGTTCGACAACCTGCGGCGCATCGATCACTTGAGCGACGCCGCGGCGCGGCAGGCCATCGAGCTCCCGCTGGCGAAATTCACCAAGGGCAAGGTGACGGCCAATCCCAACCTCGTCGCCGAGGTGCTGGAGCAGGTGCGCACCGGCCGCGTTCACCTCGGCGAGGCCGGACGCGGTACCACTGCGGAGGACCGAGGACGCATCGAAGCGCCGTACCTGCAACTGGTGATGACACGCATCTGGAAAGAGGAGCGCGCCGACCACTCCTCGAGTCTGCGCCTGGAGACGCTGAATCGCCTCGGCGGCGCGCCGAAGATCGTACAGACGCACCTGAACGCCATGATGGATCAATTGACTGCGGAGGAGCGCGACATCGCCGCGCGCGTCTTCCAGCAGCTCGTCACGCCGTCGGGAACGAAGATCGCGCACAGCGTCAGCGACCTCGCGCAATACGCCGCGGTCGAAGCGGCCAAGCTGCGCAAGATCCTCGAAGCGCTTTCGAAGGGAACGGACCGGATCCTGCGTCCCGTGGCCGAGTTGCCCGAGCGTCCCGGCGATCCGCGCTACGAGATCTTCCACGACCGCCTGGCACCGGCCATTCTCGACTGGCGATCGCGCCAGGTGAAAACTGCCGAAGCCCAGGCAGCAAAGGGACGGGAAGCGGAACTGCTCGCCGCTCAAACGCAATCCGTCCAATCGTTCGTGAACTTGGCGCTGGAGAAGTTCGGCAGGGAGGAGCGCCGCATCGCACAGCGGCTGCTCCGGAAACTGGTCACGCCGGAGGGCATCCGCGTCCATGCCACCGTCAAGGAACTGAATGCGGAAGACGATCCCCTTGTGCGAAACGTTCTCACCGCGCTGCAGCAAGCCAACATCATCCGAGGATCAGAAGACGGATGGCTCCAGCTTGCCCATGACGTTCTGATTGCGCCGGTTATGCAATTTCAAACGCAATCGATCCGTCGTGATCGCACGCCTTTGAAACACATCGACGTCAGAGTGATCGGGCAGTTACTGCGCGGCGAGCAGCTGTCTGTGATTCTTGGATCCGGCGCGTCGGCGAGCGACCGCCGCCGCGCCAACCAAAGCTGGCATGTGGGCGCACCGTTCCCGCCTACATCGAGCGACCTCCTTTGGCTGCTCGGGAATGAGGTGAATTTGCCTCCGAACGAGATCGAGCGGGCAGGGTTGTCGGCAGTCGCGTCATTCTTCGTCATGGAGTACGGGCGCGAGCGGCTCGAATCATTGCTGGATTCGTTCTTCAACCGCCCGTACCAGCCGGCGCCCGTGCACCGGTTCCTCGCCAGGGTGGCCAAAAGGTGGCCGCTCCTCATCGGAACGACCACGTTTGATCGAATGATGGAAGACGCGCTGCGCGAGTCCGGCAGAGAGTTCGGCGTTGTTTCCAATACGCTAGAACGCGCTCCCTTTTTCGACGGGCCCGTGAACAACTCGGGCACGCTCGTCTACAAGATGTTCGGCACACCGCCGTCATACGTCGTCACTGAGGAGGACGACATGACGCTCTTCCGCCATATGTCCGAGGGGCGTTTGCCGCCGCCGCAAATCGCGAAGAAACTGGCGTCGAGTCACGTCCTTTTCCTCGGCATGGGACTGGAGACGTTTCCACAGCGATTGCTGCTCCGGCAATTGCGTACGGCGTCCTTGGAGAACACGCGCGGTTTCGCGATCGCACGCAACGTCAGCGTCGCCGACCGTCACCGCTGGCTCAACGCCGGCGTGGAGGTCTTCGATGAAGACATCGGCGATTTCGTGGAGCGACTCGCCTATCTCTTCTGACTACCGCGAGCTCCGCGCCTTCGCCACCTTCGCGCTCCGCGGCGCCGCCTTCGGCGCCTTCCGCTCCTTCTCCGCCCGGATCGGCAGTCGGGTCACCTTCGCGGCCGGCGCGGACTTGCGCGGCGGCGCGGCGAGGCTGGCCTTGAGCGCCTCCATCAAATCGATCACCTGCGCGCGCGGCTGCTCGGGCTCGAGGGCGGTGATGTCCTCCCCCTCCACCTTCTGCTGAATCACGGCGCGGATGCGGTCGCTCACTTCGTCGTGGTAGTTCTCCGGATGGAACTCGTCGGCGGCGCCCATCTCGGCGAGCTGCACGGCCATGCGAAGCTCGTTGTCCTTGATGTTCGCCTCGCCGAGCTCGATCTCGTCGAGCGCGCGCACCTCGTTCGGGTAGTAGAGCTGCTGCATCACCAGCCCCTTGCCGAGCGGGCGCAGCACCACGAGGTACTGCTTGCCGCGCGCGGCGTACTTTGCCAGCGCCCAGCGCTCCGTCTCCTGCAGCGCCTTCGAGAGCAGCGCGTAGGCGCGGTCGCCGCCTTTGTCAGGCCCGAGGTAGTAGGCCTTGGAGAAATAGATCGGATCGATCTCCGTCTGCGGGAGGAACTCCGTGATGTCGATCGACTGCGTGGCGCGCTCCTCGAGCGACTTCAGCTCCTCCTCGGTGAAGAGCACGTACTGGCCGCGCGAGAACTCGTAGCCCTTCACCGTCTCGTCGCGGCTCAGCGTCCGCTCGTCCTTCGGGCAGAAGAGCTGCTGCTGAATCCGGCTGCCGCAATCCTTATGCAGCATGTGGAAGCTGATCTTTTCGCTCGCCTCGGTGGCCGAAAAGAGCTTCACCGGGATCGAGACGAGACCGAACGCAATCTGCGCAGACGCAATCGCACGTGGCATTTTTTCTTTCCTCGATTTACCGTTGTCGAAACCGGTTTTCCAAAGCCTTTGTTCCGCCGTAGTGCCCTGGAAGTTGTGCAGTTTAGCATGAGTGAATCGCGCTGGAAAAAGTTCTACGCCACGGTCAGAAAAGTGCCTCGCGGACGCGTGGCCAGCTACGGCCAGATCGCCGAGCTCGCCGGCTTCGACGGGCACGCCCGCCAAGTCGGCTACGCCCTCCACGCCCTGCCGGCGGAGAGCGGTGTGCCGTGGCACCGCGTCGTCAACGCCAAGGGCGAGATCTCCCCGCGCAGTGCCGGCGACTCACACGAATTGCAGCGGATGCTGCTCGAAGCGGAGGGCGTGAAGTTCGACAAAAAGGGTCGCGTCGAGCGGCGCTACTTCATCCACTCGAAGACCTGATAGTGCTCGCCGTTCATCCCCAGCCGCGCGTAGACCGACTGCGCGGCGGCGTTGCGGCGGTCTACGTACAGACGAATTCCTTTCACCGATTCGTCACCGCGGACGAGCGCTTTCACGTGCTCGTAGAGCCCGGCGTAGACTCGCTGCTTCCGCAGCGCCGGCACGACGTAGACGCTCTGGATCCACCACACCACGCCGTTGCGCCAGTCGCTCCACTCCGGCGTGATCATGAGCGAGGCGACGACCTCGTCCCCCCGCGCCGCAACGAAATACCGGCCGCGCGAGGCATCGTCGAAGACCGCATGCACGCCCCGCGTGACGACGTCGGCGTCGAGCTCGAGGTCCTCCGTCTCGCGCGCCATGGCCTCTTGGAACGCGACGATGGCGGCCGCGTCGGCGCGCACGGCATCGCGGTAGGCAATTTCCATTTGATAGGCTCCGGCGGTTGACGTTACCAAAAAACGACACGCATCGCGCCCTCGTCTTCATGTTCGCCTCGGCGATGATGTTCGGCGCGATGGCGTTCTCGGCGAAGGTCGCCGCGTCGCGCCTCTCCGGCCCCGAGGTGGCCCTGGTGCGGATGGCCTTCGGCCTCGTGCCGGTCCTCCTCGTGCCGCCCTGGCTCCGCGCCGCGTCGCGCATCCACCGCTGGGACCTGATCCTCATCCGCGGCATCTTCGGCGGCATCGCCGTGATGCTCTACTTCCTGGCCATCCAGCACACGAGCGTCGGCGTGGCCACGCTGCTCAATTACACATCGCCGATCTGGAGCGGCCTGATGTCGATGCTCTTCCTGCGCGAGCGCTTCGGCGCGCGCGTGCTCGTCCCGCTGCCGATCGCCTTCGCCGGCATCTTCCTCGTCGTCCACGCCCACGCCCGACCCGGCGAAGTCCTGGGCTTCGGCCGCTGGGAGCTCGCCGGCGCGCTCTCGGCCGTGGCGGGCGGCGCAGCGATCACGGCCATCCGCGCGGCGCGGCGGACGGAGAGCTCGTGGGCGGTCTACGCGAGCTTCTGCTTTTTCGGGATGCTGGTGAACGCACCGTTCGCGCTGATGCACTGGGAGTGGCCGCGGCGCGACGAATGGCTCGCCCTTGCGGCGACCGGCATCCTGGCCATGGGCGCGCAGCTCTTCATGACCTTCAGCCTCCGCTGGCTCGACGCCATGACGACGGGCGTCATCGCCCAAATCGCCGTGGTCGTGTCGTTCATCTTCGGCGCGATGTTCCTCCGCGACCCCATCACCCCCGCCGGCGCCCTCGGCAGCGCGCTCACGATCGGCGGCGTGATCGGGGTGATTTACATGACGTCGCGGTTCAAAGCGGAGCCGGTCGTCACATGACCTCCGCCGCCCGCTGCAGCGCGATGTCGAGCGTCTTCGCCAGGTTGCGGCGGCCGAACAGCTCCAGCTTCCGCGCGCGCACGATCGCGCGCAGCGGCTGATGGCGGATCTCGCAGAGGATCATCGTCGTCCCCTGGTGCCGGCACTTCTTCGCCATCTGCTCGAGCGCGTGGATGCCTGTCGCGTCGATCGCCGGCACGTTGCGCATGCGCAGAATGAACGCCTTCGGCGGCTTCGGCGCGATCTCCAGCAGCGTGTCGCGCAGCTTGTCCGCGGCGCCGAAGAAGAACGGGCCGTTGACTTCGTAGACTTCGACGCCGGGCGGAATCTCGCGGCCATCCACGATCCGCTTCCTAGTGATCTCTTCACGCACCTCCACGTCGGTGAGCGGCTCGGTGACCCCCTGCACCTGCGTGAGGTCGCTCATCCGCTTCATGAACAGCAACGAGGCCACGACGATCCCGACCTGCACCGCCACCGTCAGGTCGACGAACACCGTCAGCCCGAATGTGAGGATCAGCACCGCGATGTCGCTCTTCGGCGCGCGCAGCAGACCGGCGAACGAGCGCCACTCGCTCATGTGGTACGACACGACGACGAGGATCGCCGCGAGCGACGCCAGCGGCACCATCGCCGCCCACCGGCCGAGGAAGATGAGGATGAGCAGCAGTGTGACGGCGTGGATCATGCCGGCGACTGGCGTCCGCCCGCCGGTGCGGATGTTCGTCGCCGTGCGCGCGATCGCGCCGGTCGCCGGGATCCCGCCGAAAAGCGGCGAGGCGATGTTGGCGACGCCCTGCGCGACCAGCTCCATGTTCGACTTGTGCCGGCTGCCGATCATGCCGTCGGCCACGACCGCGGAGAGCAGCGACTCGATCGCCGCCAGCAGCGCCACCGTCACCGCGGGGGAGATGTACTCGCGGAAGCTCGCCCAATCGACCGACGGCAGGTGCGGCGCCGGCAGCGACGACGGCACCGCGCCGAAGCGCGTCCCGATCGTCTCGACCGGAAGGTGAAAGATCTGCACGGCGGCTGTCGCCACGATCATGGCCACGAACGGCGCCGGCACAGCCCGCGAGATCCTCGGCCAGACGATCAGCACCAGCAGCGTGCCGCAGGCGAGGAGCGTGGTCGGGATCGAGATCGTGTGGAAGTGCCCGGCGAAGGCCATCCACTTCTCGATGAAGCCTGCCGGCACGCTCTTCATCTGCAGCCCGAGGAAGTCCTTCACCTCGCCGGAGAAGATGATCACGGCGATGCCGGCGGTGAAGCCGGTGATGACCGGATACGGGATGTATTTGATGAGCGCGCCCATGCGCGCCAGTCCCAGGATGACGAGGAGCGCGCCGGCGATCATCGTGATGACGACGAGGCCGTCGTATCCGAACTTGCTGACGATGCCGTAGACGATGACGACGAATGCGCCGGTCGGCCCGCCGATCTGCACGCGGCTTCCGCCGAGCGCGGAGATCAGGAACCCGGCGATGACCGCGGTGTAGATGCCGCGCTCGGGCGGGACACCCGAGGCGATGGCGAAGGCGAGCGCGAGCGGCAGCGCCACGATGCCGACCACCACGCCCGCGGCAACGTCGCGCAGGAGCTGCTCGCGCGTGTAGCCTTCGCGGAGACAGACGATCGATTTTGGGACGAACAACGCTGCCCGTAGTCTAACGTCCGCCACGCCCCAGACGTCTGACCTATGCGCATGCTCGCCCTCCTCTTCCTCCTGGCCACGTCGCCCGCGGTTCACGAAGACGACCTCTTTCGCCAGCTCGCCGCGCACCAGTACGACGCGGCGGTGCAGACGCTCTCGGAGCTCCCGCCCTCCGTCGTGAACGTCCGCTGGCAGATCTACGCGAAGTCGAAGGCGACGGCGAAGCCGTTCGCCGACGTCTTCCGCGAGACGATGCGCACGATCGACGACAACACCGCGCACCGCGTGCTCTGGACGTTCGGCACGTCGCCCGTCGCCCTGCGCAACGCGCTAAAGAACGCCAAGCCCGGCACGCCCGACTACGTCCGGAGAGCCGTCGCCGTCGAGGCCTACGACAGCTTCGCGGCAGAGATCCCGGCGCTCGCAGCGGAGGACGATGCGCGGCGCTACGTCATCCAGAAGGATCTGGCCGTGCGCATGCGCGACGGCGGCACGGTTTGCGCGCTCATCATCCGCCCGCGCACGACGACGCGCCTGCCGGCGATCTTCAACTTCACGATCTACGCGGATCCGGACAACAACTACAACGAAGCGCGGCGCGCGGCGTCGAACGGCTACGCCGGCATCGTCGGCCTCACGCGCGGCAAAGGCTGCAGCCCCGATGCGCCGCAGCCGTACGAGCGCGACGGCGCCGATGCCGCCGCCGTCATCGACTGGATCGCCGCGCAGCCGTGGAGCGACGGCCGCGTCGGCATGTACGGCGGCAGCTACGAAGGATTCACGACGTGGGCGGCCGCGAAGCACCACCCGCGCGCGCTCAAGGCGATCATGGACGGCGCGCCCGTCGCCCCCGGTGTCGACGTGCCGATGGAGAACAGCGTCTTCTGGAGCTTCGTCTATCCCTGGCCCTTCTACACGACGAACAACAAGACGCTCGACAACGACACGTACAACCAGGGCGCGCGCTGGGCGAAGCTGAACCACGACTGGTACGTGAGCGGCCGCGCCTACCGCGACCTCGACAAGATCGACGGCACGCCAAACCCGATCTTCCGCACGTGGCTCGCCCACCCGAGCTACGACGCGTATTGGCAGTCGATGATCCCGGTCGGCGACGAGTTCGCGAAGGTCGACATCCCCGTGCTGACGACGGCGGGCTACTACTACGGCGGCCCCGGCGCCGCGATGTATTACTTCAGCGAGCATCGCAAGCACCGCCCGAACGCCGAGCACTACCTCCTCGTCGGGCCGTGGGACCACGTGCGCGGCCACAGCGGCACAATCAACGTGGTCGGCGCGAAGACGATGACGAACCTGGCCGGCTACGAGATCGAGCCGAACGCGCACGTCGACATCGTGGAAATGCGCTACCAGTGGTTCAACTACGTCTTCAAGCGCGGCGCGAAGCCGGCGCTGCTCTCCGACAACGTCAACACCTTTGTCGTCGGCGCGAATCAGTGGGCGCACGCGCCGTCGATCGCCGCGATGGCGCGCGCGCGGCGCCGCATCAAGCTCGACGCCCGCGAGCTCACCGTCGACTTCGCCGACCGCTCCGACGTCGACCGCGAAGTTCCGGGCGGCAACGTCGTCGACAAAGCGATCGACACCGCGAACGGCGCGAAGTTCGTCGACGCGCCGCTGGAGCAGCCGTTGACGATGAGCGGCCTCTTCTCCTGCCACCTCGCCTTCACCACGAACAAGAAAGACTTCGACTTCGAAGCCGACCTCTACGAGCTCACCGCTGCGGGCGAGTACGTGCTTCTCAGCAACTACTGGCAGCGCGCCAGCTACAACGGCCATCGCGAGCGGCGCGTGCTGCTCGAGCCGGGGACGCCGCAGACGCTCGACTTCACCAGCAACCGCATCATGACCAAGGCGCTGGGACGCGGCAGCCGCCTCGTCGTGGTGCTGAGCGTGGTCAAAGATCCGGGGCGGCAGATGAACTATGGCACGGGGAAAGACGTGAGCGACGAGACGATCGCCGACGCCAAGGAGCCGTTGCGCATCACGCTGCTTCCGGAGAGCTGGATCGAGGTTCCGGTGCGGTAGCATCGCCCTTGGTGGGTCTCCAGGGAAAAGTCGCCATCGTCACCGGCGCCGCGTCCGGCATCGGCCGCGCCGTCGCCCAGGCCTTCGTGCGCGAGCGCGCCCGCGTGATCGCCGCCGACGTCGAGATTTGCGAGGTCGACGGCGCCGCGCCGGCGCGCTGCGACGTCACGAAGCCCGCGCAAGTCGAAGCCCTTGTCGCGCGCGCGATCGACGAGTTCGGCCGCCTCGACTGCGCGGTCAACAACGCCGGCATCGAAGGGGCGCGCGCCGCCCTCGCCGACTACGACGACGCCGAGTGGGCGCGCGTGGTCAACGTGAATCTCTCCGGCGTGTTCTTCTGCATGAAGCACGAGCTCCGCGCGATGACGCGCCAAGGCGCCGGCGCGATCGTGAATGTCTCCTCGATTTTCGGCCTGCGCGGCGCCACCGAGGCGCCGGCGTACACGGCCACGAAGCACGGGGTGATCGGCCTGACGCGCGCCGCTGCGCTCGAAGTGGCGGAGCACGGCGTGCGCGTGAACGCAGTCTGCCCCGGCTACGTGGCCACGCCAATGGTGATGGACCGCGCCCTCAACGCCCGCCGCGACCCCGCCGCGATGGCCCGCATCGTCGCCCGCGAGCCGATGCAGCGCCTCGGGTCGCCGCGAGAGATCGCCGAGGCAATCCTTTGGTTATGCTCCGACGCAGCGTCGTTCGTCACCGGCGAAGCGCTCGCCGTCGACGGCGGCTTCCTCGCGCGCTGAGCGGAACGGACGCGTTGCGCCCCCCCCCCGGGGAACGACGAGAGGCCTCCGGCGGGCGGGCACGGCCCGCGGCGTTCGTTGACGCGTAAAT
>DATELQ010000093.1:0-17054 GCA_035276475.1 Thermoanaerobaculia bacterium | reverse complement strand
GGCGATGCTCGTTCTCGGCGTCGCCCTGCCGGCGCTTGTCGCGTACCGCAACGCCGGCTGGCAGGCGGGCGCGATCGCGGTCTATCGCTCCGGCGACGTGATCCGCGCGAAGGCGCCGCTGCGCATCGAGACGCCGTCGATCGGCGTCGTCGACGTCGGCGCCGGCGCGACGCTGCGCATCCTGAGCAACCATCGCCTCGGGCTCGACGTCGGCACGATCCACGCGAAGACGACGTCGCCGCCGGGTCTCTTCGTCGTCGACACGCCCTCGACGCAAGCCGTCGACCTCGGGTGCGAGTACACGCTCGACGTGGCGAAGGACCGCAGCGGCGTGCTGCACGTGACGGAGGGGTGGGTGGAGCTCGGCGACGGCTTCGTGCAGTCGCTCGTCCCGCGCGGCGCCTCGGCGACGTTCACCGCCGACGGCACGCTCTCCCCGCCGGTCTTCGACGACGCGTCTCCGGAATTCAAAGACGCCGTGCGCCGCCACGACGTCCCCCGCCTCACCGCCGCCGCCCGCCCGCGCGATGCGCTGACGCTCATCAATCTGCTCCGGCATGCGTACGGCGACGATCGGCGCCTGCTCTTCGACCGTCTCGCCAAGCTCGTCCCGCCGCCGTCCTCGGTCACGTTCGACTCGATCCGTTGGGATGAGTGGTGGATGCCGGTACTGAAGGCGAGCGGCGTAGAGGGGCTCAAGAAAAAGAAGAAGTGAGCCGCGGTCGCCGCATCCGCGCTATCCTCTGCCCCTCATGCGCAAGACGCGGCGGACATCGCGAGTGGGGGAGATGCTGCGCGACGCGCTGGTGGAGGTGCTGCGCCACGACGTCAAGGACGTCGACCTCGGCCTGGCTTCCGTGAACGAAGTCGAGGTCAGCCCCGACCTCCACTTCGCGCGCGTCTTCATGAGCGGCTTCAACGAAGAGGAGACGCGCAACACTGTCCGGGCCCTGCAGCAGCGCGCGCCGCGCATCCGCTCGCTCCTCGGCAAGCGCATCCGCCTCCGGTACACGCCGGAGCTCGACTTCCGCTACGACGACACCGCGGCGCGGGCGGGGCGCATCGAGTCGCTGCTGCACGAGATCAAGTCGAGCGAGCCCCCCGAGGGGGACGACGAATCGTGACGAAGACGTTCTTGCGATAGAAGTCGAGCTCCGCGATCGATTCCTCGATGTCGTCCAAGGCCCGGTGCGTCTCCTTCTTCTTCGGCGGCGCGTGCTTCTTCCCGTACCAGGCCTTGACCAGGATCTTGATCGAGCTGACGTCGACGACGCGGTAGTTCAGGTATGCCTCGAGTTTCGGCATGTACCTGGCGAGGAACTGCCGGTCCTGGCCGATGGAGTTGCCGCAGAGCGGCGCGGAGCGGATGGTGCAGTAGCGCCGCACGAAGGCGAGCGTCTGTCGCTCCGCCTCGGCCACGCTCACCCCTTCGTGGCGGACGCGCTCCAAGAGGCCGCTGCCGCCGTGCGTGCGGCGGTTCCAGGCATCCATCAGCCCGAGCTTGCTCTCGCTCTGGTGGATGGCCAGCACCGGGCCGCGGGCGATGATTCTGAGGTCGTAGTCGGTGATGATCGTGGCGATCTCGAGGAGGACGTGCTGCTGAGGATCGAGCCCGGTCATCTCGCAGTCGATCCAGACGAGGTACTTGTCGCTTTTCTTCGGTTTTTGAGCGGTGGCCATGGCGGGCGGATTGTAGTCGGTTGAAAGTTTTGAACACGTTCAAAAATCTCCTTGACGGTGGCTCGCGCACGACCTACCTTGTTTTTGAACACGTTCAAAAAGGAGGCGCACATGACCGTCCTGGAAGCCGAAGTCGAAGAGAGAAAGGAACGTCGCACCCGCCGCGCCCTCCGCATCGTCATGCCCGGCGGCTCCGGTCATCTCGGGACCGTCCTTGCCAATGCGCTGCACGACCGCGGCGACGAAGTCGTCGTTGTCAGCCGCGCGCCGCTCGTCCTGCCGTGGCGCGTGGCCGGCTGGGAAGAGCTGGCCGCGGAGGTCGACGGCGCCGACGCCGTCATCAACCTGGCCGGCCGCAGCGTCGACTGCCGCTACACCGCGAAGCACCGCCGCGAGATCCTCGACTCCCGCGTCGAGAGCACGCGCGCCGTCGGCCGGGCCATCGCCATGGCGCGGCGCGCGCCGCGCGTCTGGCTGCAGATGAGCACCGCCACGATCTACGCACACCGCTACGACGCCGCGAACGACGAGCGCACCGGCATCCTCGGCGGCTACGAGTCGAACGCGCCGCGCTCCTGGCGCTTCAGCATCGATGTGGCCACGGCGTGGGAGCGCGCCGCGAAGGAGCTGACGCTGCCGTCGACGCGCACGGTGCTGATGCGCAGCGCCATCGTCATGAGTCCCTATCGCGGCACGCCCTTCTCCATCCTCCGCACGTTGGCCCGCCTCGGCGCCGGTGGCAAAGTCGGCAACGGACGGCAGTTCGTCTCCTGGATCCACCACCGCGACTTCGCCCGCGCGATCCAATTCCTCATCGACCGCGAGGACTTGAGCAGCGTCGTCAACGTCGCCGCGCCGAATCCGCTGCCGAACGCCGACTTCATGCGCGCCATCCGCCGCGCCTGCGGCGTCCCCCTCGGTATCCCCGCGCCGGCGTGGTTGCTCGAGATCGCGGCGTTCTTCCACCGCACGGAGACGGAGCTGCTGCTCAAGAGCCGCCGCGTCGTCCCGGGCCGCCTGCAGCGCGCCGGCTTCACGTTCGATTTCCCGACGTGGGACGAGGCCGTGCGCGACCTCTGCCACGGCGGAGGAGGGGAGTGGTGACGGCGGCGTTGCGGCGGCTCTGGAATCTCGAGGGTTCCGTCGGCCGAGGTACGTACGCGCTCGCCGGGATTGCCGGCTTCGCGATCAAGTTCTGCGTCGACTGGCTGATCGCGTCGGCCGGCTTCGGTATCCGCTGGACTCCACTCAGCTATTGGCGCCTGATGCACGTCGGCTCGTCGATCACGCCGGCGATATTTCTCCTGCTCTTCGCCGTGTCGGTGCCGTTCCTCTGGTTCGGGATGGCCATGACGCTCCTTCGCCTGCGCGACGCTGGCCGCAGCGCCGGATGGGCGGCGCTGTTTTTCTTCCCCTTCCTCAACGTGGTGCTCTTTCTCGCCGATGGCCGAGCTCTCACCGTACGCCAACGTCGACCCGCCGCATCTCCACGGGTTTCTCGTCTCCGAACAAGGTCAGTTCGAGCTCCGGCCGCTCGGCGGAGGACGGACGCTCCTCGTCGGCACGACGTGGTACCGGCACCATCTTTGGCCCGCGGCATATTGGCGGTTGTGGTCTGATGCGATCATCCATCGGATTTACCTACGCGTGCTGCGGCACATCAAGGCGCGATCGGAACTTCATCATGCCGAAAAAGTCTGAAGAGACGCGGGACCGCATCATCGACGCGGCGCTGCGCCTCTTCCGCGACAAGGGCTTCGACGAGACGACGATGCGCGATGTCTCCGCGGAGGCGGGGGTGGCGACGGGGGCGGCGTACTACTACTTCCATTCGAAGGAAGAGCTGGTGATGGCGCTGTACGCGCGCACGTCCGAGGAAGCGCGGGAGATCGTGCCGGCGGCGATCGCGCGGTCGAAGGACTTGAAGAAGCGGCTGCGCGCCGTGATCGACGCGAAGTTCGAGCAGTTCGCCGACCACCGCCGGCTCCTCGCCGCGCTCGTCCGCATCGGCATGGACCCGAAGCATCCGCTCTCGCCGTTCGCGAAGGAAACGGAGGCGATGCGGCTGGAGAGCATCGGCCACTTCCGGGAGGCGCTGGCCGGGACGAGAGTGCCGAAGGACCTCGAAGAGTTTCTCCCCGGACTCTTCTGGCTCTACGACCTCGGCCTGATTCTCTTCTGGATCTACGACGAGTCGCCGGGGCAGCGCAAAACGCGCCGGCTCACCGACGCGTCACTCGACATCATCGTGCGCCTCATCCAACTCTCCACGCTGCCGCTCATGGGTCCACTGCGCAAACGCACCGTGGCGTTGCTCAACGACCTCCTGACCGGTTAAGCGGACCTGCGTCAAAACGTCCCGATCAAATCGGCCCGTGCAGCCGCCGCAGCCGCACCGCGATCGCGATGAACACCGCCGCGATGGCGAACCCGATCCACAACCCCGGCTTGAGGAAGAAGTCGAGCGGCATGAAGTAGCCGAGCATCGGGGCGCCTTTCATCTCCATGTCGCCGCTGATGCGGGCGCCGAGCATGTGGGCGAAGTACGACGAGCGGAAGGCGATTCGCTCGACGATGGCGACCGCTGCGATCGGAAGAAACGCCCAGAGGAACGGCATGCGCCGCGCCCACGCGGAGACGAGCAAGAGCCAGGCGAAGATCGGCGCGTAGTAGAGCGAGTGCACGGTCAGGAGGTGATAGAGGATCATCGGCCACGAGCCGGCGACCTCGCCCCACGGCGCGCCGCTGCCGCGCATCACCAGCATGATGAACTGCGTGGCCACGGTGGCGACCCAGCTGACGACCGGCAGCACGACCATCGGGATGGCCAACTTCGACAGCACCGTCGTGAGGTCGGAGACGGGGAGCGACTTCCAGAACAGGATGCTGCGGTCGCGGCGCTCGCCGTTCAGCGCGTCGAGGCAGTAGAAGATCGAGACGAGGAACATCACGCCCATCAGCAGGATCGAGGCGAAGTCGTACGGGCGCGACATCTCCGTCGTCTGCGCGGCGTGACTCCCGGCGAAGGTGCTGACGAGGAAGCCGAAGACGACCACCGCCGCAACGGCGACCGGCGCGATGGCGATCGAGCGCGTCTCCCACAGCTCGCGGCGGATCGACCAGAACATCGCTCGTGTTTTCATTTGGAGGCTCCTCCGACGACGGCGACGAAGAGGTCGGCGATGCTCGGCGTGCGCACGTCGCCGAGCGGGGCGAGTTGCTGGCGGTCGGCGCCGTCGAAGAGCAGCACGCTGCGGCCGAAGAGCTGGCGCTCGTGGATCGGCCCGAGCGCGCGCGCGGCGTCGGCGCGGTCTTGATTCACCATCAGCTCGAGGTAGCGCGACTCGAACTGCTCCATGCTCGACTCGAAGACGATGCGGCCGCGCTTCAGGAACGCGAAGTCGGTGAGGACGTCCTGGATCTCATCGACCTGGTGCGTCGTCACGAGAATGGTGCGGCTGCGGTCGAAGTAGTCGTTGAGCAGGGAGTCGTAGAACTGCTTGCGATAGAGGATGTCGAGCCCGAGGGTTGGCTCGTCGAGGATGAGGAGCTTCGCGTCGATGGCCATGACCAACGCGAGGTGGAGCTGCGTGACCATTCCCTTCGACAGCTCGCGCACTTTGCTCGCCGGCCGAATGTCGGTCTTCGCCAAAAACCCCTCGGCCTTGGCGCGGTCGAAGCGCGGATGGACGCCGGCGACGTAGTCGAGCGCCTGCGTGACGCGGATCCAGCGCGGCAGCACGGCCACGTCGGCGATGAAGGCGACGTCGCACATGAGCTGTTCGCGCGCGGTCCACGGATCGCGGCCGAGGACGCGGAGCTCGCCGTCGTAGGGGATGAGGCCGAGGATGGCATTGAGCGCCGTCGTCTTGCCGGCACCGTTGGGGCCGATCAGGCCAAGGATGCGGCCCTCCTCGACGCGGAGGTCGACACCGTCGAGCGCGACGGTCGAGCCGAAGGTCTTGCGCAGTCCGCGCGCTTCGATGCACGCCATCAGCCTTCCTCCTTCGGTTTCATCAACTCCTCGGCGGAGAGGCCGAGACGCTCGATGGTCGCGCGGATGCGCGGCCATTCTTCCTCGATGAATTTCTGTCGCTCGCTCTGCAACAGCAGGTCGCGCGCTCCATCCTTGACGAACATGCCTCGGCCTCGTTTGCTCTCGACGAGCTCCTCGTCGACGAGTTGTTGGTAGCCCTTGAGGACCGTGAGTGGATTGACACGGTAATCCGCCGCGACCGTGCGCACCGACGGCAGCGGATCGCCTTCGTGGAGAGCCCCTTCGAGGATCATCGCCACGACGCGATCGCGGAGTTGCCGGTAGATCGGCTGGCTGTCGTTCCACTCGCGGTCCATATCGATTCGTTAGTTTGCCTGCGCGGGAAGCGGCGTCCACTCCGGCGCCGCGGCGGCGGCAGCGGCCCGCCGCCGGCGGACGCGCACGCGGATCAGCCAGTACACCGTCGACACGGCCAACAGAATGTGGGGAAGGTACATCAAACCGTTTTGCGGGAACGCGGAGAAGAGCCGCGTTTTGTTGCCCGGATAGGCCGACAGCGTGGCGAAGAGCAGCGTGAAGCACATGCGCCAGAGGTGCCGGGCCAGGCGGCTCGCGCCGGTGACGCCGCCGCGCAGCATCATCCGCGCGTCGGAGGCGGCGAAGAGCACGACGATCGATCCGAAGACGAGGAACAGCATCGCCGGATAGCCGTCGTGCAGCCCCTTCGGAGTCATCTTCGCCTGGATGCCCCAGCCGAGGTAACCGGCGGCGATCAAGGCGCTGAGCGCGAAGGCGATCATGTCGAAGGCGTTGACGCGCGCTTCGCGCCGCCGCCCGGCTATCCACCCGGTCGAGACGAGATAGATCATCATCATCCCGCCGAGGAGATTGCCGTCGTTCGGCTTGACGAACACCGCCATGTAGGCGCCAGTGCCGCCCATGGTCAGCATCGACACGGTGAAAATGTTCCCGGCGATGCGGTGCATGGAGCTGCCTTTGCGCAGCACCATCGACACGTAGCCGGCGATGATGCCGGTGATGGCGCTGCAGACGTGAATGAGGATCAGGGCGCTCATGTCATTTCGTCCGCTGCAGGTCGAAGTGCGCCTTCACCTGCTTGTCGCCCGGCACCATGAACGTCCAGTCCTCGACGTGGTGGTTCGCGTCGATGAACGTGAACGTGGCGTGCTGCATGTGCCCGTACTTCATGTTTCCGGTGACGTCGAGGAAGTTGAAGTCGAGCGTCTTGCCGTCCGGCGAGAGCGTGCCGGCCATGCGCGGGCGGTTGTCGGCGTCGCAATAGTGGGTGAGGAGCACGCGGTCGCCGTCGACGACGAACATCGTGATCGGGTCGTCCGGCCGGTCGGCGCCCTTCATCTCGTGCATGAGGGTGTTGCCCATCGACGTCACGCGCATCGTGACCGTGACGCTCTTTCCGTCCATGGCCGGCATGGGCGGGTTGAGCTCGGTCTTTCCCTCCCAGGTACCGGCGAGGGACTTGAGCTGCTCGAAGGATTTCTTGGGATCGGACTGGGCGAAGGCGAGGGAGGCGAGAAACATCAGGGCGAGGGGGAGAGGGAACCGTAGAACTTTCATGCGCTTTCTCCTGTAGTGTTATAGTTGACTACAACACTAAGTCGCAGCGCAGCGGTTGTCAAGAGTGGTTACGCGATTACTTTCCGGCCGCCCTCCTCCGCGGCGGGGGCGCCTGCAACGTTTTCCAAGCCCGGAGTAGGGCCCGCAGCGCCTCGGGCGGGTTCGCCGGCGCCGCCGCCCCGAGCTGGTCGTGGGAGTTGACACCGTGGCAGGCGCTGCAGACGCGGACCTCGCCGGGCTGGAAGGTCAGCCAGTAGCGCTCGCGGACGACGGGCGTCCCGGCGCCGTCGGTCAGCTGCCAGCTCAGGGCCCGGCGCGCCGGGACGAACGCGGCGACCGAGCCGTCGGCCGCGACCTGCACGCTGCCGGCCGGCCCTGACGTCGGCGCGTTCTTCACCGCCGGATCGTGCATTGTCCGCGCGAGCACCCGCCGCCCCGCCTTCGGCGAGGCCAGGCCGCCGAGGCCGCGGAGCTGGTCGGCTTGGTAAAGCTGGAGGTGGGCGACGTCGAAGAGCTTCGCGCCGCCCGAGACCTTCTGCGTGGCCGTGCCGGCGACGCGGAGGTT
Source organism: Thermoanaerobaculia bacterium (assembly GCA_035276475.1). Lineage (GTDB taxonomy): Bacteria > Acidobacteriota > Thermoanaerobaculia > Gp7-AA8 > Gp7-AA8 > DATDFB01. The sequence continues at coordinate 9,216 of DATELQ010000093.1, read as the reverse complement.
ATACGGCTGCTGCTTGTCCGCGGCGTCACGCGCGGTCACGTTGCGGCTGACGATCACGGCGAGATTGCGCATCTGCAAGTTCGCGCGGAAGGCGGCGGGGTCGACACCTTCCTCGCGGAAGATCTTCGCCTCCGGCTCCTCGAGCGGTGTCGTCCGCCGCGCGGGCCGCGGCCGCGCGCGCACCTCGACCGGCGTGAGCTCCCACATCTCGCCCGACCACGACACGAGGACGTCGGGATCGAAGTACGAGACGCTGCCGTGGATGCCGGCGGTGAGGGCGTCGCCTACCGCGCCTTGCGCGGTCACGGCGCGGATGCGAAACGCATAACGCGACTGCGGCGCCGCGCGCGATCCGTCGTTGCCGTCGCCGCGCGTCTCGCTGGTGTGCACGGCGAGGAGCGTCCCGTCCGCGAGCGGCAGGGGATCGCGGAAGTGCCCCGAAGCCTCGGAGGTGACGTAGCTGACGCTGATGTTGTCCGCCGTCCGCGCCGGCTCCGCGCTGAAGCGAAGGATGCGTCCCGACGCGTGCGTCTGGAACTCCGGCGCGTTGACGCCGAAGTAGACGCCGGGCTTCGACGGATCCTCGCGCAGTTGCAGGAGGTTATCGGCGACGGTGCGCCCATTCGCGATGAACTCGGAGAGGCCGGCGTTGGTCATGCTGCGGTCGAAGTAGCCGTGGAGCTCGTGCCGCCCGACGTGGTTCAGCGTCTCCTCGGAGGTCCCATCCTCGTTGATCTCCCACGGGAAGAAGTGGTTGATGCTGTTCCCCGTGAGGTTGGTGCCGGCCAGGAGATCGGTGCGGCTGCTACGCGGCTCGGGAAAGACTTCGACGCGCTGGTCGAGCCGCGCCGCGTTCGCCGACTCGTCGGCGTAGTCGAAGGTGCCATACGTTCCCCCCTCGGCGGCGTCGCTGTCGGCCTGCTGGTCGCGTTGCAAATGATCCCAGCGGGTGAAGATCACGCGGCCGAAGCTGTCGATCGACGGCGAGAAGAGTCCCGACGGGGTGTGGTTGAGCAGGCGCAGGTCGCCCGTGGCCGGATCGAGGCTCCAGAGTCCCGTGACGGTCGGCGCCTCTTCGTATTCGTCGAGCTGCGGATAAAGATGCCGCTCGCCGCCGCGCGGACGGTCCGAAGTAAAGAGGATGCGGTCGTCGGTACCGTAGAAGGGGCTGACGTTGTTGTAGTCGGTGGGCTGGTTCGGGATCTTGCGGATGACGGGCGTGTCGTTCTCGCCGAGGTTGGTGACCTCGTAGATCTGCCAGTGATAGGTCTCCCAGACGTACTGCTGCTTCGCCGCGCCGACGGCCATGCTGAAGAGCGCCTTCGCGCCGCTCCAGTGCACCGACGGCTCGCGCACGGCGATGGACGCCGCGCCCTGCATGCCGTCGTTGCCGAAGCCGGCGGCGCGCGTGAGGTTCTTGAGCGTGCCGTCCGCATAGCGGATCCAGAGGTCGCCGCCGCGCGGCGCCTCGGCGACGGAAGGGAGGTGGTTGCCGAAGGTGGAGGCGACGGTGGTGAAGTCGCCGGGGACGGGCACCTGGGTCACGAAGATGATCGGGTTCGTCAGGGCGACGGCGAGGAGCAGCGACTTCATGCGTCTGGATTATCCGCGGGCGAAGCGGAGCGAGCGTGCGCCCGGTCACGAAGAGCGCAATACCTTCGTCCGCCTGCCTGGTTATGGTGACTTCGTGAAACCGCTCCTCGCCGCCCTCCTCCTCGCCATCGCCGCCGGCGCCGTCGCCCCCGACTTCACCCTCCTCGACCAGGACCGCAAGCCCGTCACCCTCTCCGCCGCACGAGGGCACAACGCCGTCGTCCTCTTCTACCGCGGCTACTGGTGACCGTACTGTGTCCGGCAGTTGGCCGGACTTCGCGACCTCGCCCGTGCCTACCCGGAGGTCCGTTTCTACGCCATCAGCCGCGACCTGAGCGGCGACAGCCGCGAGCTCGCGCGCAAGATTGCCCTCGACGGCCGCGGCGCCGTCACCTTCTCCCTGCTCTCCGATCCGAAGTCCGCCGTCATCGACCGATACGGCATCCGCGACCCGGCCTACGCCGGCGACAAGACCGACGGCGTGCCGAAGCCCGCCGTCTTCGTCATCGACCAAAAGGGGCGCGTACGGTGGGCAAAGATCGAGAACGACTACCGCGAGCGCCCGACCAACGAGGAAATCGCCGCGGCGCTGGACGCCATCGACTGACGGCTCAGGCCATCCGGTCGAGCTTCACCACGGCCGCGTCCTGCGTCGCCTTCACGCGCTCGATCGCGGCCACGCAGTCGCGCTCGTGGTTGTACCCCTTCGGACTCACGGCGATCACCTTCTGATTGTCCGTCTGCAACTGCCATCGCCATTCGTCGCGCACGTCCTTACCGTAGTAGTACTTCACGTCAGCCTCCTCCACTCACGTTTGTCGTCGGCGGCGGTCTCGCGCCACAATCGGCGCGTGATCCTCCGCAGCCTGCATGTATTGAGAGACACGGAAACCGGTCCTGCAGCACTCCACATCAGAGACGGACGCATCGAACGGATTTCCGATTACGCCGACGTCGACGGCGACGACGACATCGTCGACTACGGCGGCCTCACCATCATGGCCGGCCTCGTCGACTCGCACGTCCACGTCAACGAGCCGGGCCGGACGGAGTGGGAGGGCTTCGCCACCGCCACGCGCGCCGCGGCGGCGGGCGGGGTGACGACGATCGTCGACATGCCGCTGAACTCGCTCCCGCCTGTGACGTCGGTCGATGCCGTACGCGCGAAGGTGGCGGCGCTGCGCGGGAAGTGCCGCGTCGACGTCGCCCTCTGGGGTGGTGCCGTGCCGGGCAACGCGTCGGCCTTCGCGGCGATGCTCGACGAAGGCGTCGTCGGCTTCAAGTGCTTCCTCGTCGACTCCGGCGTGCCGGAGTTCGGCCACCTCGACGCCGGCGGGCTCTCCGCGGCGATGAGCACGCTGGCGAAGTTGAACGCACCGCTCATCGTGCACGCGGAGCTGCCGGGACCGATCGACGCGGCGCGCAAGTCGCTCTTCGGCGACGTCAGCTCCTACCGGCGCTACCTCGCGTCGCGTCCGCCCGCGGCGGAGGACGAGGCCATCGCGCTCGTGGCCGAGGTGGCGCGGCGGAGCGGCGCGCGGGCGCACATCGTCCACCTCTCGTCGGCGGGCGCCCTCGAGATCATCGCTGAGGCGGAGAACGTCACCGCGGAGACCACGCCGCATTACCTCTTCTTCGACGCGGAATCCGTTCCCGATGGTGCGACCGAGTTCAAGTGCGCGCCGCCGATCCGCGAGCACGCCAACCGCGAGCGGCTCTGGCGCGGGCTCGACGAGCTCGTCGCCATCGTCAGCGATCACTCGCCGTGCCTTCCCGAGCTGAAGCGCGCGCCCGACATCGAGCACGCCTGGGGCGGCATCGCCTCGCTGCAGTTCGCGTTGCCGATCGTTTGGACCGAGGCGCGGCGGCGCGGCGTGCCGCTGCCGGAGATCGCGACGCGGATGACTCGAGGTCCCGCGCAACTCGCCGGCCTCGACGCGCGCAAAGGCCGCCTCGCGCCGGGCTTCGACGCCGACGTGGTCGTGTGGGATCCGAATGCGACGTTCACCGTGACACCCGACATCGTCGAGCACCGCCACAAAGTCACACCGTACCTCGGCCGCACGCTGCACGGCGTCGTGAAAACGACGTACCTGCGCGGGCGGAAGGTGTGGGAGGATGGCCGCGCAATCGGCGACGCCGTGGGAGAGTGGATTCGACGATGACCGATTTTCGCGACGCGCTCGACCTCGCTTCGGAGCGCCTCGGCGGCTCCGTGCTCTTCGCGACCGACGACTATTTCGCGGAGAAGGAGAACCTCCTCAAGCCGCACAAGGCGGTGTGGAAGGAGCACGAGTACACCGACCGCGGCAAGTGGATGGACGGGTGGGAGAGCCGCCGCAAGCGGACGCCCGGCCACGACTTCGCGATCGTGCGCCTCGGCGCGCGTGGCATCGTGCGCGGCGTGGTGGTCGACACGAGCTCCTTCCGCGGGAACTATCCGTCGCATTGCTCGATCGAGGGGTGCGACGCGAAGCCGGAGACGCCCGCGGACGAGCTGACGACGTGGACGGAGATCCTGCCGAAGTCCGCGCTGCAGGGCGACTCGGAGAATGTCTTCGCCGTCGAGTCGCCGTACGCGTTCACGCATCTGCGCTTCCATATCTATCCCGACGGCGGCGTGGCCCGGCTGCGCGTGCACGGCGACGTGGTGCCGGACTGGCTCCGCCACGGCGGGCTGTCGATCGAGCAGGACCTCGCCGCGGCGGAGAACGGCGGCGACGTGCTGTCGTGCAGCGATATGTTCTTCGGCCCGAAACACAACCTGATCATGCCCGGCCGCGCGCACAACATGAGCGACGGGTGGGAGACGCGGCGGCGGCGCGGGCCGGGACACGACTGGGTGATCGTGCAGCTCGCGGCCGAAGCGGTGGTGCGGCGGATCGAGATCGACACGAATCACTTCAAAGGGAACTATCCGGACACGGCGTCGATCGAGGGATGCCTCTCCTCGGACGAGTGGTTCGAGGTACTGCCGCGGACGAAGTTGCAGGCGCACACGCGGCACATGTTCCTCGACCTTGCCGCGCGCAGCCCGGTGACGCAGCTTCGCCTGAACGTCTATCCCGACGGCGGCGTGAGCCGGCTGCGCGTGCACGCGGTAGCGACGGAGGCAGGCCGACAAGCCGCGGTGGTGCGCCACCTCAATTCACTCGCGAACGCCGAGGATGCGCTGCGCAGTACGTGCGCATCGACGGAGTGGGTGAGGAAGATGGCGGCGGCGCGGCCGTTCGCGTCGTGGGACGCGCTGCTGCGCGCTGCGGACGATGCGTGGTGGAGCTCCGACGCGGTGCAATGGCGCGAGGCGTTCGCCGCGCATCCGCGCATCGGCGCGAAGAAGGCTTCCGGCTGGTCCGCCGAGGAGCAGTCGCGCGCCGCGTCAGCCTCGGCGGAAACGCTGCTGGCCCTGGAGCGGATCAACCGTGAGTACGAGGAACGCTTCGATCACACGTACATCGTCTGCGCGACCGGCCGCAGCGCCGAGGAGATGCTGGCGCTGGCACAGGCGCGGATGGCGAACGACCCCGAGACCGAGCTGCGCATCGCCGGCGAGGAGCAGCTCAAGATCACACGATTGCGATTGATGAGGCTAGTCGGATGAGCACGATCAGCACGCATGTCCTCGATACCGCGCGCGGTGTCCCGGCCGCCGGAGTCTCGGTGCGCCTCGAAAAGCGCGAAGGCGCCGGCTGGCGCGGCATCGGCCGCGGCAACACCGACGAGGACGGCCGCCTGCGCAACTTGCCCGGGATCGACATCGGCCGGTATCGCCTGACCTTCGACACCGGCGCTTACAACCCCGACGGCTTTTTTCCCATGGTGACGATCGAGTTCAGCGTGAACGAACCTGCGCAGCACTACCACGTGCCGCTGCTGCTCAGTCCTTTCGGGTATTCGACGTACCGGGGGAGTTAACGCGGCGAGGTGAAACGTTCGCGCGGCGAGGCTCACTACAGGGCAAGGAGGAAATTGCCCGCAGGTCAGGGCGTTCGCGGCGACACGCCGCCTCGTGAACGGCACGAACCCGCCTGCCGACATGTTCACCCTCACACTCTTCTTCAAAGGCAATCCGCCGCAGAACGTCACGCTGATGGGATCGTGGTTCACCAGTCCGGGCGGAGGCATCGGCGGAGTGAGCGCCGCGTCGCAGCCGTACCAGTTCCTCCAGCACGACGGCACGTTCACTATGACGCCGATCGGTGCCGGCACCTACAAGCTGGTGATCACTTGGAGCGGTGGCGGAACGGTTCCGTAGGTCAGCGGGCGGCGGCTGTCCGCCGCCCCTTCAAAATCTTCACGAACGACCGGCTGCGCAGCTCGTCCAGCGTCAAGCCGGTCGCGAGCGCCTCCTCCTCCGTGATCGCACCGCAGTTGAGCGCTCGCAGGAAGTAGTTCAGAAGCCCCTGGCCGGTGGCGGCGTCGTCGAAGACGTCGCCGACGAGGGTGGCCTGGCCGGCTTTCTGGATGAAGTTGCGGAGGCGCTCCGTTGCCGCGGCGAGACCTTCGAGGAAAAAGCTGTAGACGGCGGCGTAGCGGGTCGGGAGCTGGGCGGGATTCAAGTCCCAACCTTGATAGTAGGCGTTGATCAGTGAATGGCGGATGTGGTCGACGTGGAGGCGCCACGCGGCGTGGATCGTGGCCCGGTCGCCGATCGGCATGATGTTCGTCGCGCCGTCGGAGAGCCAGAGCCCCGTGCCGGCGTACGCCACCTGCATGGCGTGCCGCGCGTGATCGCACGCAGGGTGGTCCATCCGCTGGTGTGCCGCGGTGATGTTGCAGCTCGCCGTGTAGTCGTACGTGCCGAAGTGCGCGGCGACGGCACGGCCGCGCGCGCCGTCGGGGAGCTCTTGCAGGATGGCGATCACCTGCGTCGTCTCGATCATGAACTCCATCTTCAGCGCGCCGGCGGGGAGGCCGAGCTTCGGCTCGAGCGCGTCGAAGATGTCGGCGAGCGCCGTGACCTGCTCGACGAGCTGGATCTTCGGCAGCGTCACTACGAACCACGGCGGCAGCGCGCCGGCGCTCTCCATCAGCGTCTGGAGGAAGATCTCCATCGTCCGCACCGCGCGCGGCATCAGCTCCTGCGAGAAGGTCTTGATGCGGATGCCGAGGAACGGCGGCAGCGTGCCGTTCTTCATCCCCGTCGCGACTTCGCGCGCCGCGGCGGCGGCGTGGCCGTCTTCCTCGTCGTCGGGGCGGTTGCCGTAGCCGTCCTCGAAGTCGATGCGGAAGTCCTCGACCGGCTCGCGTTTCAACTTGTCGACGACGCGCGCGTGGATCGTCTCCGCGAGCGCTTCGCTGATGCCGATGGCGCGCGCGAACTCGGCGGGCGTGCCGCCGTGCTCGTTGAGTGCGCGCAATCCGAGGGCGCCGAGCTTGACCGTCGTGTCCGACTTGAAGAGCTGCGCGCCGCCGTACACCGTGTGCACCGGCTGGCGCGCGCCCGATTCTCCCGGGTAGCGCTTGGCGAGAGCGGCGAGCGCGTCCTGGAGGCTCATCGCGTGCGGATCACCTTCGCCACGCCCCAGCCGACCAGCACCAGCGCCGCGAGGATCGCCCAGTTGTAGCGGTGGCCATAGGTCGAGACGGGGAAGTGGTTGCTGAGCATGATGAAGACGACGGGCAGGACGATGAAGGTGTTTTGCTTCGAGCGGTGCTTGGCGCGCTCCGCGAGGCGCATGTCGGGCTCGCGGCCGTTCGTGACGGCGTCGATGAGCTGCCGCTGCGCGGGGATGATGCGGATCCAAACGTTGAGGGCCATGTACGCGCCGAGCATCGCCCCGACCTGCATGTAGGCCGCGCGCGCCGCGAAGATGTGCAGCGAGGCGTAGATCGTGGCCACGATGAGGAGGTAGGAGATGACGACGGCGACCGGCTCGTTCTTCGCCAGGGGCGAGATCCAGAGGAGGTCATAGACGAACCAGCCGACGACGAACATGGCCACGCTGATGCCGACCGCCTGCATGACCGTCAGTTTCATCACGCTGTCGTCGACCATCAGGCCGCCGGCGTAGTAGACGAGGATCAAGAGTAGGAAGCCAAAGATGAACGTGAACGCCGCTTCCCACTTGAACCAGTGCAGCGTCTGCTGGCGCAGCTCCGGCCGCTTCTGTTTGTCGACGATGTAGAAGCCGCCGCTGTGGACCATCCAGACTTGCGATTCTTTGCTGAAGGCGTGATCGAGCCAGGTGAAGAAGTAGGTTTGCCCGACCCACATGATCGCGGCGAAGACATGGGTCCAGCGCAAGGCCAGGTTCAGCCACTCACGGATGACGTAATCCATCGACGAGGCGGCGACTCTAGCAGAAAGTGAAACGGTTTTGGTCCTCCCCTCACTACATGTTGAGAGGAGGAAAGATGTCTTCAGCAGATTGTAAATGCAGCCAGATCCCCGGTTCCTGTACCACGGTATTCCAGTACGCGGTGAAGCTCGTCTGCGGCACGCAGGCGCCGAGCGATGTTGCGCCCGTCGCGCCGGGCCGGTACTGGACAGCCGTCAACATCCACAATCCCGACAAGTGCCGCGATGCCCACTTCCGCTGGAAAGTGGTCGTGGCGCCGCCGCTGAATCAGAGCGCCGCGCCGGCGCCGGTGTTCCAGCGGCCGCGGACGATCCGCCCGGACGAGGCGCTGGAGATCGATTGCCACAACGTGGTTGCAACGTTTTCCCCGCCGCCGCAGTTCGTCAAGGGCTACGTGGTGATCGAGAGCGACGTCGAGCTCGACGTCGTGGCGGTCTACACCAGCGCGGTCAGCGGCACCGCGCAGATCAATACGTTCCACACGGAGCGCGTGCAGGCGCGGTGTGTGCCGGTCTGCGACGATCTCGTTCTGCCGCTGCATACCGGGATCGCCGATTGGCAGACCATCGCGCCGCCACCCCTCGGCCCGGTAGCCGTGCTGAGCGGAGTTCCGAGCGTGTGGGCGCCGCCGCCGTTCGGTGCGGCCTACGTCAGCCAGTCGGCTTCCGACAGCACCGTTGGTGCGCCGCAGGGCGTGCTCCGGTATCAGCTCTGTTTCGATCTCTGCTTCGGGTTCACGCCGCCGGCGCCATTCCAGATCGTGGGCGTGGCGGATGACACGGCGGACGTGTTGCTGAACAACGTCATGATCGGGACGCTGCTGACGCCGACGACTCCGCCGCTCAACGTCACGGCGGCAATCCTGCAAAGCCTACACGCCGGACGGAACTGCTTCGAGGTGCGCGTGCACAACGTTCCGGCGGGGACGTCGCCGACCGGCTTCGCGCTGGCCGGCATCCTCAATGTTGCGGGCGGCAAGTGCCCGTGCAGCCGGCTCCCGATCGCCGGCCGGCCGGCGGCGGCCGGTCCGATCCCGATCCCAGTCGACAATCAGAACGATCCGACCTAGACCACGGTAGGGGCGCACGGCGTGCGCCCCCTTTTACCGGCACCCGCGACTGACCTGCGCCGCCGCCCCTGCCGTCGGGTAGAGCTCCCGCGCGGCGAGCGCGTGCTCGCAGCGGGCCCGCCCGCCCATCCGCGCCAGGCGGAGGCGCAGGCGGTAGTTGCCGGGGTCGATCTGCGCAGCGTGCGTGAGCGAGGCGCGGTCGCTGTGCGCGACGAAGATCTGCATCGCGGCGAGCTGTGCGCCGCTGCGCGC
>DATELQ010000092.1:0-7681 GCA_035276475.1 Thermoanaerobaculia bacterium | reverse complement strand
GCATCGCCCGCCGCCGCGGCGCTGCTGCCGCCGCTCACCGCCGCGATCGACGAGGCCGAGCGGCAGGCCCGGCGCGCGCCCGACGATCCCGTAGCCGTCACGCGCCTCGTCGCCGCGTACGACGCGAAACTCCAATTGTTGAGGACTTATGACTAACGCTGCATTCGCTTTTCTTTTTGTAATGGCCGCCATCGCGCCGGCCGACCGCGTGCGCATCCGCTGCAACAACTGCACGGCGCGGATCTCCGCCGGCGACGCCGTGCGCCTGCCGAACGCGCGGCGCACGGCCGCGAACGTCATCGAAGTCGACGTGAACGGCGACGCCGACCTGGTCGTGCCGCGCGCCGCCGCCGTCGAGTGGATCGGCACCGGGAAGGCGCGCGCGGAGGTGCGCGACGTGGCGGCGCTGCACATCGACGACGCCTCCGGCACCGTGACGGCGCGGAACGTCCGCGGCAACGTCGACGGAAAATCGGGCAACGGGAACATCACGATCGACGGCGCCGGCGGCCTCGTCGACCTCGTGACCGGCAACGGCATCATCGTCGCCGCGCACGTCGGCGGCGGCGTGCACGCCGTGTCGATCAACGGAAGGACGGAGATTCGCTGCGTGACGGGCGGCGTCGATGTTAAGGATACGAGCGGTAAGGTGGCGGTCTCCGACGTCGACGGCGACGTGGACGTTTTCACGGCCTTGGGGCAAGCGCACTACGACGGCGCGCTGCGCGCGAGCCACATCTATCGCCTGCGGACGCTCGACGGCGCGGTGGCGCTCGGCTACGGCCCGGGCGGCAGCGGCTTCGTCGCGCAGCTGGCCTCGGACGCGATGCAGATCGACACCGATCCGCCGCTGGCCGGCAAGCCGCGCCGCGCCGAGGTGCGGGTGGGGGATGAGCGGGCGCGCGTGGTCCTCGATGCCGTGGGGGGCCGCGTGGAGCTTGCGCGCGCGGGTGCGCGCGCGGGTGCGCGCTCGGCGTGCCGCTGAAACCTTTTCGCGTGCGGCGTTACTCATGGGCATGCACGCAATCGCTCTGCTCTTCACGCTCCTGACCAACCACGCCGCGCAAGAAGTCGCGCTGCAGCCTGGCGCGGCACACCGCTACGAGTTGCAACTGCGCCGCGGCGAGTCGGCCGACGTCGTCGTGCAGCAGAAGGGGATCGACGTCGTCGTCGAGCTCCGCGCTCCCGGCGGCGCGCTCCTCGACGAAGTCGACGGCCCGACCGGCCGCAACGGCGACGAGCGCGCGGAGATCATTGCGAACGAGGGCGGCACGTACACGATCGCGGTGCGGCCGTACGACGAGCACGAGCCGGCGGGCCGCTACCGCATCGAGATCGCCGAGGTGCGGAGCGTTGCGGCGACGCGCGCGCTGCTCGAGACGCGGCGCGCGGCGCGCGACCGGGCTACCGACTGGCTACGCGCATACGCGGCGCCGCTCTCGAACCCTGCCGCGCCGCTCGCCGCCCTTGCCGCCCGCGCGCGCGTCATCGGCCTCGGCGAGGCGACGCACGGCAGCCGCGAGTTCGGCGACGTCCGCCTCGCGCTCACGCGGCGCCTCATCGAAGAGCACCGCGTTCGCGTCGTGGCCGTCGAATGGAGCAGCAGCCATCTCGCCGCACTCGCGCCGTACGTCGCCGGCGAGAGCGCGGCGCCGGCGGTGGGGGAGAGCGGCTGGATCGGCCGCCGGGCCATGCGCGAGCTCGTGGCCATGTTGCGCGCGTGGAATGTCGCGCACGCCGCAGATCGCGTGCGCCTCGTTGGCGTCGACGCGCAGGACAACGCCGTGGCGCGCGCGGAGCTGCGCGCGTTTCTCGGCACGGCGTACGCCGATCTTCTGCCGCGCTGGAACGAGGCGGAAAAGGAGCTCGCCGCGGCGGACGAGCAGTCTTCGGTGTTTGGCGACTCGTCGGTGAAGGCGGAGGTGCGGCAGACGCTCTTTGAGCTCGTGGCGCGGTTGTCGCTCGATGCGGCGGTGCTCCACGCACGCTACGGCGCTTCCGCCGACCGCGCGCTCACGGCAGCGCGGACGCTGGCCACGTTCGCGGACTACAACTCCGGCGCTGCCGGCTCGCGCTCGCGCGACTGGTCGATGGCCGACGGCGTGCTCCGTGCGCTCGCCGAGGCGGGGCCGAACGCGCGCGCCGTCTACTGGGCGCACAACGCCCACGTCCGCACGACAGGGAAGACCTCCGGCGCGTTCCTCCGCGCGGCCCTCGGCTGCGGCTACGCCGCGATCGGGCAGACGTTCGGGGAGGGGTCGTTCGTGGCGCAGCTTCCGAACGACCTGGAGGACCGGCTCCTCGTCTCCACCCTTCCGCGCGCGGCCGACGAGTCGATCGAGAGCGTCCTCGCGCCGCTCGGCAACGACGCCGTCATCGCGGCGTGGCCGTGCGGCGTCGACGCGGCATCGCTTCCCGAATGGCTGCGCGCCGCGCATCCGCTGCACTGGGTCGGCGCGCTCTGGACGCCCGGAAGCGTTCCCTCGGCGGCGACGCGGCCGTTCGACCTCGTGCACGACTTCGACGGCGTCGTCTACATTCCGCGCGTCACCGCCGACGAGGTTCCGACCGATCGCCCGCACGTCCCGGCGCGGAAACATTGACAACGGGCCCGCGCGGCACGATCATCTCCTAATCATTTAGGAGAAACGCATGCCGGGCAAGTCGAAGGAGCTCACCCCGCTGGAGCTGGAGCTGATGAAAGTGCTCTGGCTCGAAAGAATCGGACCGCTCTCCGTGCAGGAGGTGCGGCAGCGCATCGTCGGACGGAGCGTGGCCTACACCACCGTGCAGACGATGCTCAACATCCTCGTGCGCAAGGGGTGGGCGAAGCGGACGCTCGTCGAGCGCTCCTATCGCTACCGCCCGGCCGTCAGCCGCGAGAAGGCCGCCGGCAGCGCGCTCAAGAATCTCGTGCAGAAGATGTTCGGCGGGTCGGCCGAGGCGCTGGTGCTCAACCTCATCGACACGCGGCAAATGACGCCGGAGACGCTGCAGCGCCTGCACGAGCTCGTGCAGGCGGAGGAGGAGCGCGATGACCACTGAATTCGTTCTCCGCTTCGTCGCCAACGCCGCGTGGCAGGCGTCGCTCCTCGCCGCCGCGGGACTGATGTTCACAAGGAACCTCTCGCCGCGACTGCGCGTGCAGCTGCTGGCTTGCACGCTGGCGTTGTGCGTGATCGCGCCGCTGGCGACGTCGCGTGCCGGCGACGACGGCGGCCGAGGAAAGCCGGTCGCCGCGCCGCCGATCGGCTCGAATGCCGCGGTGGGCATCGGGGCGCTGTACGCGGCCGGCTTGCTCGTCGCCCTCGTTCGCTTCGGCCGCTCCATGGTCAAAGCGCGGCGCATCGCTGCAGCGTCAGCGCCGATTGCGGACGGCGTGTTCGTCTCGCCGATTCTCGAGGCGCCGGTCACCATCGGACGCACCATTTATCTTTCGCCGCGCATCGCCGCCGACGAGCGCCTCGCCGCCGCCGCGCTCGCGCATGAAGAGGCGCACGTCCATCACCGCGACTACGCGCTGCACGTCGCCCTCGAGCTTCTCGCGCTGCCGCTCTACTTCCATCCGCTCGTGCACCGGCTGCGGCGCGCCATCGCCGAGGCGCGGGAGATCGCCTGCGACGAAGAAGCGGCGGCGCGGTTCGGCGCGCGCGACTACGCGGGGCAGCTCGTCCGCATCGCCAGCCTCTCGTCGCCGCACGCGGCGGCGCTCGGCATGGCCTCCACCGCGATCGAGCGCCGCGTCATCGCGCTGTTGCACGGCCGCGAGCCGCGGCGCACGCGGTCGTGGCGCTTCGCCGTTGTCATCGTCCTCGCCGCCGCCTGCACCCGCTTCGACGCCGCGCCCGCCGTCGAGCGGGCCACGCTCTGCGGACAGTGGCGTCTCATCCCCGCGGCCAGCCGCTTCGTGAACATCCAGCCGCAGCACTTCGACACCTTCACCCAGCACATCGAGCAGGGGCCGACGCGCGTCGCCGTCCGCCAGCATCGCGTCGCCCACGGCCGCGCCCGCGACGTCGCCTGGAGCGTCACCCTCGACGGCGTGACGCGCCCGGTCTCGGGCATCGCCAACACGACCGGGAGCGCGCGGTGGCGCGACGGAATCCTCTCGCTCGACCTGAAAGGGCCGAAAGAGCACCGCGAAGTGGCCACCGTGTCGGTCCGCACCGGGCGGCTCATCGTCGACGGCAAAACGGAGCGCGGCCAATACCACACCGAATTCGAAAGGATCGATCCATGAAGGCACTCGCCATCGTTCTCGTGCTCTTCGCCGTCGACGCGCCCGTCGAGCAGACGAAGAAGAACATCAAAGTGCTGCAGGGCCTCCCGTCGTCGCAGCTCATCCCGGTCATGGCCTTCTTCTCCAACTCCTTGGGCGTCACCTGCGCGCATTGCCACGGGAAGGCGTGGGAGTCGGACGAGAAGCCGGCGAAGGAGACGGCGCGGAAGATGATCGCGATGCAGCGCGCCATCAACGCCACGCACTTTGACGGCAAGACCGTCGTCACGTGCAACTCCTGCCACCAGGGAAAGGTGAAGCCGCCGGCGATGCCCGACCTCGCCAACGCCGGCTGGAACCCGCGCCCCGCTCCCGCCGCGCCGCGCGATGTCGACAGCGCCGAGGCCATCGCGGCACTGCCGGCAAGCTCCGCGACGCACCGCGTGATCCGCGGCGTCGTCGAGCGCTATAGCGGCCGCGACGAGCCGAAGCAGGCGCCGTTCACGCTGACGATCAGCGACGGCTCGGTAAAGTACGAGACGGAGCTCTCGCATCCGCCCGAGGCGGGGAGAGCGCTGGGGATCTACCTCCTGCCGAAGTTCCCGGCCGACCGCGCCGCGGGCGAGCGCTGGACGGTGAGCGCCGACTCCATCCAGCGCTCCCGCCGCATCGCCACGCCCTTCGGAGAGCTGCCGGAGCGCATCGACTACAGCGACTTCCGCGACACGGAGAGCGGGCGGCTGCCGTTCCGCGCGCAGTGGTCGCGCGCCGACTACCGCGTCACGTTCACGGTGAACGAGATCACGCCGTAACGCTGCCGGGGCGGTGGCGAGGCGCCCCGGCGGCGTGCGGTCACTGCGCGTTCAGCTTCGCCACCGCGTTCGCCGGGCGCGGTGCCGCCGTGTTCGCGAGCTCCTCGTCGATGATGCGCGTAAAGGCCTCGATCGGCGGCGCCCCGACCATCATCCGGCCGTTGATGAAGAACGTCGGCGTGCTGGTCACGCCGATGCGCGTGCCGTCGTCGAGCGACGGCTTCCACGCCTCCTTGTACTTGCCGGAGGCGAGGCAGGCGTCGAACGCGCTCTGATCAAGCTTGGCCTGCTGGGCGAAGCGGGCGATGTCGGGGTCGGTGATCGGGCCGCCCTTCGTGAAGAGGCGGTCATGCATCGGCCAGAACTTCCCCTGCTCGTCGGCGCAGTGCGCGGCCTCGGCGGCGCGCTTGGCCGTGCGGTGCATGACGAGCGGGTAATCGCGGAAGACGATGCGCACGCGGTCGCCGTAGGTCTTCTCGATCTGCTGCAGCGTCTCCACGGCGCGGCCGCAGAACGGACACTCGAAGTCCGAGAACTCGACGATGGTGACGGGCGCGTTCGCGCCGCCGCGGGACGGACCGGCGGCTTCGACTTGCACGCGTGGCGGCTGCAGGTTGACCTTCACGCCGGCTGCGGCGCGCAGCTCCTTGACGAACTCCGTGCGGCGCACGGTGAGCCGCTTGCGGCGCATGGCCTCGGCGATGTCATTCATGGCCTGCTCTTTGGTCATGCCGGGATAGCGCTCGGCGACGCCGTCGTAGATCGGCTCGATCTCCGCAGCCGTCGGCACCGCGATCTTGGCGTCGACTTCGGACTTGAGCAGCTCCTCGGCGGTGACGTGCCGCCGGGCCGCCTCGGCGTCGACCAGTTTCGTGGCGATCAGCTCCTCGAGCACGCCGCGGCGGATGTTGTACTCCTCGGTGCGCAGCCGCATCAGCTTCGTGCCCAACGCTTTTTCGAGCTCGTCCTGCGAAACGGCCGTCGCGCCGATCGTCGCCGCCGGCTTCGCCGTCTCGCCGGCGACGAGCGCGCCGGAAACGAGCAGCATCAACATCGTCGAAAGAATCCTTCGCATCTGACGCTCCTTTCTGTGATGCGGCGCCGGCGTGGCCGGCGCCGCCGGATGGTTCACGTTCAGCCGCTGCAGGAGTGGTGGCCGTCGCAGGAGAGCGGGTTGCCGCTCTCACCGTAGCCGTTGCAGCAGGAGGGATAGAACCCGCCGTTCTTCCAGTCATCGATCACGTTGTCGCAGTAGTGATAGGTCCGATACGCCTGGACCTGATTGCAGGAGTTCTGGTCGACGAGCGTGACCCACTGGACGATGTGGTGGTTGCAGTGGTTGTACGAGACACCGTCGTACGAGCCCTGCGTCACGCGCGACGTTTCCTGCCAGTTCGGCGTGCAGTTGTCGGGAATGCAAGCCGCGTAGGGACTGTCGTTGCCGCACGAGCTGTCCTCCCACTGGCCGCAGCCGTCGTAGGTGAACCAGACGCAGCGCTGGCAGTAGTCGGAGCAGCCGGAGAAGTAGGGATCGCAGACCTCGGAGCAGTCCTGCGCGGCGGCCGTGGTGGCGAGGGCGAGGATGGCCACGAGCGAACAGACGAAGAGCAGAGGGAGACGACACTTGGACATAGGTCCTCCTTCAAAGACCCTGAGCGGGTGGAACCAGAATGACGCAGGACGCGAGCGTCATCTCAAGCAGTGCCTCCTTCCTGCTACATCTCTCTCTCCTGTCGGATGGCCGAGCGGCTCTGCATAATTCAGTCCATCTCGATGGATGTTTGGGAGCGATTCTTGGTTCGACTTGCAGCGTTGATGGCCGCCGTTGTGCTGCGCTTCTTCGCTAAACTGCGGCCATGACCTCAACCCCCGACTGGCAGCAGGAAATCGCAACCATCGAAGAGGAGTGCCGCCTGGCGTTCCTCGCCCAAGACCTTCCTCGGCTTCGGGAGCTCTGGGCCGAGGAGCTCGTCGTCAACTCTCCGATCAACCGCATTCACGACCGCGCCACCGTGCTCGACCTGCTCGAGCGCGGGATCATCCGGCACGAGTGGCAGGAGCAGCACATCGAGCTGATGCAGAGGCACGGCAACGTCGTCTTCGTCATGGGGCGCGACACAGTGCGGAACTCGCCCGACGGAGCGGTGATCGCGCGGCGCTTCACCAACGTCTGGTCGGTGGCGAACGGCTCGTGGCAGCTCGTGGCGCGGCAGGCGACGCACGTCCCGGCCTAAGCGCAATGCGCGCGCGAGCACGTGGAGAGTCGCGCTCGCGCGCGCCCCTCGGAACGCGCCCACTCGCGGGACGGCGGGGGCGCACGCGCCGAGGGTGAGCACAATGTCGGGCCGCGCGGCGTATGTGTCCGTGCGCGATGGACGCGCGTGCGCGGTCAGACGTCACGAATCGGACGTTTATTGAGACTGGCGTAGCTCGGCGCGCAGCACGGCCACGTCGCCGTTGCGCACGAGGACGACGAGCGCCAGCACGAACGCGAGAGCCGCGCCGATCGCGGCGGCCGGCAGCGCTCCGAACCATGGCGCGGCGAAGTACGTGACGAGCATCCCGGCCGCGGCGCCGGCGAGGATCATGAACTGCGGCGGATCGGCGAGCGTGATCTTCGCGTGGCGGCGCATCGCCGCCATCAGCAGCG
>DATELQ010000091.1:0-35638 GCA_035276475.1 Thermoanaerobaculia bacterium | reverse complement strand
CAGCGGCCGCAACGGGCGCGGCGGCGGCGGCGGAGACGCCGAAGCGATCCTCGAGGGCCTTCACCAGGTTGGCGAGGTCGAGCACCGTCATCGTCTCAATCTGCTTCACGAAATCTTCGGTCGAAATAGCCATTTCTTGATTCCTCTCTAAGTCGTTCGTTTATTCGGTTGCCTCGGCGGTTCCGCCGCGCTGTTTCTGAATCTCGTTGAGAAGGACGGCCAGGTTGCGCAGGTTGCCCTGCAGCACCGTGGCGAGTCCGCGGATGGGGTGCTGCATCAGGTAGAGGAGCTTGGAGATCAGCTCCTCGCGCGACGGGAGGTTGGCGATCGCGGCGATCTGATTCGCCGGAACGACCTGCCCCGCCAGGAGCGCGCCCTTGAACTGCACCGCCGGGACGTCCTTGGCGAACTTGGTGAGCGCTTTCGCCAGGACGACGCCGTCCGTCGTGTTGTACGCGACCGCCGTGGGGCCCTTGAAGTAGCCCTCGAGCTTCTTGAGCGGCGAGTCCTTCACCGCGATGAGCGCGAGGGTGTTCTTGACCACGACGTACTTCGAGTTCGTCTCCCGGACCTGCTTGCGCAGCTCGGTGACCTGCGGGACGGTAATGCCCTTGAACTCGATGAGGAACGCGTTCGTGGCCGTGCCAAGGCCTTCGTTGAGCTCGGAGACCGCTGCTGCTTTTTCATCGCGATTCATGCGTCCTCCTTACTCCGCCTTCGCCTCGGCGATGGCCGAATCGATCTGGATCGAGGGGCTCATCGTCGAAGAGATGTAAATCGACCGGACGTACTTCCCTTTCGCCGCGGCCGGCTTCGCCTTGCGCACTGCCTGGATCAGCGACGCGGCGTTATCGCGCAGCTGATCCGCCGAGAACGAGATCTTTCCGACCGGAACGTGGATGATCGACGTCTTGTCGACGCGGAACTCCACTTTGCCGGCCTTGATCTCCGAGATCGCCTTCGCGACGTCGAACGTGACGGTGCCGGTCTTCGGGTTCGGCATCAGGCCTCGGGGACCGAGGACTTTGCCGAGCTTTCCGACCGAGCGCATCATGTCCGGCGTGGCGATGACGGCGTCGTAGTCGACCCAGCCACCCTGGATCTTCTCGACTACGTCGTCGCCGCCGACGAAGTCCGCGCCCGCTTCCTGAGCCTCGCGCTGCTTGTCGCCGTTGGCGATGACGAGCACGCGCTTCGACTGGCCGGTGCCGTGCGGAAGCACGGTCGTGCCGCGGACCATCTGGTCGGCGTGCTTCGGATCGACGCCGAGCAGCATCGACAGCTCCACCGTCTCGTTGAACTTGGCGAATGCGATCTGCTTGAGCAGACCGAAAGCCTCGTCCAACTGATACGGCCGCTGTTCGACCTTGCCCTGCGCCGAACGGTACTTCTTGCCGTGTTTGGCCATTTCACCTCCGTAGTAATGACGGCTCTTCACGAGCCTCCTACGTTTTGTCCAGCTACGCGCTGGAGCGCCTAACCCTGAATTTCGATGCCCATCGAGCGCGCGGTGCCCTCGACGGTCTTGATGGCTGCTTCGAGCGATGCGGCGTTGAGATCCGGCATCTTCGTGCGGGCGATCTCCTCGACCTGCTTCTTCGTCACCTTGCCGACCTTGTTCTTGTTCGGCACGCCCGCGCCCTTGGCCACGCCGGCGGCCTTGAGCAGAAGGATCGACGCCGGCGGCGTCTTGGTGATGAAGGTGAAGGAGCGGTCGGAGAAGACCGTGATCACCACCGGGATGATCAGCCCCTGCTGCCCCTGCGTGCGGGCGTTGAAGGTCTTGCAGAACTCCATGATGTTGACGCCGTGCTGGCCCAAGGCCGGGCCGACGGGCGGCGCAGGCGTGGCTTGGCCGGCGGGGATCTGGAGCTTGATGTATCCGGTTACTTTCTTTGCCATGATCGATTCCTAATCAGCGCTTCTGCGCCGCAGCTTGTTCTTCCGACGGATCGAACCGGTTGACCTGGAGGAAGTCCAGCTCCACCGGCGTGGAGCGCCCGAAGATCGTCACCATCACCTTGAGCGTGTTGCGGTCGAGGTTCACTTCCTCCACCACGCCGGTGAAGTTGGTGAACGGCCCGTCGATGATGCGCACGTGCTCGCCGTGCTCGTAGACGTGCTTCGGCTTCGGCTTTTCCTTCGTCGTCACGACCTGGGTGAGGATCTGCTCGACCTCTTCCTGCGTCAGCGGCGTCGGCTTCTTGCCCGTGCCGACGAACCCCGTCACCTTCGGCGTGTTCTTCACCAGGTGCCAGGCTTCGTCCGACATCTCCATCTCCACGAGGATGTAGCCGGGGAAGAACTTGCGCTGCACTTCGCGCTTCTTGCCGGCCTTCATCTCCACGAGCGTTTCGGTCGGGATCTTCACCTCGCCGAACTTCTCGCGCATGCCGAGAGCGTCGATGCGCTGCTGCAGGTTGTCCTTCACCCGCTCCTCGAAGCCGGAGTAGGTGTGGACGATGTACCACTGCTTGCTGGCGACTTCAGGCATCAGGTGGCCGCTCCAAAGTTGTGGAAGAGCACGTCGATCAACTTGAAGAAGATCAGGTCGCAGCCCCAGAGATAGACGGCGAAGACGACGGTGGCGACGATGACGACGACGGTCGTGTTGACGACCTCGTTGCGGCCCGGCCACGTGACCTTCTTCATCTCCGCGAGGACGTTGTTCCACCCCTCGCGCAAAGCGGTGATCCACTCCCGTGGCTTGTTGACGACTCCGTTTTCCATCAGAGCTCCGCTCATATCAGTCTTGGGTGGGGTTGGCAGGCCAAGAGGGACTCGAACCCCCAACCTGCGGTTTTGGAGACCGCTGCTCTGCCAGTTGAGCTATTGGCCTGCAATTGCCGCAAAAGCGTGCAAAAGCACGCCTTTGGCGACTTATTCCCCCAGCCTTACTTGGTCTCCCGGTGAACCGTGTGCTTGCGGTCGTAACGGCAGAACTTCTTCAGTTCCAACTTCTCCGTCATCGTCTTCTTGTTCTTGGTCGTCGAGTAGTTCCGACGTTTGCACTCGGTGCACTGAAGGGTGATGATTTCTCTGCCTGCGCGCGCCATGTCCGTTCCTTCAAATTGGTGGAGCCCTCGACGAGATTTGAACTCGTGACCCCGTCCTTACCAAGGACGTGCTCTACCCCTGAGCTACGAGGGCCTATATCTTCCGTGAGTTGGAGCGGGAGACGGGATTCGAACCCGCGACCAACAGCTTGGAAGGCTGTGACTCTACCCCTGAGTTACTCCCGCGAACTTTGGTGGAGAGAGGAGGATTCGAACCTCCGTAGGGCAAGGCCCGGCAGATTTACAGTCTGCTGCTTTTGACCGCTCAGCCATCTCTCCCGAGAAAGCGCTTGCTTCGCTGGAGCTGGCGACGGGACTCGAACCCGCGACCTGCTGATTACAAATCAGCTGCTCTACCAACTGAGCTATGCCAGCGCCGAACTGCCTGATTTCAAAGACACAATCAGCCTATGACCACTGAGCGGAAGGTAGCCTAGCGGCGGAGGCCGAAGAACTGCGGGTTATAGCAGATGGCCAAACGGTTCGCAAGTAGGAGCTATTTCATGATATTCGCTCGCTTTGGATGCACATCTTCGTCCTCGCGCTCTCGCGCCTCGTGCCCATCGCCCTCCTCCTCTCCCTGACTCTCGTCGGCAGCCGCTTCGCCCATGACCTCGTCCTCCGCACCCGCCCGCACCTGGCCAAGTGGGCCTTCGCCGGCGTCAGCCTCGTCGGGCTCATCGCCATCGTTCCGAACGTCCTCCGCGCCGGGCTCATCGTCGGCGCGCAGTGGGCGGCGAACACCAACCGCTACCGCGCCGCCGACCTCCTCTACTCCGACTACGACGCCTGGAACGGCCGCCGCAGCGAGGACACGCTCCGGGAGTGGGCCTACGTCCGCATGAACAATCGCGACTGGGCCGGCGCCGAGGAAGTCCTGCGCCTCGCCGAGACGCCGACGCCGCAGGCGCGCATCCTCGTCGGCATCTGCCAGTACTACGAGGGCAATCCGGCAGCCGAGGCGACGCTCCGGGCCGTCCCCGACATGTCCGGCACGCAGCTCTGCGTCCGCGACTACCTTCTCGGCCGCATTGCCGAAAAGCGCGGCGATCTCGCCCGCGCCTTCGGCCTCTACGCCAGCTCCGCGAGCTGGGAGCCGAACTTTTTTCCGAGCACCTACCAGGCCGCGCGCCTGGCGCTGCAGAAGGGCAACACCCGCGTCGCCACGGCCATCGTCGACAGCTACACGCGCCGCTTCCCGATGCACCGCACCGCGGGCGACGTCGTCGTCCTGCGCGACGCCATCCAACGCCATACCGTTCCGCCGGAGAAGGAGTTCGTCATTGTTTCGGACTAACGTGCGCGCCGAGGACGTCCTCACCGTCGGCGCCGCGCTCGGCCTCGTCCTCCTCCTCGGCGGCAAGAGCATCGGCCGCATCAACCTCAGCGAGGCCAACTACTGGGACTTCTCCTTCCTCCTGCTGCCGATCGCCATCCTCGTCCTGTCGGCGTCGATCCGCTACGCCTTCCGCCCCATCGGCGAGCCGGCCATCCGCGAAGTCACGGCGCGGACCGCCGTCATCCTCCGCGACTGGTCGCCGTTCCTCGTCTTCCTGATGCTCTACGAGAGCTTCCTCCTCAGCAGTTGGAACGCCGTCGCCCCCGTTGACAAAGACACGACGCTCTTGCGGTGGGACCGGGCGCTCTTCGGCGAGACGCCGTCCATCCCGATGGATGCGTGGGTCCGGCCGTGGCTGACGCAGGTGATGGTCGCGGCGTACTTTCTCCATCTCATCCTGCCGCCGGTCATGGGCCTGATCTGGTATCGCCGCGATCTCCTCGTGTTCCGGCAGTTCCTCCTCTCCGTGCTCGTCTGCGGCATCGTCGGCATGCAGGGCTATGTGCTGATGCCGGGCATCGGGCCGGGGTTCGCCTTTCCGGCGCTCTATCACCACCCCCTCGGCGGCGGCCTGTACGAGAACATCACCGGCCTCCTCGACACGGCGCGGGCCATGCGCGACGTCTTCCCGAGCCTGCACGTGGCCATCTCCTCGATCGTGCTGTGGTACGCGTGGCGCCGCGGGCGCGCGCTGTTTCTCGTCGCGCTGCCGCTCGTCGTGGCCAACTGGATGTCGACGCTCTACCTCCGCTACCACTACATGGTCGACGTCTGCGCCGGATGGCTGACGGCCGTCGTCGCCATTGCCCTGGCCGCGTGGATCCTGCGCGTCGAGGCGGCCATCCGCGCCCGCGTCAGCGCGCGCTCTGCCGGCGCACTTCGTAGCACAGCACCGCCGCCGCCGTCGCCACGTTGAACGAGTCGACGTGGCCGCGCATCGGGATGGTGACGGTGCGGTCGCAATGCTCGAGGACGTTGCGGCGGATGCCTTTCCCTTCGCTGCCGAGGACGATGGCGACCTTGCCGCTGAAGTCGATCGACGACGGCGCGTCTCCGCCAGCCGCCGCGCCGTATCGCCAGTAGCCCCGCTTCTCCAGCGCTTCGAGCGCGCGGGCGAGGTTCGTCACCTGCGAGACCGGCACCCACTCGCTTGCGCCAGCCGAGGCCTTCACGGCGGCGGGCGTGAGACCGGCGCTGTCGTGCTGGGGGATGACGACGAGGTCGACGCCGAAGCCGTCGGCGACGCGAAGAATCGCGCCGAGGTTTTGCGGGTCGGTGATGCCGTCGAGGATGAGGACGAACGACGTCGACTCACGCTCGATGACGTCGTCGAAGTCGGCGTACTGCCCCTCGGAGACGTCCGCGATGACGCCGTTGTGCACGCCGCGCCCGGCCAGGCGGTCGATCTGCTCCGCCGTCATCTGCCGCACCGGCACGCCCGCGCGCTTGGCCTCGGCGACCGCGCGCTGCAACTTCCCGCCGTGCTCGCGCGCCACGCCGACGTAGTGCACGCGGTCCGCGTGCGAGCGCAGCGCCTCGAGCACCGGGTTGAGTCCGTAGATGATCATCGTGCCGGATGTTACGCTCTCCGCGATTGCGCAAGTCGGACGGGATCGCGCTCGCCCTGGTGCTGCTCCTGGTCGTGCTCGCGTTCGCCGACATCCTCTCCACGAAGCGCGCGCTGTACGACCGCGACATCGCCTGGGTGGCGATGCCGGAGCGCGCCGCGCTGCGCGACGCCGTGCGCGATGGCTTCCCGTTTTGGAATCCGCGCTTCGCCGGCGGGCAGCCGCTGGCGGCGAATCCAGCGTTCGCGGTGTTCTACCCGCCGCACTGGCTGGTTCTTCTGCCGAATTTTCTCTTCGCGTGCGCGGCGGAAACCGTCGCTCACTTTCTTCTCGCCGCGGCGGGGATGTTCCTGTTGCTGCGGTCGCTGCGGCTGCGCGTCGAAGCGGCGGCCTTCGGCGCGGTGACGTACGCGTGGAGCGGCGTGCTGCTCTCGCTGACGAACGTGCCGCCGTATCTCTTTGCGATGACGTGGTGGCCGTGGCTCGGCTTCTTCGCCAACCGCTTCTTCGAGCACCGCCGCCGCGCCGACTTCGCCCTCGCGGCGCTGGCCCTCGGCATGATCCTTCTCGTCGGCGAGCCGGCGACGATCCTCGAGTCCGGCGCGCTCCTCGGCGCGTTCGCGTTGTGCCGGCTGCCGATGACGCGCGCGCTCGGCTGGACGGCGGCGATCTGCGCGGCGGCGCTCTTCGTCGGCGCCGTGACGTTGATCCCCGCCGCCGACTTCGTGCGCGACACGTCGCGCGGCACTGCGATCGACTACGACAGCGTGACGCGCTGGAGCCTCGAGCCGGCCGCGCCGCTCGAGCTCGCGGGCGTCCCGATCGCGAGCAGCGACCGCAGCGGCCGGCCGTGGGTGGCGAGCTGGTACTGCGGGATGCTCGTTCCGGCGCTGCTCCTCGCCGGCTTCGTGCACCGCGTGCGCGGCTGGCAGTTCGCCGCCGCGATCGCCGCGATCGGCTACGCCCTCGCCCTCGGGCGCCACGCGCCGTTCGTCCGGTTGTTGTATCTCGCGGGACTGAAAGCGATCCGCTTTCCTGAGAAGTGGTTTCTGCCGGTGGCCTTCGTGCTGATCGTCTTCGCGGCGATCGCGGCGGACCGCGTGCTCGACGACGCGCGCGTCCGTCGCACGGCGCACATCGCCGCCGCGGCGCTGATCTTCGTGAACGCAATCGCGGGTCTGAGCATGAGCGTCGTGGTGGCGGTCGCGCTGACGCTGATCCTCTTCGCCCGCGGACGTCTCCTCCTGCTTCTCCTGGCCGCCTTCGTCCTCGTGGACCTCGGCGTGCGCACGCACACCGTCGCGCCGCGCATCGACGGCGCGTTCTACACCGACGTGCCGGCCATCGCCCGCGGCCTGTCGCCGCGCGCGCGCATCTACCACGACGGCAATTGGCAGGCATACGCCGCGCAGCGGCCGCCGTCGACCGACCGGATGCACCACGGCATGTACCCCGACATGCAGGCGCTGTGGGGCTTCGACGGCGTGCTCGAGCCCGACGTGGCGATGCTGAACCTCCGCCCCACCGCCGACTTTCTAAAGCTCTTCATACAGGCGCGATTCGGCCCGAGGCACGACCTCGTGCCGCGGCTCCTCTCCTTCGCCGGAGTGACACACGTGATCGATGCGAACGACCGTGTCGTTCCGCTGCCGAACCAGAAATTCACCATCAGCCCCGCGCCGGCGCGCATCGAGCGCGTGCGCGAGACCGCGAGCACGGTCGACGCCGACGTCGACGCCGCCGCCGGCGCCCTCCTCGTCATCGCCATCACGCCGCACAAGTATTGGCGCGCCACGATCGACGGCGCGCCGGCGCCGCTCGTCCGCGCGAACGTCGGATTTCAGGCCGTCGAGATCCCGCGCGGCCGGCACCACGTGGCGCTGCGGTATCGGAATCCGCTGATCGTCGTTTGCGGGATCGTCTCGCTCATCGCAGCGCTCGCGCTAGCCGCGACGGCAGCAACGGCCCTGCGTAGATGAAGCCGGTGTAGAGCTGCACGAGGTCCGCGCCGGCGGCCATCTTCGCGTAGACGTCGTCGGCCGTGAAGACGCCGCCGACGCCGATCAACGGGTAGCCGCGGCCGACGCGCGCGCGCACCTTGGCGAGGATCTCGGTCGATTTCGACAGCAGCGGCGCGCCGGAGAGGCCGCCGCCCTCCGTGACCGTCGTGTTCGTGCAGATCATCCCGTGTGCGCGCTTCGCGCAGACGTCACAGATCTCCGCGAGCTGGGCGTCGTCGAGGTCCGGCGCGATCTTCACGAAGACGCGCTCGTGGTGCACGACGTCGAGGATGCGCTCGAGGTGCTCGGGCCGCTGCAGGTCGCGCAGCGCGGGCGTGTTGGGCGAGGAGACGTTGATTACGATCGCGTCGGCGTGCGGCCCGAGCCTCGCGGCGCAGAGCGCGTAGTCGTCGGCGGCGGCTTCGAGCGGCGTCGTTTTGTTCTTGCCGATGTTGACGAAGAGCGGCACGCCGGCGAAGTTCGCGATCCGCTGCGCGACCGCGTCCGCACCGTCGTTGTTGAAGCCCATGCGGTTGACGAGGGCGCGGCGCTCACTGTCGCGGAAGAGCCGCGGGCGTGGATTCCCCGGCTGCGGCCGCGGCGTCACCGTCCCGACCTCGACGAAGCCGAAGCCGAGCGCCGCGAGAAACGGCATCATCACCGCGTTCTTGTCGAAGCCGGCGGCGATGCCGATCGGCGTCTTGAACGTGAGCCCGAGGAGCTCCACCGGCCGCGCCGGCACGCGGCAGAGCGACTCGACGATGCGCAGCGCCAGCGGAATCTCTTGCAGCCGCACCATCTGCGCGGCCGTGAATTCGTGCGCCGTCTCCGCGTCGAGCGCGAAGAGCAGCTGGCGGATCAGCCGATACATCGCTCGACGCGCTGGAGCGGCGACAGCACGCGCGCATCCGTCTCGCTCGCGCGGCGCAAGAGCGGAATGGCCCGCACGAGCTCCGGCCCGTGGTCCATCCCCGTGATCGCCAGCCGCAGCGGCATGAAGAGGTTCTTCCCCTTGAGCCCCGTCGACGCCTTCAGCCGCTCGACCATCGCCTGATACGACGCATCGTCCAAGGGCGCGCCGTGCTCGCGCAGCTCCGCCGCTAGCTTTTCCGCGAACGCGCGGTCGATCGCCGGCGCCTCGTAGTTGAAGACGAAGAGCAGTGCGTCGGCGAACTGCGTCAGCCGGTGCACGCTCTTCTTCACCAGCTCGATTCCCTCCTCGAGCCACGGCGTGTCGCCGCCGACGCGCGGCGCCACGAGCGGCCGCAGCTCCGCCGCCGTCATGGTGTGGATATATTGCCCATTGAGCCAGTCGAGCTTCTGCGGATCGAACACCGCCGGCGCGGAGTTGACGCGGTCGAGCGAGAAGTTCTCGACCGCGTAGTCGCGCGTGAACACCTCGCGCCCGTCCGGCGACGACCACCCGAGGAGCGTGAGGTAGTTGACCATGGCCTCGGGGAGATACCCATCCTCGGCGAACTGCGACACCGAGGTCGCGCCGTGGCGTTTCGACAGCTTCGTGCGGTCCTGCCCGAGGATCAGCGAAACGTGAGCGAAGCGCGGCGCGTCCCATCCGAGGGCGCGGTAGATCAGCACCTGGCGGTGCGTGTTCGTCAGATGCTCCTCGGCACGGATGACGTGCGTGATCTCCATCTCGTGATCGTCGACGACGACGGAGAAGTTGTACGTCGGCAGGCCGTCGGAGCGGACGAGGATGAAGTCGCCGAGGGACTCCTTGCGCCACGTGACCTCGCCGCGGATCAGATCGTCGATCGTCACGTCGCCGTCGTCCGGCACGTGGAAGCGCAGCGCGAACGGGGTCCACATCGAGAGCTTGGTCGAGACCTGCTGCGGGGTGAGGCGGAAGCAGGTGCCGTCGTAGTGCGGCGGCCGCTGCTCCGCCTCGGCGCGCTGGCGCTTGAGCTCCAGCTCTTCCTCGGTGCAGAAACAGCGGTAGGCGACGCCGTTCGCCAGTAACTCCTGGGCGGCCGCGCCGTAGTGGGCGACGCGCTCGGACTGCCGGTACGGCTCGTGCGGGCCGCCGACGTCCGGCCCTTCGCTCCACTGCAGGCCGAGCCAGCGAAGATCGCCGAGGACCATGTCCTCGGACTCGCGCGTGGATCGCTCGACGTCCGTGTCCTCGACGCGAAGGATGAACTCGCCGCCATGGTGGCGGGCGAAGAGCCAGTTGAAGATGGCCGTGCGCGCGCCGCCGACGTGCAGGTGGCCGGTCGGCGAGGGGGCGAAGCGGACGCGGACGGTCATGTGAGCGCGCATTGTCGATTACGTTGCCCGACTTTGTCGATGTGGTTTGACATCGTCGCCGATGACGTTGATTGTCGATACCGCCGGCAACGCCGTCGATGACATTGACGACGTCGTTAGGCAAGTTGACGACGCTCATTGATGACGTTCACAGCATTCGTTGACAACGCCGAGTCGAGCGTTGAGACGTTGACGACAAGCATCGAGAACGACGACGGACAGCGTTGAGAAGGTTGACGAACATCGTCGATAACGTTGCTGACAGCGCTGGAAACCTGAGGACGCTCGTTTAGACGTTGACGACAGGGGTTGAGAACGTTGACGACGTCCGTTTAGAACGTGAGTCAAGTCAACAACACCACCGCCATCGCACAAATCCCCTCGCCGCGGCCGATGAAACCAAGGTGGTCGGTCGTCGTCGCCTTCACGTTTACGTGACCGGCGGGGAGGTCGAGCATCCGCGCGATGTTGTCGCGCATGGCCTCGCGGTGCGGGGCGAGCTTCGGCCGCTGGGCGATGATCGTGACGTCGATATTCGCGATCTCCGCCTCGCCGACCACGCGCCGCGCCTCGGCCAGGAACACCGCGGAGTCGGCGTCCTTCCAGCGCGCGTCGTCCGAGGGGAAGTGCTCGCCGATGTCGCCGGCGCCGGCGGCGCCGAGGAGTGCGTCGACGATCGCGTGCAGCACGGCGTCGGCGTCCGAATGCCCCGCCAGGCCGCCGCGCTCGCTGATGCGCACGCCGCCGAGGACCAGCGGGCGGTCCTCATCGAACGCGTGCACGTCGATCCCCTGCCCGATCCGCATCACGGCGCGCTCAGCTCCTCGAAGTGCGACTCCGCGTACTCCAAATCCTCGGGGCGGGTGATCTTGAAATTCGACGCGTCGCCCGGCAGCACGCGCACGTCGTAGCCGTAGCGCGCCGCGAGGCCGGCTTCGTCGGTGCCGTCGACGCCGTCGCGCTGCGCCTTTTCCAGCACGTCGTGGAGGATGCCGATGCGGAAGCACTGCGGCGTCTGCGCGGCCACGAGCAGGCCGCGCTCCGGCGTCGAGAGGAGCTTTCCGCTGCGCGCGATGTGGATCGTGTCGGTGACGTCGACGCCCGGAAAGGCCGCGCCGTGCTCCGCCGCCGCGTCGAGCAGCGCGTGGAACATCGCCGTCTTGAAGAACGGCCGCACCGCGTCGTGCACCGCGACGAGCTCGAACTCCCCTTCCGCCGAGGCCAGCGCGCGGATCACCGACTCCTGCCGCGTCGCCCCGCCGGCGACGAAGCGCACGCGCTCGGTCTGCTTCACGTTATCGAGCAGCGGCTCCGCAACGGCAATGACGATGCTCTCTACGCGCTCGTCGTTGAAAAAGCGCTCGATCACGCGGAGCAGGATCGGCGTGCCGTGCAGCGCGCGGAACTGCTTCGGGATCTCGCCGCCGAGGCGGGAGCCGGAGCCGGCGGCGGGAATGATGACGAGGGCGCTCACACCGCCATGATGTCCGCTTCTTTGTGCTTCAGGACCGACGCCACCTCGTCGATGTGCTTATCCGTAATCTTCTGGATCTCGTCGAGGGCGCGCTTCTCGTCATCCTCGGAGATCTTGTGGTCCTTGAGCATCTTCTTCAGATGATCGTTGCCGTCGCGGCGGACCTGGCGGATGGCCGTGCGGGCCTCCTCGGCGACGTGATGCGCGCGCTTGACCAGCTCCTTGCGCCGCTCCTCGGTGAGCTGCGGGATGGGGATGCGGATCACCTTGCCGTCGGTCATCGGATTCAGCCCGAGGTCCGCGTTGCGGATGGCCTTCTCGATCGGCGAGACCATCGACTTGTCCCACGGCTCGGCCACGATCATCGACGGCTCCGGCACCTTCAGCGAGGCCACCTGCGAGATCGGCGTGGGCGTGCCGTAGTAGTCGACCGTCACGCCGTCGAGCATGGCCGCGTTGGCCCGGCCGGTGCGCAGCGTCTTGAACTCGCGGTGCAGCGCCTCGATGGCGCCGTGCATGCGGTGTTGAACGTCCCTGATCAATTCCTGGTGATTCATCGTCAACCTCTGGCGGCGAGCTCGGGGGCGTCGTCGGAGACGAGCGATCCGATCGGCTCTCCGGTGAGCGCCCGGCGGATGTTCCCCTTCTCGCGCAGCGAAAAAATATAGATCGGGATTGAAGAGTTGCGGGCCACGTCGATGGCCGCGGCATCCATCACCTGCAGCCGCTCCGCGAGCACGCGCTGGTACGTCACGTACGGGAGGCGCTGCGCGGTGGGGTCCTTTTTCGGATCGGAGGTGTAGATGCCGTCGACCTGCGTGGCCTTGAAAATGATCTCGCAATTGAGCTCGCTCGCGCGCAGCGCAGCGGCGGAGTCGGTGGTGAAGAAGGGGTTGCCGGTGCCGGCGGCGCAGATGACGATGCGCCCCTTCTCGAGGTGCCGGATGGCCCGGCGGCGGATGAACGGCTCGGCCACCTCGGGTATCGTGATCGCGGAGGTCACGCGCGTGTGAGCGCCGCGGCGCTCCAGCGAGTCCTGCAGCGCCAGGGCGTTGATGACCGTGGCCAGCATCCCCATGTGGTCGCCGGCGACGCGGTCGATGCCCTGCGTCGCGCCGCTGACGCCGCGGAAGATGTTGCCGCCGCCGATGACGATGGCGGTCTCGATGCCCATTTTCTGGACCTCGACGACCTCGTCGGCGATGTTGGCCAGGGTGTCGGGATCGATGCCGTAGCGGCGCTCGCCCATGAGTGCCTCGCCCGACAGCTTGAGGAGGACGCGCTTGTATTTCGCGGCCGTCATACGCGGGGGCACTTTAGCACGGGGAACGAAGGGCGCACGCTGTGCGCCCTTACTTCATGTACGACGCCACTTCGGCGGCGAAGTCGTCGCTCTTCTTCTCGATCCCCTCGCCCAACTTGTAGCGGACGAAGCGGGTCACGGTGTACTCGCAGCCGGCGTCCTTCGCCTGCGACTTGAGGTAGTCGCCGACGCTCTGCTTGTCGTTGCGGATGTAGGGCTGTTCGAGGAGGCAGGTCTCGCCGTAGAACTTCTCCATCTTGCCCGTCACCATCTTCTCGACGATGTTCTCCGGCTTGCCGGACTTCGCGGCTTGATCGCGGGCGATCTCGCGCTCCATGTCGAGGTCCTTCTGCGTCACTTCGCCGCGGTGGACGAAGCGCGGCTCCGCGGCGGCGATGTGCATGGCCACGTCGCGGGCGACTTCCTGGGCCTTCTCCGCCGACTTGTTGGCCACGAGCTCGACCATCACGCCGATCTTGCCGCCTGCGTGGATGTACGAGGCGATCGCGCCGTTCTCCGGCGCCACAAAGCGCGCGAAGCGGCGGATGGTGATGTTCTCCTTGATCGAGGCGATGACTTCCTTCGTCTTGTCCGCGACCGTGCCGTTGCCCGGCCAGGTCTCGTCGTTCAGCGCCTCGACCGTGTCGGCCTTGCTGCCGGCGATGACCTTGGCCACGTCGGCGGCGAACTGGCGGAAGCCGTCGGTACGCGCCACGAAATCGGTCTCGCAGTTGACCTCGACGAGCACGCCGACGTTGCCTTCGCCGTGGGCGACGACGGCGCCCTCGGACGTCACGCGCCCGGCCTTCTTGCCCGCCGCGGCGAGCCCCTTCTTGCGGAGGATCTTGGTGGCCTCCTCCATGTTCCCACCAGCCTCGGTCAGGGCGGACTTCACGTCCATCATGCCGGCGCCGGTCTGCTCGCGCAGTTCTTTGACCATCGCTGCGGTGATTTGCGTCATGACACCTCTCCTGTTTGTGGGGGAATGAGTGCGGCGGCGGCGCCGCCGCACTTCACATCACAGACTTAAACCGTCGCTTCGGCGGGTGCGGGCTCGGCCTCGGGGACGGGAGCCGCCTCGGGCTCCGGCTTGTCCTCGGTTCCGATGAACCGTTCCTCGGCCACGTTGTAGCCTTCCAGAACGGAGTCGGCGATCTTCTGCGTGAACAGACGAATCGCCCGGATGGCGTCGTCGTTCCCGGGGATCACGTAGTCGATGTCCTCGGGGTCGCAGTTGGTGTCGACGATGGCCACGACCGGGATGCCGAGCTTCTTCGCTTCCTTGACCGCGATGTACTCCTTCTTCGGGTCAATGACGAAGAGCGCGTCGGGCAGCCCGTCCATCTCCCGGATGCCGATCAGGTTCTTCTGCAACTTCTCGCGCTCGTGCTCGAGAGCGGCCCGCTCCTTCTTCGACATCTCTTTCTCGGTGTCGTTGAGCATCGACTCGAGCTCCTTGAGGCGCTCGATCGACTTGCGGACGGTCGTGAAGTTGGTCAGGGTGCCGCCCAGCCAGCGGTTGTTCACGTAGAACATGCCGCAGCGGTTGGCCTCCTCGAGAATGGCGTCCTGGGCCTGGCGCTTGGTGCCGACGAACAGGATGCGCTTCCCTCCCTGAGAGAGGTCCGTGATGAATGCGGAAGCTTCCTTGAAGAGCTTGAGCGTCTTCTGCAGGTCGATGATGTAGATCCCGTTGCGCTTCCCGAAGATGTACTTCTTCATCTTGGGATTCCAGCGCTTGGTCTGATGACCGAAGTGGACGCCAGCTTCCAACAGCTCTTTCATTGTGATTGAAACTGCCAAGCAAACCCTCCTTTCCTAGTGCGTTTTAGAGTCCAAAAACAAAGGGACAGGAGCGCCGAGGCTCCTGTCCCGAGAATCACGCGAATCGAGAACCATCGGGAACTATCGCTTCGAGAACTGGAAGCGGGCGCGCGCGCCGCGCTGGCCGTACTTCTTACGCTCTTTCATGCGCGGATCGCGCGTGAGGAGGCCGGCCTTCTTGAGACGCTTGCGCAGCTCGGTGTTGTAGACCTGGAGCGCGCGGGAGATGCCGTGCCGGATGGCGCCGGCCTGGCCGCTCGGGCCGCCGCCGTCGACGATGACGACGATGTCGAACTTGTCATTCGTTTCGGTCAGCGAGAGCGGCTGCTTGATGATCATCTTCAGCACTTCGTTGCCGAAGTACTCGTCGAGCGGGCGGTTGTTGACCGTGATCGCCCCAGCGCCCTGACGAAGGTGGACGCGCGCCGTCGAGGTCTTGCGCCGTCCCGTTCCGTAGTATTCAACCAAAGCCAAGATTCCTCCTCCGTTCAGGCGGCGACGTCGATCGCCTCAGGCTTCTGGGCCTGATGCGGATGATTCGCGCCTCGGTACACTTTGAGCTTCTTCAGCATCTTCCGACCGAGCTTGCTCTTCGGAAGCATGCCCCACACCGCCTCTTCGATCATCGTCTCCGGCTTCTCGGCGCGGACGAAGCGGGCCTGCTTGCTCTTCAGGCCGCCCGGATAGAGCGAGTGGTTGCGGTAGACCTTGTCGGTCTCTTTCTTGCCCGAGAGGACGACCTTCTCGGCGTTGATGACGATGACGTGATCGCCGGTGTCGAGGAAAGGCGTGTAGGTGGGCTTGGCCTTTCCGCTGATGATGTTGGCGATGAGGGTCGAGATCCGCCCGAGGACCTTGCCCTCGGCGTCGATCACGAACCAGCGCGGCTCGACATCACCCTTCTTGGGGAAATAGGTACGCATGACTCTCCTGCAAAACTGCGAACAATTTGGTCTCGGAAAGGAGACGAACTACACACCTTCCCTGAGGAAAGGGGCGCTACGGTAACACTGCCGAACAAACGGTGTCAAGCCGCGCATTCCCAAGGCTTTTAGGGCTTAGCGACCGTGACCTGAACCCGCTGCTCGCCCGTCGAAATCCCGACGCGTGCGCCCGCTCCCGCCGGCAGCTCCCGCTTCTGCATCACCCACACCTCGTACATGCCGGCCGGCAGACGGTCGAGCACGCGCTCGCCGTTCGCATCGAAGCTCGCGGACGGGCCGTAGCGGCGCATGACGATCTCCCCCGGAATGAGATCGCCGTTGTAGCGGAGGAGGACGCCGCCGCGCGACGGCTTCCCTTCGCTGTCGACGGCGACGATGCGCAGCGCGCCCGTGGGACGGGCGACGACGGCGTCGACCGGCTTCGCGTCCTTTCCCGCGACCGGCAGATGGACGACGGCGATCGATCCCTCGACCGGCAGGACGTACAGCGTGTGCACCTCGCCGTTCTTGCCGCGGATCATGGCCGTGCCGGTGGCGTCGCTGCGGTATACCGGCGGGAGCGAGCCCGGCTCCGGCGCATCGCCATCGAAGATCGTGGCGTTCGCGATCGGCGCGCCGTCGGGCCAGTGGAGGAGGAGCGCCTGCGCGGTGCCGCGCTCGACGGCGAAGTCGATGTCCTTCGAGCCGTCGTCGTCGCCGATGTTGACGGAAACGCTCTTCGGCAGGTAGTCGGGCCGCGCGAAACGGAGCTCGTAGCGCCCCGGCCGCGCCGCCAGCACCTTGAAGTTGCCGCCCTCGTCGGCGTGGACGCCGCTGCGGAGCGTCGACTTGTGGCCCTGATCGTCGAGGAATTCCGCGCTCTCGAAGAGCTCGGCCTTCGCCAGCGGCTCCTTCGTTTCGGCGTCGTAGACGCGGCCGGAGATCAACCGTTTCTTGACGTCGAGGCTCCAGACGCTCGGATCGGCGCCGAGCTCCGGCGAGTCGGTGAAAAAGACCCCGCCGATGCGCGGGTCGTTCACGGCGCTGCCGAGGACGCCGTGCTGCCACGCAGTGCCGCCGAACGTGCCGTCCGGCGCCGTCGTCAGCTCGACGCGCCACGTCTGCTCGCCGCGCGTCGGATAGATCTCCAGCGTCGCGCCGTCGAGCGGATCGCCGCCGAACGTGGCGCGGCCGTTGAGCGTGTACGGCTCGATGCGCGCCTCGGCGCTCGCCGGCTTCCCCTCGTCGACGGTGACGGGGACGCTCATGCGCTCCAGCGGCTCCGCGCCCTGCAACACGACGATGTGCTCCCCGGCGCTGACTTCGTCGAACGCGACCTCGTCGTCGCTGCCGGCGATTACCTTCTCGGCGACGCGCGTGGCGTCGTAGACGCCGCGATCCTTGCGGTAGAGCGTGACGGTGAGCGGCATCGTGCGCAGCTTCGGCGGCCGGACGACGTTCACCGTCACTTTGACGCCGGGTAGGAGGCGGATGACGCCGAGGTTCTGATCGGTGTCGCGGCGGTCGAGGCGGATCGTCTTCGATGCGAGGCCCGCGTGGCTGACGACGATGGCCTCGGCCGGTTGCTCCGGCAGCTCCGCGCGGAACGCCCCCTTCTCGTCCGTCGTGGCCAGGTGCGGATTCGAGATCCATGGCTTCGTGCTCGAAAACGACACGTCGGCGCCGGAGAGCGGCACGTCTTTGTCGTCCTTCTTGGTCACGACCGTGCCGGTGAGGAGCGGCAGCGGGTGCAGGCGGACGTCGCCGAGGTTCGCGCTTGCGTTTGCGGCGAGGTCGAAGCTGCGCATCGCGGAGACGTAGTGCTCGGCCTGGAAGGCAACGTTGTAGCGTGAGGGCGGAAGCGAGAGCGTCGTCAGCTTCGACACGCTCTTCGCCGGCAGCGTGACGGCGGGGACGTTGCGGCCGAAGGCGATGCGGACGTCGACGGGCCAGCCGCGCGCGGGATCGCCGTTCAGCCGCAGGGCCACGTCGCGCAGCTTGCCGAGGTCGAGCGACGGCGCGTTGGCCGGCACCATGGCGATGGCCATCCGCTTGCCGTCGTCGCTCGTCCAGACGAGACGCCGCGACTCCGCGGCCGGCTTCAGCTTCAGGAGCGTGTCGGTCGTGGACGTGCAGTCGATGAGTTTTCCGTTGGAGGAGAGAGCGCAGAGAGTTCCGGCTACCAGTGCAAGAATGTTCACGATGCTTATCGACGGAAAAGCTGTTGCCAAGGTTACAGAGGAGGAGGTGCGTGCTGCAATCGCCAGGCTCGGCTTTGCGCCGGGGCTCGTGGCGGTGCGCGTCGGCAACGACCCCGCGTCGGAGATCTACGTCCGCAACAAGGCCAAGAAGGCGCAGGAGCTCGGGCTGCGCGGGACGGAGCGGATCTTCGACGCGTCGATGAGCGAAGCGGATCTGCTGGCCGAGGTGGAGCGATTGAATCGCGACGACGAGGTCGACGGGATTCTCGTGCAGTTGCCGCTGCCGAAGCAGATCGACCCGCGCAAGGTGATCGACGCCATCGACCCGGCGAAGGACGTCGACGGCTTTCATCCCGTCAACGTCGGCCTCCTCCACCTCGGCCGCGCCACGCTCGCGCCGTGCACGCCCTCGGGGGTGATTCGCCTGCTCGACAGCGCCGGGATCGCCATCGAAGGGGCGCGCGCGGTCGTGATCGGGCGGAGCGACATCGTCGGCAAACCGGTGGCGGCGCTCCTCCTGGCTCGCCACGCCACGGTGACGATCTGCCACTCGCGCACGCGCGACCTCGCCGCGGTCACGCGCGAGGCCGACATTCTGATCGCCGCGATCGGCAAGCCACTCTTCGTCACGGCGGAGATGGTGAAGCCGGGGGCCGCGGTGATCGACGTTGGCGTGAACCGCGTCCCGAGCACGCAGACCAAGAGCGGCTACGCAACCGTCGGCGACGTCGACTTCGCGCGCGTCTCCGAGGTCGCGGGTGCGATCACGCCGGTGCCGGGCGGCGTCGGGCCGATGACGATCGCCATGCTGATGAAGAACACGGTGACGGCGGCGGAGCGGAGGCGCGGTTGATCCTGACGGTCGGCCTCACCGGCGGCATCGCCAACGGCAAGTCGACGGTGGCGCGCCTCTTCGCCACGCTCGGCGCGACGGCGATCGACGCCGACCAGGTCGTGGCGAGTCTCTACCGCCCCGGCGCAGCGGGCCACGACGCGCTCGTACGCGAGTACGGGCGCGAGATCGTGCGCGCGGACGGCGAGATCGACCGCGTGAAGCTCGCCGACATCGCTTTCGCCACGCCGGAGTCCGCACAGCGCCTCAACGCGCTGATCCACCCGCTGGTGATCGCGGAAGAGCACCGGCTGATCGACGCGGTCGACGACGGCATCGTCGTCGTCGAGGCGACGCTGCTCCTCGAGTCGGGCGGGCGGGCGCGCTACGACAAGATCGTCGTGGTGGACCTTCTGCCGGACGTGCAGGTCGAGCGCGCCGTGGTCCGCGGCATGGGGCGGGAGGATGCCGTGCGGAGGATCGCCCGGCAGATGCCGCGGGAGGAGCGACTGCGGTACGCCGACTACGTCATCGACAACAGCGGCGACGCGCGCGCGTTGGAAGCGGCTGCAGGGCGCGTGTTCGACGCGCTGAAGGACGATTTGGAGACGAAAAAGCGCCTCGCGGTTTGACCCGCGAGGCGCTCGAACAGCTAGAGCGTCCGAAGCACCGATCAGTGCTTCTTCTTCTCTTCCTTCTTCGTCTTGGTGCTGCTGGTCGTCGTCGCGGAGGTGCCGGACGTCGTGGTGGCGGTGGTGTTGGTCATCGCCGTGCCCGACGTGTCGGTCATCGTGGTGCCGGTCGTCGAGGTCGACGTCATGCCGGTGCCGGTGGTGTCGGTGCCGGTGCTCATCGTGCCGGTCGTGCCGGTCATGCTGGTGTCGGTCGACATCGTCGACGAGGTCGTCGTCATGCCCGTGTCGGTCGCCGTCGTGGCGGTCGTGTCGGTCGTCGTGTTGTTCGTGTTCGACTCGTTCTTACAGGCATAGCCGAAGATGGCAAAGGCGAGAACGGTCAGCAGGATCAGAGTCTTCTTCATGTGATTTCCTCTCTTGATTTGCGTTTGAAGTCGTGGTGGTTCGGTTTCAATCGTATGAGAGTGCCTGCCTCACCTCCTTACGCATTAGACATTCGAGATCCAAAGACAAAACCACAGCGGTGCTCGCACACCGCGAACCGGGGTCATGGGGGAAACGCCGGAGCGAACGCAGCAAAGCGGGTGCCAGTGAATCAGTGCTTCTTCTTTCCGTCCTTCTTCGGCTCCGACTTCGCCGGCGTCGTGCCGGTGGTCGAGGTCGGGGTGGTGCCGGTCGCGGCGGCCGTGCCCGACATGGTCGTTCCGCTGGTCGAGGTGTTGGTCGTATCGGTCGACGACATCGCCGTGCTGGTGGTTGACATCGTATCGGTGGCCATCGTCGACGACGTCGTGGTCGCCGTCGTCATGGTCGTATCGGTCGCAGCCGTGTCGGTGTTGGCGTTCTCCTGCTTCTTGCAGCCGACGGCGAAGAGCGCCACCGCCACCAGCGCAAGGAGGGTGATCACGAGAGACTTCTTCATTTGCTTCTCCTCAATTGTTTGACCGGCGAGGTTGATTCGAGGCGCTATAGTTTCTTGCCGATGCCCGCGATGTCAAGCAAAGAAGAGCCCGTTCGGCAGTTTCGGAAACCCGCGGTAAGCATCGCGGTCGACTCGTTCGACGCCACGCCGATCGCCTACGATCTCTACGACGCGGCGTCGCGCACGGCGGTCATCGTGGTTCCGGGCTTCTGGCGCGACCGCCGCCACCCGTTCCTCCTCAACCTCGCCGCGGAGCTGTCGGACGCCGGCTACCGCACCGCCATCGCCGACCCGCGCGGCCACGGCGACAGCGGCGGCACGTACGGCTTCAATCTGTACGAGCACGAGGACCTCGCCGCCGTGACGCACGACGTGCTGCGGCGCTGCCCGCGCACCGAAGCGATCACGTTCCTGGCCTTCTCGTACGGCGCGGCCAACGCGATCTCCGCGGCCGCCCGCCACGCCCTCCCGGTGCAGTCGCTGCTCTTGATCTCCCCGGTGGCCGACTTCTCGATGATCCAGCCCCGCATCAATCCCTTCACGATGCACCGCCACATCACCCTCGGGCAGGCGCTGAAGACGCCGCGCTTCGACTGGCACCTGTTCCGGTCGCCGAAGCTCTCCGCGGTCGACGACATCAAGAACGTGCACGCGCCGGTGTCGCTGATCCACGTCAAGAACGACTGGCTGATCAGCCACACGCACTCGATCGCGCTCTACGAAGCGGCGAACGAGCCGAAGGAGCTGCACATCATCGACATCCCCGGCAACTACCACGCGGATCGGATCTTTGCGGTGGCGCGGGAGGAGATCGAGCCGATGTGCCGTGATTTCTTGGGGCGGTTCTCGCCGGTGTAGCGGTTGGCGATTAGCGGTTGGCGGTTAGGAGCTTCCTAAGCGCTAAGCGCCAATCGCTAACCGCTGCTGTCCCGGCTCACCACCACCAACGTCACGTCATCCGCGAGCGGCGCTTCGCCGACGTGCCGCAGCACCGCGTCATCCACCGCCTTGGTGATCTCCTCGGCCTGCGCGGCGTGGAGCTTGGCGAGGCGGTCGGCGAACTGCATCGGCGACATCTCCTGCCCTTCGTGGTTCTCCGCCTCGCTGACGCCGTCGGTGAAGAGGACGAGCGCGTCACCCGGCTCCAAGCGGAGCTTGCGGTTGAGGAAGTCGGCGCGGGTGACGACGCCGAGGACCAGGTCCGTATCGGTCAGCTCCTCGACGCCGTTCTTGCGGATCCAGAGCGGCGGCGCGTGGCCGGCGTTCGCGTACTCGATCGTCCCCGTGGCCGTGTCGAGGCGGCCGAGGAAGAGCGTCACGAACTTCGACTGCGGGAGGTTTTCCTTGAGCGCCGTGTTGAGCTCCGCGGCCAGGATCGCCGGCGACGGATCGGTCTTGCAGAAGATGCGGAACGCGGCCTGGAGCCCGGCCATCATCAGCCCCGCGGTGATCCCTTTGCCGCTGACGTCGCCGATGACGAAGTAGACCTTCCCGTCCGGCCGCACGACGAAGTCGTAGTAGTCGCCGCTGATGGAGCGGCACGGGCGGTTGAGGCCCGCGAAGGTGTAGCCGGGGATGCTCCGCGGCGCCGCCGGGAGGAGGCCGCGCTGGATGGTCGACGCGGTCTTCAACTCCTCGTCCATGATCCGCTTCTGAATCGCTTCTTCGCGCAGGCGCGTGGTCTCGAGCTTGATGGCCGCGTACCGCGCGATCTGCGCGACGAGCCGCACATCCTCCTCGGAGATCTGCCGGTTGATGAGGTAGTCGACGTAGAGCACGCCGACGACGCTGTCGCCGATCGTCACCGGCGCGCAGAGGATCGAGCGGATGCCCTGCATGATGATCGACTGCGCGCGGCTGAGCTTCTCGTCGACGCTCACGTCCATGAACGCCAGGGCCTTCTTCTCCTCGACCACTTCTTCGAGGACGGTGCGGCTGATGCGCAGCTCGGAGCTGTCGTTCTGGTCCTCGCGGCGCACTTCGACCTGCGTGAACGACTTGCCGTCGGGACCGAGGAGGCCGAGGGCCACGCGGGAGGCCTGGGTGTGCTGCAGCACGCGGTCGACGATGAAGCCAAACAGCTCTGTCATCGGCCGGTCTTCGAGGAGCTCGCGCGCCAGCGCATTGAGCGTGGCCAGCTTGACGAGGTCGCCGGTCTGCGTCTTCAGCGTGTCGATGTCGTGGATGGGGATGGCGATGGTGGTGTTCGCCGGCGTCTCGGCGACGGCGAGGAAGCGGTCGGTGTTGTGCTCCTGCGTCTCGAAGACGAGCTCCGTGTCGCCGAGGCGGATGCGGTCGCCGCCGCGGAGCGGATGGTCGCGCTCGACGCGGACGCCGTTCAGGTACGTGCCGTTGGCGCTGCCGCAGTCCTTGAGCACCCAGTGGCCGTGCGCGGCGACGATCTCGGCGTGTTTGCGCGAGAGGTAACGGTCCTTGATGGGGATGGAGCAGTCGGAGGCGCGGCCGATCGACACACTCTGCCCTTCGAGCTGATGGCGGAAGGGCGAGAAGAGCGGCGAGTAAACCGTGACCTCGGCGCGCGGCGCAGCAGTATCCATTGGTGTCCGAACGAAGGAGCGCATTGTAGCATCGGACAGATGGCCTCCAATTCGTACTTCGAGGAGATCGAAGCGCACTTTGCGATGCGCCGGCAGACGCCGTTCATCCTCTCCGCGAAGGATTGGGTGCTGATGAAATCGTGGCACGACGAGGGGATTCCACTGCCGGTGGTGATCGAGGCCATCGACGCGGTGTTCGACAAGACGGAGAAGAAGGTCAACAGCCTGAGCTACTGCCGCCACGCGGTGAAGGAGCTGTGGAAGGAGCGGAAGGAGATGCTCGTCGGCGGCGCGACCGAGAGCCCGGAGGCAGCGCCCGGACCGCTGCTCGACGCGCTCGCGGCGCGGCTCGAAGCGCTGCCGGTCGCCGCGTCGTTCGCGCCGCGCGTGCGCGCGCTGGCGAGTGAGAAGACGGTGCCGCGCATCGAGGAGAAGCTGATGGAGCTCGAGCGCGAGCTGCTCGACGCCGCCATCGCCGCGGAGGACGTGGCCACGCTGCGCGCGGAGATCGCCGCGAGCTTGGCGGGGGCGAAGTTGGATGAGAAGACGCGTTTACGGACTGAAGAAGCGAATCTACGACGGCTCGTGCGAGAGCGGTTTGGCTTGCCGCGGCTCACGTTGTTTTAGCGATTGGCGATTCGCGGTTCGCGGTTAGGCCCCTAACCGCCAATCGCTAACCGCCAACCGCTTTACTTGATCGCCCGATCCACCTGCTCCATCACCCGCTCCGCCGTCCGCCCGCCCGCCGGCAGGTCGGGACTGGCCAGGCTCGGGTCGTCGATGTTGCACGCGGCGAGAACCTTCTGGGCGCGGCCAAGCTCCGTCGGGTCGCTGAACGGCCCCTTCGCGCACGGCGCGCCGCGGAGTATCAGCACGCGCGCGGCGATGCGCGCGAGCGAGCCGTTCGTCACGGCGCCGAGCGGCGAGACGCGGCGCGTGACCGGGTCGACCTGGTAGATGCCGAGGGCGATGGCGCGGATCACTTCGTCGCGGCCGGGGATCTCCCCGATGTCCGTGGCGATCGGCGGGACGCCGAGGTTCTGGGCGAAGCGGATCGAGTTCACGCCCCAGTACATGAGGATGGCCAGATCCGCGCGCGAGATCGCCGAGCTCTCCAGCGCGCGCCGGTACTGCGGCGGCATGTTCGCGTGCGCGAACTCCTCCTTGATCTCATCGAGGCGCGGGCGGAACCGCGCGTCCTTGCGCGCGAGGCGCTCGTAGCGGTCGATGGCAGCCTGGTAGAAGCCTTCGCCGATCTCGACCTCCGCGTAGGCTTGCTGCCAGTCGTCGCGATCGGCATTCGTGACTTGATTGAGAGCTTTGCGCGCCTCCTCGTACTGCTTGGTGGCGATCAGTTTGTTGATGAGCAGCATCCGCGCGGCCTGCGAGTCGGGCGCGATCGCCAGCGCCTCACGCAGCAATCGAATGGCCTCGGCGTCCGGCGCCGCCTGTGCGGCGGCAAAGAGCTGGTCGAAGACTTCGCGGCCGAGCTGGGCGATGCGCTCCGCCGCGGTCGGCGGCGCGTTCGGCTGCGACGCGATCTGGCGATAGGCCTCGTACGCGCGCCTTGTCTTCTTCTCGGCGATGAGCAGCTCCGCGTCGAGCACTTCGGCGGCAAAGTATGGGTTGCGCGTCAGGACCTTCTCCAACGTCGCCCGCGCGGGCTCGATGCGCCCTTCGACGAGGTCGATCGTCGCATCGGCGACGCGCACGGGTACGTAGTTCGGCTCCTTCGCGCGGATAGCATCGAGCACGCGCCGGCCGCCGGCAAAGTCGCCGGCCATGATGAGCTGCCACGCCTCGTTGAAGCGGCGGTCTTGTGCCGGCGGCAGGGGCTTGTCGTAGCCGGTGCGTGGGTCGACGAGGTAGCGCATGTCGCCCGTCGGCGACTTCACCGGCTGCGGCGCCGGCTTCGGCGGCGGCGTGGGCGTGCAGGCCGCGGCGGCGAGCAGCGCGATCAGCGGAACGATGATTCGACGAGCCGTAGCGCAACCTCCAAAGCGTTCTCCCGATCCGAAGCGTCGACCCAATGCACATTGCGCTCCGCGCGCAGCCAGGTCATCTGGCGCTTGGCGTAGGCGCGGGTGCGGCGGCGGGTCTCGGCGATGGCCTCCCCCTCCACCCGCTCCCCCACCACGACCGACACGGCCTCGGCGTATCCAATCGCGCCGAACGGCCGCGCGTCGCGCGGGTAACGGGCCAGGAGTTGCCGCGTCTCCTCGACGAGGCCGTTCGCGTACATCGCGTCGACGCGGCGGTCGAGCGCCGCCACGAGCGACGGGCGCTCGAGCGTCAGCGCGATCTTGATCGACGGAAGCTCTTCCACGTTGTGTCCCCAACTCGAGATCGGCCGCCCGCTGGCAATCCAGACTTCCAGCGCGCGCTCCACGCGATGCCGGTCGGCAGGGGCAATCTTTCTACCACTTTGCGGATCGACTTTCGAGAGCCAGCGGTGCAGCCGCGCCGGATCGATGCGGCGGAGGCGTTTGCGCAGCACCTCGTCGCGGCCGGGCATCGGCGGCAATCCCGCGAGGAGCGCGCGGAGATAGAAAAAGGTGCCGCCGGCAAGGATGGCGCGGCGGCCGCGCGCTTCGATGTCCGCGCAGACGTCGCGCGCGAGCCGGCCGTAGTCAGCGGCGTTGAACTCCTCGCCGGCGTCGACGATGTCAAAGAGACGGTGCGGCACGCGCTCACGCTCCGCCGGCGACGGCTTGGCGCTGCCGATGTCGAAGCCGCGATAGACCTGGACGGAGTCGTAGTTGACGATCTCGCCCCCGAGGCGCTCGGCGAGGCGGATGGCCAATTCGGATTTGCCGACGCCCGTCGGGCCGGCGATGACGATGATCATCGTCGCGAGCGCGTCGTGTGCGTGAGGTCCTCTTCGTGGTGGAGCACGGCGCGGAGGTGGGCACGGCAGTAGATCGCGCCGTGCGGGATGGGGGTCTTGCAGACGGCGCAGCGGTTCTTGGCCACGACCTTTGTCCCCCTCTCGAAGAGCCGCGTGACGAGGCCGGCGGCGACGAGGATCCCGCCGAGGATGAGGGCCTTCTGGATCATGGCCACGCCGAGAAGCTGGACGATCTCCTGGTCGGAGAACGTCTCGTGGAGGACATAGGCAACGATGGCAAGCAACGTCACCCACAGCCCTAGGCGGAGAAGCGTCGACGACATGGTCTTGCCCTGAGTTTAGCGGATCTCGATCTCGACGCTGCCGTCGCGGTCCGTTCGCCAGACGCGGATTCCGCGGGCCCGGAGCGCTTCGAGCACCTCGGGATGCGGGTGGCCGAAGATGTTGTGGCGGCCGCAGGAGATGAGGGCGATGCGGGGGCGGACGGCGTCGAGGAGCGGCGGCGTGGTCGAGGAGCGGCTGCCGTGGTGGGCGATCTTCAGGATGTCGGCGTGGTGCAGGCGCGGCGCAAGCTCGGCCTCCGCCTCGTGCTCGATGTCGCCGGTGAGCAAGACCGGCCCGATCTGCAGAACGACCGAGGCGTTGTTCTCCGGGGCGTGGCGGAACGTGTGATCGGCGACGAAGGCTTTCATGCCGAATTTCGTATCGCCGTCGCGCACGAAGTGGATCGGGACGAGGGCGGTGCGGCAGGCCTCGAGGAGCGCCTGCGCGCAGTCGCCTTTGAATCGTCGCGGCGAGATCCACACCTCGCCGACGCGCATCTGGGCGACGAGCACCGGCAGGCCGCTGCAATGATCGGGATGAACGTGCGAG
Source organism: Thermoanaerobaculia bacterium (assembly GCA_035276475.1). Lineage (GTDB taxonomy): Bacteria > Acidobacteriota > Thermoanaerobaculia > Gp7-AA8 > Gp7-AA8 > DATDFB01. Next base: position 9,017 of record DATELQ010000091.1, on the reverse strand, counting down.
AGGACGACCACGTCGATGCGGCGGACGCCGCGGTCGGCGAGCAGCGGCAGGAGCGTGAGCGGGCGCGGGCCGCCGTCGACGAGGATCGTCTTCCCGCCGGAACGGTAGAGGATGGCGTCGCCCTGGCCGACGTCGAGCATCGTCAGGCGCGTCCCCTCGGGCGTGCGCGTGCCGAGGTAGAGCGCGGCGACGGTCGGAATCGCCAGCGCGGCGGCGACCGTCGCGGTGCGCCAATTGCCGCGCAGCAACGCGATCGCCAGGAGGGCCAGGCCGAAGCCGATGGCCATCGCAAGCACCGGCGGCGCGGCGAAGAAGCCGGAGATCGGCGCCGCCAGCCGGTTGAGAAACGAGCAGAGTTGATGAATGGCGCCGAGGAGCGCCAGCACGTGTGCGCTCGGAACGGCGCAGGTCACGAGTGCCACGACCAGCATGGCCGTGACGAGCGGCGTGAGGAGCACGGTCATGATCGAGCCGCCGAGGGCGTATTGGTGGAAGTGGAAGAGCGTCAGAGGCGTGACGGCGAGCTCCGCGGCCGCAGCGGCGAGATACCAGCGCCGCTTCCCGACGAAGAGGAGCGCTCCCGCGCCCGCGTACGTGAGGTGGAAGGCGACGTTCGTCAGGTCTTCGGGCGACACGATCAGGCGCAACAGAGCGGCGACGCACCAGAGGTTCTCCAACGTCGTCGGCCGGCGCAGGATTCGTGCGACGGCGTAGACGCCGACGCCGATGCTGGCGCGTGAGACCGAGGCGCTCGGGCCGATGAAGAGCGGCGCGAGGATGGCGAAAATCAGGAGCGACCAGTCCGAGGTGCGCGGTGCGTGCAGCCAGCGGAGGAGCAGGGCGATGAAGCCGGCGGCGATGGTGATCTGCAGGCCGGAGAAGACGAGGAGGTGGTAGGTGCCGCCGCGCTTGTAGTCGTTGCGCGTAGCGTCGTCGAGTCGCTCGGCGCGCCCCAAGGCGACGGCCTCGACGAGCGCTTCCTCGACCGGGTGCTGCGCCGCGAGCGGACGGACGCGCGCAACGAGCTCGCGGTTCCAGCGGCGCGGATTCCATCGCGGGAGCTCGCCGCGGTAGGAAATGAGGCGCGGCGACTTGACCGTCAGGTTGTCGCGGAGAAAGCCTTCGGCGCGGATCGTCGTGGCCATGCCGATCGGCGCGGGTTGGAAGCGCGCGTAGATCAGGAGCGGGCGGTGGATGGCGATGCCGTCGACGCGGAACTCGTCGACGCGCAGGACGGTGTGGTCGCCGCGCGTCAGCCAGTCGGATTCGAGCGGCGCCTCGACGGTGACGAAGCGGACGGGGTCGATCATCGCGAGGACGGCATCGTCAGCGGCCTTCACCGCTGCGCGATGGGCTGCGACGAAGAGGCCCGCGGCGAACGCGAACGTCACAACCGCCGCGCGCGGCTTTTTCAGCGCAACGAGAAGAATCGCGACGGCGGCGATGCCGCAGGCGTCGCGGTACGAGCCGCCGAGGGCTAGCGCGGCGGCGTAGGCGAAGAGTGGGAGGGCGGCAGGAGAGTCATGCGGCACGCTCGAACGAAGAGAGCGTCTCGACGTGGTGCGTGTTGGGGAAGAGGTCGAGGAGGTCGAGCGTGGCCAGGCGCCAGCCGGCGGCGCGCAGCCGATTCGCGTCGCGGGCAAAGGTTACCGGATCGCAGGAGAGATAACAAATGCGTTTTGCGTTCTGCGCGACCGCGTCGATGACCTCCCGCCGCGCCCCCGCCCGCGGCGGGTCGAGGAAGACGAAGTCGGCCTCGGGCATCCGTGAGACCCACTGCTCGACCGGCGCGTGGACGGCCTGCGCGGTCGTGTTGCGCTTCAGGTAGCGATGCGAGACCGGCGAGCCTTCGACGGCGATGACTTTTTCGAAGGTTCGCGTCAGTGGACGGGTGAAGAAGCCGACTCCCGCGTACAGATCAATCGCAAGTTTCCCACCGCGCGCGATCTCCGTCACCCGCCGCAGCATCGTCTCCAGCAAATGCCGATTCACCTGAAAGAACGCGCCGGTCGAGAGGCGATAGCCGAGGAAGGAAAATTCGCCGACGACGACGCGGCCATCGATCTCCCACGTCTCTCCGGGAATCGGATGTTGCGCGGTCGCCGTCCCCACCACCTCGCACTCCGGCGCTAACGGCACGACGCGGTTCGAGCGCATCGCGTAGAACCCCACCGCCCCCTCCTCCTCGTGCAGCCGCGACCGCAATCGATAGTTGAGCGGCGACACGTGCAGCGCGATCTCCGGGATGTCGTACAGCTTCCCGATGCGCCGCAGCGACTCGCTCAGAATCCGCTTCTTCGCCGCCAGCTGCGCGTCCAATCGCAACGCCGTCCAGTCGCAGCCACCGCACTCCTCCGCCACCGGGCACGGCGCGGCGCGCCGCAGCCGCGACGGGCGCTCGATGCGCACGAGCTCCGCGCGGGCGAAGCCTTTCTTCACCTCGACGAGCCGCACGAGCGCCACGTCGCCGGGATAGACGTTGCTCGTGAAGATCGGAAATCCGTCGACGCGCGCCAGCGCATCGCCGCCCGCCACGAGCTCGCTTGGTTCGATGGTGATTTGATCTCCGTTTTGATACAACTCGCGCCCCTATGAAGGTGCACGAGTATCAGGCAAAAGAGATTCTCCGGCGCTACGGCGTGCCGACGCCGCGCGGCATCGTCGTCGACAACGCCGAGGAGGCGCGCCTCGCGGCCAAGGAGCTCGGCGGCCGCGTCGTCGTCAAGGCCCAGATCCACGCCGGCGGCCGCGGCAAGGGCGGCGGCGTCAAGCTCGCCAAGGACGCCGACGAGGCCCACGATCTCACCAAGCAGATCATCGGCATGACCCTCGTCACGCACCAGACCGGCCCCGAAGGCCGCGTCGTGCGCAAGGTGCTGATCGAAGAAGCGCTCAACATCGACAAGGAGCTCTACCTCGGCATCACCCTCGACCGCCGCATCGGCATGCCGGTCATCATGGCGTCGAAGCAGGGCGGCATGGAGATCGAGGAGGTGGCCGAGCGCGATCCGAGAGCCATCCACCGCGAGCCGATCGATTCGGTGCTCGGCGCGCAGCCGTTCCAGGCCCGCGCCGTCGCCAACGCGTTCGGCCTCGAAGGCGACGCCTACAAGAAATGCGTCGACTTCGTGCAGAAGCTCATGCGCGCCTACGTCGACACCGACGCCTCGCTCGCCGAGATCAACCCGCTCCTCGTCACGAAAGAGGTGAATGTCCTCGCCCTCGACTGCAAGATGAACTTCGACGACAACGCGCTCTTTCGCCACAAGGACATCGTGGAGATGCGCGACCTGAACGAAGAGGACCCGCTGGAAGTGGAGGCGTCGAAGTTCGGCCTCAACTACATCAAGCTCGACGGAAACGTCGGCTGCATGGTCAACGGCGCCGGCCTGGCCATGGCCACGATGGACATCATCAAGCTCGCGGGCGGCGAGCCGGCGAACTTCCTCGACGTCGGCGGCGGCGCGAGCGCGGAGCAGGTCAAGAACGCCTTCCGCATCATCCTCTCCGACAAGAACGTGAAGGCGATCCTCATCAACATCTTCGGCGGCATCATGCGCGGCGATCGCATCGCCGAGGGGGTGGTGAGCGCGTCGCGGGAGATCGGGCTGCCGGTGCCGGTCGTGGTGCGGCTCGAAGGGACGAACGTCGAGCTCGGGAAAGAGATCCTGGCGAATTCGGGGCTGCCGCTCATCACCGCGGACGGCATGGGCGACGCGGCGCAGAAGGTCGTCGCCGCTGCGAAAGGAGCGGCGTAAATGGCAATCTGGGCCGACAAGTCGACTCGCGTGATCGTGCAGGGGATCACCGGGCGCGAAGGGACGTTTCACGCAATTCAATGCCGCGACTACGGCACGAACGTGGTCGGCGGCGTGACGCCGGGCAAAGGCGGCACGACGCACGAAGGCTTCCCCGTGTTCAACTCCGTGCGCGAGGCGCGCGAGAGCGCCGGCGCGAACTGCTCGCTGATCTTCGTGCCGCCGCCGTTCGCCGCCGACGCGGTGATGGAGGCGGCCGACGCGGGAGTCGAGCTCGTCGTCTGCATCACCGAGGGGATTCCGGTCAACGACATGGTCCGCGCGCACGACTATTTGAGGAAGGCGAACGCGCGCGCCGTCGCGGAGGGGCGCACGCCGTCGCGCCTCATCGGCCCGAACTGCCCCGGCATCATCACGCCGGGGCAAGCGAAGATCGGGATCATGCCCGGACACATCCACCGCCCCGGCCCCATCGGCATCGTCTCGCGCTCCGGAACGCTGACGTACGAAGCGGTCGGGCAGACGCGCAACGTCGGGCAGTCGACGGCGGTCGGCATCGGCGGCGATCCGCTGCCGGGCACGAACTTCATCGACTGCCTGGCCGCGTTCCAGGCCGATCCGGCCACCGAGGCGATCATCATGATCGGCGAGATCGGCGGGACGGCGGAGGAAGAGGCGGCCGCGTATGTGAAGGAGTTCGTGACGAAGCCGGTCGTCGCCTTCATCGCCGGACAGACCGCGCCGCCGGGCCGCCGCATGGGCCACGCCGGCGCGATCATCAGCGGCGGCAAGGGGACGGCGGCGGAGAAGATGGCCGCGCTCGAGGCGGCCGGGATTCACGTGGTGAAGGCGCCTAGCGAGATGGGAGCGAAGGTGCAGGAAGTCTGGACGGGAGCTCGAGCGTAGTCTTTCCGCCGAAGACCGCTTCGGGATCGTCGTCGAACTGCTTCACCAGGCCGATGTCCTTGGCGATCCACAGCGATCCGCGGACGATCGGCAGTTTGCCGCGCGTCTCCGACAGCACCTCGGCGGCCGACGTGGTAGCCGGCGGAAAGACCGGCGTCTGGCAGGCGAGAATCATCGCGTAATCGTAATCTCGGTGACGTTCACTTTGCGGTCGATGGCGTCGACGATCACCGCCGCGATCTCTTTCGGATCCATGAACCCTTCGCGCCGCTCCGGCCAGAACGGGGTGTCCATCCCGCCCGGCGCGACGCTGATGACGCGCGCCCGCGTTCCCTTCGCCTCCGCCCGCAGCGCCTCGGTGTAGCCGCGCGCGCCCCACTTCGCGGCGCAGTAGACGCTCTCGTTCGGCTTGCCGATGAGGGCGGCGGTGGAGAGGACGTTGACGATCGTGCCGCCGTCGCGGGCGAAGCGGGGGAAGAGGGCGTTGCAGAAGACGATGGTCGCCTTGAGGTTCGCGTCGAGGACGTCGTCGATGGCGTTCTCGTCGTACGAACCCACCGGGCCGAAGATGCCGACACCGGCGCAGTTGACGAGGATCTCGATGGCGCCGTGCCTCTCCGCTTCTTCGATGGCGCGCCGCGCGGTGTCGGGATTCGACGCATCGCCGAGCGTTCGCCGCGAGACGCCGACGACAGGCATGCGCGAGCCGAGAAGCTCCGCGATGGCCTGCCCCAGTCCCGACGACGCGCCGGTCACGATCGCAACCACGGGCACAGTGTACGATTCGCCGATGCCGCTCGTCGTCGACGTCGCCGTGCCGCTGCAGCTTCTCGTGCTGATCGGCGGCGGCGAGTTCTCCTTCGGCGAGACGCGCGAGATCGACGATTTTCTGCTGCGCCACCTGCAAGGGCCGGTGGCGTTTCTCCCCACCGCCTCCGGCTCCGCCGACTACGCCCGCCACTTCGGCGCGTACCTCGGCGTGCAGACGACGAACGTCCCTGTCTACCGCGGCCGCGACGCGCGCCGCCAGAAGAATCTCAACGCGATTCTCCCCGCCGGCATGGTCTACCTCGGCGGCGGCGTCACGAACGCCCTGCTGTCGACGCTGCGCGAGTCGCCCGCGGAGATGGCGCTCCGCGACGCCGCCGCGAACGGCGCGATCGTCGCGGCGATCGGCGCGGCCGCGGCGTGCTTCGGCACGCACGCCCGCGACATGCGCAACGCCGGCAACGCCCTCCCCGCCCTCGGCTGGCTGGCCGGCACGGTCGTCGAGCCGGCCTTCGACCGCGACAACGACGAGATGCTGCGCCGGCTGATGTCGATCGCCGGGACGAAGCTCGGCATCGGCATCCCGCCGAAGACCGCGGTGGCGATCCGCGGCGACGGGAGCACGGAGATTATCGGGGCGGGACAGGTGGCGGTGTTTAGGAAGAGCTAGGCAGGACGGTTGCACTAACGGGCGTCGAAATGCCGCAAGAAGGCCTCACCGTCGACGAGCTGACAAAGCTGTTCAGCATCCTCTCGCACGACCTCAAATCGCCGATCTTCTCCATCGACGGATTCAGCGAGCTGCTCCTGGCCGACTACGCCGACAAGCTCGACGAGGAAGGGCAGGATTTCCTTCGCCGCGTGCGCTCGAGCGTGCAGCAGATGAAGAAGGTGCTGGACGAGATGTCGCGCATGGTGAAGCTGCTGTCGCGCCCCTCCGTCCGCCGTCCCACGCCGCTGCGCGAGATCGTCGAAGAGGTGCTGCTCAAGTACAACTACATGGTCGAGGACGGCGGGGTGAAGGTGGACATCGCGGCGGAGATGCCGACCGCCGACGTCGACCCCGAGAAGCTGCGCGAGGCCCTCGGCGCGTTGATCTCGAATGCACTCTTTTTCACCGACCGCGAGAAGGGGCAGCGCGAGATCTCGATTGCGGCCACAGGCAACGGCGACGGAACGAAACTCTGCGTCCGCGACAACGGCATCGGCATCGACCCACGCTACACCGGCCAGATCTTCGATCCCGGCCTGAAGCTCGACAAGAGCCGCGGCGGCGGCCCCGGCTACGGGCTCTACCTCGCGCGCAAAGTGGCCGAGGAGCATGGGGGGACGGTGACGGTGGAGTCGGCGTTGGGCGAGGGCAGTACGTTCTGCTTGACGCTGCCCTGAGGGCGCACGCCGTGCGCCCCTACCGCGCGGCCGTCTTCGTCTCGTCCAGCTCCGGCAACGGCTCCTCCCCCGGCAGGCCGATGATGCGCACGGTCACGCGGCGGTCGGCGGCTACGTCGACGCCGATCTCGCGCGCGGCAGCCTGGGAGAGGTCGATGACGAACTTGTCGACGTAGGGGCCGCGGTCGTTGACGCGGAGGCGAACCTTGCGGCCGGTGGCGACCGCCGTCACCTCGACCCAGCATCCGAGGGGGAGGGTAAGGTGGGCGGCGGAAAGCTGCTTGTTGTAGTAGCGCTCGCCGTTCGCCGTCAAAGTGCCGTTGAGAGAGGTCGAGTAGTAGCTGGCGAGCCCTTGCAGACGGTGCTTCACGGCGAGCGTGGCGTACTTCAGCAGGCGCAGCTGGAACGGGCTCTCGGATACCGGCTGCGGAACCGGGGCAGGTGCGGGCGGTGGGGGCGGCGGCTCGACCGGGCCTTGGCGGAACGGGGCCATTTCACGGTCGCCGAGCTTGAAATCGTCCTCGCAGCCGAAGCTCTGCGCGCGCAGCGGGGCCGCCAAGAGGGCGGTAACGAGCGCGATCCAGATGAAGTGACGCATACGCGCGGCGGATTCAACCACAGTTTGCTGGTTGCGCCAAATGCATGAGCTAACTCTCGTAACTGCAGAGTTTTAAGTTGGTTTACCGATTGCAAATAATCAGAGCATGACTGTCCCAAAGACCAGCCGACCCTTCCGCGAACGTTTCCTCGACGGCTTCGATCGCTCGGAGCTGCAGAAGGAGGTGCAGCGAGTGAAGCCCAAGCGCGGGCTCAGCGGCTTCCGCAAACGCGCCGCCTCCTGGGGACTGGGCGCCACGCTGGCGTTGGGTGGTCTCGGCATTCCGTTGAAGATGGGGCACTCGGCGGGGCACGGCACGCCGCAACCGCCGCAGCCGGCGGCCGACGCCTCTCCGGGCATCGCCAATGACCTGAGCGCCGCGGGCCAGATCGCCAATCAGGTCGCGACGGGCGTGCAGGGCGCCGTGTCGACCGTTGCCGACACCGCGCAGGCCGCGCCGGCGGCCGTGGCCCAAGCGCCCCAGGTGGTGGCGGACGCCGCGAAGGCGGCCACCAACGCGGCGACGGACGTCGCCGGCAAGTCGGTCGAGGCAGCGAAGGAGGCGTTCTTCGCCCGCGAGGTGCCCTTCGGCCAGATCATCTATCACGAGGCGAAGAAGAACGACCTGCCGCCGGAGCTCGTCGCGGCGGTGGCGCACACGGAGTCGAAGTTCGTCCCGACCGCGCGCTCGAACCGCGGCGCGGTCGGCCTGATGCAGCTCGTCCCGAAGACGGGCCGCTGGCTCGGCGCCAGCAAGCTGACCGACCCGACGCAGAACATCACGGCCGGCGCGAAGTACCTCAAGTACCTGACCGACCGCTTCGACGGCAACACGCAGAAAGCGATCGCCGCGTACAACGCCGGCGAGGGCAACGTCCGCCGCTTCGGGGGCGTCCCGCCGTTCCGCGAAACGCGCAACTACGTGAAGAAGGTGGCGGACTTTCAGCAGGATCTCGCGCAGCAGTTCCAGGGGGCGATGGCCGAAGCAGCGGAGTGATGTGATTCAATACCCCTCGTGTCCGGCCCAAGGCTGATCGTCGGCATCATCGTCATGGGCATCGCCGTGCCGCTGACGCTCTGCTTCCTGCTCGAGTTGCGCACGCCGTCGCAGGTCCTCACCGTCGCGGCAACGACGTTTCTGACCTGGGGCGTCGCCGATCTTCTGGCCAGCATTCTGGAGAAGCCGCGGCTCAAGGACCGTACGCCGGGGAAGGCGCTGCGCGCGGATCTGGAGCGGCGGAAGACTGAAGACGCTACGTCCAGTCATCCATCTTCTGCAGCAACTGATCGATCGTGAGCAGGCGCTCCTCGCCGCTCCGCTCGCTGCGGAAGATCGCGTGGTACCACCCCTTCATCCCCACCGGACGATAGAGATCGCCGCCGAGCGACAGCCGGCCGCCGGAGACGAGCTTCAGGAAGACCTGCTCGTACGCGGAGCGGGTGAGGCGGCGGTCGGGGAACGGGATCGCGTACTGATTGCGGCGCCGCTCGCGCTTCGCGCGCCGCTCGCTCTGCGGCTCCGACGGCAGGAGGGCCGTGCCGCGGCGGTCGAGGTACTGCGTCGGGCGCGGCGGCACGAGCTTGCCGGGCGTGTCGCC
>DATELQ010000090.1:0-10021 GCA_035276475.1 Thermoanaerobaculia bacterium | reverse complement strand
GTTCGTCGGACTCTGGCCGCCGCGCTGGCAGCGGCTGCCGATCGTGGCCGAATCGCCGGCGCGGTTCGAGGAGTGGCTGCGCAACGAGGCGCAGCCGGCGCGCGGATCGACGAGCGGCGCGGAGCTCTTTGCCAGCGCGGGGTGCAGCTACTGCCACGTCGTGCGCGGTGAAGTGGAGGACGCGTCGCAGCTCGCGCCCGACCTCACACACTTTGCGTCGCGGCGGACGATCGCGGCGACGAACTTGCCGAACCGGCGCGGCTTTCTCGACGGCTGGGTCGTCCACTCTGCGGCGCTCAAGCGCGGCAGCGGCATGCCGGACAACCGTCTCGACCCGGCCGTGCTGCGCGGCGTGGTTCGCTATCTGGAGTCGCTGCGATGATGCGCGGCTGTCTCGCCGGCGTCGTCGCGCTCGTCGCGGTCGCCGCCATCGTCACGGCAACGCCGTTCGTCGTGCGGCGCGTGGAAGCGCGGCACATCGCGCCGGTCGGCTACGTCGGCGATCCGGAGCGCGGCCGCGCGCTCTTCGGCGCGTACGGCTGCGGGTCGTGCCACACGACTGGCATGGTCGGGCCGCCGCTCGACGACGTCGGCGCGCGCAGCTACATCGCCGGGCAGTTCCCGAACATCCGCGGCGTGATGCTGCAGTGGCTCCAGCATCCGCAGGCGCTCAAGCCCGGGACGGCGATGCCGGAGCTCGGCGTGACGCGGCGCGACGCGGATGATTTGGCGGCGTATTTAGCGACGCTGCGCTAAGCCCTGCCGCAGCTCGTACGCCACCCACTCCGCCTCCGCGCGCGAGCGCAGCGTCAGCGCCGTCCAGCGCGGGGCCTCGCCGTCGAACGTCAGCTCGTAGTCGCCGTTCGCGTCGGTGGCGCCGACGTCGTTGACGGCGATGCGCTTCGGGCCGCGCAGCAGGTAGTGCAGTGTGAGGCCGCTGGTGTCGGCGTCGATGCGGCGCACCGTCATCGCAAACGCCGGCAGCGGGATGACGGCGAAGACGAGCGCGAAGACGATGGCGATGCCGGGCATGTCGTGCCACACGTAGACCGAGCAAAAGTACGCCGCGACGGTGATGACGAGCGCGATCGCGTACCACGCCGCGATCCACGACGGCAGCGGCAGGCGCACGGTGGTCCTGCCGTCCTGGCCGCCCAAGACCGTCACCTTCGTCTTCGACGGCCCCTCGCGACGATTCATCGGTTTGTGATTATCCTGCTGTCATGACAAAGACGATTCTCGCGGCGTTGCTGCTCCTCGGCGCGCAGAGCGACACGCGCGTGGCGTGGCTGCACGACCACGCCATCAGCGTCCGCTCCATCGATCCGGCCGACGACGACTTCCGCGACCTCGAGCCGCTGAAGAAGACGCTCAAGGGCGTGCGCGTGGTGATGCTCGGCGAGCAGAACCACGGCGACGGCACGACGTTCGTGGCCAAGACGCGCATGATCCGCTTCCTGCACGAGCGGATGGGCTTCGACGTCCTCGCCTTCGAGAGCAGCATCTACGAGTGCACGAAGACGCAGGAGTACCTCGCCGCCGGCGAGCCGGCGCAGAAGGCCGTGCCGCGATGCGTCTTCCCGATCTGGACGGGCAGCCGCGAAGTGCAGCCGCTCATCGACTACGTCGGCGTGCAGGCGAAGGGGAAACATCCGCTGGAGATCGCCGGCGTCGACAACCAGCTCACCGGCACGGCGTGGAAGGAGTTTCTCGCGCACGACCTCGCGGAAGTCGTGGGGCCGGAGCAGGCGCATGGCCCCGATTGGGACCGCGTCGTCCGCATGATCGATGGCCTCGGCAATTCGATTTGGGAGCTCGGCGACACGCCGATGCCCCCGGCCGAGGAGCAGGCGGCGTTCGTGCGGACGATCGAGGGATGGCGGGCGCGCGTCGGCAGCGCGTTTTGGAAGCAGGTCCTCGCCAGCCTGCGCGTCTTTGCCGAGCAGGAGTGGCGCACCGACTGGCGCGACTACACCGCCAACGTCGAAGTCTTCGCCATGCGCGACCGGCAGATGGGGGAGAACCTCCTCTGGCTGGCGCGCGAGAAATATTCGAAGCGCAAGATCATCGTCTGGGCCGCGACCGGCCACAACGCGCGCAAGTACAACACGATCGATCCGATGGCGGTCAAATATCCGCGGCTCTACACCGAGAAAACCGCGTCGGGCGACGCGGTGTGGCAGCCGATGGGGGAGGTGGCGTGGCGCGGGCTCGGCGATCAGCTCTACTCCATCGGCTTCATCGCCTACGAAGGGGAGTTCGCCAGGGCGTGGGCGAAGAGCGCGCAGCCAATTGCGACGACGCCCGATTCGCTCGAAGCCCTCTTTGTAAGTGCCGGTTTCACCAACGCGTTCCTCGACTTCCGGCACGCACCGAAGTGGCTGCACGAGCCGATCAAGGCGCAGATCATCGGGCACACGGAGATGCGCGCCGACTGGACGCGCGTGGTCGACGGCGTGTTCTTCATGCGCACGATGGAGCGCGCGCACCGGAAATGACCAAGAATCGCCTCGAGGCTTTCAGCGACGGCGTGATCGCCATCCTCATCACGATCATGGTGCTGGAGCTGAAGGTGCCGCACGGCACCGACTTCGCGGCGCTCAAGCCGATGTGGCCGGTGTTTCTCGCGTACGTCATGAGCTTCGTCGTGCTGGCCATCTACTGGAACAACCATCACCACATGCTGCACGCCACGCATCACGTCACCGGCAGCGTGCTGTGGGCGAACGTGCATCTGCTCTTTTGGCTGTCGCTGATTCCGTTCACGACGGAGTGGATGGGCGAGAGCGGCTTCGAGCCGTTCCCGACGGCGGCGTACGGCGCGGTGCTGCTGTTCTCCGGCATCGCCTACTACACCCTGCAGTCGACGATCATCGCGAACGACGGAATGGTCCCCGAGGTAGCACGGCTGCTGCAGGGGGACGCGAAGGGGCGGTTGTCGGTGGTGCTCTACGCGGCGTCGGTGCCGCTGGCGTTCGTGCACCGCGCCATCGCCGGAGCGATCTTCGTGGCGGTGGCGCTGATCTGGCTGGTGCCGGACCGGCGGATCGAGAAAGCGCTGCGGCACTGACGGCTATTTCTTCGGCGGAATCGGCTTCCCGAAATCGCGCTCGTATGCCTCCCGCATGGCCTGGACGTGCGGGATGAGCTCCGCGTGTGCGGGATCGCGCGCCAGCTCCTCGGCGGCGTAATAGATCTTGAGCGCCTCGGCGAGTGCCTTTTGGCGGGCGCCGTCGACCGCGTCGGAGAGCTCGTTGGCCAGGTCTTCGAGAGCCTCCGCCACGGTGACGAGCTCGAATCCCTCGATGGAGTCGGCGTCGACCGCTTCGAACGTGGCGGCGCTGCCCTTGTCCGGGCGCGGCTTCAGCTCGAAGGGGACGGACGCGCGGATCGTCGCCAGTAATTGCAGGACCTCTTCGGCGTTGATCTTCTTGTTCATTTGTTTGTTGGACGAATGATGCGCCGAAAAGATTCCGCTCGGGCTGCGCTCTATATAATCCCCGCCTGTGAGCAACCGGACGGAGCGCGATTTCGCGCCGGAGTCGCGCGATCTGTCGCGGCGGCGCTTCATGATCGCCGGGGAGCACGTCATCCTCCGCGCGTTCGAGGGTGACGACGCCGAGCGCTGCTACCGCTGGATGAACGACCCGAACATCGTCCGCACCCTCAAGACCCGCTATCCGATCGCCTTTCAGAACGAGGCCGAGTGGTTGGAGGGGGCCATGCACGCCAGCCACACCGAGCGGCACTTCGCCGTCGAGCGGCGCGACGACCGCACGCACATCGGCAACGCCTCCATCCACGACATCGACTGGGTCTCGCGCGCCGGCTGGTTCGGGCTCTTCATCGGCGAGCCGACGGCGTGGAACCGCGGCTTCGGCAGCGACGCCATCGGCACGCTGGTGCGCTTCGCCTTCGACGAGATGAACCTGCGCAAGCTGCGCATCAACGTCTTCGACTACAACGACCGCGCCAAGCACGTCTTGGAGTCGCGCGGCTTCGTGCAGGAGGGGCGGCTGCGCGACGACTTCTACCGCGACGGCGCGTTCCACGACCTCGTCATCTACTCGATCTTCCGGGAGTCAACGACATGAGCGAACGCAAAATCCGGGTTCTCATCGCCAAGCCCGGACTCGACGGCCACGACCGCGGCGCCAAAATCATCGCCCGCGCCCTGCGCGACGCCGGCATGGAAGTGATCTACACCGGGCTGCGGCAGACGCCGGAGCAGATCGTGGCCGCAGCCATCCAGGAGGACGTCGACGCCATCGGCCTCTCGATTCTCAGCGGCGCGCACAACGTTCTCTTCCCCGAGGTCATGCGGCTGCTGAAGGAAGAGGGGGCGGAGGACATCGTCGTCTTCGCCGGCGGCATCATTCCGGAGCAGGACGTGCCGCGGCTCAAGGAGATCGGCATCCGCGAGATCTTCCTGCCGGGGACGCCGACGTCCGCCGCGGTGAACGCGATCCGCAGCGCCGTGCGGGTGTGACGAGGCACGACATCGTCCTCGATGACGGCGGGATGAACCTGCTGTCGTCGTCGATGCTGCGCTGGATTTCCTCGCAGCTTCCTTCGTCCGACGCAACGATGCTCGTGTTGCGGTCGGGGCGCCCGCACATCTTTGCCGCCGGCGCCGACATGGCGGAGATGCGCGCATTCGGCGCGGCCGAGGCGGCGGAGTTCGCGCGGTTGGGGCAGGAGCTCTTCGCGGCCATCGAGCGATTGCCGATGATCACCGTGGCGCTGATCGACGGCGACTGCTTCGGTGGCGCGCTCGACCTCGTGCTCGCCTTCGACCTCCGCTTCTCGACGCCGCGCTCGCGCTTCGCGCATCCGGGCGGGAAGCTCGGCATCGTGACCGGCTTCGGCGGGACGTCGCGCTGGCGGAAGGCCATCGACCGCGGCGCCGCGCGGCGCCTCTTTCTCGGCAACGAGCGGATGACCGCCGACGAGGCGATGGAGGCGGGGCTCGTCGACCGCGTGGCGTCGTCCTTCGACGACGAATTGCAGCGATTGGAATCGCTCGACCCGGCGACGACGCGGGTGTTGAAGGAGCTGTCGGCGCATGCGGAGGCGCTCTCGCAGCGGGAACTGCTGTTGCTCGCGGAGCGGCTTCGGGCAGTGTACGAACGCGATGTCTAACTTGTCGGGGGATCGATCGTCAGGATGCCGTTTTCGAATGCGAAGGCGCCGCCGATCTGATCCGCGAGGTCGCCCGAGGCCGCGCTGACGCTGCCGGTCTCCATGTCGGTGCCGTCCAGCATGTGAATTCCTTGCAGCGTCATGTTCGACGGGACGTTTCCCTTCGTGATCGGGAGAAACATGACCGTCGCCGTCAACATCGATGCTGGAGCGACGAATGGAGGGGTGATCTCCAGAGATGCGTTGGTGCGCTTCGTGGCGACGAGTAGCGCCTGTGCCTGGCTGTTCTGGTCGACCGCCGTGGCTGCGGCGTACTGCCAGTCGCCCGCGAGATCGGGGATGGTTTGGTTGAAAAGAAGCGTCAGTTTGAATTTATAGCTGTTGGCCATGGCAACCTCCTATGTTCAGGAGACGTTCTCCTATCCTCGCGGCGTGAAGGGAACGTATGCTTCGCCCGTGGAACCACTGGAAACGCACCTCGACACGGCGTCCGACGATTTCAACGCCAACCGCGACCGGCTGCAGCAGCTCGTCGACGAGCTGAATGACCGCCTCGCCGAGGCGCGGCAGGGGGGCGGCGAGAAGTACCTGGCGCGGCACAAGGAGCAGGGGAAGGTGCCGGTGCGCGAGCGCATCGCCGCGCTGCTCGACCGCGACACGCCGTTCCTCGAGCTCTCGCCGCTCGCCGCGCACGGCATGTACGAGGACGAAGGGGGCGCGCCGGCCGCGGGCGTCGTCACGGGCGTGGGGCGCGTGCAGGGGCGCGAGTGCCTCATCGTCGCCAACGACGCCACGGTCAAGGGCGGGACCTACTTTCCGATCACGGTCAAAAAGCACCTCCGCGCGCAGGAAGTGGCGCTGCAGAACCGCCTGCCGTGCATCTACCTCGTCGACTCCGGCGGCGCCTTTCTCCCGCTGCAGGCCGACGTCTTCCCCGACCGCGAGCACTTCGGGCGCATCTTCTACAACCAGGCCGTGATGTCGGCGGCGGAGATCCCGCAGATTTCCGCGGTGATGGGCTCGTGCACGGCGGGCGGCGCGTACGTGCCGGCGATGTCGGACGAGGCGGTGATCGTCAAAGGCACCGGCACGATTTTCCTCGGCGGGCCTCCGCTGGTGAAGGCGGCGACCGGCGAGGAGGTGACGGCCGAGGAGCTCGGCGGCGCCGACGTGCACACGCGCATCAGCGGCGTCGCGGATCACTTCGCCGAGGATGACGACGACGCCATCGCCATCGTCCGGAACATCGTCGAGAACCTCCGTCTCGACAAGCACGAGCCGGAGACGCGCGTCGAGCCCGAGGAGCCGCTCTTCGATCCGAAGGAGCTCTACGGCGTCATTCCGCGCGATATCCGCCGGCCGTACGACGTACACGAAGTCATCGCCCGCATCGTCGACGGCTCGCGCTTCCAGGAGTTCAAGGAGCGCTACGCCACGACGATCGTCACCGGCTTCGCGCGGATCTTCGGCTACAAGGTCGGGATCCTGGCGAACAACGGCGTGCTCTTCTCGGAGTCGGCGCTGAAGGCGACGCACTTCATCGAGATCTGCAATCAGCGGCGCATCCCGCTCGTGTTTCTGCAGAACATCACCGGCTTCATGGTCGGCAAGCAGTACGAGCGCGGCGGCATCGCCAAGGACGGCGCGAAGATGGTGCACGCCGTGGCGTCGTCGGCCGTGCCGAAGTTCACCGTGATCATCGGCGGCTCGTTCGGCGCCGGGAACTACGGGATGTGCGGCCGCGCGTACTCGCCGCGGTTTCTCTGGATGTGGCCGAACGCGCGCATCAGCGTGATGGGCGGGGAGCAGGCCGCGGGGGTGCTGACGACGGTGAAGCGCGAGCAGCTGGCGCGCGCCGGGAAGGAGTTCACGGCGGAGGAGGAGCGCTCGATCGCCGATCCGGTGCTCGCAAAGTACGAGCACGAGGGGAGCCCGTACTACTCGACGGCGCGCCTCTGGGACGACGGGGTGATCGATCCCGCCGACACGCGCCGCTACCTGGGGCTGGGACTGTCGATCGCGTACAACGCGCCGATTGCGGAGCCGCGCTTCGGGGTCTTTAGAATGTGACGGCATGCCGCAGGAAACGTGGTTCCTCTTCGACCTCGGCAACACTGTCATCAAGCTCGCCTACGAGCGCGTGCTGGAGAACATCTGCCGCGACGCGACGATGAAGCGCGACGCGCTCGTGGAGCTCTTGGAGAAGCCGGGCGGGTATCGCGACCTCGAGAGCGGCGCCGTGACGTTCCCTGACTTCTACGACTTCATCGCCGACAAGGCCGGCTACCGCGGCTCGCTGCGCGAGCTCCGGTCGATCTGGGCTGACTTCTTCGACGGGCCGATGCCCGGCATCGAGGACCTGCTCGACCGCGTGCGCGAGCGCTACCGCGTGGCGTTCCTCTCGAATTCGAACGAGGTGCACGCCGAGGTCATCCCGCGCAAGTACGCGGCGCTCTTTCGCAAAGACGACCGCTTCGTCTTCTCGCACCGCTTCCGCTGCGCCAAGCCCGACCCCGACATCTTCCGCCGCGCGCTCGAGGTCATCGGCGCGCTGCCGCAGCACACCGTCTTCGTCGACGACATGATCGAGAACGTCATCGCCGCGCGCGCGGTCGGGATGAAGGCGTATCAGTACCGCGACGCGCTGTCGCTGACCGAAGAGCTGGTGCGCGACGAATTGCTGTGACGCTGCGTATCAGCGGCCATGCGATGGTTGATGTTGCTTTTCTTTGCGGCGTCGCTGCAGGCGCAGCCGATCGTCTTCAGCGCGCCACAGTCACTGCCGATGACCGGGTTCGCGCAGCCGCCGGCTCCCGGCGCGTTGTGGCTGACGGGGAGCGGCGACGGCTTCTTCGCGCTGTACGGCACGACGATGATCCGGCTCGACGCCGGCGGCCGGACGGTGACTCGCGAATCCGCGCCCGCGACTGATGTTGCCGCGGTTGTTGCCGTTGGCTCAGACGTGTTGGTGGCGGGCCGTACGTCGTACGTCGTCGATCCGCTTGAGCTCACGACGCGGACGTTGCCGATCGTGGTCTCGACGTCCGCTGCCGTTGCCTCAAACGGCTCGACGATCGTGGCGGTGGAAAAGAGCACGCTGACGACGGTCTGGGACCGCCGAGGGGCGGTGGTCTCGACGCCGAAGCCGTTGTTCATCCCGTCGCCGGACGGCAAAGGCGCGATCGCGACGAACGGCCGCGACTACCTCGCGGTGTGGAACGACGGCGTGATCGTGCGTACGGTGTTGCTCGACCCGAACGGCGTGGCGCGGTGGGACAGCAATCTGCGCGCGCTCGACGTTCCGGCATTGCCCGCCAACGCGCCGCTCGTGGCCGCGGGCGGCGGGAAGTATCTCGTCGTCTGGCAGGACGGGAAGAAGCTCTACGCGCGCTTCGCCGGCGGCGACGGCCGTGGCCAGGGCGACGCGATCGTCCTCGCCTCCGACTCCTCACGTGCGAGCGCCGTCGTGTGGGACGGACAAGCCTTCGCCGTCGCATTCGGCGGCCGCGTCGCACGCCTCGGTCTCGACGGAACGCTGCTCGATCCGCCGCCAGCGAACAACGCCGAGCCGCCCATCGAGACGATCGCATCGAACGGCCGCGCGGTCGTCGCCGTGCGCCGCGAGACCTGCGCCTGCGCTCCCTGCAACAATCTCCGCATCGGCCCCCTCGGCGGCATCGCGAACATTCCGTTCGGCGCTCCGGAGATCGCCAACAACGCGATCTACTGGTCCGCGATCGCCGCAACGGAAGAGGCAGCCGTGGTCGCCTACCGCGGCAACGACCCGCAGCTGCGCGTGCGCATCGCCTTCCTCCCCTCGCGCGGCCCGTCGATCACCGTGCCGTCGTCGAACGGCATTCAGTCGCTTCCCGCCATCGCCACGGACGGCAAGACGTTTCTCGTGGTCTGGAACGATCGCAATCCGAGCTGCAAGCGCCAAGTCCGCGCCGCGGTCATGGACGCCGAGGGGCGCTTCGGTCCGACCGTGTTCCTCAGCAACGAGGACGAAGTCGATGGCTCCGCGCCGGCCGTGGCGTGGAACGGCAGCGAGTACGCAGTAGCGTGGATGCACGCGTCGAAGCGACAGCTCGGCGGCATCCGCGTGAGCCGCTCGGGCGTGCCGCTCAGCGCGCCGACGAACGTCACGGCGCTGATGCCGAGCGACGTGTTCGACTTCTCGATCGCCTGGATGGGCGGCGGCTGGGTCATCGGATTCCGGCAGGAGTACACGTACCTGATCGCGCGCGTCGGCCCCGATCTCCGCCCGCTGGCGCCCGAGACGGTGCTCGGCTCGGCGCAGTATGGCAACGTGGCCTGGAACGGCAGCGAAGCGGTGGCGTTCTTCCGCTTCGACGGCGATCTGAAGATGGTGCACGTCGACGCGCAGGGGAACGCGGTGTCGATGAAGTCGATCGCGCTGCCGATGTACGACGAGCCGTGGATCGCCTGGCGCAACGGCGAGTGGCTGGTGACGGGGACGCACTCGAACGGCACGCGCCTCGCGCACATCAAACCCGACGGCGAGGTCGCCGGCATCACGGAGGTCTTCGCCGGCGTCGAGCCGTGGATCGCGCGAGTCGCCGCGACGCCGTCGCACGTCTACGTCGCCAGCGAGATGTGGAACAAGCCATGGACGATCCTGGTGAGCGAGAGCGTAACGCCGCGCGTCCGCGCGACGCGTTAGCAGACGGCACGCATTCCACCCGTGCCCCCGGGGAACGACGATGGCGCCTCCGGCGGGCCGGCACGGCCGGCAGCGCTTATTGAGGCGCGTGGGGTAGCGAGACTCGCGCCTAGAGCGACCCGCGTGAGTCAGCCTTAGGCAAGCAGCGCTGCCGCCCGTGGCGGCCCGCCGGAGGCGCTCCGGTCGTCTCCCGGG
>DATELQ010000089.1:0-8153 GCA_035276475.1 Thermoanaerobaculia bacterium | reverse complement strand
CACCCCCACCCCGCGCCCGGCCGGCCTCGCATTCGACATCCCCGAAGCCACAACGATCTGCCCCACACGCCCCGTGCCGTAGTCACCTGGTGATCGTCTCGCGATGACTGCGGCACGCCTCCGGAAAACACGAAGGGGGCTCTACGCCCCCTTCGTTGCTGCCACATCTGTTGTGTCGGGCGGGAGTATACGACCATTATTCGGAGGGAGCGTGAGCTGGATCACGCTGGGGATGGTGTTCCCGTACACTATCCCGCTACGGATCCGAAGCAACCGCTCCACCTCATCCCCGGCGGCCGCCCGGAGGGGCTCACCGAGCTCGCGCGCCTGCGCGCGGAGATCGAGGGGCGCGACCGGCAGGAGACTGCCATCTCCGAGCTCGGGCAGGCCGCGCTCACCGGCGTCGACCCGTACATCCTCCTCGGCCAGGCCTGCGCGCTCGTTGAGCTCACCCTCGGCGTCGATCACTGCCGCGTCCTCGAGATCACCCCCTCGGGGCGCACGCTCCTGCGCGCCTCCATCGGCTCCAACACCACCTTCAACCACTGCGAGCGCGACGACGAGGAGAACGAGTCGGTCGCCATGTACGTCGCCCTCGCGGGCGCACCCGTCATCTTCACGGACCTCGGGCAGGAGACGCGCTTCAAGTCGTCGCACCTGCGCGACTACCACGGCATCCGCGGCGGCGCCGGCGTGGCCATCCCGGCCGCAGCGGGCAGCTTCGGCGTCCTCCTCGCCTACTCCTCCGCCGAGCGTCTCCTCGCCGAATTCGAGATCGCGTTCCTCCGCTCCACCGCGAACCTCCTCGGCGAAGCGCTCGAGCGCTACCGCACCGAGCAGGCGCTGCGCAAATCGGAGTCGCGCCTCAAGCAGCTCATCGACTCCACCCTCGACGCCGTCGTCACCGTCGACCGCGACGGCCGTGTGATCGAGTGGAATCCGCAGGCCGAGGCCATCTTCGGATTGAAAGCGACGGAAGTGTTGGGACGGCCACTGCCGTCTGACGTCATGCCTGCCACCGCGGGCGCGCAGCGGCGCCGTGTCGAAGGTCTCGGCCGCCGCGCCAACGGCGAGCAGTTCCCCATCGAGATCACCATCGACCCCGTCGGCAGCGGCAGCGATCAAACTTTCACCGCGTTCGTCCGCGACATCTCCGAGCGCCGCCGCGCGCAGGACGAGCTCGAGCGCCGCGAGCAGCGCTTCCGCGCCATCGTGGAGAAGAGCTGGAGCGGCGTCGTGCTGCTCACGCAAAGCCTCGCCTTCTCCTACGCCGGCGCCTCCACGGAGCGCCTCCTCGGTTACAGCGAGCGCGATCTCATGGGCGCCAGCATTCTCGGATTCGTCCATCCGCGCGAGCGCCAAAGCGCACGCCAGCTCTTCGCCAATCTCCTCGAAGCGCCGAGCCGCGAGCTCCAGGGCGAGCTCCGCTTCCTGCACAAGAACGGTACCTGGGTCTGGCTCGAAGGCTTCGCCCAGAACCTCCTGCACGATCCGAGCGTCGGCGCCATCGTCGTCAACTACCGCGACATCACCCAGCGCAAAGCGACGGAGAAGCAGCTCGAATATCAGGCCTACTACGACGCCCTCACCGGCCTGCCGAACCGCCTCCTCTTCCGCGACCGCGTCGTCACCGCCATCGCCCAGGCGATGCGCAACCGCCGCGCGATCGCGGTCATGTACCTCGACCTTGATCACTTCAAGCTCGTGAACGACGGCCTCGGACACTCGATCGGCGACAAACTGCTCGCCCAGGTCGCGGAGCGGTTGCAAGCATCCGTGCGCGCGTCCGACACGATCTCCCGCCTCGGCGGCGACGAGTTCACGCTGCTGTTCAACGACGTGCAGAGCAGCGATGCCGTCGCCGGCGTGGCGCGCAAGATCCTGCAGTCGCTGGCGCGCCCGTTCAAAGTCGACGGGCACGAGCTCTTCGTCACCGCCTCGATCGGCATCAGCATCTATCCGAACGACGGCAGCGACGTCGAGGCGCTGCTCAAATCGGCCGACAGCGCCATGTACCGCGCGAAGGAGCTCGGCCGCAATCAGGCCCAGCTCTTCACCGCCAGCATGAACGAGCGCTACGTCCGCCGCCTCGCGCTCGAGCAGAGCCTCCACCACGCGCTCGAGCGCCGCGAGCTGGACCTGCACTACCAGCCGGTGTACGACCGCGCGCGCCGTCTCCCTGTGTCCGTCGAGGCGCTGATCCGCTGGAACCACCCGACGCGCGGCCTCGTGCCGCCGGCCGACTTCATCCCGCTCGCCGAGGAAACGGGACTCATCGTGCCGATCGGCGAGTGGGTCGTGCGCGAAGTGTGCGGGCAGCTCCGCCGCTGGCATGACGGCGGCCTCACGGCGATGAAAGCCGCGATCAACATCTCCGCGCCGCAGCTCCAGCAGCCGGCGTTCACACGCGTCGTCGCCGACGCCCTGCAGCGCAACGGGTTGTCGCCGTCGTCACTGCAGGTGGAGATCACCGAGAGCGTGGCCGTGCAGAACATCGAGCTGATCCTGCAGGTGCTGCAGGAGCTGAAGTCGCTCGGCGTCGGCATCGCCATCGACGACTTCGGCACCGGGCAGTCGTCGCTCCTCTACCTGAAGCGCTTCCCCATCGACACGGTGAAGATCGACCAGACCTTCATCCGCGACGTGACGACGGACGACGCCACCGCCGCGATCGTGTCGTACGTCATCAGCCTCGCGCACACGCTGCGCTTCGAAGTCGTGGCCGAGGGGGTGGAGACGGAGGAACAGTTCGCGTTCCTGCGGCTCAACGCGTGCGACCGGCTGCAGGGATTTCTCTTCAGCCCCGCCGTCCCCGCACGCGACGTCGAGGCGTTGATCGCGGGGTAAACTCCCGCGCCATGCGCACGGGAGCCTTCGCTCTTCTCTCTCTTGTTCTCGCCGCCGCCGCGCTCGCTCAGGCGCCCGACGACGAGTTCCTCAACCGCCTCTACGAAACGCGCACGTTCTCGCACGTGGCCATCTCGCCGGACGGCAAGCGCGTGGCCTGGGCGGTCGAGAATCACGGCCTCACCATCGCGAACGCGGACGGCGCGAACCGCAAACACATCGACGACGCCACCGCTCCCGCCTTCTCCCCCGACAGCGCGAAGCTCGCCTGGCTTGCCGGCAAATCGCAGAAGCAGCTCTTCGTCAACGAGCAGAAGCTCACCGACGTCCGCGGCTACCTCGCCGAGCCGGCGTGGTCGCCGGACGGTAAGTCGATCGCCTTCCTCTTCATCGAGCAGGCGAAACGCGACGCCGGGCCGCTCGTGGCCATGTCGCGCGCCGTCGGCGAGATCGAGTCGACGATCGACGAGCAACGCATCGCCGTCGTCGACGTGGCCACGAAGAAGCTCCGCGTCGTCACGCCGGCCGACATGTACGTCTACCACTTCGACTGGGCGCCCGACTCGCGGCGCATCGCCGCCGAGGGGGCGCCGGGATCGGGCGACAACAACTACTGGGTTGCCAAGCTCCACGTCGTCGACGTCTTGAGCGCCACGATGCGGCCGCTTTACACGCCGAAGTTGCAGATCGCCGATCCGCGCTGGTCGCCCGACGGCAAGTCGATCGCGCTCATCGAAGGATTGATGAGCGACGAAGGCTCGACCGGCGGCGACGTGCTGCTCGTCGACGCCGCCACCGGCGCCGCGCGCAATCTCGCCCCGAACATGAAGGCCTCGGCCACGACGCTGCAGTGGTCCGACGCGCAGCACCTCACCGCCGGCGAGATCGTCGGCGGCGACGCCGCGCTCGTCCGCATCGACGTGAACGGCGGCGCAGAGCAGACGCTCTGGCGCGGCCCGGAGCACATCACCACGGAGTACGTCGTCGGCACGGCGATCGCGCGCGACGGCACGACCTCCGCCGTCATCCGCTCGTCGTTCGCTCAGGCCCCCGAGGTGTGGGTCGGACCGATCGGCGCGTGGAAGAAAGTGTCGAGCGAGAACGCCGCGCAGAAGGCGGCGTGGGGCAGCGTCACGTCGCTGCGCTGGAAGAGCGACGACTTCGACGTGCAGGGATGGCTCCTCGCCCCCGCGCACGTCGAGAGCGGCAAGCGCTACCCCATCGTCGTCTGGGTCCACGGCGGACCGGCGTCGGCGGTGCTCTCTGCGTGGCCGAATCCGATCGGAGCCTTCCTGTCGATGAAGGGCTTCTACGTCCTCTATCCGAACTTCCGCGGCAGCTACGGCAACGGCGAGGCCTTCACGCAGGCGAATGTGAAGGACTTCGGCGGCGGCGACCTCCGCGACATGCTGCGCGGCATCGACGCCGCCGCGGCCGCGTCGCAGGCCGACGCGAATCGCGCCGGCATGTGGGGGTGGAGCTACGGCGGCTTCATGTCGATGCTCGCCGTCACGCAGACCAATCGCTTCAAAGCCGCCGTGGCCGGCGCCGGCATCGCCAACTGGCTGAGCTACTACGGCGAGAACGACATCGACCAGTGGATGATCCCCTACTTCGGCGCGTCGGTGTACGACGACCCGGCGCCGTACGCGCGCGCCTCGGCGATCAACTTCATCAAGAATGCGAAGACGCCGACGCTGGTGCTCGTCGGCGAGCGCGACGGCGAGTGTCCCGCGCCGCAGTCGTTCGAGTTCTGGCATGCGTTGAAATCGTTGGGCGTGGAGACGAAGTTAGTGGTGTATGCCGACGAAGGGCACCGCATCAGCCAGCCCGAGCACAAGCGCGACATCGCGCGGCGCGTCGCCGGCTGGTTCGACCAACATCTGAGATGATCGCTCTCCTCCTCGCCTCCTCGCTCACGTTCAAGGTCCTCGGCATCGACTGCGCGAAGTGCGCGCCGCCGGTGAAGAAGGCGCTGGCCGCGGTGCCGGGCGTGACGTCCGTCAGCATCGACACGAAGGCGCAGACGGCCACGATCGAGGGCAACGCCGATCCGGCGAAGATCCACGAGGCGCTGGCGAACGCCGGCTTCGAGGCGGAGCTGCCGGGCGAGCAGCGCAGCAACTTCGCGCCGCTTTCGCCCTCGGAGCTGGCGCAGCTCGACATCGCCGTCTTCGACGGGAAGACGAAGCTCGACATCGAGAAGTCGCTCGCGCCGGGAAAGATCACGGTCGTCGATTTCTACGCCGACTGGTGCGGCCCCTGTACGGTGCTCGAACGCCGCCTGGAGCGCTACATGACCGCGCATCGCGACGTCGCCCTGCGCCGCGTCAACATCGGCAAATGGAACAACGTCGCCGCGCGCCAAGCCACGTCGCTCGGCGCAACGGCGTTGCCGTATGTACGCGTGTATGCGCCGAACGGGAAGTTCGTCACGGCGGTGACGGGAGCGATGTGGGACGAGATGTTGGACGCGCTGGAGAAAGCGCGATGAAACGGCTCTTCATCCTGCTCCTCCTCGTGGCGGCACCCGCCTTCGCCTGACCCGCCTGAGCCAACCCCAACCTCTCCGGCGGAGCAGGTCAGGCCACGATCGTTCCGGTGCAGCATTGGCGCGTGTCGCTCGACGTCGCGCACGGGACGTTCGACACGTCGCATGTCGCCGATCCGTGCGACGGCTGCCTCCCGCACGAGCACCACGTCTCGCTCGGACTCACGCACACGGAGCTGACGGCGGAGTACGGCGTGCGCGACGGCATGGAGCTCGCGCTGCGATTGCCGTACGACGTAAAGGCGATGAAGGTGCACTACACGACGCTCGACGGCGCGCCGTACACGCCGCCGTACGGCGACATCCACCACCGCACGGAGATGCTGCGCGGGATTTCCGATCCATCGCTCGACCTGCAGCTCGCCGCCGGCAACGACTGGATCGTCGCCCTCGGCACGACGCTTCCCGCAGGGCACATCGTCCCCGACCCGATCGTCCTCGGCCGCGAAGGGAAGGCGCACGAGCACATCCAGTTCGGCTCCGGCACGTTCGAGCCGCGCCTCGGCGTCCAATTCCATCGCGCCAATTTCTTCGCGCGCGCCGAGGCGAAGGTCAGCCTGTACAAGAACCGCGAGGGCTACCGCGCGCCGACGACGCTCGTCTGGTCGCTCGGCCCGAGCTTCCGCGCCGGCCGCATCACCATCGATCCGCGCCTCAACGGGCAGTTCCAATCCCTCGGGCGCTGGAGCGGCGAGATCGACGAAGGCACCGGCTTCCGCAACGGCGGCGCGCGATTGCAGGTGTCGATGCCGCTCGGCAGCGTCGTCCTCGCGCCGAGCGTCTATCGGGAGTTGTGGACCCACGGCAGCGCGGATCAGACCTTCCGGCAGCGGACGACGTGGGCTCTCTCTCTCAGCCGGATGTACTGAGCTACGGGATCGCCGTGACGTCGACGCTGACGAACGTCACTGTGCCGCACGTGCCGGTGATGCCGCCCGGGCAGGCGATCTTCGTGTACGCGGCGTCGACGTTGGCCTTGCGCAGGAACGCGCCGAGGAGCAGCTCGCGGTGCTCCGCCGAGGTGGTGAAGAGCGACAGCTTCTGCGGGCCGAAGAAGAAGCGCATGCCGTTGCTGTTCGTTTGCACGACCGTCATCTTTCCGGAGACGTTGTCGGCGAAGGCGCTCGACGCCGAGAGCGCCAGGAGCAGAAGAGTGACCACTACGAAACGACGAGTCATGGGGACCTCCTTTTGAAGTCGTAGTGACGCCCGGCCTCGGTTCGTTTCACACGAGCGCAAGCACCGACCTCCCTTTCTTCGCCACGAGCGGCAACCCATGGCGCGGCGAAAGATCGATCGCCTCGCTGACGGCCGCGTCGTCGACGCCGAGCACCCCGCTCATCATCCGGACGACGTTGATGTCGGTCGTAAACGTGTTCACGAGACCGATGGCCGCCAGCGCCCGCGTGAGCTCGCCGTCGTTCCCGAGCATTCCGAACACCCCGCCTCGCAGCAGTTCGTCGAACGCTTCCGGCCAATCGGATTCGCGGGCGTTGAGCGTCGCCAGAGGACCGAACAATTACCGCATCGCGGGCACGACCTGCTTCACCACGAAATTCCACACCGTCGTTACCTCCTGCGAAGTCTCGAGACTTGCGCGGAAGTCCTCGTGGAGCGACGCGGCAATGGGACGGTTGGCGACGCCGTTGCGCGAGCTCCAGCTCCGACTCGGGAAAGCGGTCTTGCGATGAAAGCAGCGTCACGTTTTGGTCGATGCGCAGGAGGACAGCCATGGCGTGCCCGTCGGAGGAGGCGACGATCGCCAGTTCGCCCTCTCGCTCATCGCCGATCGAATCCGCCGCGACGCTGGCCAGAGGCTCGCTGCCCCTCGAGGCGGCCGTCATGCACCGCACGTAGTCGTCGAACGCCGAGCGGCCGCGATAGGCTCGGCAAGCCGCGCGCATTCTGAGCAGGGCCAGCGCCGAGCCCACCGGCGAATGAAAGCACCACCGGTGCATCCACTCGTGCAGAAAATTGGCAAGCACGCCGCTGCCCGCGACCGGCCGTCCGCGAACCCAGGCGAGATACTGCGAGAGATCGAAGTCCGAGACGACCATCTCGTTGGTCGTCGGATCGACGAAGCTTCTAGACGGCGGTGAGAATCGCCGGCTCGCCGGCCTTGCCGCCGCCCAGCCTCAGGGCGTTCGGCACGTTTTCGTTTCAGGAACAGATAAAAGTGCCCCCGCGAGCACATTTAAATGATCGCGGAGCACTTTTAAATGATCGGCGATCACATAAATCTGATCCGGGATGAGATTTAAATGATCCGCGATCACTTTTATCTGCTCCGCGATCACTTTTAACTGCTCGCGGAGCACATTTAACTGATCGCGGGGCACATGAAAGTGCCCGGCGGGCACATTCGCGTACACTCCCCTCATGAATGGCAACGAATTTTTCGGCCGCGTGGTCGGCGCCGCCGCGTGGAAGCCGTTCCGCATCTCCGAAACGCGTTACGCGCGCGGCACGTTCCTGCCGCGGCACCGCCACGAGGAGAGCTACCTCACCTTCGTCCTCGCCGGCGGATACACCGAGAGCTCCGGCGGCAGCACGCGCGCGTGCGAGGAGCGCTCGCTCGTCTTTCACCCGGCGGGCGACACGCACGAAGACGACTTCGCCGAGCGGCCGACGCGCTGCCTCAACGTGATCGTGACGAACGCGTTCGTGGCGCGGCTCGGCGATGCCGCGGCGCCGCTCGACCGCGGCGACGTCGTGGCCGGCGCGGACGTCGCCGGCATCGCCTCGCGCCTGGCCG
>DATELQ010000088.1:0-82549 GCA_035276475.1 Thermoanaerobaculia bacterium | reverse complement strand
GTTCACGTCCCGCCGGAACTCGCTGCGCGGCCCTTCCATGTACTCCGGCGCCGCCCCCCCGCGCCCCCACGCCTCGACGATCAGGATGTGCGAGAGCTCGCCGTAGTCCGTCGACTTCTCGTGCCGCTCCAGGCCGCGCAGCTCCGGGTGCTCGCTCTCGCCGTACGCGACGCGCTGTACGTTCGCGAAGCCGGCGTCGCGCAGCGTGGCCGCGAGCGTCCGCTCGTTGTAGAGGAACTGATGTCCCCATCCGTGAAACGCGCGGTTCAGATAGAAGCACGCCGCGACCTGCTGCTCCTCGGAAACGTCGAGCCGGTAGTGCGTCACCCAAACCCAATCGAGATTCGGCGTCGACAACCGCAGCACGCCGTCATCGCGCAGCACGCGCCGCGCTTCGCGCATCAGCTTCAGCGCGTCGTCGTACGCCAAGTGCTCGATGAAGTGCTCGGCGAAGACGAACGAGACGTCCTTGTACGGCAGCCCCTTGCGCAGATCGAGCACCTTGTCGACGCCGGGGTAGCGCTGGTTGTCGATATTCACCCAGCCGGGGAGGGCCAGCGGTCCGCATCCCAAATGCAGCTTAGTCACGGCGGAAATGCGCTCCTCTGCTGACCGGATTCTTCAGCGCCGCGCCGGCCACGATCGCCGCCATCTGCTGGCCGTGGAAGAGCTCCACGATGCTCTTGCTGATCGTCGACTCGTGGTAGAACTTCGAGAGGCGGTTGCCGAGCTCGCGCATGTCCGCCACGGCGCGCTTCAGCCGCTCGTACGTGCGCACGATCCCGACGTAGTTCCACATCGTGTGCTGGATCGTCGTCCAATCCTGCAGGATCAGCGCGGGGTCTTCCATGTTCTCGCTGCCGGGCGGCTTCCAGTCGGGGATCGTCTGCACCAGCTCCGGATCGAGCGTGCCGCGGCCCGGCTCGCGCTTCGACTCGAACTTGCCGCGGATCGACACCGCCGCGTAGTAGCCCCACGTCAGCCCTTCGAGGAGCGACGTCGAGGCCAGGCGGTTCCCTCCGTGCAAGCCCGTACACGACGTCTCGCCGATCGCGTAGAGCCGCGCCAGCGTCGACTCGCCGGAGTTGTTCGCCAGGATCCCGCCGCAGAAGTAGTGCGCCGCGGGGACGACAGGAATGGGGTCACGCTCGATGTCGACGCCGATCTCCGCGCAGGCGCGGGCGATGTTCGGGAAGCGCTCGTGGATCGGCTGGTGGCCTTTGTAGTAGTTGGCGAGGTCGAGGTAGACGAACTCCTCTTTGTTTGTCGTCAGCTCCTCCACGATCGCGCGGGCCACGACGTCGCGCGGCGCCAGGTCCTTCTGCGCGGGCGCGTATTTCTCCATGAAGTACTCGCCCTTCTGATTTCGGAGCCGCGCCCCCTCCCCGCGCAGCGCCTCGGAGATGAGATAGTGGTTCGCCTCCTTGTCCGCGAGCGCGGTGGGGTGGAACTGCACGTACTCCGCGTTCATGATCCGCGCGCCGGCGCGCGAGGCCATGACCACGCCGTCGCCGATCGAGTTGCGCGTGTTCGTCGTGTGCAGGTAAATCTGCCCGAGGCCGCCGGTGGCGAGCACCGTGAAGTCGGCGAAGACCGTGTAGACGTCGTTCGTGCGGTTGTCGAGGAGATACGCGCCGGCGCATTCGTTCGTCAGGCGATAGCGCACCTGCACGTCGGCGGGGTGGTGGTGCGTCGTCAGGAGATCGATCGCCGTCAGCTCCGTCGCCAGCGTCACGTTCGGCTCGCGGCGGACGCGATTTAGCAGCGAAACCTCGATCGCGCGCCCCGTGGCGTCGCCGGCGTGAATGATCCGCGGCAGCGAGTGCGCCCCCTCCTGCGTGAGGTCGAGCTCTCCCTCGTCCGTCGTCGAGAACGGCACCTGCACATCCTCGAGCAGGAGCTCCCGCACGACGCGCGGCCCCTCGACGGCGAGAAACTGCACCGCCTCTTCGTTCGACAGCCCCGCGCCGGCGCGGATCACGTCCTCGATCAGCTTCGCCGGCGAGTCGTTCTCGCCCTGATAAATGATCCCGCCCTGGGCCCAGAAGGTGTTGCAGTCCTTCGGGTCGGCGGACTTGGTGACGAGGAGGACCTTGATCCCGGCCTCGGCCAGGCAGAGCGACGTGGTCAGGCCGGCGATGCCGGTGCCGATGACGAGGACGGGCCAGTGCTCGCGATGCTTGAGCGCCATGCCGCGCATTCTATGCCGCGGGCTGCGCGAACCCGGTGATCACGTACGACCCGCTCTTGATGTCCCTCTTGATCTTGATGATGTTGTTGCTCTGCGCGTCTTCGAGCAGGTCGGAGAACGTGTTGTAGCCGTAGTACTCCTCGTTGAACGTCGGCTTCTTGCGCTGCATGGTCTGCTTGACCATCGATCCCCAGAGGATCTCCTTGTTCTCGCGCATCAGAGCCTTGATCGAGTCGATGAGGAGCTTGAACACCTCGGACTTCTTCTTGTCCTGGAAGGCCACCTGCGGCGCCTTGGTCATGCCGCGGACGAGGTCCTCGTAGAAGATGAACTCGTCGCAGTTGTCGATGAGGAGATCGCTCGAGGAGTTCTTCACCCCGACGCCGATGACGTACTTGTCGTTCTCCTTCAGCTTCGACACGAGGGGCGAGAAATCGGAGTCGCCCGAGGCCACTACGAAGACGTCGATGTGCTCCTTCGAATAGCACATGTCCATGGCGTCGACGGCCATGCGGATGTCGGCGGAGTTCTTTCCCGAGTAGGAGCGGCCGGGGATCTCGATCAGCTCGATGGCGGCCTCGTGCAGCTCGCGCTTGTAGTCGGGGAACTTGTCCCAGTCGCAGTAGGCGCGCTTGGCGACGATCTTTCCCTTCTCCAGGAGGCGCTCGAGGAGGAGGCTGATCTCGAATTTCTTGTATTTGGCGTCGATGACGCCGATGGCGATGTTCTCGAAGTCGATGAAAAGGGCGAGTTTGCGTTCAGCCATGCTGCGCGACGACGGCGGAGGCGAGTCCGTCTCGTCGTCGTTGTTTCCTTCCGTTTCGAATACCGGCTTGCTTCGCGGCATTGTCGGCGCAGTCTAACCTACGGGCCCGGGTGATAATGCCGCCGTTGAAGCCCTACGTTCAGCTCGCCAGGCCGTTCACGCTCCTCCCGCCGCTGTTTGGAATCATCTCCGGCGCGGTCTGCGCCTGGGGCTCCGCGCACAATCCCGACCCGACGCGTGCCGTCACCACCTCCGTGATCCTGACGGTGGCGCTCGGCTCGCTCTGCGCGTCGTTCCTCAACGCCGCGAACAACACGCTCAACCAGATCTACGACCTGGAGATCGATCGCATCAACAAGCCGAAGCGGCCGCTCGTCACCGGCGAAGCCTCGATGCGCGGCGCCTGGATCTTCACCTGGGTCATGTACGCGCTCGGCCTCCTGCCGACGTGGCTCGTGGTCGTCTACCCGTTCAACACGATCCGGGCGAAGTTCTTTGCCCCGCTCAGCCAGCACGAGTGCTTCTTCATCTACTTCGCCGCGTTCATCGCCACGCTCGTCTACTCGATGCCGGCGCTCGGCCGGACGAAGGCGCATCCGATCGGTGCGAACGTGACGATCGCGATCCCGCGCGGGTGCCTGCTTAAAGTCGCCGGATGGACGATGGTGGCGCACGCGAACACCGCCGAGCCGTGGTTCATCGGCTCGATCTTCCTCTTCTTCCTCCTCGGCGCCGCCTCGACGAAGGACTTCAGCGACATCGAGGGCGACCGCGCCGGCGGCTGCCGCACGCTGCCGATCGCCTTCGGCGTCCGCCGCGCCGCCTGGATGATCGCGCCGTTCTTCGTCCTGCCGTGGCTCTTGATGCCGGTCGGCGCCGTCACGGGCGTTCTCACCGGCAATCACACCGCGCTCATCATCTTAGGCATCGCCCTCGCGCTGTGGGGGGTCTACACGGTCTGGCTCATCGTCCGCAATCCCGACGAGCTCACGGCGACGGAGAACCATCCGTCGTGGCGGCACATGTATTTGATGATGATGGCCGCGCAGATCGGCTTCGCCGTGGCCTACTTGGTGTGATGTTCCACGTGCAACCACACGATTCGATCGAGCTTTAGGCCCAACTCGCGCGTGTCGGCCGACACTCCAAGGCGGGAAGGACTGATGGTCCGGCTCGTCGTGATGACGAGCTGCGTCTCCTTCCCTTCGGCGTCATAGGCGCGCGCCGACGTCGTGCGCGTCTCGACGTAGCGATCGACGACGCGGCCGTTCAACGCGACGGTGATCGTCGCCGGCAGGTTCGCCTGCGGGACCTCGAACGCGAGCTCCAGCCGCGCCCCGCCGGCAAGCGCCGGCAGCGTCGCCGTCGACCGCGCTCCCATCCATCTCCACGAATGCGGCGGCATTCCTTCCTCGCCGTACCAGCCGTCGCCGAAGGCAATCGAGGTTCTGTGCGACGGCCCCCACCGTTCCCACAGACAGAGATCGCCCGCGGACGGCGTATCGCAGACGAATTGCGACGTGAACCAAGCCCGGCTCTCCGCATTCATCTGCCAGTTGCCGCGCCATCCGAGGATCGCGAAGTGGCAGCGCGCCAGGCGGTTGCGAGCGAGCGGCTGCGCGCGCGGCGACTGGAACGCCGTCGCCGTGTCGGGGAACTTCACGCCGCCGCGCACAGCATCGAGGAGCATCGTGCCGTAGCTGTCGACGACGACCGGCAGCCGTCCGGCGGCGAGCGACCACTGCGGCTCGAAGGTGACGACGCAGTCGCTCGCCGGGACGCTGTCGCGGACGATCGCGCCGATCGCCGGCAGTTCCGTGGGGCCACCGCGCGATGCGATGAGCGACTGCCACGCCGACGGAATGGCCAGCAGCAACGCGACAACGGCAGCGGCGCGCGGGTCGAGCGATCGCATCAGAAATGCCGCGCCGAGGCCCGCGAGCACGCACTCGCTCGCCGCGAGATGGGCGTTGTATTGGTTCCAGTACGACGACGAGGCCAGGAACGAGAGCGCCGTCAGCACGCCGGCGACGGCGAAGAGGCGCTCCGCGCGCGTCGCCCGCAACAGCAGCAGCGAGAGCAGCGCGACGGCCGCGAGGATCGTGGCCACGACGTGGCCACCGCCGAGGATCTCCGGGAGACGTGCGGTGCGGGAGACGATGCCGTCCGGCGGACGCCAGGCGTGAAAGAGGAGCGTCTGCTCGATGAACGCATGCGGCGCGAAGATGAAGAGCGGCCCGACGAGCAGCGCGCCCGCCAGCGCGGCGCCGCCGAGGAAGCGCGGAACGTCGCGGCGCTCCTCGGACGACAAGAGCGCACCGAGAATCCAGATCCCGCCGAACACTTTCACCGCGCACGCCGCGCCGCCGAGGATCCCGGCGGCGATCGGTTTCCTGCGCAGCCACGCCAACGCACCGGCGAGGCAAACGAGATTCAGCACGGGCTCGAGGAACGGCCCGCGCTCGGCACTCACCGCGTCGGGATACGTCGCGTAGAGAGCCGCCGCGGCGATCCCGGCTGCCGTTCCCGACGCCTCGGCCGCGATCCGTCCAACGAGAAAAATATTGATCGCGCCGACGATCGTCGCCAGAACGCGCGCCGCAGCGAACGCGTGCGCCGGATCGCCGAGCCACGAGACGATGCCGAGAACGTAGAGAAGCCCCGGCGGGTGAACGAAAACAAAGTCGCGGTACGGTAAAACGCCTCGGACGAGCAGCGCCGAGGCCGAAAAGTAGACTCCTTCGTCGTAGTCGACGCCCCACGCCAACGGCCCGCCGGCGCGCAAAAGCGGCGCGATGCGAAGAAGGAAGCCTCCGAAAGCGATCGCCGCGAGCGCGAATCCCGACTGTCGCGACACGTGTGCGTTGTACCACCGAACCGCCAATCGCTCACCGCCAAGCGCTTTTCCACAGATTTCGTCCACCGCCTGTCTTTCGCCCCTTTTGCTTCTGGTCGAGTCTGCTGATGGCCTTCGGAATCGACCTCCAACAAGCTGCGGAAAAGCGCGTGTGAAGAATCCGCGGAAAAGCTGCGGAATATCAGCGTAAAAGCCGCGGAATGCGTTGTGGATAACCTGTGCGAAAGCGGTGAATAAGTCGCGGATTCGGCGCGGAGCCTCTGTGGATTAAGTTGCTGCATTTGCGAATAGTTACGCTAGATCTAGTGTTTTGTTTGCCGTGTACCACAAGATCTTGTGATGGAAGACTTGACATGCTTCTCCACCGGGCGTAGGTTGTCTCGCATCGAATTCACAACTCGGCGCGAGGAGGAGAGATGAAGGATTTGAAGCAACCTCGTTCGTCTTCTGGGACTCCGGTGCGGTCCGTATCGCTCCACATCCGCGAATACCAGGTGACGCTGAAGGTCCGCTCGGCGGTGCCGCAACCGCGGCTGGCGGCCAGCTCGCCGCGCTGAGTTACTGTCTTAGGTATCGAGCGAGGCGCCCCGCGAGGGGCGCCTTTGCACTGGGAGGAGGAAGGCAATGACGTCCATCGACATGACCACGCAGTCGTTGCGGTCGCGCAACGCCAAGGGACCGAAAGTCACACGGAAAGAGACGAAGGGCGGCGGAATCGGGGTGGATCGTTTCTTCACACGGCCCGGCGTCGACGTCTACGACACGTGCGAATGGGACACGCGCAGCGCCGTCATCACCAACGAGCGCGGCGACGTGGTCTTCGAGCAGACGGGCGTCGAGATGCCGAAGTTCTGGTCCCAGATGGCCACGAACGTCGTCGTCTCCAAGTACTTCCGCGGCCACATCGGCACGCCGGAGCGCGAGTCGTCGGTGCGCCAGCTCATTGGCCGCGTGGTCCGCTCGATCACCGCCTGGGGGCGCGAGGGCGGCTACTTTGCCACCGAGGCGGACGGCGACAGCTTCCGCGACGAACTCGCGCACATCCTCCTCTACCAGATGGCGTCGTTCAATTCGCCGGTGTGGTTCAACGTCGGCATCGAAGAGCGCCCGCAGTGCTCGGCGTGCTTCATCAACTCGGTCAAGGACACGATGGACTCGATCCTCGGGCTGGCCAAGACCGAGGGGATGCTCTTCAAGTACGGCTCGGGCACCGGGTCGAATCTCTCCGGCATCCGCTCCTCCCGCGAGCTCCTCGCCGGCGGCGGCACGGCCTCGGGGCCGGTGTCGTTCATGCGCGGCTATGACTCGTTCGCCGGTGTGATCAAGTCGGGCGGCAAGACCCGCCGCGCCGCCAAGATGGTCATCCTCAACGCCGACCACCCCGACATCCTCGACTTCGTCGAGTCGAAGGAGAAGGAAGAGAAGAAGGCCTGGGCGTTGATCGAGGCCGGCTACGACGGCGCGTTCAACGCTCCCGGCGGCGCGTATGACTCGGTGCAGTTCCAGAACGCCAACCACTCCGTCCGCGTGACCGACGAGTTCATGCGCTCGTACGAGAAGGACGGGCAGTGGCAGACGCGCGCCGTGACCGACCCGAGCCGGGTCATGGACACGTACAAGACGCGCGAGCTGATGCGCAAGATCTCCGAGTCGGCCTGGGTCTGCGGCGATCCGGGGATGCAGTTCGACACGACGGTCAACGACTGGCATCCCTGCCCGAACACCGCGCGCATCAACGCCTCGAATCCCTGCTCGGAGTACATGTTCCTCGATGACTCCGCGTGCAACCTCGCCTCGCTGAACCTGATGCGGTTCTATAGCGACGCCGAGGGCTTCGACGTCGAGGCCTACCGCGCCGCGCTGCGCATCGTGATCACGGCGCAGGAGATCCTCGTCGACAACGCCTCGTATCCGACGGAGGCGATCGGCAAGAACTCGCACGCCTTCCGTCCGCTCGGCATCGGCTACGCGAACCTCGGCGCATTGCTGATGGCCCGCGGCCTTCCGTACGACAGCGACGAAGGGCGCGACTACGCCGCGGCGATGACGTCGATCCTGTCGGGCGAGTCGTACGCGCAGTCATCGCGCATCGCCGAGAAGCTCGGTCCCTTCGCCGGCTACGCCGCGAACGAGGAGCCGTTCCTCCGCGTGATCGACAAGCACCGCCGCGCCGCCTACCGCATCGACACGAAGGCGATCCCCGCCGACCTCGCCGACGCGGCCACGAGCGTGTGGGACGAAGCGTACGCGCTCGGGCAGCAGTACGGCTTCCGCAACGCCCAGATCTCCGTGCTCGCGCCGACCGGGACGATCGCGTTCATGATGGATTGCGACACGACCGGGATCGAGCCCGACATCGCCCTGGTGAAGTACAAGAAGCTGGTCGGCGGCGGGATGCTGAAGATCGTCAACCAGACGGTCCCGACGGCGCTCAAGCGCCTCGGGTACGACTCGAAGCAGGTCAACGACATCATCCATTACATCGACGAGAACGACACGATCGAAGGGGCGCCGCACCTCCTCGACGCGCACCTGCCGGTGTTCGACTGCGCGTTCAAGCCGGCCAACGGCACCCGCTCGATCCACTACATGGGCCACCTGCGGATGATGGGCGCGGTGCAGCCGTACATCAGCGGCGCGATCTCGAAGACGATCAATATGCCGAACAGCGCGACGGTGGAAGAGATCGAGCAGGCGTACTACGAGGCCTGGAAGCTCGGTCTCAAGGCGGTGGCCGTTTACCGCGACGGCTGCAAGCGCTCGCAGCCGCTCTCGACGGGGAAGGAGAAGGCGCAGCTCGAGGCGCTCGGCATCGGCCCGACGGCGGTGCGCCGCAAGCTCCCCGACGAGCGGGAGTCGATCACGCACAAGTTCTCGATCAGCGGCCACGAGGGCTACATCACCGTGGGCAAGTACGAGGACGGCGCGCCCGGCGAGATCTTCATCACCATGGCGAAGGAAGGCTCGACGATCTCGGGCCTCATGGACTCGTTCGCGACGATGACGTCGCTGGCGCTGCAGCACGGCGTGCCGCTGCAGCTCCTCGTCGACAAGTTCACGCACACGCGCTTCGAGCCGAGCGGCTTCACCAAGAACCCCGAAATCCCGATGGCGAAGTCGATCATGGACTACATCTTCAAGTGGCTGGCCATCAAGTTCCTGAGCCGCGATAGCCAGGAGCAGGCCGGCGTGATCAAGCGCGACGAGCCCGCCCCCCCGCCCGCCCCCGTCCCGAACGTGGCCCCGCTCTCGCGCAAGGAAGAGGAGTTCGTGACGTCGCTGGCTGCCCCGCCGCTGATGCTGACCCCGAAGAACGCCGACGCGCCGAATAAGCCGGGCGTGACGTTCCTCTACCAGTCGGACGCGCCGTCCTGCAGCGACTGCGGCGCGATCATGGTGCGCAACGGCGCCTGCTACAAGTGCCTGAATTGTGGGACGACGAGTGGGTGTTCGTAGTCCGGCGAATGGCTGGTCCCGCCGGTCACCACGAGTCGAAGCAGTAGAAGGGCGGCCGAATGGCCGCCCGATTCTTTTTTTGAGCCATGCCCGGGCCTGCCCTCCTGATCATCGACGTTCAGCGAGCCATTGACGATCCGTCGTGGGGCGACGACCGCAACAACCCCGGTGCGGAGGCGAACATCGCCAAGCTGCTCGCGCGGTGGCGCGCAAGGGGGTGGCCGGTCGTGCATGTGCGGCATGCGTCGCGTGAGCCGAATTCGACGTACCGGAAGGGTCAGCCGGGGTTCGAGTTCAAGGACGAAGTCGTGCCGCGCGACGGCGAGCGCGTGGTCGAGAAGCAGGTGAACAGCGCGTTCATCGGCACTGGCTTGCAGGAGCAGCTCGAAGGCATCGCGGCGCTCGTGATCGTTGGCGTGATCACGAACAACTCCGTCGAGGCGACGGCGCGGATGGCGGGGAATCTCGGCTTCGATACGTACGTCGTCGCCGATGCCACCGCCACCTTCGGGAAGCGCGACTACGATGGACGGTGGCGCACCGCGCAGGAGGTTCACGCCATGTCGTTGGCGAACCTCGACGGCGAGTACGCGCACATCGTCACTACGGAAGAGGTGTTGCAATGGCCGTAGATCTCTTCGACTACTTCGACAAAGTCCGCGAGCGCACCATGCGCGTCGTTGCCTGCGTCCCACCCGACCGCACCGACTGGGCCATCAAGCCCGGCAAGTTCACCCTCGGCGATCTGATGCGCCACCTTGCCTCGATCGAGCGGTGGATGTTCGCGGAGAACGCGCAGCGGCGGCCGAGCCGGTATCCGGGGCATGGAAAGGAGCTCGCTGACGGCTACGACGCCATCGTCGCGTACATGCGCGCCCGGCACGAGGAGGCGATGGGGATCTTTCGCGGGCTGACGGAAGACGATCTGAACGCGAAATGCGTCACGCCGGGTGGGGCGGAGATCACGGTCTGGAAGTGGATGCGCCTCATGATCGAGCACGAGATCCATCATCGCGGGCAGATCTACCTTTACCTGGCGATGCTCGACGTGCCGACGCCGCCGCTGTATGGGCTGACGGAGGAACAAGTGCGCGAGCGGAGCCGGTAAAACCTCGATCGCAGGCGAGATTTCCTCAAACGAGCTCGTCAAAGCTCCTGCGCAGCAAATTTTTTCAGTCGGGAGGTTTGAAGACCTCGAGCGGAGAAGAATTTTTCTCAAAATGAGCTCGTCAGAGCTCCGCGCAGCAAAAATGAGGTCGCCCTGAGGTTTTCTCAGCTCATTCGAGGAAAAATGAACTCGACGGGAGATTTTCTCAGCTCATTCCAGAAAAAATGAGCTCAACGGAGGTTTTCTCAGCTGCCGGCAGATGATCGTACGGGAGCGGAGCCGTTAAAATAACCACGTTGGCTCTCGTCTCCGTCATTCTTCCCGTCTACAACCGCGAGGCGCTCGTCGGGCGTGCGATCGAAAGCGTCCTCGCGCAGACCTACCGGCCGTTCGAGCTCATCGTCGTCGACGACGGCTCGACCGACGGCACGCGCGCCGTGCTGGAGCGGTACAAGGACGACATCGTCCTCCTCGAGCAGCCGCGCGCCGGCGCCTACGTCGCGCGGAACCTCGCCCTCCGCCACGCCCGCGGCGAGCTCGTCGCCTTCATCGACTCCGACGACGTCTGGCTCCCGCACCGCCTCGCCAGCCAGGTCCCGCTCATGCAGCGCAAAGAAGTCGGCCTCGTCTTCGGCGACGCCTTGCACGTGCCGGGGCGGCGGCGCACCTGCTTCCAGGTCTCGCCGCCGCGGCGCGGGCGGGCGGCGGCGCGCTTTGCCTGGTGCAACTTCGTCCCGACCATCACCGTGCTTGCGCGCAAATCGTGCATCGAGGAGGCGGGCGGCTTCTCCGAGGAGAGCACGCTCGCTTGCGACTACCTCCTCTGGTTTCGCATCGCCTTGCGCCACGAGCTCGACTTCGTCGACGAGATCGTCGCCGAGTACACCGTGAACCCCGACGGCATCAGTTACAACCTCAGCCGGTCGCTGGCGGCGCGCATCCGCCTCTTCTCCGCGGAGCTGCGGCGGACCACGAACCGCGAGACGCGCAACGTCCTGCGCCTTCTTCTACTCAACTTGCGACTGCGCTTCGTCCTCGCCGTCGCGCGGGGGCGCTTCGTATGAGCGTCTCCGTCGCCGTCGAGACCATCACTGCGCGGGAGGATCCGAAGGCGACGCTCGCGGACGACGTCGGTCCCACGCTGGATGCGCTGGCGAAGCAGACCGTCGCCCCCGACGAAGTGCTCGTCGTCGTCGACGTCCACGTCGATCCAAAAGCCGTCGACGACATTCGCCGCCGCTACCCGCACGTCAAGATCGTCACCTCCACGTCGAACTACTTCGCCGCAAAGAACGCCGGCGCCGCGGCAGCAAGCGGCGACAACGTCGCCCTCCTCGACAGCGACTGCGTCCCCGCTCCCGATTGGCTCGAGCTGCTGCTGGCGCGGTTGACGCCCGGCGTCGACGCCGTCGCCGGCCGCACGCGCTACACCGGCCGAGGGCTCTTCGCGCGCACCCTCTCCGTCCCCGACTTCGCTTTCGTCCTGGAACAGGAGAGCGGCACGTCGACCGGCATGAACATCAACAACGTCGTCTTCCGCCGCGACGTCCTGCTGCGCCATCCGTTCGACGCGCGCATCCGCCGCAACGGCGGCTGCTATTTCCTCTTCAACCAGCTCCGCGCGGCGGGCTCGCGCATGCTCTACGAGCCGCGCGCGGCGACGCAGCACGGCTTCGCCAGCGTCCCGACCCTCCTGCGCAAACACTTCGACCGCGGCTACGACGGCGTGACCGTCTATCGCCTCGACGATGCCGGCGTCCTGCGCGGCTCGCGCTGGTTCCGGCGCTTCGGCGCGCTGGCCCTCGTCGCCATCACCGCGCGGCGCGTCGTCGTCGACTGGATCCGCCTGGCGCGGCACCGCCGGCAGATCGGCATCGCCGCGGCGGCGCTGCCGTACTACTGCGCCGTCGTCATCGTCACGCGATCGCTGGAGCTTGCCGGAGGATTCACCGCCGTCGCGTCGCCGAGGCGCTACACTCCGTGTGAAACGTGATCCGCGGCTCGACGATCCTCTGTATCTCGTCCATCGACTGGACGTTCAACTGGCAGCAACCGCAGGAAGTGGCGTCGGCGTTTGCCGAGGCCGGCAACCGCGTGCTCTTCATCGAGAACACCGGCGTGCGGCGGCCGCACCTGCGCGACCTCAAACGTCTCCTCGCCCGCCTGCGCAACTGGTGGCGCGCGTCCGGGCACGCCAAGCCCGTTGTCGACAACCTCGACGTCCTCTCGCCGCTGCTCCTGCCGTTCCCGTACTCGCGTCTGGCGCGGCGGCTCAACGCCATGGCTCTGCTGCGCACCGTGCGGCGCTGGATTGGGCCGCGCGACGCCGCGCCGCTCATTGTCTTCACCTTCCTGCCGACGCCGCTCGTGCATTCGCTGATCCGCGCGTTGCGGCCGGCGCTCGTCGTCTACTACTGCATCGACCGGCTGTCGGAGAGCTCGCCGGACGCGCGGCCGTTGCGCGAGCCCGAAGAGCAGCTGATGGCCGAGGCCGATCTCGTGTTCACGTCCTCGGAGAAGCTCCACGCCGCGGCGCGCCAGCTCACGACGCGCGTGGCCATGCTGCCGTGCGGCGTGCGCTGCTCCGAGTTCGAGGACGCGCGCACGCTCGAGCCGCCGTCGCTCTTCGCGCGGTTGGCGGGGCTCGTCGTCGGCTTCGTCGGCACGCTGCGGAACGAGATCGACCTCACGCTCCTCGCCGCGGCGGCGGAGCTCGCGCCGGATATGAACTTCGTCTTCGTCGGGCCGGTGATGGCGAACGTGCGCCGGCTCGCGGCGCAGCCGAACGTCCGCTTGGTCGGGCCGGTGCCGCATTCCGAGGTGGCGCGGTACATGGCGCGCTTCGACATTGGCGTGCTGCCGTACGTTCGGAATGGTTACACCGAGGCCATCATGCCGGCGAAGCTGAAGGAGTACCTCGCGGCGGGACTGCCGATCGTGGCCACGCCGCTGCCGGAGATCCAGCGCTTTGCCGACGAGCATCCCGACGTCGTCACGTTCGCCGGCGAAGCGCCCGAGTTCGTCGCCGCGTTGCGCGAGGCCGCCGCGAAGAACGGCCCCGCCGCGGAGCTGCGGCGGATGCGCATCGCCCGCCGCTATGACTGGAGCGCGCAGATGGCGCTGCTGAGCGAGCAGATGGAGCTCGCTTTGGAGAGGACGTGAAGCTTGCGCCCCTCACCCTGGCGCTTCGCGCCTGTCCCTCTCCCCGCGAGCGGGGAGAGGGTGCTCTGAGCGCAGCGAAGAGCGGGTGAGGGGCGCAAGCTTCCCTAAGACGCCTTCTTATACGCCGCCGCGTACCGCCGCGACTCTTCGATATTCGAGGACACCTTGCGGATGGCCTTCTCGAACGACTGCTCGTCGAGGCCGTGCTCCGACAGGATCCGCTTCGCCTCGCCCGGCTTCTTCTTGATCTCCGCGCCGAGCTGGCCGAGCTCCTCGGGCGTCATGTTCGTCACCACCGTCGTCGAGGACTTTTCCGTCGTCGTCGGCGTCGACACGGTCTCCTGCGTCGTCTTCTGTTTACACCCGCCGAGGAGGACGAGAGCCATCGCCCCGGCGGCGATCCAATTCGCTTTCATCATCAATCCTTTCCGTGTCCTTTGCCCTTGCCGTGACCCTGATCGCCGCCACCGTGGCCGTGACCTTCACCGCCGCCGCCCTGCTTCTTCGCCTGGCCCGGCGGCACGAACACCGGCTGCGCGGGCTGCACGACCACCGGCGGCGCGGCGCTCGACATCGGCGGAGGGATCACGCGGACTTCGTGACGCTTGACGTGGCCGCGCCCATGTCCGTGCTCGACGCGCTGCACCACGACCGGCTGCTGCGGCGCGATGGCTGTCACGACCGGCCGTTGACGTCCGTGCACGACCTCGGCGCCCGTCTGGAATCCGAGCTGCTTCTTGAGCTGCCCCGGAGGGCCGCCGTGCGGATGCCCGCGGACGCTGTACGTGTAGCGCGGAATCTCCTGATTGATTCGTGTGACGAGCGCGGGACCGCGCACGCCCTGCTGCGTCTGCGTGCGGACGAAGTCGACGAACGTCGGCTGCGGCTGCGCAACAGCCACCGGCTGCTGCACGACGAGCGTCTGCGGCGCGTAGCTGACGACTTCGACGAACTGCGCCGGCGGCACGTCGGCCTGGTTGAGCGTGAGCGCGAGGTCGGCGAGCTGGTTCTGCGGGATGCCGGTCAGCTCCGACACCGCCGCGACGGCGAGCGGCATCGCCGCCACCGCCACCGGGTCGAGCGGCTGCACGCGCGTGATGACAGTCTCGGGGATGTAATGGTCGTCGACGTAGACGACTTCGTTCGGCTGGATCGCCGGCGTGACGTTGTACGTCGTCGTCAAGCGCCGGTCGATCTGCGTCACCAGCGCGGGGCCGGTGGCGGTCTGCGAGTCGAGCCATTGGGTGAACGTCTGCTCCTCCGGCGCCGGCTGCGCGACGAGGGCGACCGGCACGTAGCGCACGACCTGCACGAACTCGGCAGGGGGCACGTTGGCCTGGTTCAGCGTCGAGATGACGTCCGCGAACTGGTCCTGCGGCACGCCGTTCATATCCGACACCGCGGCGACGGCGAGCGGCATCGCGATCATCGACAGAAACTCTTTGGTGTTCAACGCCTGAGCCGGCAGTGCGCCGATGAGCAGCAGCAACACTGCGATTGTGAGCTTTCTCATGCACACGGATGAGTGCAAAAGGAGCACCGAAATCACGTGAAGAGCACGCCAGGAACCGAGCTGACGAACTCCGGACCGAGCAGAGCCGCTGGGGTGAACGCGCCGGGCCGTGTGCCGGCCAGAACGCGCTCCACGGCATTGACGGCGGACACGACCGTGAACGCATAGCCCTCGGGTGTCGTCATCGTCATCGCGCGCGACTCGGTGCCGTTCGAGACCTCGCCCCAAAGATAAACGCGGCCGTGCGCGCGCTTCTCTGCGTCGGGCCCGCCGCGCGGCACGGCGAGCTTCTGCAAGAGGCGGCGAATCGGCTTCAGCGACAGCAGCGGCAGCAGCCAGCGCAGCCGTTTCGCGCGGGCGATGGCACGCGGCGGCGCGGCGATGTAGACGCGGATGTTCGGGATGCCGGTGGTGTGAAACGCCGTGGCGACGTCGCCCCACGGGATCGTCATGGCCGTGCGCTCGCCGCAGTGGAACGGGATCGTGCGCGCGTCGTACGCGAACGGCACGCGCACGATGCGGCCGTCGCGGCGGATCGCGCCGCCTTCGTGGATCGACTCGAGCATCGTCCGCGTCGTGCCGTGGCTCAGCGCACTTCCCTTCGCATAGAACGCGAGGATGAGCTCCGTCGCGCCGGGCACGTGCTCGGCGAGCATCGCCGCGAGGCAGTCGGTCGGCACGACGTCGAAGCCGACGCCCGGCAGGAGCGTGACCCCGCGCGCGAACGCCTCGGCGTGCCGCTCGAAGATCGCTTCGAAGACCGGGATCTCGCCGGTGATGTCGAGGTAGTGCGCGCCGGCGCGGAGGCAGGCGTCGACCATCGGCGCGCTGGTGCGGACGAAGGGGCCGGCGCAGTGGAGGACGAGGTCGACGCCGGCGAGGTCGATGTCGTCGAGGCCGAACACGCGCGCCTCGCATCCGAGCTCATTCGCCAGTGCCTCGACCTCCGCCGCGTTGCGCCCGCCGAGGATCGGCCGGTGCCCGCGGCGCACCGCCTCGCGGGCGACGAGCGCGCCGGTGTAGCCGTTCGCGCCGTAAATCATCCACGGCTGCATTCGGGCGATCATACGCGCGCGCCATGCAAATCCTCCGCATCGAGACCTTCATCGCCGCGCCGCCGGAGCGCTGCTTCGACGCCGCGCGCGACCTCGACCTTCACGTTCGATCGATGGCGCACACCGGCGAGCGCGCCGTCGCCGGCCGCACCTCGGGGCTGATCGAGCTCGGCGAAGAGGTGACGTGGCGCGCGCGACACTTCTTCGTCACGCAGCACTTCACGTCGAAGATCACGGCGTTCGACCGCCCGCGTTCCTTTCAGGACGCCATGCAGCGCGGCGCCTTCCGCTCGTTCGTGCACGACCACACCTTCGAAGCGCGCGACGGCGGCACGCTCATGACGGATCTTCTCGTCTTCGCCGCGCCGCTCGGCATTCTGGGACAGATCGCCGAGAAGCTCGTGCTGCGGCGGTATCTGACGCGGCTGCTCGAGGCTCGTGCGAAGATCATCAAGGAGGCGGTGGAGTCATGAACATCGATCGCAGGAACTTTCTCGGTTTGGTCGCTGCTGCCGGGACCGCGGCCGCGCTGGCGCGCCCCACGGAAGCGGCGGAGACGTTCGAGCTCGAGGAAATCACCGTCGGCGAGCTGCAAAACGGCATGCGCGAGGGGCGCTTCAACGCGCATTCGCTCGCCGAGGCGTATCTGCAGCGCATCGACGCCATCGACAAGCACGGCCCCGCGCTCAACGCCGTCATCGAGCTCAATCCCGACGCGTTGCGCATCGCCTCGGAGCTCGACGAAGAGCGGAAACAAGGACGAGTGCGCGGGCCGCTGCACGGCATCCCGACGCTGATCAAGGACAACATCGACACCGCCGACCGCATGCACACGTCCGCGGGCTCGCTGGCGCTGGCGGAGTCGATCGCGCCGCACGACGCCGCGGTGGTGACGCGGCTGCGCGACGCCGGCGCCGTGATCCTCGGCAAGACGAATCTCAGCGAGTGGGCGAACTTCCGCTCCAATCATTCGACGAGCGGCTGGAGCGGCCGCGGCGGCCTGACGAAGAATCCATACATCCTCGATCGCAACGGCTGTGGCTCGAGCACCGGCACCGGCGTGGCCATCTCCGCGAACCTCGCCGCGGTCGGCGTCGGCACGGAGACGGACGGGTCGGTGGTCTGCCCGTCGTCCGCGAGCGGTCTCGTCGGGATCAAGCCGACCCTCGGCCTCCTCGGCGGCAGCGGCATCGTCCCGATCGCGCACAGTCAGGACACGGCCGGCCCGATGTGCCGCACGGTCACCGACGCCGCGCTCCTCCTCGGCGTGCTCGCCGGCAAGGACTACGCGGGCGCGCTCGATCCGAATGGTCTGCGCGGCGCGCGCATCGGCGTGGCCCGAAAGTACTTCGGCTTCAACGAGCACGTCGACGGGCTGATGAAGCAGGCCATCGACGCGATCAAGCGCAGCGGCGCGACGATCGTCGATCCTGCCGACATGGCCACGACCGGCAAGTACGACGACGACGAGCTCGAGGTGCTGCTGTACGAGTTCAAGGCCGACATCAACAAGTACCTCGCCACCCTCGGCGCGAACGTTCGCACGCGCACGCTCGCGGATCTCATCAAGTTCAACGAGGAGCACCGCGCCCAGGAGATGCCGTACTTCGGACAGGACCTCTTCGTGCGCGCGGAGACGAAGGGGCCGCTGACGGACGAGAAATACAAGAAGGCGCGGGCAAAGTGCGTGCGGATGTCGC
The DNA here is from genome assembly GCA_035276475.1 of Thermoanaerobaculia bacterium. Lineage (GTDB taxonomy): Bacteria > Acidobacteriota > Thermoanaerobaculia > Gp7-AA8 > Gp7-AA8 > DATDFB01. The sequence goes on along the minus strand of DATELQ010000088.1, from coordinate 64,741 downwards.
GCACCGAGGGGATCGACAAGCTGATGAAGGAGCACAAGCTCGACGCCGCCATCGCGCCCACCGGCGGCCCGGTGTGGGTGACGGACCTGGTGAACGGCGATCACTTCAGCGGCGGCTACTCCACTGCATCGGCGGTGGCGGGATATCCGCACGTGACGGTGCCGGCGGGGCTGGTGTACGGACTTCCCGTAGGCCTGTCGTTCTTCGCGGGAAAGAACAGCGAGGCGACGCTGATCAAGTTCGCGTACGCATTCGAGCAGGCCACGAAGGCGCGGCGGAAGCCTTCATTTCGTCCGACGCTGTAGCGCCGGTGCTACGCGGCCGGCGATTGCCGCGTAACCGGCCGCGGAGGGGTGGAAGCGATCGAGCGGGCTGACGGTGACGACGTCGGCGATGCGCACGACGTCGACGGCGCGGTCACGCGCGAAGCGCTCGATGAGACGTGCGTCCCAGTGCGCGACCTGCTCGTCGAGGAACGGCGAGCCGTACGGATCGTAAAGGCCGAGGAGGAAGACGCGCGCGGACGGATTCGCGCGGTGAATCGCATTGACGATTGCGGCGACGCGGTTGAGCGTCCGCTCCATCGCCAGCGACGGCGCGATGATCGTTGCCAGCCGCGCGAGAGAGTCGCCGTAGAGATCGTTGCCGCCGATGGAGAGGACGATGGCGTCGGCGACGATCGGCTTGCGCAGCAGCCGCAGCACGTCCCACGTCCGCGCGCCGTTGATGCCGAGGTTTTGCACGACGTGCTTGCCTCCGAGGAGCGCGTCGAGATTGCCGGCGATGCCGCGGCCCGACTCGTCGCCCGCGCCGTGTGCGACGGAGTCGCCGAGGATGGCGACGCGGAAGATGCCGTCGTGCGGCGGCGGCACGCTCCGCTGCGCACAACTAAGAACCAGGGCGACCAGCAGAAGGCGGCGCATCACGAGGGATATACGAAGCCGGCACGGCGAGTTTCTTCCCGTCGTACGCCAGCAACATCGCCTGCTCGCCCTCCCCAGCCGCGCCGATCTTCACGCGCACGACGAATGCGTCGTCGATCGCGATCATGCCCATGTCGAAGGCGCGGTGGTGCGTGGCGCAGAGGGCGATGCCGCGGTCGCCGTCCAACATCGCCGCGTCGAGCAGCGGTCCCAAACGCAGCTCGCACACCGCGCAGCGCTCGCGCCAGGCGCGCAGCACGGCGTCGCGGAAGCGCGCCTGCTGCAGGCGGCGCTGCACCGTCGTGATCGTGTAGCTCTTCGTCAGCTCGCGGATCTCGCCCGGGCTCTCCGGCGTGCGGATCTGCGGCAGATGCAGTTGCTTGATCGCCGGCGCGGGCGTAACGAATTCGTCGGGCCGCTGCTCGGAGAGGTCGACGAGGAAGCGCCGCTCGTCGTCGTCCCAGCCGATCACGTACACCGGCGCGAAGACGACGTGCTCAGCCGGCCTTGCCTTCACCTGCAGGAAGTAGATCAGCGGCAGCGCCGCCTCGGCGCACCGCTTCAGCCCCTCGTTCTCGTGCTCGCGCGAGCGCGGCACGAAGTCGTAGTAGACGCAGCTCCCTTCGATCGTGTCGTGCGTGTACGCCGAGGAGATCGTCGTCGTGATCGAGAGCGGATCGGAGAGCTCGGCCGGCTTGAAGATCCCTTGCTGTCCTTTGAGATGGATGCGGAAGCGCCGCAGCTCCGCGGCCGGCACCGCCACCCACCGCTCGCGCAGCGCGCGCGCGAAGTGAATGGCGTCGAGACGGAGCCGCGTCTCGGAGAGCATGTCAAAGCTTAAAGCGCAATCCGAAGGAGATCACGACCGGCTTCAGATCGAGGCGGACACGGTTGCCGGCGGCGCTGCTCTCGGTGCGATAGTCGAAGTACTTGCCGTCGACGAAGAAACGGCCGTACACGACGCCGGCGTTGGCGAGCGCGCAGACCTTGCTCTCGACGGCGATCGTGCCGATGCCGGTGGCGTCGAGGTCGGCGCTGGAGAGGTTGCTCGCCTTCACGTAAGCGGCGCCGCCGCCGACGTAGAGCGAGCCGAAGTGCCATTGCTTCGTGAGCGCAATCGGCACGAGGCGCAGCGATCCGAGACTCACTGACGATCCGTCGAGGCGGAGCGCGCCGTCGTAGCGCAACGACGTCGCGGAGAGCTCGAACGAGGCAAACGAAATGCTCGCGCCGAAGCCGCGCCCGCGGTCGAACGAGAGCGTCGTGCCGGACGTGTCGGTCGAATTCGCGCGGGCCCGCGCGGCGCTGATGCCGACTTCCGTTTGCGCCGCGAGCGGCAGGGCGAAGACGAGAGCGAGGAGGGCGGTGAGTCGCGCCATGCGGCGAGTGTATGCTCTCCCGCCATGGCTTTGGACTTCATTCGCGAGATCGTCGAGGACGACCTTGAGAGCGGCCGCGTCGCGACCGTCATCACCCGCTTTCCGCCCGAGCCGAACGGCTACCTCCACATCGGCCACGCCAAGGCCATCTGCCTCGACTTCGGCGTCGCCCTCGAGTACGGCGGCCGCTGCAACCTCCGCTTCGACGACACGAACCCGGTCAAGGAGGACATCGAGTACACGCAGGCGATTGAATACGACGTCCGCTGGCTCGGCTTCGACTGGGACGACCGCGAGTACCACGCCTCCGACTACTTCGAGCAGCTCTACCGATGGGGCGAGTCGCTGATCGAGCGCGGGCTCGCCTTCGTCGACTCCTGCAACGCCGACGAGATCCGGGAGATGCGCGGCACGCTCATCGAGCCGGGGCAGGAGTCGCCGCACCGCAATCGCTCCGTCGAGGAGAACCTCGACCTCTTTCGGCGCATGCGCGCCGGCGAGTTCCCGGACGGCGCGCACGTGCTGCGGGCCAAGATCGACATGGCCTCGCCGAACATCAACATGCGCGACCCGGTGCTCTACCGCATCCGCCACGCATCGCACCACCGCACCGGCGACGCCTGGTCCATCTATCCGATGTATGACTACGCGCACCCGCTCTCCGACGCCATCGAGGGGATCACGCACTCGCTCTGCACGCTGGAGTACGCCGACCACCGGCCGCTCTACGACTGGCTCGTGGAGAACTGCCCGGTGCCGGCGCGGCCGCACCAGTACGAGTTCGCGCGGCTGAATCTCAGCTACACGGTGATGTCGAAGCGGAAGCTCCTGCGCATGGTCGAGGAGAAGCACGTGTGCGGCTGGGACGACCCGCGCATGCCGACGATCGCGGGGCTGCGGCGGCGCGGGATGACGCCGGCGGCCATCCGGGACTTTGCCGACCGCGTCGGCGTGGCCAAGCGCGAGAACATGATCGACGTAGCCCTCCTCGAGCACTGCGTGCGCGACGATCTGAATCGAACCGCGCCGCGCGTGATGGGCGTGCTGCACCCGCTGCGCGTCGTGGTCGAGAACGTCGCCGAGGGGGAGACGGAGTGGTTCGACACGCCGAACAACCCCGAGGATGAGTCGAGTGGGACGCGGCGCGTGCCGTTCTCGCGCGAGCTCTACATCGAGCGCGACGACTTCATGGAGGAGCCGGCGAAGAAGTTCTTCCGCCTCGCGCCCGGTCGCGAGGTGCGCCTCCGCTCCGCCTACTTTCTGACGTGCACGGGCGTGGTGAAGAACGACGCCGGCGAGATCGTGGAGCTGCGCGCGACGATCGATCCGTCGACGCGCGGCGGCGATGCGCCCGACGGCCGAAAGCCGAAAGCGACGTTGCATTGGGTGAGCGCGCAGCATGCCATCGATTGCGAGGTGCGGCTGTACGACAGGCTGTTCAAGAGCGAGAACCCCGAGGAGAGCGGCGACTTCCTCGCCGACCTCAATCCGGAGTCGCTGGAAGTCATCGCGCACGCGAAGCTCGAGCCGTCGGTGCGCGGCGCGGCGGCGCTGACGCGGTACCAGTTCGAGAGATTGGGATACTTCTGCGTGGATCCGGATTCGACGAGCGATGTGATGGTGTTCAATCGGACGGTGACGCTGAAGGAGACGAAGAAGGGTTCTTAGTTCTTGGTTCTTAGTTCTTGGTTGTTAGTTGTTTTCGTAAACTAAGAACTAACAACTAAGAACTAACAACTTTTCGTGTGCTAATATCGCACTCGATAAACGATGGCCGTTTGCTGGCGCTGTCCCTTCTGCAACGAAGTCAGCTGCGAGAATGACGCGAACGCTGCCGGGATGCCGGTGGCGTGCGACCACTGCGAGCGTCCCTTCCCGCCGCAGGAGACGCTCTGCCCCGTCTGCGACGCGCCGAATCCGTGGACGCGGCGGGACACGCTGCACTTCCTCTGCCGCGAGTGCGGCACCACCCAGACCTTTTTCTATAACAGGATCGCCAGCTAGAATCGGCGGATGCCCCAATCCGAGTGGAGTTCCGCGCGGCGCGTGGCGTTCCGCTTTGCGGCCGTCTACCTCTTCCTCTATCTCTTTCCTTTTCCGTTCAGCGCCATCCCCGGCCTCGACAAGCTCTTTGCCTGGTGGGACAACGCGTGGGAGGTCATCGTCAAGTGGACGGGGCTGCGCGTCTTCGGCGTCACCATCACCGTCCTGCCGAACGGCAGCGGCGACACGACCTTCAACTACGTCCAGGTCTTCTGCCTCGTCGTCATCGCCGCGCTGGCGACGCTCGTCTGGACTCTCTTCGACCGCCGCACGGAGTACGTCGCGCTGCACCACTGGCTGCGCGTCTATGTCCGCTTCTACCTGGCCACGGCGATGTTCGGTTATGGCGCGGTGAAGGTCCTTCAGTCGCAGTTTCCGGCGCCGTCGCTCGACCGTCTCATCCAGCCCTTCGGCGACGCCTCGCCGATGGGACTCCTCTGGACCTTCATGGGCGCGTCGGCGGCATACAACATCTTCACCGGGGCGGGCGAGATGCTCGGCGGGCTTCTGCTGACCACACGGCGCACGACCACGCTCGGCGCGCTCGTCGTCATCGCCGTCATGTCGAACGTCACCATGCTCAACTTCGCCTACGACGTGCCGGTGAAGCTCTTCTCCACGCACCTTTTGGCCATGGCCGTCTTTCTGCTGCTGCCCGATCTGCGCCGCCTCGCCAACGTGTTCGTGCTCAATCGCCCAGCCGAGGCGGTGGAGCTGCGGCCGCAGCTCGGCGAACGGTGGCGGCGGTGGGCGCCGGCGGCGCGTACGCTCTTCGTGCTCGCGCTCGTGGCCCTGTCGGTGCAGCAGGCGCGCGAGAACCAGAACATCTACAAGGCGCGCTCGCCGTTCCGCGGCATCTGGAACGTCGAGGAGTTCGCGCTCGACGGGCGGGTGCTGCCGCCGGTCGTCGGCGACGCCTCACGCTGGCGCCGGGTCGTCTTCGACTACCCGCAGTCGCTCGGCATCCAATTGATGACCGACGGGCGCGAGCGCTTCCGTCTGAAGCTCGACGAGCCGAAGCGGACCATGACGCTCTCGCGCGGCACCGATCCGACGAAGAAGTTCTCCCTCGCCTACGCCGTTCCGGCCCCGGACGTCATGACGATCGACGGCCGGCTCGATGGCAAGCGCGTGCAGGCGAGGCTGCGCCGCGCGCCGCTGCCGCAGTTTCTCCTGACGTCGCGCGGCTTCCACTGGATCAACGAGTACCCGTTCAACCGCTGATCACTTCTGCGACGCCTGCAAGCTCTGGCTGGCGATGTCGGAGAGCGTCCGCACGTGCGCCGCGATCAGCTCCTGCACCTTCATCCACGCCACCGTCTCCTCCTGGAGGCGTTGGGCGTTGCGGATGACGACGCGCGTGGCGGGGCCGAGGGCCTCGTTGCGTACCACCGTGCGCAGGTGCCCGAAGTCCGCGCTGATCGGGCTGCGCCGCGCCCCTTCGAGCTCGCGCTCCGCCGCGATCACGCCCTGCAACACCGTGAAGTCGGGACCGAGGCGCTTCGCTTCGATCACCTCTTCGTACGCCTTCTGGAGCGCGTTCGACGGCTGCATGGCGTCGACGAGCGCGTCGTCGGCTGTGCGCAAATGCCCGAGCACCGCGGCGTCGGTCTCGAACGTCTTCCGCTCGCTGGCCAGCCGCTCCATCGACTGCTTGACCGACATCTCCGCGTTCTCCGCGCCGGGGAAATTCGGCCGGGGACCGGGCGGGCGGACGCGCCTGCCCGGCGGCGTCTGTGAAAACGCGGCAACAGCGGCCAGCATCAGCACCACGAAAAGTCTTCGCATGTAGACTACGACGCGTGAAAAAAGCGTTGGTTGCATCGCTCTTGCTCGCTCTTCCGATGTTGGCTGCAGACGTTCCGAAACCGCCGATGGCAAAGAAAGTGCCGAAGTCCTCCACGATTCACGGCGACACGCGCGTCGACGACTACGCCTGGATTCGCGACAAGAGCAGCCCCGACGTCATCGCTCACCTGCAGACGGAGAACGCGTACGCCGACGCCGTGATGGCCTCGACGGCGCCGCTGCAGAAGTCGCTCTACGACGAGATGCTCTCGCACATCAAGCAGACCGACGTGCAGGTGCCGTATCGCGAGCACGGCTGGTACTACTACTCGCGCACGGAGCAGGGGAAGCAGTACCCGATCCTGGCGCGCAAAAAGGCGCTCGATGGCGCCGAGGAGATCACGCTCGACGTCAATAAGCTGGCCGAGGGGGAGAAGTTCATGTCCCTCGGCGCGTACGTTCCGAGCGACGACGGCAACCTCCTCGCGTACTCCACCGACAACAACGGCTACCGCCAGTACACGCTGAAAGTGCGCGACCTCCGCACTGGCGCGGACCTCGAGACGATCGCGCAGAAGGTCGGCTCGGTGCTGTGGGCTGCGGACAATAAGACGATCTTCTACACCGTCGAGAACCCGGCCAAGCGGCAGTGGCGCCTCTATCGCCACTCCGTCGGCAGCAAAGATGACCCGCTCGTCTACGAAGAGACCGACGAGCTCTACGACCTCGATGCCGACCGCTCGCGCAGCGGCGACTGGATCTTCATCCACTCCGACAGCAAGACCACGACCGAGGAGCGCGTCATCCCCGCCAACGACCCGACGGCTGCGCCTCGGCTTCTGATCGCCCGCAAGGAAGGGCACAAGTACTACGGCGATCATCGCGGTGACCGCTTCTACTTCCTCACCAACGACGCCGGGATCAACTATCGCGTCGTGAGCGCGCCGGTCAGCGATCCGCAGCAGAAGAACTGGACCGAGGTCATCGCCTACCGCAAGCCGGTGCGCATCGAGTCGATCGACCTCTTCGCCAACCACCTCGTCGCCCGCGAGCGCGAGGGCGGGCTCGGACAGCTGGAGATCCTCGACCTGCGCAGCGGCAAGGCGCACCGCATCAGCTTCCCGGAGCCGACCTACTCGATCTTCGGCGCGCAGAATCACGAGTTCGATACGAACGTCTTCCGTTACGCCTACAACTCCTTCGTCACGCCGCAGTCGGTGTACGACTACGACATGGACGCGCGGACCTCGAAGCTCCTCAAGCAGACCGAGGTGCCGGGCTACGACAAGTCGCAGTACGCGTCGGAGCGGATCTGGGCCACGGCGAGCGACGGCGTGAAGGTGCCGGTCTCCATCGTCTACAAGAAGAGCGTCGATCCGCACAGCGGCAAGAACCCGTTGTGGCTGACGGCGTACGGCTCGTATGGCTCATCGTCGAACGCCACGTTCTCCGCGGCGCGCCTGGCGCTCCTCGACCGCGGCGTCGTCTACGCGCTCGCGCACATCCGCGGCGGCGGCGAGATGGGGAAGGAGTGGCACGAGGCCGGGCGGATGATGACGAAGAAGAACACGTTCACCGACTTCATCGCCGCGGCCGAGCACTTGGTGAAGGAGAAGTACACGACGCCGTCGAAGCTGATCGTCAGCGGCGGCAGCGCCGGCGGACTGCTGATGGGGGCGGTGACGAACATGCGCCCCGATCTCTTCAAGGCCGTGGTCGCGTACGTGCCATTCGTCGACGTCATCAACACCATGCTCGACCCGAGCCTCCCGCTCACGACGCAGGAGTACATCGAGTGGGGCAATCCGAACGAGAAGCCGGCGTACCTCTACATGAAGAGCTACGACCCGTACTCGAACGTGACGAAGAAGGCCTATCCGAACATGCTCGTGCGGACGTCGCTCAACGACTCGCAGGTCGGCTATTGGGAGGGGGTGAAGTGGGTGGCCAAGCTGCGCGCGAACACGACGTCGACGAAGCCGATCCTCCTGAAGGTGAACATGGGGGCGGGGCACGGCGGCGCGTCGGGACGCTACGACGCGCTCAAGGACACGGCCTTCGACTACGCGTACATGCTCACGCAGTGGGGGTTGGCGCCCGCGAGCTAATGCCCGGCCGCGCGGCGGCGCGGCGACGGCAACGGCGGCAGCGGCGCCGGACCGCGCGGATCGACGGCGGCGAACGTGCGCAGGAAGGTTCGCGGGGCAAAGAGCGCCGGATCGTCCTCGCCTGTGGTGTAGGTGACGAAGGAGAAGGCCGCGGTCGACGCCGCGGCGAGCGGCTGCGGGATCCAGCCGAGATCCTCCGTCTGCAAAAAGATCGGATAGGGAGCGGCGCCGACGCGGCTCCAGTGCAGCTCGTGGCCGGCGGTGGGGTTCGTCGAGCTCCAGTAAACACCGCCGCGGTCGGCGGCGATCGGCCAGAGCGGCGTGTTGCGCGTGACGAGCGGCGTGCGCCTCTCCGGCACATCGAGGCGCACGGCGCTCAGCGTTCTGCGATCGGCATCGTTCAAGATCACGAGTGAGGCGCCGTTGCTGCGCATCGCCAGGACCGGCGGGCCGGACGTTTCCTTGTTGAGGCGGACCGACGCCAGGACCGCCGAGCCGTCGAGCACTATGCGCGCGCCGAAGGCACCGATGTCTGCCGGAATGAGTCCGCCAACGCCGGGCGGATGATCGGTCATGCGCACGCCGGCGGCGCACTCCGTGTCGTCGCAGGCGATGGTTGCCACTGAGGTGACGCCGTATCCGACCCCTCGGGCGATCACGACCGGCAGGCTAAGCCGAGCGCCCGAGAGTCCGGCGGCGTAGACGGTCTCGCCGCCGAAGAGCGCGACGTAGGCGCTCCCGTTCCACGCCGCCGCGAGCGGTGGACCGGGAACGGGCAGGTAGATGCGCGGACTGATGGCCTGCTCCGACGTCACGATGCGGGCGTACGGCAGAGAGTAGTTGCAAACGTAGAGCACGAGGAAGTCGCGCCCGTCGGTGGCGACGACCGGCGTGTCCAGATACTCGTCGTCGACGCTGTCGATCTCGAAGGGCGGCGAGAGCCTGCCGCCGTCGATGAACGCCGCACGTACGGCGTGGGACCGCGAGCCGGTGCGCTCGGACCACGCCACGAGTGCGCGCGTCTCCGTGGCGACGATGCTGCCGCCCCTCTGCTCGGCGGCGCTCCGCGCCAAGACGACGTCGCGAACGCCGGGGTCTCCTCCGAAGTCGAAGAGCAGAGCCGAGGGATCAAAACCGAGCACGACCATCCGTGCGCCGTTCCAGACGGCGCGGCCGGCGCCGATGGAGCTGCCGGTCACCTCTTGCTGCGGGCCATCAGGCCGGTCTTCGGCGCCGATGCGCCGAAAGCTGGCGCCGTGGCTACTGTCCCAACCGGCGATCCAGCTCGATCCCGTCCACACGGCGACGTCGATGTTCGCCGGCGGCTCGTACAGCCGGAACGTCGCGCCGGCCGGAGCGCCGTCGGAGTCGAGGATCAGCGCCTGGCCGTGGGCGAGCACCAGAAAACGCGGTCCGCCGGCGACGATCACGGTGGCGTAGTTGACGTCGAGTTGCCGCGGCGCGCCGGTGATGCCGTTCCACGCCACGTGAACGGACTTTCCGCCAGGGGACAGAAAGACCGCGCCGTCCGCGTTCGCCGCACCGATCGCGAACTCGATGTCGATCGCTTTGAGTGCGCCGAGGGGCGTGCCGTCGGCGTCGATGCGCTGGAAATGCGAGACCGGACCGCGGCCGACGAGGGCGGCGTTCGTGCCGTCGGTGAGTAGAAAGTCGAAGTGCAGTGGACTCACGAGCCGCGGCGCGGCGTCGAGCGGCGTCGCGTCGGGTGCGTAGCGCCGCACGAACGTGCCGTATCGACTGTCGTTCCAGGCGACCAGATAGTGGCCGCCGACCCAGGCGACGTCCCACGGATAGACGGAGAATTCCGGTGTGACGAGGAGGTACGGCGTATCGAGCACGGTGCCGTCTTGCGCTAGGCGAGTGGCAACGAGCCCCTGCGCCGCCGCCCAGACGACGAAGGTCGAGTCGCCGTTCGATGCCGCGGCCGGAAAAATTCCGATCCCCGGCGCGACGCTGTACTTCAGCGGCGCGACGGGCTGGTCAGATCCTGCAGCGGCGAAAAGGAGCGCGAGCGCGAAGAGCACTGCGCGTTGATACGTAGTCTCGCGCTCACTTGTCGTGCAGCGACCAGCCGCGATCGCCTTTTTCGAGGATCCACTCGCCGCGCAGCGTCTCGCCCTCGAACCAGAGGTCGTAGCAAGAGTCGTCGTATTCGATGATCTCGTAGGTGCCGCGGTCTTCGACTTTGTCGCGGATCTTGAAGATGCCGCCGACTTCGAGGCGCAGCTCCGTCTTCGTCTTCACGAACTGGTGGCGGCCGGATTGGCTGCGGCCGCGCGCGAGTCGCGTCCGCGGCGCGCGCGGCGCGGATTCGATCGGCAATGTCTGCTTCAGCGTCAACACCGGCGCGAATAGATCGCCGAGCTCCCGCACGCGCGCCAACGCCTCCGTCGCCGTGAAGTCGAGCCGCTCTCGCGTCTCCACTTCCTCCCACGTCACCGGCATCGATACTCTGCCGGTCGCGCGCAGCGAGTACACCGCCACGGTCGTCTTGTAGTCGGCGTTCTGGCTCCAGTCGATGAACACCTTCGTCCGCCGCAACGTCTTCGCCATCTCCGCCACGACGAGCGACGGATGCGCGCGCGCCAGCTCCTCGGCCACGATCCGCGCGAACGCCTCCGTGGCCGCATGCGTTGCGCCGCTGTTGAGCGGCACGTAGACCTGCAAGCCCTTCGAGCCCGATACCTTCGCGAACGCCTTCAGCTTCAGCGATGCCAGCGCATGTCTGAGGATCAGCGCCACGTCGCAGCACTGCGTGAACGTCGCCCCCTCGCCCGGATCGAGATCGAACACCACCGCCGTCGCCTCGTCGAGCCGCGGCGCGCGGTGGAGGAACGGATGGATCTCGATCCCGCCGACGGAGGCTATCCACGTCAGCGTCTTTACGTCGCCGGCGACGATGTAGTGGATCGTCGTGCCGTCGCTGCGCCGCGGCACGTCGACCGTGCGCACCCACTTCGGCGTGAACGCCGGCGCGTCTTTCTCCCAGAACGCCAGGCCGCCGATCGGGCCGGGGAAGCGCTTGATCGCGATCGGGCGGTCCTTCAGGTGAGGCAGCATCCAGCGCGCGATCTTTTTGTAGTAGTCGACGGCCGAAGATTTTCGTGACAGTGGGCTCATCGGGCGACGATCGTGCGGCGGCCTTTGGCAACTAACGCCGCCGGCCGGGCCGGCTCATGCAATAATCACTGCACTGCACAAGAACCGCTGCGGGAGGGTGTGATGGGTGAGATCAGGCTCTTTCAGATCTGCTACGAAGGCGACCTGACGGTCGGAGTCTCGCACGCGATGCGGCGCCTCGGCGCCGAGCCGAACTTCGATCAGAGCTGGCAGGTGTGGCTGCCCGAGGGGCGGCACGCGGCGCCGCTGGTGCGCTGGATGCGGACGCAGCTCGGCGGCGAGGGCCGCCTCCTCGTCGCGGCGACGCAGTTCACCATGTCGCGCGACTTCCTCCTCGTGCGGCACAGCCTCACGCCGGGCGCCGACTACGCCGAGCTCCACGACGCCATCCAGCGCCTCGGCGTCGTGGTCGAACTGCCGTTCGAGTCGACGTTCGTCGTGCAGTCCGATGACCGCACCGACGTCCAGACCCTCGGCCGAGCTCTCGGAGAGCTCTGTCCCGATGACTCCATCATGGTCACCGGAATCAGCCATGACTGGGCCTACTGCGACGGCAACGTGAGCCGCATGCACGTCGCCGCCGCAGAGGATGTGGTGGGGATGTTTCGCCAGTTCTAGGTGACAGGGCACAGGGAACAGGGCACAGATGGTGGTCGTCGCGAGGAACACCACCTGTCCCCCGTTCCCTGTGACCGTCCCCTGTTCAAAGCTCCGCGTTCTTCGCCAGCGCCGGCTGCAACAACAACAGTTGCGCGATGCGCCGCACCGCCGTCGAGAACTGCGTGACCTCGTCGCGCAGTAGGGCGCGGCCCAGCGTCGACGCGCGGCGGTCGTGCAGCCAGGTGCGGAGCAGCGGCACGCCGCGGTGCGTGTAGCGCCAGACCTCGACCGGCACGTTGCGCCAGAAGGCCTTCTCGTTCAAGTAGACGTCGCAAGTGCGGTCGCCGAGGAGGGCGAGCGCTTCGTCGCCGCCGAGGTCCGGGAAGGCGCCGAGCTCCTCGCCGCGGTAGATGCGCGTGACCACGTGCTCGCGGTCGTCGACGCGCAGCGCCGCGCCGCGCAGCATCCGCGCCTCCTTCCCGATCCGTGACGGCATGCCGAACACGCGCAGGGCCTGCTCCTGCGGCGAGATGGCCACGAGCGGATCGTGATCGGCGAAGAGCGACGCGAAGCGGTACCCGAGGAGCGCCGAGTCCTGAATCGCTTTCTTCTCCTCGGGGAGCGGAATGCGTCCGTCGCGCCGCGCCGCGAGGACGGCGATGGAGTGGTGGAGCAGCTCCGACTCGGCGATGCCGGTCGTGCGCACGAACTCCGTGGCCTCGTCGGTGAGGTTCGCGCGGGTCAGCGAGAGAAGGTCGACCGGGCCGTCGATGCCGGCGACCGCGTGCCGCGCCACGAGCGGCACGTCGCCATTCGGAAAGACCGCCAGGCTCTCGCGCGCGTCGTCGTCGCGCTCGCCGTACATCCACCTCGTGTCGAACATCCGATGCACGTATGGAACGATCTTCGACTCGCGGTAGCCGTCGCGGCCGCGCATCGCGCGCATCAGCCGCGGCCGGTCGATGTCCGACTCCGCCGGCGACAGCGCAGAAACCGACCCTCGAAACAGATCGTGAATCGCGGGTGCGTAAATGGTGCTCATCAATCCCTCCGGGAACGTCCTGCCGTGATCGCGAGCGGGCGATCAGGCGAGACGCGGAGGGTGATCGGCGGGGTCGGCGACGCGAGGCGGAACCGCGACGGATGCAGCCTCGGCGACGGCAGCGCGTGGCTCGAGGTGCGGCAGCACGAGCGAGGCGACCATCACGACAGGATCGCCGCCGAAGATGAGGTCGAGCGCGTTGTCGTCATCGTCTTCGGAATTGTCGATCGTCGTGACCGTGTACGCCACCGGCAGCGCAAGCGACGCAAAGGCGAGCAGCGGCTGCACCGCCAACACGACGATCAAGAGCACCGAAGCTCGCCTCACGGGCCATAGTTTACCGCTATCATTCCAGCGCAATCGGCCCTGGCGCATGACCACACGTCCCGACCTCTCCGCGCTGCGCATCTCCCGCGACGACGAAGACGAAGCGCGCTTCCCCCTCGGCAAGGTGGTCGGGTGGGTACTGGCGCTGGCTTCCCTCGGCGCAATCGCCTGGGCCGTCTACACGCGCGTGGTCGTGCCGCGGCGAGCGCCGGTCGTCGAATCGACCGTCGTCAAGCCGTCGATCAACGTCGCCAACCCGGCGCTCCTCAGCGCGACCGGCTACCTCGTCGCGAACAAGCAGTCGAAGATCACGCCGAAGATCTCCGGCAAGGTCGTCAAGCTGAACTTCGACGTCGGCGACAACGTGCGCGCCGGCGACGTCCTGGCGGTCTTGGAGAGCACCAACCTGCGCGCGCAGCTCGACGAAGGGCAGGCGGCGCTCAATGAGGCCGAGCGCGAGTACGCGCGGCAGGCGAATCTCTGGAAGCAGGGCGTGGCCAGCCGCGCCGGCTATGACGCCGCCGAGGCGCAGGTGAAGGCGGCGCGGGCGCGCGTCGACCAGATCAACATCAACATGCGCGACATGGTCGTGCGCGCGCCGTTCGACGGCACGATCGCCACGAAGTCGACGGAAGTCGGCGAGGTCATCTCCTCGGTGATGATGGGCCAGGTCGCCGGAACGCTGCCGGCCGGGGCAATCTGCACGATCGTCGACCTCAACACCCTCGAGGTCGAGGCCGACGTGAACGAAGGCAGCATCGGCCAACTGCACGAAGGGCAGCCAGCCGAGGTGACGGTCGACGCGTTTCCGGGAAAGAAGTGGCGGGGTGTGCTGCGGCAGATCATCCCGACCGCGGACCGCGCCAAGGCGACGGTGAAGGTCAAGGTGAAGATTCTCGATCCCGGCGAGCGCCTGCTGCCGGAGATGAGCGCGACCGCGAACTTCCTCAACACCGAGCGCACCGACTCCGAGCTCCACGAGCCGGCGAAGCTGTGGGTGCCCAAACGCGCAGTGGCGGATGGGAGGGTGGCGGTGATCGGCGCCGACAATCGCGTGCGGATGCGCGCGGTGCAGACGGGCAACACGCGCGAGAGCCTGGTGGAGGTGCGCAGCGGGTTGCGCGAAGGGGAGCGGATCGTTACGGATAACGTCGAGCAGTTGAAGGACGGCGAATTGGTACGCACGGGAGAAAATTGATGGCACTCGTTCAGATCGACAACGTCCGTAAGGTCTACCGCCGCGATGCCTTCGAAGTCCCCGTCCTGAACGGCGTCACCCTCGACGTTCCGCGCGGCGACTTCCTCGCGCTCATGGGGCCCTCGGGCTCGGGGAAGACGACGCTCCTCAACCTCATTGCCGGCATCGACCGGCCGACCGGGGGGCGCATCACCGTCGACGGCCGGGAGATCTCGCGCTTCAACGAATCGGCGCTGGCGAGCTGGCGCGCCCGCCACGTCGGCTTCATCTTCCAGCTCTACAACCTCATCCCTGTTTTGAACGCGTTCGAAAACGTCGAATTGCCGCTGCTGCTGACGAAATTGTCGAAGAAGCAGCGCCGGCAGCACGTCGAGACTGCGCTCAACATCGTCGGCCTGGGCGACCGGATGTTCCATTACCCGCGGCAGCTCTCCGGCGGGCAGGAGCAGCGTGTGGCCATCGCCCGCGCCATCGTCACCGACCCCACCATCATCGTCGCCGACGAGCCGACCGGGGACCTCGACGCCAAGAACGCCCAGGAGACGCTCGACCTCCTCCAGCAGCTCAATAGAGAGTTCGAGAAGACCATCGTCATGGTCACGCACGACCCGAAGGCCGCGCAGCACGCCAAGCGCACGCTGCACCTCGAGAAGGGGCTGCTCGTGGGGAGCGTCGAGGAGCAGGCGGCCGAGGCATGAAGTACGCGACGCTCATCCGCCGGAACCTCTTTCGGAACAAGCTGCGTTCGTTCCTCATGATCGTGCTGATGGGGGCGATCTTCTTCCTCGTGGCGTTCCTCGTCCAGGTCCTCGACGCCTTCGAGTCGTTCGGCAACGCCGGCACCGGCGACCGCCTGGTCGTGCAGTCGGCGTTCTCGCTCGCGCAGATGCTGCCGTACGCGCACGAGCAGAAGATCCGCCAGACGCCGGGCGTCGTCGAGACGATGAAGAGCCAGTGGCTCGGCGGCTACTACAAGGAGCGGCGCAACACCGTCCCCATCCTCACCGTCGAGCCGGCGAAGTTCCGCGCGGTCTTCCCGGAGTACACCATCGACCCCGACGAGTACGACTCGTGGGTGAAGGACCGGCAGGGAGCGCTCGTCGGCTCCGACCTCATGGACCGTTTCCACTGGAAGATCGGCGACCGCATCACCCTCCACCGCGAGATCTTCCCGTTCGACCCGGAGCTGACGATCCGCGCCGTGTCGCACCACAAAGTCCTCGGCACCGTCATCTACCTCCACCACGACTACTTCAACGAGGCGCTGAAGTGGAACCGCGTCGGCACGTTCTGGGTGAAGGTGGCGGACCCGAATCGGATGGCCGCGATCAGCCAAGAGATCGACGCCGCGTTCAAGAACAGTGAAGACCCGACCGAGACGTTCACGGAGAAGGAGTTCAACCGGCAGTTCGTGAACATGATGGGGAACATCAAGCTCCTCTTCAGCGCCATCTCCACCTGCTCGATCTTCATGATCGTGCTCCTGGCGGCGATCACGATGAGCATGGCCGCGCGCGAGCGGGTGACGGAGATCGCCGTGCTGAAAGCCATCGGCTTCGGGCGCCGGCTGGTCCTCATGCTGATGCTGACGGAGTGCGTCATCACGGCGTTGACCGGATGGGCGGTCGGCGTCGGCTCCGCGGCGCTTCTCTTCCACTACGGCGACATCGCCAAGTGGACGATGGGCTTCCTTCCGAACTTCAACCTGGGCGGCGACACCGCGGCGCTCTGCGCGGCCGCCGCGCTCTTCGTCGGCCTCATCGCCGGCGGATTGCCGTCGATGAAGTCGGCGAACCTCGTCGTCGTCGACGGGCTGCGGAAGGTGGTGTAGCGATGGCCATCCCGCTCAAGTACAACACCGGAAATCTCGCCGCGCGGCGCGTCTCGATGCTGCTGACGATCCTCGGCATCGGCGTGATCAACGCCGTCATGCTGTCGATGCTGGCGCTGTGGCACGGCGTGAAGACGACCACCGTCGCCAGCGGCTCGCCGACAGACCTCATCGTCATGCGCGAGAGCGCCGAGACGGAGCTGTCGAGCTGGGTCGCGCGCGACAAGTACGAAGTCCTGCGCACGCTGCCGGGCATCTTGAGAAACGGCGCCGGGCAGCCGCTCGTCTCGCCCGAGCTCGTGATCCTTTTCAAGCTCCCCCGCCGCGACAGCGGCAAGGGCTCGAACGTCCTCGTGCGAGGAATCACCGAGGTTGGGCTGGAGATGCGCAACGTGAAGCTCGTCGAGGGGAGGGCGTTCAAGCCGGGGACGAGCGAGGTCATCGTGGCGAAGCGCATCCGCGACCGCTTCGCCAGCACGAGCGTCGGCGACACCTTCCACTTCGGCGCGACGGACTACCGCGTCGTCGGTGTCTTCGACGCGGCCGGCACCGCCTTCGACTCGGAGATCTGGGCCGACGAGAGCTTCCTGGCGCAGTCGCGCAAGCGCGAGGCCTACTCGACCGTGCTGGTGCGGCCCGCGGACACAGCAGCGGCAAAGTCGGTCGTCGACGCGGTGAAAAACGACAACCGTCTCAAGCTCGAGGTGAAGACGGAGCGGAAGTATTACGAGGAGCAGACCACGGGCCTCTTCGGGATCATCTTCCTCGTGGCCGTGGTGACGCTCTTCATGGTCATCGGCGCGGTCCTCGGCACGATGAACACGATGTTCTCCGCGGTCTCGGGCCGCACGCGCGAGCTCGGGACGATGCGCGCGCTCGGCTTCAAGCGCCGGGCGATCCTGTTGTCGGTGGTGATCGAGAGCGCGCTCGTCTCTCTCCTCGGCGGCCTGGCCGGCGTGCTCCTGGCGCTGCCGGTCAACAGCATCTCCACGGGGACGACGAACTTCCGCACGTTCTCGGAAATCGCCTTCAATTTCCGAGTGGATGGGTCGGTGGCGATGACCGGAATCGTCATCGCAGTGGTGGCCGGAGTGGTGGGTGGACTGCTACCGGCGATCTCGGCCGCGCGCATGCCGATCACGAAGGCTTTGCGCGAGGTCTGAACTCCTCGGGCCAAATCGCGTATAACTCCCGTCGTGCCACTGACGCGCCCCCGCCTTCCGATCGATCAGGCGCCCGAGCCGCCGCCCAAACCCGGCCGCGCCGGCCTGCTTTGGCTGATCTGGCTCGGTGCGCTCGTCGTCCTCGCGCTGGCCAACGCGTTCAGCGAGAAGCTGCGCGACATCGGCGTCCCGTCGGTCCTTCTCGTCCTCGTCACCTTCTTCTCCGCGCTCGTTTTCGCCGGCCTCTGCATGTACGGCTTCGCCGTCATGGTGCGCTGGATGCTGCGGAAGCTCTTCTGGCGCGTCGGGCGCCGGCTTTTCCTCAGCTACGTGATGCTCGGCGTCTTCCCGTTCTTCCTCTTCGCCATTCTTCTCCTGACCATCGCCTACATGATCGGCGGCGTGATGACGCACGCCGCGCTACGCGGCGAGCGCCAGGCCTACTTGGGGCAGCTCGAAGCGGCCTCGCGCGAGTACAGCATGACCGGCCGCCGCCCGGCCGACTCGCTGAAGTCGCTGGAGATCTACGACACCGCGGCGGAGAGCGGCGACACGCTGCCAGCGTGGCTGAAGGCGACGACGTTCAGCGGCATGGCCTGGCGCGACGACGTGCCGCTCCTCATCGCCTCGCGGCAGTCCACGCGTCCCGGCAACACGCCCCGCACCGTCGCCTTCGTCCAGCCGATGGACGACGAGTGGGTCGCCAACATCGAGGACCACAGCGGCATGACCGTGCGCGTCGGCAGGAGTCTGGAGAAGCGGCAGCGGCGGCGAGCGAAGCCGGCCGGGCCGAACATCAGCATCGACACCGACAACGAGAAAGACCTCGATGACCTGCTCATGCAGTCCGTCGGCCGCAAGATCATCTGGTTCGACACGACGACCATCCCGCGCTGGGACTCGGGCGTCGAAGACTCGTCGCACGAGCTCATCACCACGATCATCAACCCGGGCCAGAACCTCTTCCACTACTACTTCGGCGCCTCGGCAGACCGCTACGTCGGCTACCTCGTCCGCTTCATCATGGGCGTGAGCGCGGCGCTGCTGCTGCTCTACATGGTGGCGGCGCTCTTCGCCGCGGCGCTCATCTTCTCGATCACTCGCGCGGTCAACCGCATCGAGAAGGGGACGAAGGCGGTGGAGCGCGGCGACTTCAGCTACCGCATCGGCATGAAGCCGCGCAACCAGCTCGGCGAGATGGCCCGCTCGTTCGACCGGATGACGGAGTCGATCGGCGCGCTCCTCGCCAACGTGGCCGAGAAGGAGCGCCTGCAGAGCGAGATCGAGATCGCCGCGTCGATCCAGCGCAATCTCCTGCCGAAGGAGGGGCCGCACTTCCGCGGCGTCTCCTTCTCCGCGCACTTCGAGCCGACGGCGTCGATCGGCGGCGACTACTACGACGTCTTCAACCTCGACAAGAGCCACCTCGCGGTGGCGATCGGCGACGTCTCCGGCCACGGCCTCTCCACCGGCCTGGTGATGGCGATGGTGAAGGCAGCGATCACGACGCTGGTCGAGGAGGGGGCCGACGAGACGTCGCTCTTCCATCGCTTGAACGACCTCGTCTACCGCTCGACGGAGCGCCGCGCGTTCATGACCTTGGCCTTCACGATCTTCGACCTCGAGCACGGCCGCATCCGCCACACGAACGCCGGGCATCTCTACCCCTACCTGCTGCGCGGGGGCGGTGCCGCCGCAATCGCGATTGAGGTTCCCTCGCTCCCCTTGGGCGTCCGCAGCGACATCCGCACGCACACCGAGGAGGTCGACCTGCAGGAAGGCGACGCCGTCGTCTACCTCTCCGACGGCATCGTCGAAGCGCAGGATGAAGACGGTGAGCCCTTCGGCTTCGACAAGCTCGAGGCGCTGCTGGCCGCCGCAACGGACCGCTCGCCGAGCGCCATCCGCGACACGATCCTGCAGGCGGTGGCGCGGCACTCGGGATCGCGGCCGGCGGACGACGACCGGACGGTGATGGTGCTGCGCTTCGAGAATTTGCGGACCGGCGTCGCGCCGGTGACCGACGAGGCGTTAGCGGTCGCTTGAGACCGCGGCGACCGTCGCCGGCGGCTCGCTGCTCGGAACCCGCTCACGGATGTGCCGGGCGATGCGATTCACGTAGTTGATCGTCTCGCGGAACGGCGGCACGCCGTTGTACTTCCAGACGTTCCCTTCGCCGGCGTTGTAGGCGGCGACGGCGAGGTCGGCGTTGCCGTCGAACGTCTTCAGCAGCCAGCGAAGGTAGCGGACGCCGCCGTAGACGTTCGCCGCCGGGTCCCACGCGTTCGTCACGCCGAAGCGGATGGCCGTGCCGGGCATGAGCTGCATGAGGCCCTGCGCCCCTTTGTTCGAATACTCGCGCGGGTTGAAGTCGGACTCGGCGTGGATGACGGCAGAGACCAGCGCGGCGTCGACGTCGAATTTCTTCGACGCCTCGATGATGAGCTGGTCGTACTTGGAGCGGAAGATCGGGCCGCGCTTCTCGTCGTAGCGCCAGGAGCGCTTCGGGAAGATGCCCCCTTCCTCCTCCACGATCTTCTTCACCTCGGCGATGATCGCCGGTGGCGCGACCTCGTCGTCGACGATGCGGTCGACGCGGACGAGCGGGATCGTCATGGCCCCGCCGCTCTTGAGCTTCAGCTCGATGTCGTTCTCGTTGAGGACCTTGTACGACTCGATCTTCATTGTCCGGCCGTCGCTGAAGAGCGCAATGCTCGCGCTCGCCGGCAGCGCGGCGAAAACGAGCACAAGGGGGAGGAGCTTTTTCACGTGTTTCCGACCTAACTCTGGCGTGAGACGGGTTATGCCCGCGGATGGTATTGCTCGTACAGCTTCTGCAGCCGCGCTCGGGTGACGTGCGTGTAGATCTGCGTCGTGGAGATATCGGAGTGGCCGAGCATGAGCTGCACGCTGCGGAGGTCGGCGCCGTTCTCGAGCAGGTGCGTGGCGAACGAGTGCCGCAGCACGTGCGGCGAGATATGCGTGCGGATGTCGGCGGCGCGCGCGTAGCGGCCGATCTTCATCCAGAACGCCTGGCGCGTCATGGGGCGGCCGCGGTTCGAGAGAAAGAGATGCGGATCGGGGCGCTTGACGAAGTGCGCGCGCCCGCGCTCGACGTAGGCGACGACGGCGTCGCGCGCGGCGTCGCCGAACGGCACGATGCGCTCCTTCGAGCCCTTGCCGATCGTGCGCAGGAATCCGGCGTCCATGACCATGTCCTCGAGCTTCACGCGAATCAGCTCGCTGACGCGCAGTCCCGTCGCGTAGAGCAGCTCCAGCATGGCCGCGTCGCGCAGCCCCTCGGGCGTGGCGC
Organism: Thermoanaerobaculia bacterium; assembly: GCA_035276475.1. Classification (GTDB taxonomy): domain Bacteria; phylum Acidobacteriota; class Thermoanaerobaculia; order Gp7-AA8; family Gp7-AA8; genus DATDFB01. Next base: position 43,885 of record DATELQ010000088.1, on the reverse strand, counting down.
GGTCGGGCGCGCCCAAGAGCGCCTCCACCTCGGACGGCTGCAGCGACTTCGGCAGCGTCGTCCAGAGCTTCGGGTTCTCGATGTTCTCCGTCGGGTCGTGCTTCAGATGCTTCTCGCCGACGAGAAACCGGAACATCCCTCGAAGCGCCGCCAGCGCGCGCGCGACCGAACGCGCCGAGATCCCCGCCGCGCGCAGCGCCTGGAAGTAGCGGACGATGTGGATCCGCTCGACCTTCTCGAGCTCCAGCGACTGGTCGCCGAGCCAGTGTCCGAAGTGGCGGAGGTCGGTGCGGTACGCGGCGAGGGAGTTGCGGGCGAGCCCTTTCTCGACGCTGAGATAGTCGAGAAAAATCGGCAGCCAAGTCAGAAAGTACGCGCCGCTCTCTTGCGCGTCAGGATCGATCGCTCGCGGCTTTCGCTTCATGGGCCACCAGGTCCGCCATGTACGAGCTTCGCACGAACGGGCCGGAGAAGACAGCCTTGAATCCGATTCGTTCGCCGGCGTCGCGGTAATCGTCGAACACCTTGGGATGGATGTACTCGACGACGTCGAGCTTCTCGCGCTTCGGCTGCAGGTACTGCCCGATCGTCACGATCTCCACGCCGGCCGCACGCAGCTGCGCGAGCACGTCGAGCACTTCCTCGCGGCGCTCGCCCAGGCCGAGCATCAGGCCGGACTTGGTCGCGATCGCCGGATCGATCCGCTTCGCCTCCGCCAGCACCGCCAGCGAGCGCGTGAAGCGCGAGCCGGGGCGGACGTAGTCGTAGAGCCGCGGCACGGTCTCGACGTTGTGGTTGAAGTAGTCAGGCTTGGCCTCGACTACGGTGCGCACGGCGTCGAAGTTGCCGTGGAAGTCGGACGTCAGCACCTCGACGACGACGTTCGGGATGGCCGCGCGCAGCTCGCGGATCGTCTCGGCGAACTGCTGCGCGCCGCCGTCCGGGAGATCGTCGCGGGTCACCGTCGTCACGACGACGTGGCGCAGCCCCATCTGCCGCGCCGTCTCCGCCACCGCGCGCGGCTCATCGGGCGACGGCGGCGCGTAGGGGCGCCCGGTCGTCACGTTGCAGAAGCCGCACGAGCGCGTGCAGACGTCGCCCAGGATCATGAACGTGGCCGTGCCGCGGGAGAAGCATTCGGTGCGGTTCGGACAGGCCAGCGACTCGCAGACGGAGTGGAGCGAGCGCTCGCGGAGGAGAGACTTCACCTCGTGGAGGGAGCGCAGGTTGAGTTTTTTTTCGCGGATCCAGGGAGGAAGGTGTTGCATGCGCGGTGCGGCGGCCGGAGCCGCCGCACGCAAGAGTAGCATCAGTGCCCGGGCGCGACCGGCGCGAGGCTCTTGTCCAGCGACTTCTGGATGAGCTTCTCGGCTTCGATCTCCGGAATGCCCTTGACGATGGCCACTTCGGAGACGAGCAGGTACTTGGCCCGGTCGTACATCTTCTTCTCGCGGAACGAGAGGCTCTTCCGCTTCTGCACTTCGTTGAGGTTCTTCAGAACCTCGGCGACGTCCTCGAGACGGCCGGTTTTCATCTTCTCGAGGTTCTCGCGGTAGCGGCCCTTCCAATCGGTGTGGCTCTTCGGGCCTTTCTGCTCGAGCAGGCTGATGAGGCCTTTGATCTCTTTCGGCTGGTACAGCCTGCGGAGACCGACGCGGTCTGTGTTCCGGATCGGCACCATCAGCCGCGAGTTGTTCGCAAGCAGCCGAAGGTGATAGTAGGACTCGCCCGCGTCCATGATCGGCGACTCGCCGATCTGTTCGACGACGGTTACACCGTGGTTCGGATAAACGAGTTTTTCCCCGACCTTGAACCCTAGTTTCATTGACGACAAGTGAGGCTCCTTTCGGAAACTTAGAGAACTGCCAAGAGGGAGCGGCATTCTAACCGAGCGACCCAAAACCGTCAAACTTGAGTGCGACGGACTCAGCGCCGGAGCCGGCGCAGAAGCTGGTGGAGTTTGTCAAGTCCTTGTCGGCGCTCCGCTTCCGTCCCGGTGAGGAGGTCTTCGATCGACTGCAGCTCCGCGGCGATGTCGGGCGCCGGCGCGGCGGTCGACGCCGGCGTGGGCTCCGTGCGCGGCGCGATGACGTCGACCGACGCCGCTGCCGGCGCGGTCGGCTGCAGCCCATTCGCCATCCGCTGTGCCATCGCCCGGATCGACGGCACGTCGTTGTTGTCGAGGCCTCGCAGGATCGCCTTCGCGCTGGCCACGGCGTCGGCGTACGGGCTGTCGGGATTGTCGAAGATCTTCGCCTCGAGCAGTGCGAGCTCGATGTTGCCGTAGCCCTCGGGATCCGCATGCACGTAGACGCGCGCCGTGGCCTGCCGCGCCACTTCGTTGAGATCGACGTTGCGCGATGTCCCCGGCTCGATCCAGCCGTTGACGTCGAGTGTCTGCACTTTGCTCGATGTGCTGCCGGCGGGGAGGTACTCGATCTCGACCCGCTCGATGAAGACGTGCCGGTTGTGCGTGACGAGCAGCTTACGCGCGGGCGAGGTGATGATGAGGCGGTAGATCCACGCGCCGCGCATCTCCAGCCGCGCCGACTTCTTCGCGTCCTCGATCGAGAAATCCTGTTCCTTGCGCGACGCTTCCATCCGGTCGTACGTGGCGTAGGCGTACGTGCCGTCGGGTCGCTTGCCGCGCAGGAGCTCGATGTCTTCCTCGACCATGCGCCGCAGGAGGTCGCGCGGCAGATCGCGCTTGCTGACCTCGGCCACGCGATCGATGACGCGCGCGTCGAGCGCGATCTGCGCGGTGGGGACGGTCGACGTTGCCGCGGCGGCGGCGAAGAGCAGCGCCGCGATCATGAGCGCAGCTCCGGCAGCGCGCTCGTTCCCGGCCCGCGCAACGGCAGCCCGAGGTACTCGGCGATCGTCGCGCCGAGATCGGCGAACGTGTCGCGCGTGCCGAGGGAACGGTGCGTGATGCTCGGTCCGGCCACGAGGAACGGTACGTATTCGCGAGTGTGATCGGTGGAGACGTCGCACGGATCGCAGCCGTGATCGGCGGTGATGAAGAGGAGGTCGTCGGCCTTGAGCTGGCGCAGCAGCTCGTCGAGCTCCGCGTCGAACGTCTCCAGCGCCTTCGCGTAGCCGGCGGCGTCGTTGCGGTGGCCGTACTTCGAGTCGAAGTCGACGAGGTTCGTGAAAATCATCGACGCGTCGGACTCGCGCACGAGATCGAGCGTCTTGCGCATGCCGTCGGAGTTCGACTCGGTGCGGATCTCCTGGTCGATGCCGACGCGGTCGAAGATGTCGGCGATCTTGCCGAGGCCGATGACGCGCTTGCCGGCGTTGTGGGCGCGCTCGACGACGGTCTCGCCGGTCGGCTTGACCGAGAAGTCCTTCCGATTCGCTGTGCGCTTGAACTGGCCCTTGCCCGGACCGACGAACGGCCGGGCAATGATGCGTCCGACGTTGTGCTCGCCGCGCATCAGCTCGCGGGCGATCTCGCAGATGCGCCACAGCTCCGGCGGCGGGATGACTTCTTCGTGCGCCGCGACCTGGAAGACGGAGTCCGCCGAGGTGTAGACGATGGGGAAGCCGGTGCGCATGTGCTCTTCGCCGAGCTCGTCGAGGATGACGGTGCCGGAGGCGGGCTTGTTGCCGAGGGTCTTCCGGCCGATGCGGTGCTCGTACTCGCCGATGACCTCGGGGGGAAAGCCGTCCGGGTAGGTGCGGAAAGGATCGGCGACGACGAGGCCCATCATCTCCCAATGCCCGGTGATCGTGTCCTTGCCGGAGCTCACTTCGCGCATGCGGCCGTAGGCGGAGAGCGGCGCGTCGCTGGCGGCGGGTTGGGGGAGGGTGTGCAGGAGGCCGAGGCGCGTCAACGTCGGGAGCTTCGGATGGTGGGCCTCGAGGATGTGGCCGAGGGTGTTGGAGCCCTCGTCGCCGAATTCAGCCGCGTCGGGGAGCTCACCGACGCCGAGGGAGTCGCAGACGATGACGATGGCGCGCTTCATCCGCGCATTCTATTGCTCTTCGAAATCGACGACCGTGTTCGCGTCCAGCTTCACCCGCATCTTCTTCGCCGGCGGCAGCGCCGACTGGAAGATGACCATGATCACGGAGCCGGAGGTCTTCGGCTCGCACGCCACGGGCATCGGGCGGACGGCCTTCATCGGCCCGAGCTGGCTGGCGATCGATTTGCCTTTGTCGTCGACCCATTCGATCGGCGGCGACTGGTGCTCCGAGATTGCCTTCGACAGCGCCTCCGCCTCGGCGAAGGTGAGCTTTCCGGTGAGGAGAGTCATGACCTGGCGCGTTCCGCTTTCCGTGCGGCGGACGAACTTATTCACGCACGCGGCGTGCGCGAACGAGGGAGCGAGGGCGAGGACGAGAATCAATGGGAGCGGACGCACGCCTCTCATTTTAATGCACGCCGGCCATGAGCCGCTTGATGACCGGGATCAGCACCGTCAGGATCAGCGTCACGACCGCGGCGGTGACGAACGCGATCATGAAGACCTCGGAATAGCTGCGCGTCCCGACCAGCCCCGCCACCCAGCCGGCTACGTAATTTCCCATCGCCGTGGCGAAGAACCAGATGCCCATCATCAAGCCGACGATGCGTGCCGGCGAGAGCTTCGTGATCATGCTCAGCCCGACCGGACTGAGGCAGAGCTCGCCCATTGCCTGCAGGTAGTAGAGACCGACCAGCCACCACGGGCTGACGCGCTGGCCGGTGGCTTGGAACGCGCGCGCAGCGGGCACGATCAGCAGGAACGAAAGACTGAGGAAAAAGAGGCCGAGGGTGAACTTCGCGGGACTCGACGGCTCGCGCCGCCCCATCCGCATCCACAGCCACGCGAAGATCGGCGAAAAAATGATGATGAAGCCCGGCTCGACCGACTGGAACCAGCTCGACGGATACGTGAAGTTGAAGACCTTGAGCCGCGTGGCGCGGTCGGCAAAGAGCGTGAGGCTCGATCCGGCCTGCTCGAAGCCGGCCCAGAAGATCAGCGCGAAGAGCGTGAGGATGCACGCGGCGACGATGCGCCCCCACTCCTGCGGCGTGAAGGAGCGCGACTCCGGAAGGCTTTTCGCCGATTCGACGGCAGTCGTCTGCGGTGTCGGCTGCTCCTCGACCGGTGTCAGGTACTTCTGCCCCATCACGTACTGAATGATTCCGAAAACCATTCCGATGCCGGCAAGCGCGAAGCCGAGGTGCCAGTTGTACTTCTGTCCGAGCCAGCCGGTCACGATCGGCGCGAACGTGGCGCCGACGTTGATCCCCATGTAGAAGAGGGAGAAGCCGGCGTCGCGGCGTGCGTCGTCGCGCGTGTAGAGGGTGCCGACGATGGTGCTGACGTTCGGTTTCAGAAGGCCGGTGCCGATGATGATGAGGCCGAGGCCCAAATAGAAGAACGGAAGGGCAGGAAAGGCCATGCTGAAGTGGCCGAGGGCGATGACGATGCCGCCGATGAGCACCGCCCGGCGATGGCCGATGAAACGGTCGGCGATGAAGCCTCCCGGAATGCCCGAGAGATAGACGCACATGGTGTAAAGCGCGTAGATCTGCGCGGCCTTCTGCACCGAAAACCCGAGGCCTGGCTGCATCACCGAGCCGACCATGTAGAGCGTCAGCAGCGCGCGCATGCCGTAATAGCTGGCGCGCTCCCACATTTCGGTGAAGAAGCAGGTGAAGAGTCCGCGCGGATGGCCGAGCCATTGCTTTGCTGCGTCCGTCATGGCTCGCGATTATGCTGCATTTCCCATGGTCGAAACCGGCGTTCCCCTCGCTCCGCTGACAACTCTTGGTATCGGAGGTCCGGCCAAGTTCTTCGTCCGTGCCGAGTCGGTCGACGACGTGCGCGAGGCGCTGGCGTTCGCCGCGTCGGAAGGGTTGCCCGTGCTCGTCCTCGCCGGCGGCTCGAACGTGCTGATCCCCGATGAGGGCTTCGCCGGGCTCGTGATCCACCTCGAGTTACTCGGCATCACCATCGAGAGCGAAGACGCGGAGTCGGCCATCGTCAACGTCGCCGCGGGGGAGCGGTGGGACGACTTCGTCGACTTCGCCGTCGCCAGCGGCTGGGCGGGCGTCGAATGCCTCTCCGGCATCCCCGGCTCCGCCGGTGCGACGCCGATCCAGAACGTCGGCGCGTACGGGCAGGACGTCAGCGAGACGATCGTCCGCGTCGAGGTGCTGGAGCGCGACACCGGGCGCGTCATCGACCTGACGAACTGGGACTGCAACTTCTCATACCGCTCGAGCATCTTCAAGCACGCGGCGAAGGACCGCTACGTCGTGATCTCCGTGACGTTCCGCCTCCGCCCCGGCGGCGCGGCGTCGGTGCGCTATCCGGAGCTGCGCGCCTACCTCGAGGAGCGCGGCATCGCCCTCGACGACCTTCATTCCGTGCGCGAGGCGGTGATCGCGATTCGCAAGCGGAAGGGGATGGTGCTCGACCCGGGCGACCCCGACACGAAGAGCGACGGCTCGTTCTTCATGAATCCGATCGTGCCGCCGGAGCGTGTGCCCGAGGGTGCGCCGCACTTCCCGAGCGCCGACGGCGTGAAGCTCTCCGCCGCGTGGCTCATCGAGCACGCCGGCTTTCACAAAGGCTTCACCCACGGCAACGTCGGCATCTCCACGAAGCACACGCTGGCGATCGTGAACCGCGGCGGCGGCACGGCGTCCGAGGTGCTGGAGCTGGTGCGGATGATCCAAGGCGGCGTGCGCGAGCGGTTCGGCGTGGAGCTCCAGCCCGAGCCGGTGTTCGTGCGATCATGACCGCATGAAACGCTTCCTCGCCGCGCTTCTGTTGGCGCCGATCGTCGGCGCGCTGGCCGGGTTTCTGGCCGTGATGATCGGCTCGCTGATCGCGGGCAACAATCACGAGCGCACGCTCTCCGGCGCGGCGATGTCGGCGAGCTTTCTCGGCTTTTGGGCGCTCTTGATCTGCTTCGTCTACACGCTCGTGGCCGGCTCGGCTGCGTACGCGTACGCGCGGATGCGCCAGCGCCGCCTCTCCCTCGGCGTGGCGCTGACGGTGGCGATCCTCGGCGGCGCGATCCCGTTCAGCATTCTCTCCGTGGCCGGGCGCGACCTCACCGGCGAGGCGCTGATGTTCCCGGCGCTGGCGCTCCTCTGCTCGGTGGCGACGGCGTGGACGTTCTGGCGCGTTGCGTTCGCCGAGGCGAATGCTTGACGCGTTTCTTGCCGCGGCGATCGCCGAGGCGGAGCAGGGATTAGCCGAAGGCGGTATTCCGATCGGATCGGTCCTCGTCCACCGCGACGAAATCCTAGGCCGCGGCCACAACCGCCGCGTCCAGCGCGGCAGCGCCGTGCTGCACGGCGAGATGGACGCGCTGGAGAACGCCGGCCGCCAGCCCGCCGCCGTGTATCGAGAATCGGTGCTGTACACGACGCTCTCGCCGTGCGCGATGTGCAGCGGCGCGATCCTGCTCTACGGCATCCCGCACGTCGTCGTCGGCGAGAACAGTACGTTCATGGGCGAAGAGGAGCTGTTGCGCAGCCGCGGCGTGATCGTCGACGTCGTCGGGGACGAGCGCTGCATCGAGCTGATGACGCAGTTCATTCGCGAGCATCCGCGGCTGTGGAATGAGGATATCGGGGAGTAGTCACTCCACGTACGGCGCCAACTTCTCCCGCAGCGTCTGCGGCACCGGCACCGGCGCGAACTCCCCCTTCTTCACCGACACCACGATGTATTTGCCGCTGGCGACGACCTTCTCCGGCTCCTCTTTGCGGCGCACTTCGAAGTCGATGTGGATCGACGTCGTGCCGATCCGGCCGAACCATGCCTCCACGACGAGCAGATCGTCGAGCACGACGGGCGAATGAAAATCGCACTCCACGTGCACGCGCGGCAGCCAGATGCCGACGCTGTCGAACATCTCGCGGTACGACAGCCCGCACGAGCGGTATAGCTCCGCCTCGGCGAGGCCGAAGAAGCGCAGGTACGCCTGGTAATTGATGATGCCGGCGGCGTCGATGTCCTCCCAGCGGACGTACTCCTCGATGGCGAAGCGCATGGTCAATAGAATTGAACCATGAGACGACTCGCGCTGCTGCTGCTCATCGCCACCACTTCGATCGCCGCCGAACCGCAACGCATCGCCGTCAAGGCCGCGCGCCTCATCGACGGCCGCGGCAACGTCACCGCGCCCGCCGTCGTCGTCGTCAGCGGCAACACCATCGAGTCGGTCGGCAACACCGTTCCCGCCGGCGCGAAGGTCATCGACCTCGGCGACTCCACGCTCCTCCCCGGCCTCATCGACGCGCACGTCCACGTTCTCCTCCAAGGCGACATCACCTCCGCCGACTACGACGCGCAACTCTTCAAAGAATCGATGGCCTACCGCGCCCTCCGCGCCACGAAGGCGCTGCGCATCGCCCTCCATCACGGCTTCACCACCGTGCGCGATCTCGAGACCGAGGGGGCGATGTACACCGACGTCGACCTCAAGCGAGCCGTCAACAACGGCGTCATCGAAGGGCCGCGTATGGTCGTCTCGACGCGGGCCATGTCGGTCACGGGCGGCTACGGCCCGAGCGGCTACGCGCCCGAGGTCACGTATCCGATGGGCGTCCAGATCGTCGACGGCGTCGAGAACGGGCGCAAAGCCGTGCGCGAGCAGATCGCCCACGGCGCCGACTGGATCAAGGTCTACGCCGACCGCTCGTACTTCCTCGACAAGAACGGTACGCTCTCCTCGATCCCCACCTTCACGCTCGACGAGATGAAGGCCATCGTCGACGAAGCGCATCGCCTGCGGCACAAAGTCGCCGCGCACGCCATGGCCCGGCCCGGAATCTCGAACGCGCTCAACGCCGGCGTCGACTCGATCGAGCACGGCGTCTCCATCCCCGATGACCTCATCGACATGATGGTGGCGAAGGGCGTCTATCTCTGCCCCACGCTCACCGTCACCGAGTACGTCGCGCCGGGCCGCGGCGGGATCTGGCAGAAGATGGTCGAGATCCACCACGACAGCTTCCAGCGCGCGCTGAAGAAGGGGGTGAAGATCGCCTTCGGCACCGACGCCGGCGGCTTCGACTGGAGCGCCGTCAACGAAGCGAAGGAGTTCGAGTACTACACGCGCCTCGGCATGACGCCGATGCAGGCCATCGAGACCGCGACGCGCGCCGCCGCGGACCTCCTCGACATGAGCGACCGCGTCGGCACGATCGAGCCCGGCAAGCTGGCCGACCTCGTCGGCGTCCCCGGCAACCCGCTCCAGGACATCACGGCCATGGAGCGCGTCAGCTTCGTGATGAAGGACGGTGTTAACCAAATCATGCCGCCTCCGTAATAGCGTCCGGTAATAACGGAGGTAGCCATGGAGCCAGCAATCCTGATGTTCATTCCGATCACGATCTCGATCGGATTTTTCGCGATGATCGCGTTCATCGTCTGGGCGAAGAATCACGCGAAGGCGCAGCAGTCGCGCTATAACGCCGAGGTGCAGACCAAGCTCATCGACCGCTTCGGGTCGGGGCCGGAAATGATCGAGTTCCTGAAGTCGCCCGAAGGGCAGCAGTTCGCCACCGGCATCAGCAAACTGCCGAAGCTCGCCGCGCGCGACCGCGTCGTCAGCGGCTTCACCCGCGCCATTTTCCTGACGTTTCTCGGCGTCGCGTTCCTGCTGCTCGAGTTCACGGAGATGGAGAACCCCGGCTTCCTGATCGCCGGCGCGATCCTCACCGCCCTCGGCCTGGCCAATCTGGTCTCAGCGGCCGTGTCGCTGAAGATGTCGAGACGCATGGGTCTCGTTGATGGGGACGACGACGGCTCGGCTAACGCAATCGAACCGCTGAACGTCTGACGGAGATGATTGCCGACATCATGTTCGCCCCGGCACCTTTCGCCCTCGCGCACGCCGACACGGAACGGCGCGCGCCGAAGGTGCCGCTGGACGAAGCGCACTTCGAGGCGTTCTATCGCCGGACCGCGGGTGGCGTTTGGTCGTACATCTACCGCCTCACCGGCGACGCGGCGCTCGCGGACGATCTGCTGCAGAAGACGTTCTTCCGCTTCATCCGCAGCAATCCGACGCTGGCGAACGACGACCACATGCGCCGCTACGTCTACAAGACGGCGACGAACCTGGTGTTCGATTACTTCCGCGAGGCGAAGCGCGAGCGCGGCCGGCCGATGGAGTTGCCGCCCTCGGAGCTGCGCGCGGATCGCGGGGAGCTGCGCCACGACATGATGCGCGTTTTCTCCGAGCTCAAGCCGCAGGAGCGCGCGCTGTTATGGCTGGCGCACGTGGAAGGCTCGTCGCACGAAGAGATCGCGCAGTCTCTCGGCGTGAAGGCGAAGAGCGTGAAGGTGATGCTGTTCCGCGCCCGCAAGCGGCTCGGTGAGCTGCTGACCAAGAAGGGTCTGGCCCCATGAACGACGATACCTGCCCGTTCGAGCCGAACGTGATCGACGCCGCGGCGAGCGGCCAGTGGACGGAGTCGCTGCGCGCACACGCCGCGTCGTGCCCCGACTGCGCGGCGGCCGCGGAGGTCGCGCCGTGGATGGTGAGCTTCGCCAAGCACGACGACCGCGAGCACATTCTTCCCGATCCCTCGGTACTCTGGCTGAAGGCGAAGCTGCTCGGGACTGCCGCCGCGGTGGAGCGCGCATCGCTGCCGATCACGCGTGTGCAGATCGCCGCCTACCTCATCATCGCCGCCGGCTGGGCGACGCTCTTGACGTGGAAGTGGACGGCGCTGATGGCCTGGCTCGAGGCGCTGAATCCCGGCCGCATCGCCACGGGTCCCGCCGGTCCCGCCGGCGCGGCAACGCTGTCGATGACGGTGCTGGTGACCCTGGTGCTCTTGGCGTCAGCGACGGTGATGGTCGCATTCCACGCCATCCTCGCCGAAGAGTGAGCTAGAACGTCCCCCAGATCAGCACGCGCTTGTAGGTGTAGAAGAACGGCGTCGCGTTACCGAGGGCTTCGACGACGCGCGTGCGGTAGCGATCGAGAAACTCCGGGAAGCGGTCTCCGAGGCGGCGCTCGTAGTCCGTGAGGAGCGCGCCGCGCACCCACTCCACCACCCCTTCTGCCGACGGCAGCTCGTGGCCGTAGACCTGCAGGCGGACGTGCTGGCGCTTCGTTCCGAGGTCGTGCAAGAGCGTCGCGTAGCGCTCGGGAGGAAGGACGTAGTCGGCGCGCGGCTCGATGCCGAATTCCTTTGCCGTCTCCGCGGCGATGACGTGGGATGGATGATCGTCATTGGCCGGCATCTGCACGGCGATCTGGCCGTCGCGCGCCATGAAGCCGGCGAAGCGGCGGAAGAGCGACTCGTGCTCGGCGACCCAGTGCAGCGCGGCGTTGGAGAAGATCAGGTCGTACGGCTGATCGGTGACGAACGCTTCCACCGTCCCGTGCTGGAAGCGGAGCATCTCGCCGCCGAAGTGGCCGGCCTTGAGCAGCATCGTCTCGCTGCTGTCGATGCCCATCGTCTCCGCCGCGCCGAGGTGCTCGTGCAGCTTGCGCGTCAACTCGCCGGTGCCGCAGCCGAGGTCGACGACGCGCATGCGCGGGCGATGCTCGACCAGCGCGGCGAGGTCCCAGAACGGCTGCGCGCGCTCGTCCTTGAAACGTTCGTATTGCTCCGGCGTCCACATCAGCGCAGCGCGTCCCAATTCATGATCGCGTTCATCACCAGCGCGTACGTTCCCTGCGTGTTCGCGCGCCACATCGGATTGTTGGCGAAGAGGAGGATGTGCCCTTTGCCGCGCGGCGCGTCGATGACGACGGCCTTCCCCGCGAGCTCGTCGCCGCCTTCGAGCATGCCGGAGAGGAGAAGCTGGTCGGCCTTCTTCGCGAACGCGACGATGACGCGCGGCTGGTCTTCGACGCGCGGCATGGCGTAGTCGACGTTCCATGGCGCATCCTCGGGAAGCGCGAACGGCTCGGGCTTCGGCCGCTCCGGCGTCGGCACGAACGGCCGTCCCTGCGGCACGTCGGGATCCGATCTCGTGCCGCGGCCGCTCGGGCGCTGCTCGCCGCCGGCTGGCGGTGGTTCGTCGCCGCCGCCGAAACGGATGCCGACGTCGAAGATCGGCGTGCCGGCGAAGTAGACGGGGATGTTGTCGTCGTAGCCGCTGACGATCGGCGATTTCTTCTCGACGACGTTCGCCTGAAGGATCGATCCGCGCGCCTTGAGGTTCCGCGGCTCGATCGTCCGCACCCAGCGCGCCAAGCCGTACTGCACCGCCCACACCGATGTGTCGCGCGCGGTGATGAGGAGGCCGCCGTCTTCGACGAAGCGCTGGACGTTGGCGACGCCGGTCATGCCGAGGCCGGGGCGCATGTCATCGGTCTCGTCGATGCCGCCGAGGTTCGGCGTCAGCGCGGTCTTCTTCCACGGCAGCGGCGGGCCGGGGGGAAGGCCGTTGACGATGTCGGCCGGCGCGCTGCCGGCGGGTGGGAAGACGATCACGTCGAACTTCTCGCGCAGGTTCGGCATGCGCGCGGCGTCCTGCGTGGAGATGTAGGTGTACGGCACGTTCATCGAGTCGAGGGCGATGCGCCACCACCCCTCGTCTTGCGTGCGCAGCCAGGTGTGCATGATTGCAATGCGCGGGTAGGGAAGCTGGCGCCCCTCACCCTGGCGCTGCGCGCCTGTCCCTCTCCCCGCGAGCGGGGAGAGGGTGGCGCCGGCAGGCGCCGGGTGAGGGGCGTCGGCTTCCCACAAATGCATTGCCGCTTTCAAAATCGCCGGATCCGTCACCCGCTTGAAATCGACATTCTTCAAATACCCGAGCGTCCAGCCCGTGTCGTCGTACACCCGCTCTTCGCCGCGCACGTACTGCGTGTCGAGCACCGCATCCGCGAGGCGGCTGTACGGCTGGTCCATGCGCACGACGAACGAGCCGGCCGGCAGTTTCTCGAACGGCGCGTCGAGCACGTGCACCTCCACGCCGTGCTTCTGCAGCAGCGCCATCAGGTCGCGCAGGTTCGCCTGCCGCTTCTGCGCTCCGTCGAACGCCCACGCCGCGGGCCCCTCGGTCGCCGCCTTCGCTACGGCGCGCTTCCCGAGCGTCCAGAACTGCTCGAGGAAGTGCTGCCGGTTGTCGGCCACGTAGCTCAGGCCGAAGAGCAGCGCGCTCTCCTGATAATTAATGTTGTCGCGCAGCGACCACTTCACCGTCGGCAGCGGAGGATTCGGGCGGTACCACTGCCGCTCCGACTGCCCGCGCACGGTGCGCTCCACGGTGATCGGCCAGCGGTTGCCGAACGTCTCGTAAAAGCGGCCGATGGAGTTGTGTCCCTGCCCCGTCCAGATCATGTAGTTCGGCGCCCAGCCGTCGTAGAAGCCCCACGTCCAGACGCCGGGCACGCCGCGGCCGGTCATCTGCTGCACTTCGTTCCAGGCCAGGCGCTGCCACTCGTCGATGACGATCGGATCGAGCGACGGGTTGTACGGTCCGGTCCCCGTCGAGATGTAGAGGAACGGCACCGACTCGTGCAGGTCGTGGATGAGCTGCGGGTGGAAGTCGAAGTACGCCTTCAGCACGTTGCGGCTGAGCGCGAGAGCAAGGCCGAGGTAGTCGCGGTTGTTGTCGTGGGCGACGTAATGGCCCCAATAGACCAGCGGCGGCGTCGGCAGGTTCGGATTCGCCTTGCGATAGTTCCAGAGGTCGACCTGGCGGTCGCGCCCGTCGACTTCGAGCACCGGCGTGATCAGCGTGATGACGTGCTCGCGGACGTTGCGGATGAACGGCGTGTCCTCGACGGCGAGCCGGTACGCGAGCTCCATCAGCATCTCCGGGCTGCCGGTCTCGGGGGAGTGGATCGCGCCGGTCGCGTAGTAGATTGGCTTCGACTGCGCGATGAGGGCGCGGGCGTCGTCGTCGGAGAGCTTGCGCGGATCGGCCAGACGGCGCGTGTTCTCGCGATACTTGTCAAGACTCGCGATCGTCGCCTCGTCCGCGACGGCGACGGCGATCATCTCGCGCCCTTCCTCGCTCTTGCCGATCGAGAAGACCTTCACGCGCGGCGACGCCGCCTCGAGCGCGCGCATGTAGCGGTTCACGTCCTCCGAATACGTCAGGAAGCCGTCGGCGCCGGCGATGTGGCCGAAGAACTGGAGCGGCGACGGCACTTTGTCGGAGGCCGGCAGGTGATCGACGAGCTCCGTCGTGAACTGCGGCCCGGTCGTGAACGCAAGGATCTGCTTCGTGTACGCCGCGTCGTCGGCGGCGCGGAGGAGCGGGGCGATGAGGCAGAGCGCAAACAGCAGTTTTTTCATCAGGCGATCCCGTGCAGGAGGATTTCGGAGATCTCGCGCATGACCTGCGCAGAGTCGCGGCCGTACGGCTCGGCGACGCCGAACAGGATCTCGAGCTGGAAGTAGTTGAAGAAGAGCCGCGCCGCGACGTGGAGCGCCGTCTGCGGCTCGATGCCGGGCCGCACACGCATCGGCTGCTCCTGCGCGGCGCGGGCCAGGCGCTCGGCGATGGCGTGATAGAAGTTGTGGATGTGCGTTCCGTCGAACTCGATGACGTCGACGAACTGCAGGGCCATGTACTTGCGGTACTGCTGAACGCTCTCGCGCGCGGCGCGGGCGATCTGCTCGAGGTTGTCGGGGAACGTGCCGGAGCTCAGCGCGCGCATGAGCGGGAACTTCGGCGTCGTGGTGATCTGCTGGTACTCGTCGAGGAGCGTCCGGAAGATGGCCTCTTTGTCCGGGAAGTGGTGATAGACGTTGCCGGTGGAGATGCCGGCGGCGTCGGCGATCTCCTTCACGCCGGTGGCGCGGTAGCCCTGGTGCGAGAAGAGGTCGAGCGCGGCGTCGAGCACCTGCCGGCGGGTGTGCTCGGAGCGACGGTGACGGGGGGAGGGCATTGGGCGGGATTCTAGAGGAATTGCGAATTTCGAATAGCGAATTCAGAATGAAGAATTCTCAATTCTCAATTCGGTATTCGAAATTCGCTATTCTTTTTCAGCATGCATTAGGCGGTGTTATACTCGTAAAAACATCGGAGGTTCCCCGTTGCTCCCCACCAACGGCGCCGATACCGCCTGGCTCCTGGTTTCCACCGCTCTCGTCCTGATGATGACCCCCGCCCTAGGATTCTTCTACGGCGGGATGGTGCGCGCGAAAAACGCTCTCAACACGCTGATGATGAGTTTCTCGGCGCTCGGCTTCGTCGGCTTGGCTTGGGCGTTCTTCGGCTACTCCGTCGCGTTCGGACACGCGTCGCCGTGGTGCGGGGGAAGTGAGTTCGTCTTCCTTCGCGGCGTCGACTTGGGCGCGCAGGGGACGATCCCGCATCTCCTCTTCTTCGCGTACCAGGGAACGTTCGCGATCATCACCGCCGCGCTGATCTCCGGCGCCATCGTGGAGCGGATGCGCTTCGGCCCGTACGTCGCCTTCATCACGCTCTGGTCGCTCGTCGTCTACGCGCCGGTGGCGCACTGGGTGTGGGGCGGCGGGTGGATCGGCAAGCTCGGCGCGCTTGACTTCGCCGGCGGAACGGTCGTGCACGTGAACGCCGCCGCGGCGGCGCTCGTCTGCGCGCTCGTCGTCGGCTCGCGGCGCGACTACGCGCGCACGGCCATGCTTCCGCAGAACGTGCCGTTCACGCTCCTCGGCGCGGGCCTCTTGTGGCTCGGCTGGTTCGGCTTCAACGCCGGCAGCGCCCTCGGCGCGAACAAGATTGCGGCGCTGGCGTTCGCGAACACGATGCTCGCGCCGACGGCGACGCTCGTCGTCTGGACGGTGCTCGACCTGGTGCGATCGCGCAAGGCGACGGCGATCGGCGCCGCCACCGGCATCGTCGTCGGCCTCGTGGCCGTGACGCCGGCGGCCGGCTTCATCGGACCGATGGCCGCGATCGTCCTCGGCGCCCTGGCCGCCTTCCCGAGTTACTTCGCGCTGCTCTACCGCGCCCGGACGCGGCTCGACGACTCGCTCGACGTCGTCGCCGCGCACGGCGTCGGCGGCATCGTCGGCGCGCTGCTGACCGGCGTCCTCGCCGCGAAGTCGTGGAACGCCGACGGCGCCGACGGCAGCCTCCGCCAGCTCGGCATCCAGCTCGTCGCCGTGGCCGCGACGCTCGTCTACAGCGCTGTGGCGACGTTCGTCATTGTCAAGGTCCTCGGCTTCGTCACCGCGCTGCGCGCCGCGCCGCACGACGAAGGGCTCGGTCTCGACTTCACGCAGCACGGCGAGGAGGCCTACGCGCGCGGCGAGGGGGCGATTCTATTGCTCGATCGGAGGAGCGAATGAAACTCGTGATCGCGGTCGTCCGGCCGGAGAAACTGCACGACGTGCTCGAGGCGCTGTTCCACGCCGAGGTCAAAGGCCTGACCATCTCGCGCGTGCAGGGCCACGGCGGAGAGCTGGAGCGCGTCGAGACGTACCGCGGCACGACCGTGAAGATGGAGCTTTCGGAGAAAGTGCGCATCGAGATCGGCGTCTCCGACCACTTCGTCGAGCCGACGGTGAACGCGATCATGGCCGCCGCGCGCACGGGCGAAGTCGGCGACGGCAAGATTTTTGTGTTGCCGGTGGAGAACGTGTATCGGATTCGGACCGGAGAGTTGGATCGCGCCGCCGTGACGCCGGTAGGAGTCCCGCCTGGATAGGCACGACCCCTACGCCGCGCTTCGCTACAAGGACTTCGTCTGGCTGCTCCTCAGCTACGCGATGTTGACGGTCGCGCGCGAGGCGCAGATCGTCGTCGTCGGCTGGCAGGTTTTCGCGCTGACGCGCGATCCGCTCTCGCTGGGGCTCATCGGCCTGGCCGAGGCGCTGCCGCTCATTGCCGTGGCGCTCTATGCCGGGCATGTGGCGGACCGCCTCAGCCGCCGCGCCGTCGCCTTCGCCGGAACGTTCGCGGTGCTCGTCTCCGCCGTCGCGCTCTATCTCTTCACGATCACAGACTTCATCGCTCGTGGACGCGTCTGGCCGGTCTACGCCGTGATCTTCCTCAGCGGCATCGCCCGCAGCTTCACGCGGCCGGCGCTCACCGCGCTTTCCGCAGAGCTCGTGCCGCGTGAGCTCTACACGAATGCCGTCACGTGGCGCTCCTCGGCGTGGCAGGTCGCGGCGGTCGGTGGCCCGGCGCTCGGCGGACTGCTCTACGGCTTCAGCGGGCCGGCGCTCGCGTACGGCGTCGTCTCCGTGCTGACGGCGATCTCGCTCGCCGGCGTCGCCCTCATCGCGCACAATGCGCGGCCGGAGCCGAGCGGCACGACCGTGATCGAGAGCGTGAAGCTCGGCATCCGTTTCCTCTTCAGGCAGCCCGTGCTGCTGCCGGCGATGACGCTCGATCTCTTCTCCGTTCTCTTCGGCGGCGCGACGGCGCTCTTGCCGATCTTCGCCGAGCGGATGCACGCCGGCCCGCAAGGCCTCGGCCTCTTGCGCGCGGCGCCGGCGGCGGGCTCGATCGTCGTCGGCTTTATCGTCGCGTACCGCCCGGCCATGCGCCGCGCCGGCCCGACGCTCTTCGCCTGCGTCGGCATCTTCGGCCTCTGCATGATCGCCTTTGCCCTCTCGCGCAACTTCTGGCTCTCGCTCTCGCTCCTCGGGCTCAGCGGCGCGGCCGACCAGGTCAGCGTCATCATCCGCGGCACGCTCATCACCACGCTCACGCCGCGCGAGCTCCTCGGCCGCGTCTCCGCCGTGAACCAGATCTTCGTCGGCTCTTCGAACGAGATCGGCGCGTTCGAGTCGGGTGTCGCTGCGCGCATCCTCGGCGTCGTTCCCAGCGTGATCTTCGGCGGCGTCATGACGCTCATCGTCATCACCGTCGTGGCGATGTGGTCACGGCCGCTGCGGGAGATGCGCGAGCTGTGAGTGCGGCGGCAACGCGCCGCCGCACTCGAGAGACTCACTGCACCGTCGATCCGTAGAAGATTCCGTCCCTTCCGCTGTCGGTGTAGTCCGAATGCCAGCAGGAGTAGCCGCTGTAGCGGCCGTAGTCGTACGAGTAGTCGTACGACGTGCAGGGCGAATCGTAGGAGTACGAGACCGGACCCCACGGGTAGAGCTGCACGGCGCCTTCGACGTCGAAGTGATGGTCCGCGGTGTCGCTCATGGCGATGCGGATGCTGATGTTGTTGCCGAGCGTCTCCGGCAGCGGGTACAGCGGGTCGTCAAGGCTCTGCGTGAACGGGCCGTAGTTGGACTCGTACACGTAAACGAGGCCTAGGTCGGGGTAGCGCATCGTGCTGACGTTCGAGCCGTCGTAGGTGACCGTTCCGCCGCGGACCGTCGTCGACACGTTCATGTAGTCGAACGACCAGCCGTCGCCGTCGTTGTGTTGGTTACAGGCGCGGTACCAGCGGTTGCTCTCGTAGGCCTCGCCGCACGACCCCGAGAATCCGGGATACGAGAAGGTGTAGTTCGGCGCGTCGATGGTGAAGCTCGGGAACGAGAACAGTTGGCCGTCGTTCGTCAGCGAGCTCTCGACGGTGACGGGGAACGTCAGCGTCACGGACGAGTTCAGATCGGCCTGGAGGTAGATGTTGTGCTGGTGATTGCGGGAGTCGTTGTCGGAGTCGTAGACCCAGTTCGAGTATGCCGGATCGTAGGCGTCGAACTGCTGATGATCGGTGTTGTGCGAGACCTGGTCTTCCGTGAAATCGTTCGCCATCACGTCGTACCAGACCGGCACCGCCACGTGCGGATTGACGATCTCGATCGTCGCGGTCTTGCTGTTGTTCGTGGTGTCGTAGTCGGCCGGCGTGACGTTCGTGACCGAGACCTCGATCTGCTTCGTGCCGAGCGTGGTGAAGGTCTGCCGGAACTCGCAGGTGACGGCGTCGCCGGCGTCGACCCAGATGCCGTCGGCGTGATCGGCGACGGCGCCGTCGATCTTCAGCACGCAGTTGGCGCGTGCGCCGAGGTCGCCGTTCTTCTCGCGGACGAGGGCGGCGATGTCGATGCTCGCGCCGAGGTAGGCCTGGTTCACGGCGGTGATGTCCGAAACCGTCAAATCAGGACGCAGCGCCGCGTTGCTCGAAACCGTGACGACGTCGGTGCGCTTCGGATCGATGCCGCTGACGTTCGCCTGCACCTGCACCTTTTGTCCGCGCGCCACCCAGTCGTAGGTAAAGCTGCCGGTCGCGCCGTTGAGCGCTCCTTTGCGGTAGTTGTCGGTGACGACGACGTCGCCGTGGCCGTTGAACACCTTGACCTGCACCTTGTCGAGCTTTCCGGCAGGAGCGACGCTGCCGTCGAGCCGGCCGGTAGTGACTTCGATCGTGGTCTCGTTCCGGCCGCGCAGCGCGCGCGCCTCGATGGCCGCGCTGCCGCTGCGGCCCGTGGCAGGCTTCGCGCCGGCGTCGCGGTATTTCACCGAATTTTGAAAAATCTGCGGCCTGGCCGCATGGAGGGAGCCGCGAGAAACGCAGCAAGACACACTACGAGCGTACTTCTAGTCATTCAGTTTTCTCCTTAAGACCGATTTGGGGAACTGCACCGTGTACGGAAGTGCGGAGCAGGACGTCGCCCGCGCTTCCGTTTCTCCTCTAATGACGAGAGATCAATGCCGATATTGGAAAGTGCGCGATCTGGTGCTGTAGTACCGTGCGGCGATGCGCATCCGCCTGGCCACGCGCAACGACGCCGAGGTCATCGCAGGGCATCGCCTGGCCATGTTTACCGACATGGGCACGCTGCCGGCCGGCGCCGACGTCGAGGCCCTGCGGCGTGCCGCCGCCGCGTATCTGCGTGAGGCCATCGGCAGCGAGTACTTCGGGTGGCTTGCTTGCGCCGATGACGATGTCGTCGTCGGCGGCTGCGGCATGCAGCTCCGGCGCATCCTGCCGCGGTTCTCGCGCGGCGGCGCAGTCATCGACGTCGAAGGGATCATCCTCAACGTCTACACCGACGCGGGGTGGCGGCGGCGCGGCGTCGCCGAGGAGCTCATGCGCGCGTGCCTGGCCTGGGCGCGCGAGCGGGGCGTCGAGCGCATCGTCCTGCATGCGTCGCCCGAGGGGCGGCGGCTCTACGAGAAGCTCGGCTTCGTGCAGACGAACGAGATGCGACTCCACCACTCGTAGAAAAACTTGACGCCCAGGCTACGCTCGAATTGTGCGAGCCATGGTTCTCGACGAGGTCTACGCCTTCACGCGCGACGGCGACGCCGCCGCGCAGGCCTTCGCCCGCCGCATGGGCGCCGTCTGGGCCGGCGGCTCCGCGGAAGCGCAGCCGCTCGACGCCGCCATCATCTTCGCGCCAGCCGGCGAGCTCGCCGACGCGGAGCTGCGCAATGTGGCGAAGGGCGGCACCGTTGTCTGCGCCGGCATCCACATGAGCGACATCCCATCGTTCCCGTACGAGCTCCTGTGGGGCGAGCGCGCCTCGCGCGCTCTACGATCCGGAGAGTTGACCGGCACGGCGGTGCTCCATGTCTGACGCCATCCACGGCCGCGGCGCCAGTTGGAATCCCCAGAACCGCTTCGAGTCGCTCGCCTACGTGCGCGACGACGAAGCGCCGCCCGACGATGGGACGCCGCACACGATCTACATGCGCGACCCGACGCGCACGATCATCGCCCGCAACGACTCGCCTGACGTCGGCTTCGACGCCAGCATCAACCCGTACCGCGGCTGCGAGCACGGCTGCAGCTACTGCTTCGCCCGCCCCACGCACGAATACCTCGGCCTCTCCGCCGGCCTCGACTTCGAGACGAAGATCCTCGTCAAAGAAGATGCGCCGGAGCTCCTGCGTGCGGAGCTGATGTCCCCGCGCTGGATCCCGGAGACGATCGCCATCAGCGGCGTGACCGACTGCTATCAGCCGATCGAGCGGAAGCTGGAGATCACCCGCCGCTGCCTGGCCGTGCTGAACGAGTTCAAGAATCCGACGTCGATCATCACGAAGAATCACCTCGTCACGCGCGACATCGACATCCTCGCCGAGCTCGCCGCCGTCAACGCCGCGTCGGTCGCGATCTCCATCACCACGCTCGACCCCGAGCTCGCCCGCATCATGGAGCCGCGCGCGTCGACGCCGGAGTTGCGCCTGGCCGCGCTCGAGGCGCTGTCGAAGGCCGGCATCCCGTGCAGCGTGATGGTCGCGCCGGTGATCCCGGCCATCACCGATCACGAGATGCCGAAGATCCTGGAGGCCGCGGCGAACGCCGGCGCGACGAACGCCGGCTTCGTCATGCTGCGCCTGCCGTGGGCCGTCGCGCCGATCTTCGAGAAGTGGCTCGAGGAGCGCTTCCCCGACCGCAAGGAGAAGGTGCTCAACCGCGTACGCGACATGCGCGGCGGCAAGCTCTACGACCCACAGTGGCGCATCCGCCAACGCGGCAAAGGGATCTTCGCCGATCAGATCGAGACGATCTTCGACGTCAGCTGCCGCCGCGCGCACCTCAATGAGAAGGACACCGAGCTCTCTACAGCGGCATTCCGCCGTCCGAGCGCGCAGGCCTCGCTCTTTTGACCGCCTCGGAGAGGACGGCGATGTCGAACGGCTTGCGCAGCACCGCGGCGACGCGCTTGCGGTCGTCGAAGTGCTTCAGCGTCGACTCGGAGGCGGCGGTGATGACGACAACGCGCGGCAACAGGTGCGGGCGCTCCGCTTTCAGGAACTGCAGGACCTCGAAGCCATTCCGCTCCGGTAGCAGGAGGTCGAGGATGATGGCGTCGAAGTCGCGCCGCCGCAGCCACTCGATGGCCTCGACACCGTCGGCCGCCGACTCGTGCGCAAGACCGTCGCGGGTCATCAGCGCGGCGAGGAGGCTGCGGACACTGGGATCGTCGTCGATGAGAAGGACCATGCCGAGGATGCGGATTTATCGCACGAGTGCAGTGCAGTGTCTGTCCGTTTCCGTACACTTTCCGGCACAAAGTTGGCTCTATTGTGTGGTGACGTGCAACCAAGTCTGAGCGAGAACCTACTGATCCGTTCGCTGCCGCCCGACGTCGCCGCCGAGCTCGGCCGGCGCGCCACGGTGGTCGAGCTGCAGCTTTCGGAGCGCGTCTTCGAACAGGGAAGCGGCGACCAGCTGTTCTTCCCGCTCGACGCCGTGATCTCGCTGATCCGCAATCTCGAGGACGGCTCCTCGGTGGAGATCGCCATGGTCGGCCGCGAAGGAACGGCCTCGGTGACCTCGCTCCTGGGCGTGCCCGAGAACGCGCTCGAGGGATTGACGCAGGGCCGCGGCTACACGGCGCGCATTGCGGCGACCGCGGTGCGCGAGGTGATGGATACGAACGCCGCCGCGCGCGCCGTCTTCCACCGCTACCTGGCCACGTACATCGGCAACACCGCGCAGCTCGCGGCGTGCAACCGGCTGCACATGATCGTGAAGCGCCTGGCGCACTGGCTTCTATTGCTGCACGACCGCGTCGGCAGCGACGAGATGTCGGTGACGCAGGAGTTCCTCTCGCGCATGCTCGCCTCGCGCCGCGCCGGCATCAATCAGGCGATGCAGGAGCTCGCGCGCAGCGGCGCGATCGAGACCCGCCGCAACCGCGTCGTCGTACAAGACCGCCGGCGTCTCGAGGAGCTGAGCTGCGAGTGTTACCGTACCTCGGTGGAGGAGTACGAGCGCGCCCTCGGCTTCGCGCCGGTGGCGAAGGGGCGGCGCGCCGCGATCGACTGATGCGAACTGTTTTCGAAGGCAAACACGTCGTCGTGCGCGAGCGCGACGGTTGGGAGTTCGTCGAGCGCAAGAACGCGACGGAGGCGGTGGGGGTCATCGCCGTCACAGACGAGGGCGAGGTCGTGCTGACGGAGCAGTACCGCCGCCCCGTCGACGCGCGCGTGATCGATTTGGTCGCGGGCCTGCTCGACTCGTCGAAGGACGTCGAGGCGATCGCGCGGCAGGAGCTCGAAGAGGAAGCCGGCTTTGCCTGCGACACGATCGAGCGCTTAGCCAGCGGCCCGAGCTCGCCCGGCATCACCTCGGAGATCGTGCACCTGGTGCGGGCGCGACGACTGCGGAGGATTGGCGTAGGTGGGGGAGTGGGCGGCGAGAAGATCACCGTGCATCTCGTGCCGCAGGACGAGCTTGCCGCGTGGCTGCGGAAGAAGGAATCGGAAGGTATTCTCGTCGATCTGAAGGTTCGGTACTTGACGAAGTAAAGTACTTGTCATAGATTGAGAGCATGCGATACGTGCTCTACGTCCTTCTCCTCCTCGCCTGCGGTAGCCCGGCGCGCGACGAGAGCGCGCTCATCGACGCTGCCCGCAGCGGCGACGCCGCGCTCGTGACACAGCTCGTCCGCCAGGGTGCCAACCCGAACCAGCACGCCGGCGCGAACGACTGGCCCGTGCTGCTGCACGCCGTGCACAAGCACCAGCTCGGCGCGGCCGCGGCGCTCCTCGACGCCGGCGCCGACCCGAATCGCGGTTACCCCCGCGGCTACACGCCACTGATGATGGCCGCCGGCTACGGCCACACCGACACGGTCAAGCTCCTCCTCGCACACGGCGCGAACGCGCGCGCGACGGACGATCACGGTGCCACCGCCCTCGATTACGCCCGCGACGGAGTGAACGACATCGACGACTTCACCCTCTTTCGTTGCCAGGATGACGCCGCGCGAGCGTTGCTGGCCGCGGATCCTTCGCAGCCGAACGGAAGGTCATGGTGGGCGAAGGTGAAGCGCTGCGCGTGAGTCAGCTCACCCGAAGCACGATCTTCCCGAAGTGATCCCCGCGCATCCGCTCGTGCGCCGCGTCCATCTCCGCGATCGGGAACACCGAGTCGATTACCGGCCGCACGCGCCCCGCTTCGAGATCCTTGCCGAAGCGCTCCAGGAATGACGCCACGATCTCCCCCTTCTCGGCGGGAGGGCGGGCGCGCAACGTCGAGCCGATGATCTGCTGGCGCTTGCCGAGGAGCGCGGTTACGTCGAGGTCGACCGTTCCACGGCCGCCCATCGAGCCGATGATCACGACGCGGCCGCCCGTCGCCAGTGTCTCGAGGTCGCGGGCCAGGTAGCGCGCGCCGATGTGGTCGAGGATCACGTCCGCTGGCTTCGCGCGCGCGACGAAGTCCTCTTCGTTGTAGTTGATGGCCACGTCGGCGCCGTGCGCGAGGCAGCGCGCACACTTCTCGCGCGAGCCGGCGGTCACGATCACGCGCAGGCCGGCGAGCTTCCCGAGCGTCGTCGCCGCGGTGCCGACGCCGCTGCCGCCGCCGTGCACGAGCAGCGTCTCGCCCGCTTTCGCGCGCGCCAGCATGAAAACGTTGAGGTAGGCCGTCAGAAACACTTCGGGCAGCGCGCCGGCCTCTTCGTCGGAGAGCGCGGACGGTACGTGCATCGCCGAGCCGGCGTCGACCACGACCTCCTCCGCGTAACCGCCGCCGGCGAGCAACGCCATCGCGCGATCGCCTTCGGCCCAACCGCTCACGTCCGATTCGGTGACGATGCCCGCGCATTCGAGCCCGAGCACCTCCGACGCGCCGGGCGGCGGCGGGTAGTGCCCTTCACGTTGCAGAAGGTCGGCGCGGTTCACGCCTGCGGTGCGGACGCGGATGCGAAGCATGTCGTAGTATTGCGCGCCATCGTGACGGAAGCAGCGATCTCCTGCCGCGACCTGCGCAAGTACTTTGCCGACGTGAAGGCCGTCGACGGCCTCGATCTCACTGTCGAGCGCGGCGAATGCTTCGGCCTCCTCGGCCCCAACGGCGCCGGTAAGACCACGACCATCGAGATCCTCGAGGGGCTGACCACGCCCGACTCCGGCGAGGTGCGCGTTCTCGGCCTGACCTGGAAAGAGAACGAGCGCGAGCTCCGCGAGCGCATGGGCGTCTCGCTCCAGGAGACGCAGCTCGCCGAGAAGCTGACGACGTACGAAACCGTGCGCCTCTTCCGCTCGTTCTACCGCAACGGCCCCGACCCCGACGCGCTGCTGCACGAGCTCTCGCTCGACGAGAAGCGCAACGCGCGCGTCGGCAAGCTCTCCGGCGGGCAGAAGCAGCGCCTCGCCGTCGCCTGCGCGCTCGTCGGCGATCCCGACATTCTCTTCCTCGACGAGCCGACCACCGGCCTCGATCCGCAGAGCCGCCTGCAGCTGTGGGAAGTCGTCGCGCAGTTCCGGCAGCAGAAGGGCGGCACGGTGCTGCTGACGACGCACTACATGGAAGAGGCGCAGCGCCTCTGCGACCGCGTCGCCATCGTCGACCACGGCCACCTCATCGCCCTCGGCACGCCCGCGGAGCTGATCGCGAAGCTCGAGGCGCGCAACATCATCGAGTTCACCAGCGACCCGGCGCTGCCGGCGTCGGCGTGCGCCGATCTGCCGGGATGTCACGGCATCGCGCAGAAGGGCGACGCGTGGCAGTTGCGCGTCGATTCGCTCGCCGAGGCCGTGCCGCGCGTGATCAATGTGATCGAGAGGAATGGGGCGAAGCTCCTGACACTGTCGACGCACGAGGCCACGCTCGAGGATTTGTTCGTGTCGCTGACGGGGAGAGAGCTCCGTGACACCTAGCAAGATCCGCGCGCCGATCATCGAGCTCGCCCGCACGCGGACGAAAGAATTCCTGCGCGAGACCGAGGCGATCTTCTGGGTATTCGGCTTCCCGCTGCTCCTCGCCCTCGTCCTCGGTTTTGCCTTCCGCGACAAAGCCCCGGACAAAGTGCTGGTCGGCGTCGCCGCCGGACCGATGGCGCAGCAGCGCCTCGCTGCACTGCAGAAATCCAATGCGCTGCAGCCGCGCATCGTCACCGACGGCGACGACGCGCTGCGCCACGGCCGCATCTCGCTCCTCATCAGCGGCGACGCGGCGCTCAAGTACCAGTACGATCCGACGCGTCCCGACGCGCTGACGGCGCGCAGTGCGGTCGACGACGCTCTGCAACGCGCCGCCGGCCGCCGCGATCCGCTCGCGCCGTCGCAGGCGTTCGTGCACGAGCAGGGCGCGCGCTACATCGACTTCCTCCTCCCCGGCCTCCTCGGCATGAACCTCATGGGCACCGGCATGTGGGGAACGGGCTTCGTCATCGTCAACGCCCGGATGAAGAAGCTTCTGAAGCGCTTCATCGCCACGCCGATGCGCAAGCGCGACTATGTCCTCTCGCACTTCCTCTCGCGCATCGTTTTTCTCGTGCTCGAAGTCGGCGTGCTCGTGGCGTTCGGCTGGCTCGTCTTCGGCGTGCGCGTGAACGGCTCGGTCGCCACGCTGGCGCTCCTATGCGTCATCGGCGGCTTCGCCTTCTCCGGCCTCGGCCTGCTCACCGCGTCGCGCGCGCGCACGCTCGAAGCCGCCAATGGCCTCATGAACCTCGTCATGATGCCGATGTGGCTCTGCTCCGGCGTCTTCTTCTCCTACGAGCGTTTTCCCGACGCCGTGAAGCCGCTGATCAAGGCGCTGCCGCTCACGCTACTCAACGACGCGCTGCGCGGCGTCATGAACGATGCCATGACGCTCGCGCAGATCGGTCCGAAAATTCTGTGGCTCGCCGCGTGGGGTCTCGTGGCGTTCACTGCCGGCGTGAAGATCTTCCGCTGGCAGTAGCGCGCCTAGAACGAGAAGAACACGCCGAAGTTCGCCTGCCCTTGATAGAACGTGTCGCTGTACCCGTAGTCGCCGCAGTAGTTGCAGCCGTTGTCGCGCCCGACGTTCGTCACGTAGCCGCGGATGTCGAAGCGGAAGCCCATGTTCGGGTTGATCGGCACCTTCACTCCGCCGCCCGCCGACATGGCGAAGCGCGTCGCCGACGTCGCGCCGCTGATGTTCGGGCTGAGATTGGCCACGCCGGCCGTGACGATCACGAACGGATAGACATTGCGGCCGGTGTTGAACGGGATCTGGACGCCGGCCTGGTAGTAGTTGATGTCGATGCTGGCGACCTTGTTGTTCGGCGTGAAAAGGCCACCGCCGCCGTTTTGCAGGTCGGTGTTCTGATGCGACGCCATGAGCTCGAGCTTGAAGCCCTGGCGCAGCGGGATCGAGAAGTCGACGCCGATGTTGGCGGAGCTGGCCGCGTCGACGTCCTGGTTGAAGACGCTGTTCTGACTCGAGTAGATCGTGCCGCCCCAGGTGTAGCCGACGAACGGCGTCAGCTCGAATTTGTTTTCCAGACTGCCATAGCCATAGCGGTCGCGCGGCGCGCGCCGATTGCGCCAATCCTGTGCGAAGAGTGAAGCGGGGATGAGGAGAAGAACGAGAACGACGAACGACTTACGCATCGAGTAGCCTCCGTTGAAAGTGTCGGGCCCGCTCATGCAGGGCGCTTGCCCGGCCAAAGCGGGCAAAAGTCACCCTTTTTGTCCGGATCAGGCGACAATCCGTCCCCGATGAAAGTCGCTACCTGGAACGTCAACGGCATCCGCGCCCGCGGCGAGCAGTTCGAGCAGTGGGTGACCGAGGCGCAGCCCGACGTCGTCTGTCTTCAGGAGATCAAAGCGAAGATCGAGCAGGTCCCCGCAGCGATCTGCAACCTCGGCGGCTACTGGTGCTACTGGCACGGCCACGGCGGCTACTCCGGCGTGGCGCTGCATCTGCGGCGCGACACGTTTCCCGAGGAGCCGAGTTTCTCGCATCCGGCCTTCGATCACGAGACGCGCATCGTGCAGGCGGAGGCGGGCGACACGATCTTCGCCTCGGTCTACGTCCCGAACGGCGGCAAGGACTACGACGCTAAGATCGCCTTCGTCAACGCGCTCATCGGCTACGCGCGCGACGTGCGCGGCGCGGGCAAGAAGCTCGTTCTCTGCGGCGACATGAACATCGCCCGCACCGACATGGACGTCCATCCGAAAGAGCGCAAGCCCGGCATCATCGGCCAGCGCCCCGAGGAGCGCGACCTGCTCGAAGCGTTGATCGCGGAAGGATTGAGCGACGTCGGACGGCGGCTCTATCCCGACGACGACGGCTACTTCAGCTGGTGGGCGCCGTGGCGGAACATGCGCCAGCGCAACATCGGCTGGCGGCTCGACTACGTGCTCGCATCCGAGTCGCTCGCGGAGCGCGCGGTGTCGTGCCCGTCGCTGCGCGAAGTGGGGACCAGCGACCACGCGCCGGTCGTCGCGTCTTTCCAATAAAAAGGCCGGCGTGTGGTACGCCGGCCTCCGTTTCGATTCGATGCGCTTCGCTGCTACTCGAGCACGACGAGCACGACGCGGCGGTTCTCCGCGCGGCCCTTCTTCGTCTTGTTCGACGCCACGGGGAGCGTGTCGCCGTACGAGATCGTCGACATCCGGTTCAGCGGAAGCTTCGCGCTGCGCGAGAGGTAGCGGCGCACTTCGTCAGCGCGGCGCTCTCCGAGCTCGTCGTTCATCTTGCGGCCGCCGGTGTCGTCGGTGTGGCCCTGGATCTCGATGTAGTACTGGTCGGTGAGAGCCTTCACCTTGCCGGCGAACTCGTCGAGCGCGGCCTTGGACTTGTCGTCGAGGTCGTACTTGCCGAGCTTGAACCGCACGCGGTCCTCGTTGAAGGTCTGTTCGAAGACGACCTTCCCCTTCTTTCCGGCCAGCACGCCCGCGTCTTCCGCGCGCTTCAACGCGTCCTTAGCCTCCTGGCTGAGCTGCGCGATCTGCTGGTCGGTCTGCTGGAGGTGCGTGTCGGTGGCCTTCTGCTTCTGCTGGAGGTCCTCCACCTGCGTCGATACCGACGTGATCTGCTTCGTGTTCGCCGCCTGCGCCTCCGCGATCTTCTGATCGACGCTCTTGTTCGTCGCGCACGCGCCGAACGCAAGCGTCACTGCGGTGAGACTCACGATTTTGGTGAATTTCATCAACTTCTCTTCCTTTCGTTGCGTTTTGATGCGATGAGGGGTGGCTCGGTGCCGAGGTATCCAGCCCGGACGCGAACGGAGCGGATACGCCCGGCGAGCTTGAGGGAAATTTCGCGGTACTTTACCGCACCACGACCAGTGGGCGTAAAACCGATCAAATATTGTGCCCGCAGGTCTTTTTCCAGCGACGCCACCGCGAGGGCGATCTGCTGCGGCTCGTTGCCTAACGTCAGTTTTCCGCCGGTCAGGTTGGCGACCTCGCGGAGCAGATCGAGGTCCGACAGCTCCTCGCGATTGCCCGACGGCATCTCGTGCGGATCGCGGATGCCGAGCGGGTAGATCGGCACGGCTACGCCCTGGAGCATCCGCGCCAGCGCGCCGCGCGTGAGCGTGGAGGCGTTGTCGATGCCGTCGCTGAGCAGGATGATCGCGCGCGAAGCATTCTTGCCGAGGCGGCTGCGCTCCGGCATCGTCGCCAGCGCGTCGAAGAACGCCGTCTTGCCGTACGGCTTCACGTCGCCCAGGGCCCGCGTGATCTTCGCCGGCTCCTCGGTGAAGGGCACAACTTCGCGCGCTTCCGTGTCGGAGAAAACGTAGAGCGCGAAGTCGTCGCCCGGATGGCGGTGGGCCAAAAGCGCGCCGACCGCCGCGCGCGCCGCGTCCATCTTCCCGGCCAGCGCCATCGAGCCGGAGCTGTCGAGGAGGATCGTGAACGACACCGGCGCGTTCGTCGACTTCTCGAACATGTCGCTCGGCACGGGCTGGCCGTCGACGAGGAGCTGGACCTCCTGCGGCTTCAGGTCGACGATGGGGATCCCTTTGTTGCTCAGCGGGGTGAACGGGATCATGACGTAGCCCACCGACACCGATTCCGTGATCCGCTGCTGTTGCTGCTGCTCGGTCTGGGCGAGCAGCGGCGCGGCGGCGAGGGCGACCAGAAACGCGGGTAACAGTCTCCGCGACATCGGTGCAAATAACATAAAGCGGCGAGCAGGCGATTTCAGCCTTGCTTGAGGGGAACGAACGTCGGATCGTCCTGAAACTCCCGCTCCCATCTCAGAAAATCGTAGTAGCCGCAGTGGGGACGGTCCGGATACTCGCGGCAGACGCCCGGCCGCGCCTCGTAAATGGTGCAGCGGCGGGTCTTGAGGTCGAGGAAGGTGCAGATCGTGCCGTAGATCTTGTCCTTCTGGTGCCGGAGGACGGGGCCGTCGTCCGACGACTTGGTGAAGCGTTTGACGACCGTTTCCGCGTCGATACCGAAGTGCTTGGCAAGACGGTTGATATCGCGTTTATCGACGTTGATTTTGTCGTAGCTGCAGCAGTACGCAGGGCATTTGCTGCAGTCGTAGCAAGGAGCCATGACAGGATTGTAACAGTATGGATCATGCCGTCGCGCTCGTACAAGCCTATCTGCAACTGAACGGATACTTTACCTCCGCCGAATATCCGATCGTGGCGTCGGCCGGCCGCAACGGAGTCCGAAGCATTACGGACATCGACGTGCTGGCCTTCCGCTTCCCGACGGGATTGCCGACGGGGCAGCCGATGCCGCGGCGCGGACGCAAGTCTCCGCGCGGCCTCGACCTCGGCGAGCTCGATCCCGGCCTCGGCGCGCCGCCCGACGCGATCGACATGGTGATCGGCGAGGTGAAGGAAGGGCGGGTGGGGATCAACACCGGAATCCGCAATCCCGAGGTACTGCGCGCGGTGATCAGCCGCCTCGGCGACGAGTCGCATCAGGAGGCGGTGGTGGAGGATCTGCTCCACCGCGGCACCGCGACGTCGGGGGCGGGCGTGGTGGTGCGCCTCATCGCCTTCGGCTCGTTCCCCCCCGGCGACGCCGTTCCTCCCTGCCGCATTATTTCTTTGGGCCACGCGCTCACGTACCTGCAGTCGTACGTGCGCAAGCACTGGCACGTGCTCCGTCACCTGCAGTTCAAGGATCCGGCGTTCGGCTTTCTCATGACGCTGGAGAAAGCGCGCCGCGGCGCGGCCGGGCGGCGAGGGGAGCAAGGGGTGGAGGTGGTGCCGCCGCACTCGGAGCCGCGGCGGCGGCGGTAACATGGGCGCCATGGACGAATCGCTGCGGGAGGTTCTGCTCGCGGATGACCGTATCGCGTATGCGCTGCTGTTGAATACGCAGCAGGACGATCGGATTGGGGAGTGGCGCGAGGCTCGATACGCCGGCGATTTCCCGCTTGATCGTTCGACTGCGGGGCAGGGCTGATCGTTCCCGAGACGTACGGCAACATCTTTCGCGATCTCGGCGATCAGGGAGTGATCGAGCACGAATCGGCACAACGACTCGTCACCGCCACGAACTTGCGGGAGCTCATCGCGAACCGCGACCGCGCAGTCGATGTGCATCGTCTTCACGCGGTCGTGTCGATGAGCCTCGACGACCTCGTCGCCCTAGCCTCCTAGCGCCCCACCACCCGATTCCGCCCGCTGCGCTTTGCCTCGTACAGCGCGGCATCCGCGTCGGCGACGAGCACGAACGCCGCGCCGCCGAGGTCTGGGGTGATCGTCGAGACGCCGACGCTGATCGTTACCGGCGTTGTGGCGGCCACGCGCTCGCGCAGCATCTCGGCGACGCGCAGCGCGTGCTCGGCGTCGGTTTCGGGCAAGAGCACGGCGAACTCCTCGCCGCCGTAGCGGGCGACGAGGTCGCCGGCGCGGTGGAGCGACTCGGTGAGCGTCGCGCCGACCAGGCAGAGGCACTCGTCGCCGGCCTGGTGGCCGTGCGCGTCGTTGTAGGGCTTGAACGCGTCGATGTCGATCATCAGCAGCGACAGCGGCGCCTTCGAGCGAATCCCACGGCGCCACTCCACGTCGAGCGCCTCGTTGAAACGCCGCCGGTTGGCCACGCCGGTCAGGCCGTCGAGCATCGACAGCCGCTGCAGATGCGCGTTCGCCTCTTCGAGATCGCGGCGGATCGAGGCGAGATTGATCGCGCCGGCGATCTGGTCGGCGATCGCCTCGAACGCCAGCACGTTCGCCGGCGTGAAGGCATCCGACGACTGCGCCTCGAAGTGCAGAACGCCGAGAGTCGCGCCGTGGTGGACGATCGGAACCGAGAGCGACGGCCCGTCGAACTGCGTCGTCGCGGCGCCGGCGCTGCCGAGCGTTGCCGTTACGTCGATCGGAAAGCGCTCTTTGATATACGCCACGACGCGCTCGAGCAGCTGATCGAGGTCCGTCGCCTCCAGCGCCGTGCGCGACAGCTCGCTCATCATCTCCATCAGGCTCGCGCGCTGCTTCAGCTCCGTGTAGAGGCGCGCGTTCGCGATCGCCGGCGCGATCTGGTCGGCCACGGTGAGAAGGAGCGGCATCAGGTCGTGGAACGCCGCGAGCCGCGTGCTCTCCAGATTCAGAATGGCCACGAGCTGGCCGGCGTGGAAGAGCGGCACGCAGAGCTCCGACAGCGCGCCGGGCAGCGTCTCGATGTAGTTCTCGTGCGCGTGAACGTCGTCGATGAGTATCGGCATACCCGTCGCCGCGACCTCGCCGACGACCCCGCTGCCGAGCGGACGGCTGTAGCCGACGTGGACGAACGTCGGCATCGACGAGGTTACGGCCTCGCAGACGAAGCTCTTCCGGTCCTCGCTGATGGTGATAAGGGCGACGAACTGCCAGTCGAACGTGTGGGCGAGCGTGTCGGTGATGCGCTGCAGCATCGGCCGCAGCTCCAGGTCCTGCGTGGCGATCCGCGCGATCTCGTTGAGGACAACGAGGTCGACGCGTAAAGGCGGCTTCATCGCGCGCTGCTCGTCAGAGCAGGATACGTCGGTCCGCCGCCGCCGGATCTTCAGTCCGTGAGCTTGCGCATTAGGCCGTTGACCTCGTCGTAGATCCGCTTGACCGCGGGGACGACGGTCTCGAGCTGCTGCGCCTTCTCGAAACGCTGGTCGTTGAGCATGTCGATGATCATGTCGCTGGCAAACATGATGTCGGCAAGCTTGTCGACGACCCGTTCCTGGAGCGGGAGGCGACTTTCGGTGAAAACATCCAATTCCTCGGTGTACATAAACTGCACTCTTCCTAGGAGTGATTTATGTCCCGAAATCCCTACCCTCCCGATCAACTTTTTCGCAGCTTCAGACGCTCATGCGTGTCGCCGGACTCAGTTTTGTAACAAAAGGGGGCAGTTTCCTGCCCCCTTTGACGAGCTAATGACGGCGGTCGAAGGCGATCCCGCGCTCGACCTGGTCAATCGCGTCTTTCGTCAGCGCGAGCGCCTTCCGGCGGTGCCCGCCCTTGTCGTCGGACGCGGCTTCGAGCTCCACCTTCGCGGCGCGGAGGTGCTCGAGTGCCGCGTGCATCCGCGGCTGGTCGGCCGAGGCGCGGCCGGCGACGAATCCGGTGGCGAGCAGGGCGACGAGAGCCAGGGCAGAGAAAATTCGACGAGCGGTCATTCCAAAACCCTCCTTCAATTCAAGACGAGCTGACGCGCCGGGCCTTCGAATCGCTTACCTTGAGGTTCGATATGCTACCCCGCATGACGCGCAAATGGCTCCCACTCCCCCTTCTTCTCCTGATCTTCGCGACGTCCGCCTCGGCGCCGCCAGCCGTGCAAACCGCGATGAAGTCGATCCGCAAGGACACGATTGCGGCGCACGACAAGTTCCTAGCCAGCGACCTCCTCGAAGGCCGCGGCCCCGGCACGCGCGGCGGCGAGTTGGCCATGGAGTACATCGCCACGCAGTTCGCCGCGTACGGTCTCAAACCTGCCGGCGACCACGG
This sequence comes from Thermoanaerobaculia bacterium, assembly GCA_035276475.1. Lineage (GTDB taxonomy): Bacteria > Acidobacteriota > Thermoanaerobaculia > Gp7-AA8 > Gp7-AA8 > DATDFB01. Next base: position 10,500 of record DATELQ010000088.1, on the reverse strand, counting down.
CTCGTTCATCCAGAAAGTGCCGCTGATCGGCATCACCATGGACCCCGAGCGCACCTCGGTTTCGTTCACGAAGGCGGGCGCGCCGGCCATCGGCCCGCTCAAATACCTCGACGACTTCGTCGCCACCGACCAGTCGCAGGAAGAGAAGAGCGCGCTCGACTCCGAGGTCGTCTTCGTCGGGCACGGCGTCGTCGCGCCGGAGTATCGCTGGGACGACTACAAAGGCCTCGACACCAAGGGCAAGACGCTCGTCATGCTCGTCGACGATCCGCCGGCCAGCGCGCAGGAGCCGAATCTCTTCAAAGGAAAGGCGCGCACGTACTACGGCCGCTGGACCTACAAGTACGAGATGGGCACGCGCCTCGGCGCGCGCGGCGTGATCCTGATCCACACGAACAACGCGGCCGGCTACCCGTGGAGCGTCGTCAGCAACTCGTGGGGGACGGAGACATCGTTCATCGGCCTGAAGCCCGGGCAGCCGGCGCTGCACTTCGCCTCGTGGGTGACGGAGCAGACTGCGGCGAAGCTCTTCAAGGCCGCGGGTCACGATCTCGCTCAGCTGACGAAGGCGGCCGCGTCGCGCGACTTCAAGCCGGTGCCGCTCGGCTACAAGTTGTCCGGCACGATCGCCAGCAAGCTGCGCAAGTTCGACACCGGCAACGTCGTCGCCAAGCTCGAAGGAAGCGATGCGAAGCTGAAGTCGCAGGCGGTGCTCTACAGCGCGCACCACGATCACTTCGGCATCGGCAAGGCCGACGAGCACGGCGACAACATTTACAACGGCGCGCTCGACAACGCCTCGGGATGCGCGATCCTCTTGGAGTTGGCGCGCGTGTGGTCGCAGACCAAGCCGGTGCCGAAGCGCTCGATCTACTTCGCCGCCGTCGCCGCCGAGGAGCAGGGGCTGCTCGGCTCGGCCTTCCTCGGGCAGAACCCGCCCGTTCCCGCGGGCCGCATCGCCATGGATCTCAACTTCGACATGATCTACGAGCTCGGCCGCGTCAGCGACGTGACGATGAACGGTATCGAGCGGACGACGTTCTATCCCGCCGCGCAGAAGATCACGAGCGCCCTCGGGCTGAAGATCATTCCCGACCCGGAGCCGGAGCAGGGCCACTACTACCGCTCCGATCACTTCAGCCTTGCCAAGGTCGGCATCCCGGCGGTGTCGGTCGATCCCGGCCTCGACGTGATCGGCAAGCCGGCCGGATGGGGAAAGAAGATGGCCGAGGACTTCCGCGAGCATCACTACCACGAGCCGAGCGACAACTTCGATCCGAAGTGGGACTGGTCGGAGGCGCAGCAGATGGCGCAGCTCGGGTTCTGGCTCGGATGGGAAGCGGCGAACACGGCGGAGATGCCGAACTGGCTGCCCGGCGACGAGTTCAGAGCCGCCCGCGATAAAAGTATGAAGTGAGGACGACCCAGGCCAGGAAGGCGACGTTGACCGCGGTCAGCCGCCAGAAAAAGCGGCGGTCGCGGTTCGACTCGCGGACGTAGATGCGCCACCCGAGGAGGTTCGCGAGGGAGGCGATGATCGTGCCGCAGCCGCCGGCGTTGGCGCCGTAGAGCAGCGTGGCCCAGTCGCCGCGCGCGAACGGCGACAGCAGCACGGTGGCCGGCACGTTCGAGATGACTTGCGAGAGCCCAACCGCGGCCCAGAAGAGGTTCGTCATGCGCACGCGCGGCAGCCCGGCGATGACGATGAAGGCGAAAAAGAAGAGCGGGATGATCGAGAAGTCGATGTCGAGCGCGCGTCGTCGCAGAAAGATGACGCCGGCGATGGCAGCGGCGATCGCGGCCGGCCAGGCGTTGACGACACGCACGATCTCCAGCAGCACGAGCGCGAAGCAGATCGCGCCGGCGACGGCCATCTTCCCGTTGCGCGGCGGCAGGTGCGAATCGGTTTTCTCCATCCGCCGCGATGGACCGAGGAGAAAGAGCGCGAGGAGCAGCCCGGCGAAGCTGCAGGCGACGAACGGCGCCATCGTGGCGACGAAATGCGCGGCGCTCCAGCCGGACTCGTGGAAGACGAAGAGGTTCTGCGGATTGCCGAGCGGCGTGAGGCATCCGAGGAGGTTCGCGGCGATGACTTCGAGGATCACGGTGTCCTCGACGTCGAAGTCGGAGAAGCGCGAGGCGACGACGGTGAAGGGGATGACGACGAAGAGCGTGACGTCGTTTGTGACGAGCGCCGCCAGCGCGCCGGTCATGACGATGAGCGCGAAGCCGAAGCCCCGCGTTGTGTGAAAGCGCGCGACGGTCTTCGCTACGGCGAGGTCGAGGTAGCCGGAGGCGCGGACGATCTCGACCGCGACGAGGAGCGCGAAGAGGACGAGGAGGAGGTCGGCGTCGATCGCGCGCAACGCCGCGCGCGGCGTGACACGGCCGGTGAGGAGAACGAAGGCCGCGAGCGCGGCCGCGATCAGCTCGAAGACGCGCTCGCGGGCAAAACGGATCACGCGGGGATTATGGCTGCGCCACGCCCGTATCCTCCTGCGCCCCCACGAAAATCTGATCGCCGGCCTTGTTGTCGACCACGGAGGCATACGCGTCGATCGGCGCGCTGCTGTCGAAGGTCAGCGTGAAGTTCGCCGCGTTCGAGATGTCGGCGCCGGGGAAGTAGCCGCCGATGCCGTTCTGCTGCTGCGAGAGCGGCTGCAAGGACAGCGTGTTCTGTCCAGGAGCGCGCCGTCGGGGCCGCGGAGCTCGAGGTGCACCGTCGCCGCCGTCGCGTTCGGATTGAAGAAGCCGCGGAGTAGCGGCGGCTGTGTTTGCCCGGAGAGGAGGATTGTCAACTCTGAACTTGTGAAATTTCGGTAATGTCGCGCGAGCGTTCAGGGCGTGGGCTCTCGGCAGCGCGGATGGCCATCTGCGCCGCGCCCTCGACTGGCGTCCTCAGCGGTGGCTGCAGCGTCGCCTTCACCGCCTCGGCGGCGATCGCCGTACGCATCGGCGCGAGCAGCGTCTCGCCGGCGTTGAAGACGCCGCCGACGTACGCGACCGGGAAGGCATCGTCATCGATCTTCAGCCGCCGCGCCACGGCCAGGACGCACGTGGAGAGTTGCTGCGCGGCGAGGTCGAGGATCGAGCGCGCCACGGCGTCGCCGGCGTCGGCCGCGTCGAAGACGAGCTTGGCGAAGCGCGCGATGTCGTCGGCGTGCGTCGTCTGCGCGTAGATCGCGCGCGGCAGGTCGCGCGGCTCGAGGTGATATTCGCTGCGCAGCATCTCCGTCATCTGCGTCGGCTTGCTGCGCCCGTCGAAGGCGCGGAGGATCGCGCTCAGGCCGGTGCGGGCGATGAAGTAGCCGCTCCCTTCGTCGCCGATGATCGGTCCCCATCCGCCCGCGCGCGCCTCCTCGCCGGCGTCGTTGCGGCCGAAGGCGACGGAGCCGGTGCCGGCGATGACGACGATGCCGGCGCCGAAGCCGACCGCGCCGGTCAAGGCGATGCGCGCGTCGTTGTCGACGGTGAAGTTGCCGCGCGGAAAAAAGATCTGCAGCGAGTCGACGATCTCCTGGCGGTGCGCGGGATGATCGGCGCCGGCGATGCCGCAGTAGGCCCAGACGATCTCGCGGCTGGCGACGTCGGCGGCGACGAGGGCTTTGTTGACGGCGCGCTCGATGTTGCGCGCGGCGGTCTCGATGCCGACGCGGAGGTGGTTCGACGGACCGGCCAGGCCGGTGCCGAGCGACTTGCCGCTTTCGTCGGTGACGAGCGCCGCAGTCTTCGACGCTCCGCCGTCGACGCCGAGGAAGACTCTCATGGGGAGTGGACTTTGCACGGAAACGCGCGCATGCGCAAGATCGCGATCGTTCTGTTGCTCGTGCTCGCCGGATGCCAAAGCGGCGGCGGCGCTCCGCTGACGGCCGAGGGAGTGACGCTGCGGCTGAGCGTATTCGCGCCGCCGGAGCTGCCGGAAAACGGCACCGGCGCGATCGACGTGATCGTCAGCAACCGCGGGATCGGTGCCGTCGGCAACGTCTTCGTCGACGTCGAGGTGCCGCCGCAGGTGTCGGTGACGAAGGAGGTGCACGGCACGGGCGTGAACCTGATCCGCAACACGGGCTCCAACCTCTATCACTACTCGATCAACGCCTTGGGCGTCGGCTCCGACGCGCGGCTGCACCTCGACGTGCAGGCGCACTTCGGCGGCGCCGCGCAGACGGGACCGATCCGCGTGCGCGCCGCACAACTCGACATCAGGGGCGACCAGCTCGAGCGGTCGGCCGTGATCCGCATGGCGAAATAGAATCGGACGATGGAAATCAAAGACGCCCACGAAATCCACATCCCACCGAAGCCGCGCGAGGCGCTCGAAGACCGCAAGCTCCTCGACCGCCCCAGCCGTGAGACGCGCCTGCAGAGCGAGTCGTGGCGCGTGCTGCGGATCACGAGCGAGTTCGTGGCCGGCTTCGATCATCTGGCGGACGTTTACCCCGCGGTGTCGATCTTCGGCTCCGCGCGCACGAAGCTCTCGAACGAGTATTACGGCGCCGCGGTAAAGACGGCGGAGCTTCTCGGCCGCGCCGGCTTCGCCATCATCACCGGCGGCGGCCCGGGAATCATGGAGGCGGCGAACAAGGGCGCAAAGCAGGCCGGCGCGATGTCGATCGGCTGCAACATCGAGCTGCCGTTCGAGCAGAAGATCAACGAGTTCGTCGACAAGGCCATGACGTTCCGCTACTTCTTCGTGCGGAAGACGATGTTCATCAAGTACTCGGAGGCGTTCATCACCTTCCCCGGCGGCTTCGGGACGTTAGACGAGTTGATGGGTGCCCTGACGCTGATCCAGACGAAGAAGATCACGAGCTTCCCGATCATTCTGTTCGGCAGCGGCTACTGGGGCGGGCTGATCCAATGGCTCCGCGAGCGCGTGCTCGAAGCGAACAACATCACCCAGGAGGACGTCGACAGCATCCACATCGTCGACGAGCCGGAGCGTGTGGTGGAGATCGTCTGCGAGTGGCACGACAAGGCGCTCAAAGTCGACAGCAATGAAGACGATTGATGGCACGCCGCTCGCTCTTCTTCATCCCATGCGAATCCAAGAAACTGACCGGATTTTGAAGGACTCGCGCGTGGCGCGGCATGGTCACCAGCGGCACGAGCACGAGCACAGCGGCAACGTGATCTCGCGGACGTGGCAGAAGATCGTGGGGGTATTCAAGCGGTAGGCTCTTCCGCTTCCTCCTCGACTTCGGGCGCGGGCGCCTGCACGATCACCCAGCGCACACGGAAGCGCTCGGCGTCGACGACGTCGATCTGCAGGTCGCCCAGCGTCGTGCGGTCGCCGGGGGCGACTTCGCGCCCGAGGCGCGCGGCCACGTAGCCGCCGATCGTCTCCTCGGCCGGCTCGCCGACGTCCACCTTCAGCCGCGCGGTGAGATCTTCGATCAGGTAGTCGCCGCGCACGCGGTAGCGGCCGTTGCCGAGCGGCTCGATCTCGGGGCGCTCGCGGTCGAACTCGTCCTGGATCTGCCCGAAGAGCTCTTCCGTGATGTTCTCCAGCGACACGATCCCCGAGGCGCCGCCGTACTCGTCCAGCACCACCGCCATGTGCGTCTTGTGCTCGATGAACTGCGACAGCAACGCGTCCACCGTGCTGTTCTCCGGCACGAAGAGAATGTCGCGCTTCAGCTCGATCAGCGGCCGCCCCGGCCCGCGGAGCTGCGCGAGAAACAGATCCTTCACGTGGATCAGCCCGATCGTCTGGTCGAGCGAGCCGTCGCACAGCGGATAGCGCGTGTGCCGGGTCGTGCGCATGATCTCGAGGTTCTCCTCGATCGACTTCGTCGTCGACAGCACCGCCACGTCGGTGCGCGGCACCATGATCTGCCGCGCCGTCCGCTTCGAGAACTCGAAGACGCCTTCGATGATCTCGCGGTTCTCCTCGGAGAGCACGCCCGCCTTCTCCGAAGACGCCAGGATCAGGCGCAGCTCCTCCTCGGAGTGGACCATCTCCTCTTTGCTCGCCGGCCGGATGCCGATCGCGCCAAGGATTGCGTTCGCCGTCCGGTTGATCACCCAGATCAACGGGTACATGACGACATAGAACACGCGCAGCGGATGCGCGATCGCGAGCGCGACGCCGATGGTCTTATCGATGGACAGGTACTTCGGGCCGAGCTCGCCGAAGATAATGTGCAGCCACGTGATGAGCGTAAACGCAACCGTTGCGGCGATGGAGTGCGCGATCGACGGCGCGAAAACGCCGAAACGCTCCAGCCGAGGCAGCAGCAGCGCCGCGAAGGCTGGCTCACCGACCCAGCCGAGGGCCAGCGAGGCCAGGGTGACGCCGAGCTGCACCGCGGAGAGGTAGCTGTCGAGGCGCTTGGTGATGCGCCGGGCCATCTTCGCCCGCGCGCTCCCCTCGGCCGCCATCTCCGCGAGCTGCGTCGGGCGCACGCGGACGATGGCGAACTCCGCGGCCACGAAGAAGCCGTTCGCGACGATGAAGAGGAGCGCCAACAGCAGATACCAGGTCGGCACGGGAGGCGCGCTATTGTAGCGAAATGATCCGCAAGGTTCTGGCCGGCACGATTTTGCTGGCGTGCTGCGCCCGCGGCCCTCGCGAGCTCAACGTTGCGGCGGCCATCAGCCTGAAGGAAGCGCTGACCGAGGTGGCGCAGGCGTGGGAGGCGCAGGGAGGCGAGCACGTCGTCTTCACCTTCGCCGGCTCGAACGTACTGGCGCAGAAGATCAAGGCAGGCGCGCCGGTGGACGTCTTCCTATCGGCGGACGAGCGGACCCCGGCGTCGATCAAAGACTCCCTCGAAGCGCGGCAGTCGCTCCTCGGCAACACGCTCGTCGTCGTCAGCGACCGGCCGCTGACGTCGCTGCGCGACCTACTGACGCTCGACCGCGTGGCCATCGGCGACCCGACCGCCGTCCCCGCCGGCGTCTACGCGAAGCTGGCGCTGCAGCGCGCCGGGATGTACGAGGTCATCGAGTCGCGGCTCGTGCCGTGCGAGAACGTGCGCGCGGCGCTCGCGTTGGTGGAGAGCGGCGGCGCCGACGCGGCCTTCGTCTACGCGACCGACGCGCGCCTGGCGAAGCGGACGAAGATCGCCTTCACCCTGCAGGAGCAGGTGGTCTATCCGATCGCCGTGGTGAAGGCGTCGAAGCACGCGAAGGCGGCGCGGCGGTTCGTGGAGTATTGCCAGTCGGACGACGCCATGCGCATTTTCAGCGCGCGAGGATTTCGTCCAGCGTTTTCCAGAACCTTGGATACGACTTCGATACCACCTGCTCGTTAGCGATGGTGACGTTGCCGCGCGCCAGGCCGGCGATCGCGAAGGCCATGGCGATGCGGTGGTCGTTGTGGGTTTCGACCGTGACGGCATCACTGCCCCAGCCCGGCTCGATGCGCATCGAGTCGGGCCGCTCCTCGACGCGCGCGCCGAGGCGGCGCAGCTCCTCGGTCACGGTGGCGATGCGGTCGGACTCCTTCACGCGCAGGTTGGCGATGTTGACGATCTCGACCGGCTGCGCCGCCAGCGGCGCGATGGCGGCGAGCGTCGGGACGAGGTCGGGCGTGGCGTTGCAGTCGAAGGTGCCGCCGCGGAGGACCTCGGCGCCTGTGACGGTCGTGCCGTCAACGACGCAGCCCATTTGTTCCATCATCTCCAAAAACTTCGCGTCGCCTTGCGCGCTCGGCAACGTCAACCCATTCACGCGAACAACGCCGCGAGTCGCCGCGGCGGCGGCGAACCAGTACGACGCCGAGGAGTAATCCCCCTCGACCGCGTACGCATCGCGCCGCAGCCGCCCGCCCCGAACCTGAATGACCTCGCCGCGCCGCGACACCTCGACGCCGAACGCCGAGAGGATGCTCGCCGTGATGTCGAGGTACGGCGCGCTCGCCACCGACGTCAGCCGCAGCGTGATCCCCTCGGGCAGCGTCGCCCCGCCCATCATCAACGCCGAGGCGAATTGGCTGGAGGTGTCGGCGGCGATCTCGACGTCGAACCCGCCGCGCATCTTCTTGCCGCGGATGCGCAGCGGCGGGTAGCCCTCCCGCCCCGCGTACTCGACCTCGGCGCCGATGCGCTGCAGCACCTCGACGAGGTCGCCGATCGGCCGCTCGCGCATCCGCTGCTCGCCGTCGAGGATGAACCGCCCCGGCACGAACGCGAGAATGCCGGTCAAGAAGCGCATCGCCGTGCCGGCGTTGCCGACGAAGAGCTCGACGTCGTTCGCCGACATGCTGACGCGCTCGCCGATCTCCACCCCTTCCTTGAAATTGCCGCGGATCGCGAAGCCTATCGTGCGCAGCGCCTCGAGCGCGTAGCGCGTGTCGTCCGCGTCGAGGCAGTTCGTCACGAGCGTCGTCCCCTCGGCGAGCGCGCCGAGGAGGAGCGCGCGGACCGAGTACGACTTCGACGGCGGGGCGGTGACCGTGGCGTCGAGATGCTCGACGCGCGGAATTACCCTCACGGGAACTCCAGCGTCAACCCGTCGTACGCCAGGTGCACGCCTTCCGGCAGCGTCGCCTCGACCTCGTCATGGTCGACCTCGTGCGTGAGGTGGATGAGGTACGTCGTCGGCGCGCCGATCTGCTGCGCCACCTCGACGGCCTCGCCGATCGTAAAGTGCGTCGGATGCGGCGGCGACGGCCGCAGCGCGTCGAGCGCCAGCACCTCGATCCCGTCGAGCAGCGCGCGCGAGGTCGCGGGGATGCCGTTCGTGTCGGTGATGTAGGCGAACGGGCCGATGCGGTATCCGAGAATCGTCCAGTCGCCGTGCTGCACGGGGATCGGGACGACGTCGATCCCCATCGCGCGGAACGGCCCGTCGACTTCGACCAGCTCCAGCTGCGGCTTCCCGCCGCCGATCTGCGAGTCGTTCCAGATGTAACTGAACGCGCGGCGGATCGCGTTCGCCGTCGGCGCGCTCGCGTACGCCGCGATCGACGTCCGCTGCCGGAAGTTGAACGGGCGGATGTCGTCGAGGCCCATGAGGTGATCGGAGTGCGAGTGCGTGAAGAGGATGAAGTCGAGGCGCGGAATCGGCGCGCGGAGAAGCTGCAGGCGCAGGTCCGGCGTCGTGTCGATGAGGAAGTGCTTGCCGTCCGCCTCGATCTTCACCGACTGCCGCAGCCGCGCGTTCTTCGGATGCGGCGACGTGCAGACGCGGCAGCGGCAGCCGACGACAGGAACGCCGGTGGACGTGCCGGTGCCGAGAAACGTGACGATCATATGGATGCGAAAGAAAAGTCGCCGGTCGAAGGATCGATCACCATCGCCTCGCCGGTCTCGTACCACGGCGGCAGAATCGAGACCGTCGCCCCGCCGAGCTCCTGCACGAACTTCTGGTGAAAGTGCCCGAACACGATATCCGTGAACCCGCCCGCGCTGCGGCGACGCCCGTACTCCTCGAACTGCTCCATCGGAAGCCGCGACTTGTGCTTGAAATTCGTCTTGGCCAGCTTGCGCTCCACGCCGTCGACGAACTTCTTCGCCGTCGTCTTCGGGATCAGCTTCAGGGCCAGGCGCGAGAAGGCATTCTTCGAGGCGAAGCGCCAGAAGCGGTAGGGGTAGTCGCGGTCGTTGATCATGTCGCCGTGGACGATGAGGTAGTTGTGCGCGCCCGCGCGCACGCCGTACTCGAGCGCCACGTCCGTCACCGCCGCCTCGGCGAAGGAGCCGCGGAGGAAGAAGTCGCGGTTGCCTTCGACGTAGTGAATCGGCACCCCGCGGTCGCGCAGCGCACGCAACCGCTCGAACACGAGCTCCACCGAGCGCGTCACGAACTTGTTGTCGGCGATCAGGTAGTGAAAGAGATCGCCGTTCAGGTACAGCGCGCGCGGCGCGAGCGCCTCGAGCCGGTCGAGCCAGGCCACGATCGGCTGCTCGCTGCCGTCGCCGAGGCCGATGTGCGAGTCGCCGATGACGAAGATTTGCCCTGGTTTGATCACAACGCCGTCTTCAGGTTCGCGCGCGGATTCGCGTCGTACGCCGCGTCGATCTGCTCGACCGCCTCGGCGGGGGCCTGCTTCGGCACGCTCACGATCACGCGGTAGTAGTGGTCGCCTTTGTTCTTCACGCCCTTTCCGCTGATGCGGAAGGTCTGCCCGCTCTGCGTCCCCGCCGGGATGCGCGCGCGCACCGGGCCGTGGATCGTCGGCACCTCGACCTCGGCGCCGCGGATCGCTTCGCCGACGGTGATCGGGAGCTCGATGTGGATGTCGTCGCCGCGGCGCTCGAAGAACGGATGCGGCCGCACGTGCACGAGGAGGTTGAGGTCCCCGGACGGTCCGCCGTCGATGCCGGGCGCGCCCTTGCCGCGGAGGCGGACTTTCTGTCCGTCCCTGACTCCCTCGGGGATCTTCACTTTGACCGCACTCGGCGTGTCGCCGCCGCGCGCGATCGACAGCTCCATCGTCGTGCCGAGCACGGCATCGCGGAAGTCGATCGTCACCTCGGCCTCGACGTCGCCGCCGCGCTGCGGTCCGGCCTCATATCCGCCGCCGCCGAAAAGGTCGGAGAAGATGTCGGT
>DATELQ010000087.1:0-90759 GCA_035276475.1 Thermoanaerobaculia bacterium | reverse complement strand
CGAAGGCATCAATGCCTACTACCACGTCTCGAAATTCGCCGGCCCGCCGGAGGCGATCGCCGCCGCGCATGCGACGCTCGCGCGCATCCTGCCGGCGTGGAAAGGGACGGACGCCGAGCGGCCCGAGCTCGCGCAGGCGCTTGCCGGCATCCGCTTCTTCGACGAGGCCGCGCTCGTCGCGCCCGACAGCGACGTCGCCGCGTACGCCGCGATGCTCCACCGCATCGAGTCGCTCACGAACGAGTACTACCGCCAGATTGCGCTCGGCAACGAGCGCGAGAGCGTCCTCCGCGACGGCGTGGCCAAGGAGCTCGGCAATCGCAAAGACGACTACGCGAAGCGCTTCGGCCTCTACGCCATCGGTGGACACACCGGCAAGCACGCCGACATGCACATGGGCCACATCGTCGCCGACACGACGCTCTCGGTCGAGCAGTACGGGCAGCGCGGGAGCAAGCGCTTCGTCGTGCTCGACGCGATCGTGTCGAACGGCTTCTCCCAGTGGGCGAACGACGGCACGACCGGCGACGGCGGCTGGGGGACGGCGAAGGAGATCTACCAGGTGCGCCCGCGCTACGCCGACGCGCCGCTGCGGAATTGGGAGCGCGTCACCGACGCCGAGCTGCGCGCCGAGGACGACCGGCGGATCGCGGAGGAGACCGCCCGCGACGTGCAGCGCGCGAAGGAGAAGCCGATCCAGTTCTTCCCCGGCCTGGCCCGGCGGCTGGAGCGGCAGTACCTCGACTCGGTGCTCGCGGAGACCCGCAGCCGCGACGCCTTTCTGGCGCGCATCGAGCGCGACGAGTTCACCTCCCAGATGCAACTTCACGAAGGCCGCCACGCCATCGACATCGCCTCGGGGAAAAAGTACGCGACGTGGGAGCTCGAGTACCGCGCCAAGCTCTCCGAGATCGCGCTCGCGCCGGCGCCGCGGCAGGCGCTGGCGAGTGTGCTCGACAACGACATCGGCGGCGATGACACGCACTCGAAAGCGAACGGCAAGCTGGCCGCGGAAATCGGCGCGTGGATGGAGAAGCACCGCAGCGAGATCGCCGGCTACGACGCGGCGCTGCCGCCGATGCCGCAGATCGACAAGCTGACGGACGAGCAGATCCGGGTAGTTGTGCGTGGGCTGGACCCGCTGGCGCCGCATTAGAATGCGGCGTCAATGCTCCCCGTCATCGCCATCCTCTTCGCCGAGGTCTTCGTGCGGACGCAGCCGGGCGTCGTGGTGATGCTCGACGGCGTAACGCACGGCGTCACCAACGCCGAGGAGGGAGGGCTGCACATCTGCCCGGTCGAGCCGGGCGTGCACCAGCTCACGCTGCAGGTGCCGGACGGCGGCGCGGCCACGCTGCCGGTCGACGTGAAGAAATTCGAAGGGGCGACCGTCGACATCTCCTCGCTCTGGCTGCACGCGCAGACGACGCGGCGCGGCGGCATCGAAGTGCGCACGTCGCGGCGCGTCTGCACGGCGATCTTGGGCGAGCGCGAGCTCGACGTCGTCGACGGCGCCGCGCTCTTCGACAGCGTCGCGCCGGGACCGGCGCGCGTGACGCTCCGCTGCGGCCGCGAGTCGCTCGAGCGCGACGTCGACGTCGGCGTCGGACGCATCGCCATCGTCGAAGCCGACTGGAACGCGCACACGCTGCGCGCCGCCGGCGACCGCGCGAAGGCGATGCCCGTCGCCGTCGCGGAGCCGGGCGACATGTTCGTCGGCCTTCCGCTCCCGGCGGAGATCAAGCGCGGCCTGATCAACGCCATCCCGCCGGGCGTGAAGACGTTGAGGATCAAAGCCGACCGCAATCGCGTCATCGCGCGCTTCGAGTGCATCGGCTCGACCGCGAACGATCTTCTCGAGCGCTTGAGCATGATCCACCGGCTGCGCGACATCACCGTGCTCGACACCGAGTACGTCGGCGACCACGTGATCGTCGAAGTCGAGCTGTGGTTCGCCGCCACTCAGAACGCGTGACGCCCGCCGCCGAAGCGGCGGATCGACGTGTAGTGCACGTCGAAGTACCGCGCCGCGGCGCGCAGGGCGCGCTCCACGACGCCCGTCTCCTTTGTCACGATCTTCTCCAGCGGCTCGCGCATGTTCGCCGGCAGCTTGTAGCGGCAGCGCCGGCAGAGCGCATTGCCCGCCGTCTTCTCGAAGTTGCAGCGCGGGCAGTTCCGCCGCGCCGCCAGACGCTCGATCGGGCCTTTATTGGCCATGATTCGGACCCCTCTCTCGATGTAAAAAAAAAGCCGGCGCGTGGCGCCGGCCTTTTTCCAATTGCTGTGTGTGGGGCAATGTACCACATCACTGTCAGGGGCGCGGATCGTAACCGGGGTCGAGGAGATCGATCCGGCTGGGGAGGATGTCGCCCGTGTCGAGCAGCACGCTGATGAGGAGGGCGTTGCCGATCATCTCGAAGAGCGCGTCCGACTCGTTCGGCCACAGCTCCTCGCGCGCCGCCAACGCCGGTGAGCGCGGACCATGACGGAAGTAGAAGGCCTCGGTGCCGTCGCGTGTGGCGATGTCCTCGACAGCCAGGCGCACCCGGACGGCGTGCGGCTGCTCGCCGAATTCCTCGTAGATCAGATCGGGCACGAGGAAGCCGGCGCGCTGGCGGGCGATGCGCGTGGCGGAGAGCACCGTCCTTGCGATGGCGAAGTCGTCCCAGCGCCGCCACGTGTGATAGCGCTCGAACGACTCGACCAGAAACCGATGGATGGCCTCGACATCGCCGACGTCATCACGGACGAAGCGCGCCATCAGCTCGTCCAGGAGCAGCACGGCCGGGCATGAATAGAAGTTGTAGGCACCGAGGTCGAGCGGCTCGCTGCGGAGCGGCGGGCGGAAGCGGTAGATCATCCCGATGCCGTCGCGCGGCGACTCGAGGTATTTCGGCCAGAGATGCGTGGCGAAGAATCCGGCCACGCCGGGATCTCCGGTCACGTCGAGCATCTCGGAGCTGAAGCCGTACTGCTGCGCGAGCGCCTGCCCGAGGAGATAGCCGAAGGGGCGCATGAAGAGCAGGTCGCGGATTTCGGCGCGGTGGTAGTGGTCGATGACCTCCTTCCACAGCGGGAAGCGCTCGCGAAATCGCATGGCTTCGTGCGGCGTCAGCATCGCTTCGAACGCGCCGGTGCCGCCGGCCAGCGTCCGCGCCAGGTATTGATCGTTCACCAGCCGCGCGAGGAGCTCGACCTCCTGCCTCTGCGGCGGCTCCGGCGACGGGGAGAAAAGGCGAAACGAGTCGGCGAGATGGTTGATCGGCACCAGTCCGACGAAGTGCCGGCCGTCCTTGCGCAGCGCCGACGCGAACTCGCGCGCCTCGCTCGTATACGTCGCACCGTTGCGGCGGTAGCGGCGATACGCCGACGGGATGAGTGGAGGCGGGTACACCTCCGTCTGGCCGCGGTAGAGAAAGCCGTCGCGGTGCTCGTCGCGGAGCTGGTCGAGCAGAGCGTCGACCGACGGCGCCGGCGTATCCGGCGACCGATAGCGGGACACGGCGCGGCGCTACGCCCAGCGCGCCTTGGCGCGCTCGATCGCCGCCAGCATGTCGGCGGGCGTCTCGTCCTTGTAGCCCTCGATGCCGAGCATGCGCCCGTCGCGGATGCACAGCAGCATGCCGGCCTGGCAATACGGGCATTCGAGGATGTGCAGGTGCGTCTTCTTGTCGAGCTCCGCGACCGCCCAGAAATCGTGCTTGTCGGGCTCGAACGGAAAATCGCCGACCATCCCGCACATCGGGCACTTCGTCGGGATGACGCGCACTCCTCGGACGTCGACGCCCGAGGGCTTGTCCCCGCCGGGCTTGAAAAAGCGGCTGAAGATCGACATGGCGGGCCTCCTGTAGAGGTGTGTCGGCCCGCGCCGCTTCCCTACCTCCAGGTCATCACGCCCGCAACCAATCGGGCCGCCACGACTTCACGCTCCGCTTGATCGCGTCGGGCTCGCGCAGCTCGCCGCTCAGCACCGCGCGGCACATCTCCGGGAGCTCCGCGTCGGAGCAGAAGCGCATCGCGATCAGGTGCGACGTCCGCAGCTCGCCGATGCGGCCGCGCAGATCGTCGGGGAGGAGGCGCTGCAGGCGGAGCGTCTCTTCGAGCCGGATGACGCGGTTCTGCACCGTCAGCGCCATGAGGCGCGCCGCCCAGACGAAGAGCAAGAGCGCCACGGCCACGACCACCTGCCACCAATTCATCCAGTCGCGTGGATGGAGGAACGCGTAGACCACTGTGGCGAGGAAGTGCAGCCCGAAGAGCGGCACGACGATGAAGTGGTACAGCGGCAGGTAACGGGCGTGATTCGCGTACGACTGCTCTTGCTGCATGGGCCAATACTACCGCCGCCCCTCCGCCACCTCCACCCGCACCTCCTCGCCGTTCGCGCGCACCTCCGGCACGTATATGGCCTCGCCGAGCAGCGGCAGCGCATGAAACGATCCCGGCACCTCGGCGCGCAACGTGTAGCGGATCTCCCACAGCCCCTGCGGCAGGTGATCGATGAACATCGCCACCTTGCGGTCGCGCAGCTCCTGGTAGACCCACGTGCTGCGTGTGCCGGCGGAATCCTGCGCGTACAGATTGATGCCGCTCTCCAGAGCGACGGCCTCGAAGCCGGCCGGCTTCAGGTCCTCGAAGAGGAGATAGTCGTAGTCGTTCTTCGCGTCGACCGTGGCTACGACCTCGATGCGCTCGCCGCTGTCGACCGTGCCGCCGTCGAGGAGCGGCACCTTGTCGTAGACGACGCCTTTGAGGAGCGTCGGATGCGGGACGAGGCGGAAGTATTCGCGGCGGACGAAGATCTCGTTCCCCGCCGCCTTGACCGGCTCTTCGAGCGACACGAACCTCGCCTCGGCGGCGAAGTAGAGCGAGCCTGCCGAAGACGTGCGGCGGATGGTGATCTCGTTCGCGCCGTCGCGCACGAGCGCGGGATCGATGGCGATGCGGCGCGGCGCGTCGAGCGCCTCGGCCGCGGTGATCGTCGCCGAGGCGACGTCGTGGCCGTTCACGGACAGCGTGAAGCCGGCGTCGCCGGAAAGCTCCCCGCTGCGCTTCAGATAGTCGTTCAGCGCCAGGAGCGCCACGGCCGTGTCGCGGGTGTTGTTCCAGCGCGCGCCGCGGCGGTTCTTGAACAACCAGTTCATCGCCGGCTCGACCAGCGCGTTCTGCGGATCGACGGCCACGATCGCCTGCAGCGCGAACGCCGTCGACTCCACCGGCCCGTCGTACCAGTGCCACCAGAAGCCGTCGTGGCCCCAGTGCGCGGTGGCGATCGTCTCCGCGGTGGAGCTGCCGCCGCGCACGAGAACCGACTGATCGGGCGTGCGATCGATTTTCACGCCGTCCTCGAGGTTGCGGACGAGAACCTTGGCCCGCTCGTCGTCGCCCAGGTCGTGCGCGGCAAGGGTGAGCAGCGCGCGCGAGTAGGACGTGAGGCTGTCGCGATGCGTCCAGGCATCGTCGAAGGCACGGGCCACGCCGCCGTTGCCGCTGCGATGCGCCGCCACCCGCCACGCCGCCACCGCGTGGAGCATCCACGCCTCGTTGTCGTATTGTCCCGCGCTCTTCCCCAACGCGTTCTCGAGGTACTTGACGGCATTGTCGACCGCCGCATCCTTCACCGGAAGCCCGGCCTCCTTGGCCACCGAGAATCCCCACACCACGTAGGCGGTCATGAAGGAATCGCTTCCCCCCTCCTTCCACCATCCCCAGCCGCCGTCGTCGTGCTGGAAGTCGTACAGCCGCGCCATCGACGCCGCGGTGACGTCGTCGATTTTGCGGAGCACCGGCGGCGTGGCCTCGCGGCCGAGCGACCGCAGCGTGCGCGCCACGACGGCCGCGGGGAGAAAGCGGCTCATGGTCTGCTCGGTGCAGCCGTAGGGATAATCGAGCAGATACGGCAGAGCGTCGAGCATGGTCGACGCGAGCGTCGGCGCGATCTGCACGGTCAACTCCGTGGCGCGGCGCTCGCGCGGCAGATCGAGCTTCACCACCGCTTCGGCGCCGCGCAGTTTGCCCGAGCGCGCCACGAGCTTGTCGATGCCGTGCTCGAAGATGGGGAACGTCTTCTCCATGGCATCGCCGCGCGTGGCGCCGCGCCCGGTCACGCGTAGCGTGGCCGTGCCGGCGCGCTCGGCGAGGACCGTCCAGTCGACGCGGCTCGAGCCCTTCGCCGGCACCTCGACCGCCGCAGCGCCGCCGCCCGTCACCACGACCTCCTTGGCGTCGAGCGACGGCGCGATCGTCATCACCGCATCGCTGTTGTTGTTGATCACGGCCGAGACAACGGCGCGGTCGCCGGCGACGAAGAAGCGCGGCGCCTGAAGGCGGACGATCAGCGGAAGGTTCGTGCGCGTCGTGGACGAGCCCATGCCGACGTCCGTGCCGGCCGTGACGGCGCGCGCCGTGGCCCGCCACGTCGTCAGCGCCTCGGGATAGTCGACGCTGACGGTGGCGGTGCCGTTCGTGTCGGTGACGAGGTCGGGCTTCCAAAACGCCGTGGAGCGGAAGTCGCTGCGGACGATGACCTCGATCGGCTCCAGCCCGCCGCCCCGTTTCAACAACGCGGCAGCCGCGAGCGTGTCGACAGCCGGCGACTCCGCCGTCACGGTGACGGATTCGGCGACCGACTGGCGGCCTCCGGCGACACCGCCATCGACGTCGAAGTACGGGAGTAGCAGACCGTCGGGCGTCGCCTCCGCCTTCGCTTCCTTCGATCCCGGCTCTTTCTCCGGCGCGAGCATCCCCTTCTCGTTGACGACGAGCTTCGCGTAGTGCTGCGCCATCGCGCTCGAGTACACGGTCGCGCTCATCCAGCGGACATCCTCGTAGAAGTACCGGCGCGGATCGCCGGCGGTCTCCTGCTGGATGGCGGAGACCGCCTCGTCGGCGACCGACAGCGCCACCTCGGCCGCGACCGGGTTGCCGGCGGCGTCGCGCGTCGTCACCGTAACCGTCCCCTTCTGCCGCGGCTCGTAGGCGTCGCGGTCGGCGCGCACGTCGACGGCGACGAAGCGCTCCGCCGGCGGAACGACGATGCGCTTCATGTCCGCCGACAGGACGCGGTCGAAGATCGACGAAACGGTGATGAAGAAGTTCGGGACGTGGCGCTGCTCGATCGGGATCTGCAGGAGCTTCACCGTGCCGTCGAGGTGGAGGACCTGCGTCGACTCCAGCCTGTCGGTGGTCGTGCTCACCAAGACCCAGCGCCCGCTGGCCGGCGTGGCAATCAGCACCGCCGCGGTCTCGCCGACACGGAAGGTGTCGCGGTCGACGATGATGTCGAGCCCCGCGGAGTGATAGCCGACGTCGCGCGTGGCGCGCTCGCTCACCCACACCGACCCCTCGGCTGTGACGACGTCGCGCGCCTGGAGCGCTCTCTTCGGATCGCGGTCCTCGCTCGACCACTTCGCCGTGTAGTAGCCGACGCGCGCGGGCGTGAAGGTGAACGTCGCCGTCCCGTTCGCGTCGGTCGTCAGCGTCGTCGTCGACAGCAGCTCTTCGCGGTACGTCCCCCTCTCCCACGTGCGCCGGTAGAGCGTCACGGTGCCGCTGGTCTGCACCGGCTCGTTGTTCGCGTCGGCGGCGTTGAAGACGATGGAGGCGCGCTCGTTGGGAAGGCGAACGTAGTGCTCCGGATGCGCAACTACGCTGTAGCGCTGCTTCATCACCGCAACCTCGCCGACTTCCGAGACCTCGCGCCGCGAGGCGTCGGTGACGCTGGCGTCGATCACGAACGTCTTGTCGCCGCCGTCGCGGCTCGTCTCGATGCGCACCACGGCGCGGCCGTTCGCGTCCGTCCGCAGCGTCTGGCTCGTCTGCTTCGACCCCCCGCCGTCATCCGGAAAGCGCGGCGGCTCGTAAAGCCAGTCGTATTGGTGCCACGGATTCCAGGTGCGGACGTACGGATACTCGTTGACCGCGACCTCCACGGTGGCATTCGCGACCGGACCGCCGAAGTAGTACTTCGCCTCGACGGTGGCTTCGACTGTGTCGCCGAGGCGGAACTGCTTCTTCTTGCCGTTCTCCTCCGGCGTCGTCACCGTCACCGCGAACTCCGGCAGCTTGTACTCCTCGATGCTGAAGAGGTGCGCGGCGCCGGCGTACGACTGCTCCGACTCGTCGGTGGAGAATTCGATGCGATAGTGCCCCAGCGGCATGGCCGCCGTGACCGGCAGGTCGCTCCAGAAACTCCCGAAGGCGTTGAGCGTGGCCACGCCGGAGGCCACCTTTTCGTTGCGCGGACTGACGATGGACCAGTTCAACGTGCGGCCGGCGGGCGTCTGCCACTCCGGGCCGCCCTGGCGCGTACGGGCGATGATCTTCCAGTGCACGGTCTCGCCGGGGCGGAAGGCGGGGCGGTCGGTGAACGCGTAGATGCGCCACTCGGGACGGTTCTGCTCTCGCTGGAAGTAGACGTTCGTGATCTCGTAGGCCTGCTGCGCGCCGCGCGCGGCGGTGATGAGCGTGGAGCCGGCGTCGTGGTCGCGGAGAGTGACGTCGGCAAGGCCGCTCTCGTTCGTCTCCGCGTCGTACGTTTGATATCCCCGATTCTGCAGCACGCGTACGCGCGCCCCCGCCACCGGCTCACCGGTGATGACGTTCGCGACGTAGATCTGCAGCCGCTCGCCGAAGTTGTGCGTGACGATGGCGGTCTCGCTGACGAGGAGGAGCTGCCGGGCCGCGTTGCCGCCGCCGCTCGCCGAGACGATGTACGCGCCCGGCGGAAGCTTCGGCGCGATGCGCATCGCCTCGGTTCCGGGCGCGTAGTCGCCGCGGTCGTTGGTCTCGAAGGTCCAGCGGCGGACGACGCGCTGTCCTTCGACGTTGAGCACATCCTCCCACTTCCAGGGCTGATTCGCAGCCGGCCGCGCGTCGCGGACCATGTCGACGGCGGTGATGGCCAGCTCGATGGATTTGACGTTGCGCCACGTCAGGATGAACTGCTGCTCGGACGCGGGAAGGAAGTTCGAGCTCACGAGGACGTTCACGCTCCGCCGCGTGATCTCCTCGATGGCCTTCTTCGCCACGTCGTAGCGCGCGGAGTCGCGCGGCCCGTATTCGTTGACGATGCGGCGATAGAGCTCGAGGGCGCGGACGTAGTCTTGCCGGTAGCCGCTCCCACCGCCGTCGACGACGATGACTCCGCCGCCGTTCGAGAGCTGCTGCGCGGCGGCGAAGAGGGCCTCGTCGTAATACGCCCCCTGCCGTCCCTCGCGAATCAGGATGTCGAGGTGCTCGAGGCCGCGCTCGACGCTCTCCGGCTTCCGCTCGTCGAGAAGGCGGCGGGCCAGAAGGAGGCGGGCGCGATCGCGGTCGCGCGGCGCGTCGGCGACGCCGAGCGCATTGGCGAGAAGTTCTGTCGGCAGGTTCGGATAGGTCTCGGCGAAGCGAAAGACGATGGCGAGGTAGCGCGCGCGGGCGACGGCAAGGTCGCGGCTCTCCGCCCACCACTCGAGCGCCGCCGTGTAGTGCTGCAACGCGGCGGCGTAGTTCTTCGGCCACAGGAGAACGGTGTTGTAGTCGCCGAGGGATTCGTGGGCCTCGGCCCAGACGCGGTCGTGAGCGTCGTCGCTCTTGCGGATCAGATCCTCGAGCACGGCCAGGGTCCGGTCGCGCGGTGACGACTGATACGGAGGCGAGTCGTCGGCGCGCCAGCTGGTGTCCGCGAGCCGCATTTCCACCCACCGCCGCTCCCCCGCCGGAAGATCGAGCTGCGCAGCCTGCGCGTAAAGGTCGTGCGCCCGCTGAAACGACTTCTCCGCGTAGTACCCCTCCGCGTCGCGCTTCAACGCGTCGTACTGCGCCGGCGCCACCGGCAGCGCCAACTGGGCCAGAAGGGCAACGACGAGCGTGAAGATCGACATGTCCGTTCGACGCGAGGCGCGCGCAAAAGAAACCGCGCGCGCGACTGTTGCCGATCATGCCACTGCGAACGCCGCGGCTACGCGGCGTTGCCGATTTGTTGGCGCGGGTTTATCGAGAGTTGACCGGGGAACGCGCGCGCGTGCGCAAGTCCGTCAGCAGCACGAGCGCTACCGATGAGGCGAATGCGCCGGTAAGCGCGAGATATAACAGTGCCAGCTGCCGCGTGGCGATCGTGACCGGCCGCGTTCCGAAGCAGCTTCGCACGTTGATTGGATTCAATGCGATGTCTGCGAGACATTGATCTGCGGGCTGTCCTTCCGGGCACGTGCAGCGCGAGATAACCGCTGCGCGTGATCTCGTAGTTGTACCGGCCGAGGTACAGCTCGAGTGTGCCGGTCGACATCGTCTCGCTGCGGTCGCTGGGAAAGCTCGACGGATACAACGCTACGACAGCGCCGCTCTCCGGTGTCGTCACGATGCAGAGACTGCGCAGCGGCGAAGGCCCTTGGGGCGTGATGAAATCGAGAAAACGATCGATGATCGATCGCGCTTGTTTTCCGGCAGCCGCGATGCGAGCGGCGGACCCTCGCGGATCAGCACGAACAGAGAATTCATCCCCCCGCGCGCGATCGATTTCTCCATCGCCTCGGCGCGCAGTTCGTCGATCATCGCGGCGACTTCATCTCGGAATGCTGCGAGCTCGGGATAAGGAAGCGAAGCGTCGATGTCCTGTTGTGCACGACTGAGCAATGTGAGGACGTCATTTGTCGCAATCGTCCGAGGCGCGGTCGCCCGATTGACGGGAAGCTGCTTCGCTGCCTTTCGGATGTCTGCGGAGATGCGTCGCAGCTCACGGCGGAAATCGGCGGCGACGCGTTGATTGTCCGGGGCGCAGAGTCCCCACCATCGTCGGCGTGACGCGAATGTCGTCCGCGCGCGCCACGGCGACGCCGAGGACGAGGCAACAGACCGCAAATCTGCTTCGGATGGCACTGATGATATGCGCCTGTCAGGCGCTCGATCAACCGGCGGGCCTCCGAAAGCACGAAGCTAAAACGTGTACTGCGCCTTCGCCGCGAGCGTGTTCAGCGCCGCGTTCAGCTCCGGCCCCGGCTTCACTCGGAAGTGCTGGTTGATCTTCATCCGCATCGGCGCGCCGCCGGCGCTGTCGGGGACGTCGACGATGGTAATGCTGACGGGGATCTCGCCGGCGTTGTCCTCGAAGACTTCGCGCATCCGCTTCACCCGATCCTCGGTCATGTCGGCGTAGCGGACCTCGAGTGCGATCTCCTTCACCTTCTTCTCTCGGATCCCTTCCAGCGGCACGATCTCCAGCGCGTTGAGCTCCGGCGTGATCGGCGCCTCGTGGAAGCTCGCCGCGTGCGAGGCAAAGTCGGTCGTGGGCGTTTCCGGCTCCGCGGCCACGGCCTCGTCGACGGCGTTGTTGAAGAGCGCGAAGTTGTCCTCGCGGTCGCCGTACTTCTCGCGCTCGATCTCTTTCGGGTCGCGGTCTTCCTCGGCATCGTCGATCGACACGTCGTATGCCGACACCCGCGCGTGCGCGGCCTCGGGGTGTCCGCCGTACTCGTCGTCGATGGCCTGCGCGTTCTGCTCGGCGGACTGCAGCGACGCGCTGCGTCCCGCGGCCATGCCCCCCGTGTCCTTCACGCTCGCCGTCACCAGCACGGCCACGCCGTTCTCCAGCCACTTCGCGTACTTTGCGTAGAGGTCGGAGAAGACCACCACGTCGACCGAGCCGAACTGATCGTCGAGGATGAACTTGGCCATGATCTTCCCCTCGTTCGGCCCCTTCTTGATCTTCGAGCGCTTCATCTGCGAGATGATCCCGCCGATGTTCACGGTCTGGTCGACGTAGCGGTGCAGCGTCTCCGTCGTCACGCCGGCCGCGAAGAGCTTCAGCTCCTCGGCGTATTTGTTGAGCGGGTGCCCGGTGATGTAGAAGCCGAGAGTCTCTTTCTCGTTCTTGAGCTTCTCGTCCTCGGCCCACTCGGGAAGATTGGCCACGCGCGGCGCGGGCATGATCGATGACGAGGCCATCCCGAAGAGCGATGACTGGCCGCGCTCCTTCTCGTCTTTCGTGCGCTGCGCGGAGTCGGCAGTGTTGTCGATCGTCTCGAAGAGCGCGCGTCGCGAGAGCCCGAACGAGTCGAACGACCCCGACTTGATCAGCGCCTCGATCACCTTCTTGTTGCACGCGCGCAGGTCGACGTGCTCGCAGAACTCCAGCATCGACTTGTAGCGCCCCACGCTCCGCCGCGCCTCGAGAATCGACTCGATCGCCCCCTGCCCTACCCCCTTCACCGCGCCGAGGCCGAAGCGGATGTTCGGGCCCACCACGGTGAAGGCGTAATTCGACTCGTTGATGTCCGGCGGCAGGATCCGGATCCCCATCTGCGCCGTCTCGTTGATGAACTTCACCACCGCGTCGGTGCGGTCCATCTCCGACGTCATCAGCGCGGCCATGAAGTGCCGCGGGTAGTGCACCTTCAGCCACGCCGTCTGGTACGCGACGAGCGCGTACGCCACCGAGTGCGACTTGTTGAAGCCGTAACGCGCGAACGGCTCGATGTAGTCGAACACCTCGTTCGCTTTCTTCTTGTCGTAGCCGTTGACGAGCGCGCCGGCCACGAACTTCTCGCGCTCCGCGACCATGAGCGCCAGGATCTTCTTCCCCATCGCCTTGCGCAGCAGGTCCGCCTGGCCGAGCGTGTAGCCGGCCACGCGCTGCGCGATCTGCATGACCTGCTCCTGATAGACGATGACGCCGTACGTCTCCTCGAGCACCTCTTTCATCACCGGCACGAGGTACTTCGGCTTCGACTGTCCGTTCTTGCGCTTGATGAACTCGTCGACCATGCCGGCGTCGAGCGCGCCCGGGCGATAGAGCGCGTTCAGCGCGGCCAGGTCCTCGAAGCGCGTCGGCCGCGACTTGCGCAGCACGTCCACCATGCCGCCCGACTCGAACTGGAACACGCCCTTCGTCCGCCCTTCCTGGAAGAGGCGGAAGACGTCGGGGTCGTCGAGCGGGATGGCGTCGATGTCGATGCGATTCCCCGTCTCCAGCGCCACCGACTTGATCGCGTCGTCGATCACCGTCAGCGTGCGCAAACCGAGGAAGTCCATCTTCAGGAGGCCCATCTTCTCGACCACGCGCATGTCGAACTGCGTCACGATCTCGTCGCGGTTCGTGCGGTAGAGCGGCACGTAGTTCGTGACCGGCTCCGGCGTGATCACGACGCCGGCAGCGTGCATGCCGGCGTGGCGCGACAGCCCTTCGAGCTTCGAGCCGATCTCGACGACGCGTGCGACTTCGCTGTCGTTCTTGATCGCGTCCGCCAGCGCCGGCGACTCCTTCGCCGCATTCGGCAGCGTGACCTCGGGGCCGCCGGGAATCGTCTTCGCCACCTTGTCGACGAGGCCGTACGGCAAGCCGAGGACGCGGCCGAC
Source organism: Thermoanaerobaculia bacterium (assembly GCA_035276475.1). Classification (GTDB taxonomy): domain Bacteria; phylum Acidobacteriota; class Thermoanaerobaculia; order Gp7-AA8; family Gp7-AA8; genus DATDFB01. The sequence goes on along the minus strand of DATELQ010000087.1, from coordinate 77,424 downwards.
GTCGCGCACCACCGACTTCGCCGCCATCGTCCCGAACGTGATGATCTGCGCGACCTTGTCCTCGCCGTACTTGTCGCGGACGTACTCGATCACCTCGCCGCGGCGGTTCATGCAGAAGTCGATGTCGATGTCGGGCATGTCGATGCGCTCAGGGTTGAGGAAGCGCTCGAAGAGGAGGTCGTACTCGAGCGGATCGACGTCCGTGATCCCCATCGAGTAGGCCACGAGCGACCCTGCGGCCGAGCCGCGGCCCGGCCCGACCGGAATGCCGTGGTCCTTCGCGTATTTGATGAAGTCCCACACGACGAGGAAGTAGCCGGGGAAGCCCATCGACTTGATGATCTCGATCTCGCGCTCGAGGCGGTCCCAGTACTCCTGATCCTCGTGCTTGCGCGGGACGCTGCGCGCGAGGCGGCGCTTCAAGCCGCCGCGCACCGTCTCCTCGAAATACCCGGCGAGCGTCTTCCCCTGCGGCACCGGAAAGTTCGGGAGGTGATGCCCGGTGACGTCGAGCGAGGTGTGGATCCGCTCGGCGATGCGCATGGTGTTGTCGACCGCGTCCGGATACTGCGCAAAGAGGCGCCGCATCTCCTCCGGGCCCTTGACGTAGAAGTCGTCGGAGTAGAAGCGCATCCGCTTCTCGTCGCCCAAGGTCTTGCCGGTGCCGATGCAGAGCAGCACCTCGTGCGCGAAGGCGTCCTCTTTGTTGAGGTAGTGCGAGTCGTTCGTAGCCACGAGACGCAATCCCGTCTCCTCGCCGAGGCGGGCCATCATGGGGATGATCTTCTGCTGGTCGGGGATGCCGTGGTCCTGGATCTCCAGGAAAAAGTTGTCGGGCCCGAGGATCTCGCGGTACTGCAGCGCGGCGTCCTTGGCGCGCTGGTAGTTGCCGGCGGCGAGGTTCTGCGTCACCTCCCCTTTGAGGCACGACGAGAGGACGATGAGCCCCTCGTGATGCTCGCGCAGCAGCTCCTTGTCGATGCGCGGCTTGTAGTAGAAGCCTTGCGTGAAGCCGGCGGAGACGAGCTTGACGAGGTTCTTGTAGCCGGTCTCGTTCGCGGCCAGGACGATCAAGTGGTTGTTCGAGCCGGCGTCGGCCTGCTGATCCTCGACCGAGGTCTTGTCGAGGCGCGAGCCGTAGGCCACGTACATCTCGCAGCCGATGATCGGCTTAACGCCATTCTTCTTCATGGCGTTATAAAATTCAACGGCGCCGAACATGTTGCCGTGGTCGGTGATGGCGCACGCCGGCATGCCGAGGGCCCCGACGCGCTTCGCGAGCTCCTCGGGGCGGCTGGCGCCATCGAGCAGTGAGTATTCGGTGTGAAGGTGGAGATGAACGAAGGACATTTGGTGGTGGCACCATTTTAATCGACGGTATCCTTACCTGACCACGCAGTTCCGACGGAGGACCGAATGAAGCGAGCTCTCATCGTCTCTCTCCTCCTCTGCATCGCCGCCGCACCGCCGGCGCGCGCCGCGGACCACAACGATCCCAACTCCGTCAACTCCATCTTCTCCGACATCCCCGTCAGCGCCGCCGACCTCTACGACATGTTCGGCTGGCCGACGGACGACAAGAGCCACGGCGACCGCGTCGTCCTCGCCCTCACCTTCGCCTCCGTCCCGAAGGCCGGCGTCTTCGACCACGACATGCTCTACCGCATCCGCGTGCACGCCGATCCGCGCGTGGTGCAGCCGACCATGCTCTCCATCGACGACTTCCTGAAATACGCCGACGCCGTCGGTCATAAGTACCTGCAGTGGAAGCCGGCCGAGGTGCGCGTGACGACGACGCCGGACAACAAGGCGCACATCAAGTTCCTAGGCTTTCCCGGCGGCGACTTCTCCGCCACGGTGGCCATGAACAAGGCGCTCGTCCTCCGCTCGCCGGGCGGCAAGGTCATCAACGTCTTCATCGGCGGCCGCGACGACGCCTTCTTCAATGACCTCCCCGGCTTCTTCCGCTCCATCAACTACGGGCCGCAGTACTACAAGGTCAAGCTCTCCGCGCCGTATGACGACCGCGAGTTGAAGATCCCGAAGACGCTCCTCGAGCTCGAGGGGAACACGCTCTTCAACGACGACCCGAAGGACCCCAACTGGGGCCGTCCCGGCGGCACGAAGCGCGCGCTCCCGCCCGGCGCGCACGCGTGGAAGGGCAACAAGTTCCTGAAGGACGCGGACGGCAACTACCACTTCGTCTACAGCGGCAAGGACGCGCAGGCGGGGCGGAACATCAACGCCATCATCGTGGAGATGCCGCTCGACTATGTGACCGACAATCCGCAGCGCGACCGCATCGTGAATTCGTGGGGCGAGAGCTTCGTGCTCAAGGCCTCGCACAAGATCGAGACGATTCCCGATGAGGCGCCGCGCTCGCTCATCGGCCGCATCGCCGACTGGTTCTCGGACCTCTTCACGCGCGAGGACGACGCCGCGGCGGAGCTCGCGAAGTACAAGCTCGTCGACACCGACGGCGTGCCGTTCGCCGACGCCGCTCTCTCCGAGCGCCACGACGAGCGGCAGCTCGGCGCGAACAACATCAGCCTGGCCCGGCAGTTCGTCATCCGCTTCGGCCATCTCGGCTGGGGCTTCGGTCCCTCCGTCAGCGCCTTGGGCCTCGGCACCTGCTTCGATCACAGCAACTCCCCGGTGTCGGTCTACAAGACCTACACGCTCGCAACCGAGGCCTTCCCGCGCGTCAAGAAGTGCTTCTTCCAGACGCTGAACATGCCCGACAACTCCTGGAACCCGAAGCACCTAAACATCCCGCTGAAAAAGCCGTTCGAGATCTTCATCCCCAACGTCGAAGCCATCGACATGGACACGAACGGCACGTGGCCGTTCGGCCGGCGCCCCGAGGACCAGGTGGCCACGCGCTTCCTCTCGATCTTCCTCGACATGAAGAGCGGCTGCTTCGGCAAGCCGTGCACGCTGGAGACGCTGAACGATCCGGCGGTGTGGGCGTCGCTGCCGATCGTGCCGAAAACGCCGCCGAATCCCGCGCACAACGACAAGCCGTTCCTCAAGACGTTCCCCTACCTGGCGGATCCATGGTGAAGAAGATCGTTCTGGCCGCTGCGCTGCTCCTCGTCGTCGGGCTGCTGCCGATCTTCCCGAAGAAGAGCGGCCCCTCGGACTACGAGCGCGAGCTTCGATCGATTGATTCGAAAATCGCCGCGAAGTCGCTCTACGCCTACCAGCGCGCCTCACTAACGGGCGACTTCGATGACTTCCGCGCCGCGGAGCGCGCCATCGACGACGCTTTCGCCAAGCAGGGGCCGACGGCGGACCTTCTCCTGCTGCGCGCACAGTTCAATTTCAAGCTGCACCGCCTCGACGCGGTCGAGCGAGACCTGCGCGTGCTCGATGCGGAGATTCCGGGCGTCGCCGCGTTGCGCGCCGATCTCGCCTTTCAGCGCGGGCAGTACGACGAGGCCCGCCGCGGCTACGAACGTGAGATCTCCATCGCCGGCAAGTGGGACGACTACGCGCGCCTCGCCTACCTGCAGTCGCGCAGCGGCGACTTCGCCGCCGCCGACCGCTCGTACGCGCAGGCCGAGGAGCAGATCTCGGTCAAGGAGATGCGCTCGTACGCGTGGGTGGAGCTCCAGCGCGGATTGCTGCAGTTCGAAGAGGGGCACTACGACGCGGCGCTCGCGCACTACCGCCGCGCCGACAAGGCCTACAGCGGCTACTGGCTGATCGAGGAGCACATCGCCGAGGTGCTCGACAAGCTCGGGAAGACGAAGGAGTCGATCGCGCTGTACGAGGCGATCGTCGCCCGCACGCACAACCCCGAGTACGTGAACGCGCTGGCGCGCATCGCCGGCCGCGCGGATCTCTACGCCGAGGCCGATCGGTTGAACGCTGCGCGCTTCGCGCTCTATCCGGAGGCGGCCATCGGCCACATGATCCGCGACGCGCTCGCGCGCCCGCTGCCACGCCCCGACCTCGTGCAGCTCGCACAGCGCAACGTCGCGCTGCGGCCGAACGCGGAGTCGAAGCTGCTCCTGGCGCGCAGCTATCTGAAGGTGGGCGACCGCGCCGCCGCCGCCATGCTCGTCGACGAGATCGTCAAGACGACGCCATGGCGGACGGCGGAGCTGGCCGCGGTGCGCGGCTCGCTGTGAATGGAGGAAACGCAACGATGAATCGTCCCCGGATTTTCGCCGTGCTGATCGCCGCGGCGCTGCTGTGGACCTGCGCGCACGGCGGCGGCCCCGTCGCGCCGAGCTGGACGTACTCGGACTTCAAGGAAGTCCCATTCGATCCCTTCCCCGGCATGGACTTCCAGGGCCGCGACGTCAAGCTCTCCGACACCGACATCCAGGGGCGTGTCGTGTGGAACCTCTGGTCGGGCGACAACGGCGGATTCTGGGACTACCTGGCGACGCACGGCTTCGGCACGTCGGATCTGTTGAAGGTCGTGACCTCGCCGCGCAACCAGCGCTTCCAGAAGTATGGGATCTTCAACCAGCCGGGCTTCGTGCGTCCGCAGAAGCCGGACGAGTACGGGCTCTACGTCGACGTCCCGCGCGACGCGAAGTACGACCTCGACAGCCGCATCGATGTGAAGACCTACGGGCGATCGAGCGGCATCATGGGCCTGCGCCTCTTTCCCAACCCGAATTTCGACGCCAAGGCGAAGGCGAACTGGAACGTCGAGAAGTACTACAACGACCAGACCTACTACACCGACAAGAACCTCGTCCGCCCCTACGTCGTCGGCATGGCCTGCTCCTTCTGCCACCTCGGCGCCGATCCGACCAACCCGCCCGCCGATCCGAACGAGTCGGAGTACGCGAACCTGAGCGACTACATCGGCCAGCACTACTTGAAGGTGTGGGAAGTCTTCGGCAACGGCATGGGCGAGGACAGCTTCGTCTGGCAGCTCCTGCACTCGAACCGGCCTGGGACACTCGACACGTCATTCATCGCCACGGACTACCTCAACAACCCCGGCACGATGAACGGCATCTTCAGTCTTCACGCGCGCATGGGCGAGGCGGTGCCCGAGCACGTCGCCGGCGGCAACCTCGACCTCCTCGGCGTGAAGGACCCGATGACCACGCCGCGCGTGCTCAAGGAAGGCGCCGACTCCGTCGGCATCACCGCGGCGCTCAGCCGCGTCTACCTCAACATCGGCGAGTATTGGGAAGAGTGGACGCGGCACATGAACCCGCTCGTCGGCGTGACACGGCAGTCGCCGATCCAGGTGAAGGACGCGCAGAAGATGTCGCCGCACTGGCGCTGGAGCGAGTCGCACGCGCCGGCGCTCGCGCAATACCTGACGGACGTGGCGCAGCCGCTGAAGCTGGCGAAGGCACCGGGCGGAGAGAAGTACCTCAAAGCCAGCGAGGCGCAGCTCAACCGCGGGAAGCTCGTTTTTGCCCGCACCTGCGCGCAGTGCCACTCCAGCAAGCAGCCGCCGCGTCCGATCGATCCGCGCTCGATCGAGGGAAAGAAGTGGTTCGAGCAGGAAGTGGTGAAGCCCGACTTCCTCGACGACAACTTCCTCTCTTCGGAGGTGCGGATCCCGGTGACGGTCGTGCAGACGAATGCCACGCGCGCCGTCGCGTCGAACGCCGTGCGCGATCACATCTGGGACAACTTCTCCTCGGAGACGTACAAGAACCTCCCCGCCGCCGGCGCGATCCAAGTGTGGAACCCGTACGGCGGAAAGAGTGTCCCCTGGACGCTGCCCACGGGCGGCCGCGGCTACTACCGCCCGCCCTCGCTCGTCTCGGTGTGGTGCTGCGCGCCGTTCCTCCACAACAACGCCCTCGGCAAGCACGTGCCGGCGGTCGACGTCGACTCGCGCATGGAGGCGTTCAACGACGCCATCGAGAAGATGCTCTGGCCGGAGAAGCGCGACGGCGAGGGGTCGATCTGGCGGACGACCGCGGAGAGCTGGATCACGATTCCGAAGTCGTACGCGCCGGCGCTCCTCGCCAAGCGCGCCGACGCGAACGGCACTCTCCGCCTCGGCCCGATCCCGAAGGGGACGCCGATCAACCTCATCGCCAACACGAACCTCGAGCTCGGCGGTTTGCGCAAGGACGCGGAGCTGGCCTCGCTGCTCTTCAAGACGCTCGATGCGCTGAAGGACGTGCACGACAAGGGCCTCTCTGGCGACGACGCGACGCAGCAGCTCATCAAGCTCGTCCCCGACTTTTACAAGCTCAATTCGTGTCCCGACTTCGTCGAGGACGAAGGGCACGACTTCGCGCGGCAGCTCACCGATCTCGATAAGCGCGCGCTCATCGAGTACCTGAAGACGTTCTGAGGAGATCACGATGGCCGACTACGACTACATCGTTATCGGATCCGGGGCGGGCGGCGGCGTGGTCGCGTGCAAACTGGCCCTGGCCAACTTCAAAGTCTGCCTGATCGAGGCGGGGGGCGAGCCCGACACGCCGACGTATCCGACGCCGGTCTTCCACGCCTACGCGAGCGAAGACCCGCTGATGTCGTGGGAGTTCTTCGTCAAGCACTACAGCACGAATCCGGAGCGCGACAAAGAGAAGTACATCAAGGAGAAGGGCGGCATTTTTTATCCGCGCGCCGGCACGCTCGGCGGCTGCACCGCGCACCACGCCATGATCATGGTGTACGGCCACGCCAGCGACTGGGACTACATCGCCAAGCTCACCGGCGACGACTCCTGGAGCGGCGACAACATGCGCCAGTACTTCGAGCGCATGGAGCACTGCAAGCATGTCGACGAACCACCGGCCGGGCGGCCGAATCCAACGCGTCACGGCTACAAAGGCTGGATGACCACAACCGGGCCGGAGATCGAGCTCGTCTTCGGCGACAAGGCGCTGCTGCAGACGGTTCTCGACGCGGTCAAGACGGCGTGGCTGGAAGGATTGAGCGGCGGCATCCTCCCCGACTTCCTCCCGCGCGATCCCAACGACTGGACGAAGCCGAAGTTCGAAGGAATCGCCTATGCGCCGTTGGCCACGCTCGCCGGCCGCCGCCAGGGAACGCGCGAGTACATCAACGCTACCGCGGCCGCGCTGCCGAAGAACCTCGTCATCCACATGAACAACCTGGCCACGAAGATTCTCTTCGACGACAACAAGCGCGCCGTCGGCGTGGAGTGCTGGGAAGGGAACAACCTCTATCAAGCCGACCCGAAGGTGAATCCGAATCCGCAGGAGGGCGTCGACTACGAGGTCAAGCGCTACACGTGTTCGAAAGAAGTCATCCTGGCGGGCGGCGCGTTCAACTCGCCGCAGCTCCTGATGCTCTCCGGCATCGGGCCGGAGGACCATCTCAAGGAGTGCGGCATCGAGTGCCTCGTCCACCGCCCCGGCGTCGGCACGAACCTGCAGGACCGCTACGAGGTCGGCGTGGTCTCGCAGATGAACAACGACTGGAAGATCCTCGCCAACGCCACGTTCGCGCCGCCGCTGCCGAACGATCCCGGCGACCCGTGCTACGTCGACTGGCAGAACGGCCGCGGCGTCTACGCCACGAACGGCGCGGTGCTGGCAGTGATCAAGAAGTCATCGCCCGCGCAGGACGACCCCGATCTCTTTCTCTTCGCCCTCCCCGGCAAGTTCCACGGCTACTACCCCGGCTACTCCGCCGACACGGAGCGGACGAAGAACTATCTCACCTGGTGCATCCTCAAAGCGCACACCGGCAACCGCAACGGCTACGTGCGCCTGACGTCGAAGGACCCCCGCGCCCGCCCCGAGATCAACTTCCGCTACTTCGAGGAGGCCACGCCCGGCAGCGGCAAGGCCGACCTCGACGCGGTGGTGGCCGGCGTGCAGTTCGCGCGGCGCGTCTCCGCGAACAACAGCGCGATCAAGCAAGAGGTGATCCCCGGCCCGGCCGTCTCGACCCCGGAGCAGATCGCCGATTGGGTGCAAAAGAACGCCTGGGGCCATCACGCCTCGTGCTCGAATCCGATGGGGAGGGCGGACGACATCAACGCGGTGGTCGACAGCAACTTCAAGGTGATCGGCGTGCAGAACCTCCGCATCGTCGACGCCTCGGTTTTCCCGCGCATCCCCGGATTTTTCATCGTCACGCCGATCTACATGATTGCGGAGAAGGCGAGCGACGCGATTCTGGGGGATGCGTAGCGCCTACCTCCCCGCCGCCCGCCGCCGCGCCGCAATCGGCGTCTCGAGGAACGCGCGCGGAACGCCGCCGAAGCGCTGGTCGTCGCCGAGACGCACGTACGCGAGAGTGGTCACGCCGGAGGCGATGGAGATGGAGATCGGATCCGTCTGTGGCGACTCGCCGAGCGTCCGCTCGTTCGCAAGCGCGCCGCCCAGGTGATCGAACGAGGCGGCGTGCAGGCTCGCGAGCGTGCGTGAGAACGAATAGCCGCGGTAGGTCGGGACGCCGCTATACCAGGCGAGGAGATAGCCGGAGCCGCTCCAGGCCACGGTCGGCGCGAAGGCGTCTTGGGCGATGAGGATGCCGGGATCGCTCGGCGCGCCGTCGAGCAGCGTTCCGTTGCGGGCGATGCGCCGGCCGCGAATCTCCTCCTTCGTCCCAAGGTTTGCCGACGACGCCCGGTACGCGCGGTTCCACACCACCAGCCACTCGCTGCCGTTCCACGTCACGGAAGGAGCGTCGGCCATCACGGAGTGCTGCGGGTCGTAGAGCCGGCTCCCGGGGTCGGAGTGCGAGTCGAAGACGCCGATGACCTTCGTCACGTCGATCGGTGGATGATCGAGAAGCGTCAGCGCCGACGTCACGCGCGCGCCGCGCAGTGTGCCGCCCGCGGCCGGCGTCGGCGGGCTGCAATAGCACGCCGGGAGCGACCCGCCCCAAATCACCAGGAACGTGCCGCTGCGGTCGGGGGCGACGGAGATCCGGTGCGTCGTGTCGGCGAGCGAGTACGGCGCGACCTGGAGCGCGGTCTTGTCAATCGCCGCGCCGTCCGCGCCGACGCGCGCGGCGTAGACGCCGCCGTCGAACCACGCAGCCAGCGTCGTCGTGCCGTCGCTCGCGAGCTCGACGTACTCCGGGTCCTCTGCATCGAAGTGCCCTTCGCCCTCGATGCGCAGCTCCCCTGCCGCCGGCACGCGCCGCGTCACCACCGCATGCCCTTCGGTTGTGGCGACGATGAAATCCGATCCGTTGAAGACCACCGCGGCGGACGTCAGGGCCGATGTCAGGCGCAGCGGCGCAGGGTCGGTTCGTCCGCCGCGCCAATGCCGCCGCGCGTAGACGCCTGACGACTCCTGCCAAACGGTGAGCGAGTTGTCGGGGCCGGCCGCCGTGACGGGGCGGAACTGCGAGCCCGCGGAAAACGACAGCAATCGCCGCGGCGCCGGCGTGAGGTCCGGCAGCGAGACGATCGACGCGTACGTATCGTCCTCGGTGTACGGCACCACGTGCGCTTCGCTCGGCTCGTTCCAGGCCACGAGGAGATTCCGGCCATTGCCCGCCACCGCGGCGCCGTTCGGAGGATTCGCGCCGTTGCCCGAGGACTGCATCTCGCGCTGCGCGACGAGGCGCCCGTCGCGGTCGAGCAGCACGATGCCGATCCTGCCGCGGTTCTCGTGGCCATTCTCGTAAAACGGCATGACGCCGCTGATGACGTAGTTCGAGCCCGTCCAGAAGAGCGATTGCACCTGCGAGAACGGCAGCTGCATCCGGAACTGCGTGACGAGGTCGGCGCTCATCCAAAACGCCAGACCGCCGCGCGTGATGAGGAACTCTTTGCCATCCGAGGCGATCCCCATCGCCGGGTTGGCGGAACCTTCGATCGAGATGCTGCGCGCGGCGCCGAGCGGGCCGTTGCGGTCGAAGCGCAGCGCCTGATTTTTCACCACGGCGACGAACGACGTGCCGTCAGCAGTGATGGCCGGCGAGACGTTCTCGTCGCCGCTGAAAAGGAGCAGGTCCGCGACCTGCTGGCCGTCGGCGTCGAGGATCAGCGCGCGCTGCTCGTACTTCGAATAGCCGGTCACGTAGCCGACCGCGACGTACCGCCCGTCGCTCGCCGCCGAGACACCAGGGCACCAGGCGTTGACGGAAAAGAGGCGCGGCTTGGCGTCGAGGGTGACGCCGTTCCTGCCGACGCGAACGAGCTCGATGGCGCTGCAGGTATTCGACAGAACGAACCACGCGCTGCCGCCCCAGAGAACCGAAGGGTAGTAGGTCAGCCCGCCCGAGGCCACGCGGATACCGTTCGGATCGAGGAGCGTGCCGTCGGCGGCGATGCGCGTCGCGTAGCTCTGGCCGGCTTCCGCCCGCTCGTCGACCCAGACGGCGAGGTATTGCTCGCCGTCCGACGCCGCCGCCGCGTAGTACTGGTTGCCGGGAGCCGGACCATAAACCGGCTCCGAGACTGGAATCTCCACGGCCATGGCGGAAACAGCCGCCAGCGCCGGCAACAACGCGAACAGACGCATGTTGCTCTAATTTACGGCAGTGCTCGCCCGGACGTTTGCTAGAACAAGAACCGCACTTGAAACTGGAACATCCGCGGCGGATCGACATTCGCGAACGCCGGCAGCGCGTTCGTCGCGCTCCCCACGGCCACGAGCTGGCCGAACGTCGGGTTGGGCGTGGCTGTGTCGCCGTAGACCGTCTGGCCGCGGCCGAGGTAGTTGCCGTGATTCAGCACGTTGAAGCCTTCCACGCGAAACAGGATCGTGTTCTGCGCGAGCTTCAACCGATGCTCGACGAAGAGGCTGACGTCCGAGAGCGGCGTGCTGCGGAACGCCGACTTGCCGATCACCTGGCCGTCGATCACCGGGCGGTCGTTGTTCGCCCCGTCGCCGTTGTTGTCGATCCCGGTCGTGGCGGTGAACGGGCGCGCCGAGGCGTATTGCGTCACCGTGCCGGCGGTCAGGTTCCACGGCAGGTCGTACGTCAGCGTCAGCACCGCGCGGTGGCGCTGGTCGAGGATGCTCGGGCCGAGCTCCTCGTCGCCCAGGCGGGAGAGGATGCTCTGGTTCGGGCCGACGCCGTTGCCGTCCGGTTCCGTCGTATTCGTCGCGTGCGCGTACGTATAGCTGAGCGACGCGAAGAGTCGCGGGAGGCCGCGGTACGTGAGCTGGCTCGTGATGCCGTTGTAATTCGCCTCGCCGAGGTTCATGAGCGCGTTCACTTGGCGCACGCCGCCGGCCACCGGAAGGATCGGGCGCGTCGCGTTCGCCGCGGCCACGCTGCGCGTCTGGCCCGGCGCCGTACGGTCGAACGCTGACGGTGCGTTGAGATCCACCGTGCGCACGAGATCGGTCCAGTGCTGGTGCACGTAGTCGGCGCCGAGGGAGAGCCCGCGCGCGAACTCGCGCTCCGCGCCGATCGACGCCACCTGGCTGCGCGGGTTCAGCAGCTGGTCGGGATAGAACGGCAGCTTGTTGAAGTCGAGGCCGAACTTCGCGAACTGCGCTTCGTAGAACGCGCGCTGCCCCGGAAGAATCGTGATGTCGCGCGCCGGCAGCTGCGACGCCGGGAGCGTGCGCGGATCGAGTGCCAGCGGCGCGCACGTCAGGCACGTCGGGAAGCCGAGCTGTCCCGCCGTCGCCGTATACGTCACCAGGCCGTCGAGGCCTCCGGTGAGCGCGTTGGCGAAGAGATTGGACTGGATCTGCGTGTAGTAGCGCGCGAAGCCGCCGCGCACGGCCAGGCGCGGATCGCCGTTCGGATGCCAGCCGAAGCCGAAGCGCGGCTGGAAGTTCTTCCGCGCGTCGGTGAGCGTCTGCCGGTCGTAGCGCAGCCCGGCGTCGACGGTGAGGTCCGGCGTCAGCTGCACGCTGTCCTGCACGTACGCGCTGTAGAGGCGCTGGTGCAGCTCGTAGCTGCTGATGCCGAAGTCGATCGGCTGCGTGTACTGCTGCACGTCGGCGAGCGAGAGTTGGTCGAACGGCGCCGTCGTCGTGCTCTTGAACGTGAACGTGCCGAGGGCGGCGGTGCCGGGCTCGTTGCCCGTGCCGCCGGATGTGTGGCGGATCACGTTGCCGCCGAAGCGGACGTAGTGCCGGCCGTGCGTCCACGACAGCGTATCGGAGAACTGCTGCTGGTGGCCCCACAGATTCGACAGGCGCGACTGCCCGATCGTGAACGGCACCGAGCCGGCGCGCGTGTACGTCGTCGACAGCGTCGCCGCCTCCCAGCGCGTCACCGGGTTGCCGTTCAGGAACGCGAAGCGCGCCTCGTTGAGGAGATCGTCTTCGATCACCGAGGTGGCGTTGAGCTGCGCCGTCTTCGCCGCGCGCGAGTAGCGGCGCGCGACGCTCGGCGCGCTCGTGCCGCCGACCGCGTCCTGCGGGTTGTCGTCGTAGAACTTGTCGAGATTCAGCCGCAGCATCAGCGTCTCGCGCGGCGTGAGCATGTGGTCGAAGCGGCCGTTGACGAGCGTCTGGCGGTAGTGGCCGGTGTAGGCGAGATTGCCGTCGGCCGGCAGCACGAACGCCGGAAGCGACGTGGAGAGGAACGTCGTCCGGTTCTGCCGCGTGTAATCGGCGGTGACGAAGAAGAACGTCTTATCGCGCACGAGCGGACCGCCGATCGACGCCGAGTATTGGTTGAGCGAATCCGGAACGTCGACCGGGTTGATGGCCTGCAGCGTCGACGGCGTCGTGCACGTGTCGACCGACGGCGCGCAGAAGCCGCTCGTCGAGAACGTCTTCGCCTGCCCGCGGCCGGGGCGGATCATGTAGAGCGCCTCGCCCAGCAGGTTGTTTGTCCCCGACTTCGTGACCATGTTCAGCGCCGGGCCGGCCGTCCAGCCGAACTCCGACGAGAACGCGTTCGACAGAACTGTGACCTCCTGAATCGCGCCGAGCGGCACGGTGGCGATCATCGTCTGCCGTCCCCATGCCTCGTCGTCGTTCGCGCCGTCGAGCGTGTACGTCGTGGTGCGCCGCGAGCCCGAGCCGGTGGCGAAGTACGTGACGTTGACGAAGAGGTCGCCCGTCCCCTTGGCCTGCCGGAACGCGGAGTTGAGCAGCGGCAGCGTGGAGATCTTGCGCCCGAGGATCGGCGTCTCGTCGATCTGCTTGGACGTGAGGTGACGCCCGATCTGCGCGTCCGCCCGCACGCCCTCGGCCGTGCCGAAGACTGCCACTTCCGCGGTTGCCGCGCCGACCTGGAGCTTGACCTTGAACGTGACGATCGAGCCGCCGACGAGGGCGATGAACTTCCGCTGTTCGCTGCCGAAGCCCTTCTTCGAGATCGTCACGGTGTAGGTGCCGGTGAGCGAGAGCGCCGGGATGGTGGCGGTGCCGTCGCTCGTCGTCGGGATCGTGCGCGTCGCCCCGGTGGCGTCGTTGACGATCGAGACGTTCGCGCCGCTGACGGCGGCGCCGCTCTGGTCGACGACGTCGACGATCAGCGTGGCGGTGTTCGGGGTCTGCGCCGCGAGCGGGAACGCGGCGAGGACGAGGAACAGGAATCGTTTCAACGGACGACCTCCATCTTCAGCACGGGATGAATCTCGAACCAGCGGTGATTCGGGCTGGCGTCGTAGCGGCTCACGCCCCAGACGCGGACGAGCGAGCCGGGTTTGGGCGGAGACAACGGATCGCCGTCGAGAATTTCGCAGACGACGAAGGAGCGGCCGTCGTTTGGATCGACGAGGCGGAAGCGGTGGCTCCCCTCGCGGAAGTCGCCGTCGAGCTGCGAGACGACGCCGGAGACGATGACGTGCGGGTCCTCCGTCGCCGCGACCTGGGCCACGCTCACCGGCCGGAACGACGCGGCGTCGAACGGACGCGTCCGCGCCGACGCCGTGTGCGTGTAGAGCAGCGTGAAGATCGCGAAGAGGGCCACGGCCACGAGCGCGTCGGCGGCGAAGTGCGTGACCATGCGCGGCATGATCCACGGCCGCCGCGGATGCCGCGCCGGTGTCCGCGCCATCAAGCGATCGAACGGCGGCGCGTCCGCGGCCGGCAACGCGCCGAGCAACCGCTTCGCCTCGCGAAGGCGCACGAGCCGGGCGCGGCATCCGCTGCAGTCGAGGAGATGCCGCTCGATGCGCTCGACGCTGCGCGGCGCTGCGGCGCCGTCGAGGTACTGCGGAAAGTGGCGGTGAAGATCGATGCGGGGACAGAACATGGTTTAGCTCCTGAGAGGGCGGAGGATCCGCTCCAGTTTGCCGAGCGCGCGCGCCAGGCGCGACGAGACGGTGCCGACGGAGCACCCGAGGACCGCGGCGATCTCGTCGTAGGGCATTTCTTCGACGTAGCGGAGGACGACGACGGTGCGCAGTTTGGGCGAGAGCTCGAGGAGGGCGCGGGCCACGATCTCGTCGACCTGCTTGACGGCGTGGCGCTGCTCGGGCGTCTGCGCCTCGTCCGCCCACCCGAGGATGTCGTCGAGCGGCACCTCCTCGGTGCGTTTGCGGCGGCGCAGCTCGTCGCTCACGTGATTGACGGCGATGCGCCAGAGCCAGGTGCCTTTCCCGGCCTCGCCGCGGAAGCGCCCGAGGTTCTGAAAGGCCTTGAGAAAGATGCTCTGGACTGCATCCTCCGCCGCCACCGGCGAGCCGAGGGCGTAGCGCGCCAACGTGTAGATCCGGCCAGAATACTGCTCGTAAAGCGCGCGTAGCTCGTCGGTGGCGACGGGATGCATCGACGTATTAGACGCGAGCGCGGCGATTCTCTTCCCTCGGATGTTAAATTGCGCCCATGAAAGCTTGGATCGCCGCCGCCACCCTTCTGATCGCCGCCGCCGGCGCCTCCGCGCAGCAGACGCAGGCCGCGTACGAGCCGCACGCCAAGCCGGGCGCGGGGCAGGCGCTCCTGGCGCAGATGGCCGGCAAGTGGGACGTCGTCAAAACGTTCTTCCCGAGGGAGGGCGCTCCGACAAGAACGCGCGGCACGTGCACGCAGAAGATGGTTCACGACGGCCACTTCCTGCAGTCCGAGTTCACCTGGCTCGACGACAAGGGGAAGCCGAAGAGCACCGGCACCGGCGTCTCCGGCTTCGACCCGAAGACGAACAAGTTCACCACGTTCTGGTACGACTCCGACCAGGTGACGATGTCGATCCGCCAGAGCGACGGGACGTTCGACGGCAAGACCATCGTGCTGTGGGCGACGTCGCTCGATCCCGACCGTCCCGGCCGCCGCAACGTGGCCCGCGCGCACCTCGAGGAGGGTGGGAAGGTGCTCTACCACCGGCACTACGCGATCGACGAGAAGGGCAACGAGCGGATGGTCATCGAGCTGCGCATGACGCGGCGGAAGTAAGCGAAATGCTCTAAGGATTACAGACGCGTCCAGAGAACCAGACATTCGAATAGCTACACGTGCACGGAGAGCCGAGCGGCAACGGACCGGAGAGATTCAGCGGACAGGAATCCCCACCGTACGGTCCCACGAAACAGCAGCGAGTCCCTCTCCGGACCGGCTCGATCGTACCGTTTCGACGAACGAGAATCGTTTCACGCCAGTTCAGCCCATTGACGAACGCGTCGATCGGCACCCAGTAGGCACCGCCTCCGCTGCGGAACGCACCAGCGGCGAGATATGGGTTTTGCGCCGTGAATGGATACGGATCATTGACGAGAAGAAGAAACGTCCCTTGATCATCGTTTCGGTAACCGACGACCAACGCGACATGCTGCGAGCTGGCCCACGGCGCCGGCCGGCCACCAGGCGAGATTCCGGCGATGAACGGACGTCCCGCATCGATTTCCCGTTCGACGGCCGTACGCGACAACGAGTTGTGCAAATACGTCGCGGCGAGCCTGGGCACGGCCTCGCCGCCGACGGCCGCGACCCGCGCCGGATAATCTTCGACCATCCGCACCACACCATTCGCGCTTCCTGCTGGAACGGTGCAGTTCTGACACCGGTACGCGCAATCCTGGCGCCAAGTGCCGACCGCTAACAGCCCTACGATCCCGCATTGGTAATCACCGGCGGGATTCACGTTCGGGACGTCGTAATACTCGAACAGCATCTGACCGACGGCAATCCAGCACCACACGTAGGTCTCTTGCAGGCGCGGCGTCACGTCCAATTCACGGCCGAACCCCGACAGCGTGGCCAAAAGTAAGACCAAGACCACTGCGCTCACCCGGCGTTTCATACGACCTCCTCCATAAATTGGAGAGACACAAGCGTGAGATTTTCAGCGATGCCGGCCGCTCGGAACATCCGCCTCCCCTCCCCTGTTGTCGCCTCTTCCATGATCTCCTTCGCCAGCGTCAGCAAGCAGTATGGCCGTCAGGTCGTCTTCGTCGACGCCTCCTTCCAGCTCAATCCGGGGGAGCGCGCCGGCCTCGTCGGGCCGAACGGCTCCGGCAAGACCACGCTCTTTCGCATGATCGCGGGCGAGGAGACGGTGGACGACGGCGCCGTCACCGTGCCGAAGAAGATCTCCGTCGGCTACTTCCGGCAGGAGGTCGACGAGATGCGCGGCCGGCCGGTGCTCGACGAGGCCATCGCCGGCAGCGGCCGCCTCGGCGATCTGCATCACGAGCTCCTCGAGCTCGAGCAGAACCTGCACGACGACGCCGCCCTGGCGCGCTACGGCGAGGTGCAGGAGGAGTATCAGCACCTCGGCGGCTACGAGCTCGAGGCCCGCGCCCGCACTGTCCTCCACGGCCTCGGCTTCGACGACGCCCAGATCGACGGCGACGCCGGCGCGCTGTCCGGCGGCTGGAAGATGCGCGTCTCCATGGCCCGCATCCTCCTCGGCAACTTCGACGTGCTGCTCCTCGACGAGCCGACCAACCACCTCGACATCGAGTCCATCCTCTGGTTGGAGCGCTTCCTCCGCAACTCCGCCGCGACCATCCTCATGACCTCGCACGACCGCGACTTCATGAACCGCGTCGTCACGAAAATCGTCGAGATCGACGACGGCGACATCCTCACCTACAGCGGCGACTACGACTTCTACGTCCGCGAGCGTGAGCTCCGCGAGAGCAACCAGGAGGCCGCCTACGCGCGGCAGCAGGCCAAGCTGGCCAAGGAGCAGCGCTTCATCGAGCGCTTCACCGCGCACGCCGCAAAGGCCGCGCAGGTGCAGAGCCGCATCAAGATGCTCGACAAGCAGGAGCGCATCGAGCCGCCCAAGAAGCGCCGGGCCATGAAGTTCGACTTCCGCAAACCGCCGCGCTCCGGCGACGACGTGGCCACGCTCTCCGGCGTCAGGAAGGCCTTCGGCGCGAAGCGCATTTACGACGACTTCGACTTCCAGGTGCGCCGCGGCGAGCGCTGGTGCGTGATGGGAAAGAACGGCGCCGGCAAGTCGACGCTGCTGAAGATGGTCGCCGGTGCGCTGCCGCCGGACGGCGGCACGGTGAAGCTCGGCGCCAGCCTGACCCTGGGCTACTTCGCCCAGCAGTCGCTCGATCTGCTCGATCCCGAGCTCACGGTGTGGGAGCAGATCCAAAAGGACTTCCCGCTCGAGGGCGTCGGCATCCTGCGCAATCTCCTCGGCGCGTTCCAGTTCTCCGGCGACGACGTCGAGAAACGCATCCGCTCGCTCTCCGGAGGCGAGAAGTCGCGCCTGGTGATGGCCCGGATGCTTCTCGATCCGCCGAACTTCCTCGTCCTCGACGAGCCGACGAACCACCTCGACGTGGCCACGAAAGAGATGTTGATCGAGGCGCTGAAAGATTTCGAGGGGACGATGCTCTTCGTCTCGCACGACCGCACGTTCCTGCGCGGCCTGGCCAACCGGGTGCTGGAGCTCGATGAGCGCCCCACGCTCTACGGCGGCACGTACGGCGAGTACGTCGAGCGGACCGGCCGCGAGGCGCCGGGCGTGCACGCGTAGCGGCTGCACGCCAGCAGCGCGCTGAAGATTCCTGCATAATCCTGAAGACTTCGGCACTTCATGGGCATCGCGAAAGGCACGTCCCTCGGGCCATACGAGGTGATCGCTCACATCGGGTCGGGCGGGATGGGCGATGTGTGGCGCGCCCGCGACCGCCGCATCGGCCGTGACGTGGCCATCAAAGTCCTCCCCGAGTTCGCGGCGGGGGACGAGCGGCTCAAGCGCTTCGAGCAGGAGGCGCGCGCCGCGGGCGCGCTGAACCATCCGGGGCTCGTGACCATCTTCGACGTCGGCAACGTCGACGGCGCGCCGTACATCGTCATGGAGCTGCTCGAAGGAGAGACGCTGCGCGCCACGCTCGACGCGGCGAAGCCGGCGACGATTCCGATCCGGAAGGCGATCGACTACGCGATGCAGATCGCCTCGGCGCTCGCCGTCGCCCATGGCAAGGGGATCATCCACCGCGATCTCAAGCCGGAGAACGTCTTCGTCACGCACGACCGCCGCGTGAAGATCCTCGACTTCGGGCTAGCGAAGCTGGCGCCGGACGCAAGCGACATCAACGACAAGAACCAGACGTCGCGGCACCTCACCTCGGCCGGCCTCGTCGTCGGCACGCCCGGCTACATGTCGCCCGAACAGGTGCGCGCCGCGCCGATCGATCACCGCACGGACCTCTTCTCCCTCGGCTCCGTGCTCTACGAGATGATCACCGGCCAGCCGGCCTTCGAGCGGTCCTCGGCGGTGGAGACGATGCACGCGGTGCTGATGGACGAGCCGGAGCCGCTGGAGTCGCTGGCGCCGGCGCTCTCGCCCTCATGCGCGGCGACGATCACGCATTGCCTGGAGAAAAATCCGAACGAGCGCTTCCAGTCGGCGCACGATCTCGCCTTCCAACTGCGAACGCTTCCCGACATGGCCAAGTCCGTCGTGACGAGAAGCCTGACCGTCAAAGCGAAGAAGTGGTACGCGACGCCGCGCGCGGCGATCTTCGCGCTGGCGGGGCTGCTCGCCGCGAGCGGCGTCGGCTTCGTGCTTTTGGGGATGCGGCATCCGGCCCCGCCGCAGACCGTACGCACGTTCCGTCAGCTGACGAGCGCCGACGGACTGGAGCTCTTTCCGACGCTCGCGCCGGACGGAAGGACCTTCGCGTACGTCTCGGCCGAGTCGGGCAACCGCGACATTTACGTGCAGCGCGTCGATGGTCACGAGCCCACCGACATCACCGCCGACTACGCCGACGACGACTCCGAGCCGGCGTTCTCTCCCGACGGCGCGCAGATCGCGTTCCGGTCCGAGCGCGACGGCGGCGGCATCTTCGTCATGGGGGCGACGGGCGAGTCGCCGAAGCGCTTGACGAACTTCGGACACAACCCCGCCTGGTCGCCGGACGGAACGCAAATCGTCTTCGCAACGGAGCCGGTCGAGACGCAACCCGAGAATCGCGCAAGAACGAGCGAGCTGTGGCTGGCGGACGTGCGCACCGGCGCAACGCGCCCCCTCGTGCAGCCGCAAAAGGGGGGGGCGGATTTCGGCTGGCGGAGCGACGGCGTGCAGCCGAACTGGTCGCCGAACGGAAAACGCATCGCCTTCTGGGGTCTCTCGTCATTGTCCGGGCAACGCGACCTCTGGACGATCGACCCGCACGCCGCCGAGCCGAAGAAGAGCGTCGTGCGCGTCACCTCGGACGCTGCGCTGCAATGGAACCCGGTGTGGTCACCGGACGGCAAGTATCTGTATTACGGCAGCGACGCCGACGGAACGATGAATCTGTGGCGCGTGGCGATGGACGAGAACTCCGGCGCACCGATCGCGCCGCCCGAATCGATGCCGTTGCCCGCGCACGCTGCCGGGCACTTCACGTTTGCGAGATCGGGAGAGATGGCCTTTGCGGCGGTGTCGGGATCGGACCGCGTGCTGGCCATGCCGTTCGATGCGAATACCGGAACGCTCGGAGCGCCGCGCAAGCTCGTCGGCGGCTCGCAGCGCATCCGCAACTTCGACCCGTCGCCGGACGGAAAGATCATCGCCCTGGCCTCGCGGCTCGGGAAGCAGGAAGACCTTTTCATTGCGGACACCGAGGGGAAGCGCATTCGGCAATTGACCGACGATGCGGCCAAAGACCGCGACGTTCGCTGGTCACCCGACGGAAAGACGTTGTATTTCATGTCGAATCGCGACAGCGAGGCCTGGTGGATCTGGAGAATCGACGCGGACGGCAGCGGCCTCACGCGCGTCAGCGACGAGACGGAAGCCAAACGCCTGGGCTTCCAGAATCTCCTCACGCCGGTTCCTTCGCCGGATGGGCGTACGCTGCTCGTGCAGTCGATCACGACGTCGGCACTCCTCCATCTCGACCGCCCTGCCGGACAGCGGCTCGAGCCGCTCTCCGTGCTCCTCAGTTCCCCGCGGTGGTCGCCCGACGGGCAATTCATCGCCGCGGAGACCGGAGCCGACATGTCGGTCATTCTCTACACGCTGCGCACGCATCGGGTCGAGAAATTGACGGACAACGGCGCCTCGCCGCAGTGGACTGCCGACGGCAGGAAGATCGTCTACTTCGGACGCCAGGACATCCACATCCTCGACCTTCGCAGCCGCGCCGTGACGACCGTGCCGTTCCGGCAGATCCCGGGCGAAGAGATCGATCTGCGGGCGACGTGGGCGGTGCGCCTGTCAGGCGATGGGCGGACTCTCTACGTGCAGTCGACGAGCCGGCAGAGCGACATCTGGATCGCGCAATTCTCGAGGCATTGAGCGGCGTCACTCGACGATGGTGAGGAAACCCTCGCGCACGAGCGTGCTGCACAAGGCGAGATTCTCGTCGCCATCGCCCGGCAATGCGCTCGCGACGAATTCGCCGCCGTCGATCATGACGCGGAGGCTCTGCGCGGCGGCGACCGGAAAGGCGAGCTCCTTCCGATGGAACGTCAGCACGACCTGCTCCCCGCCGTTCTTGAGCTCCGGCCAGAAGCCGCTTCGCCTGCGGAAACGGCTGGCCGCGCCGATGGTCGGCAGTTTCACGTAATCGGCGAGACGGTTCGTGGAGTCGGGAAGGCGGTCTTCGGCGAAGTCGCTGTGCATCCGCTCGACGTACGCCGGCAGATCGGCTTCGTCGAAGAACTGATGGACGTGGCGGAGGAACGCGGCATTGGACTTCCCGCTGCGGACGTCGGCCGGCAGCGACTTGCGCAACCACGCACTGGCGTGGGCATTGTCGGCGATCTGCCGCAAGAGATCGGCGTATGTGAATCGTTCCAGGATGAGGGTGATGTGCCCGCTCACTGTATCGGCGGAGCGCGCCTCGTGGACGAAGCCGCCCGGCAGGTATAGAAAATCGCCGGGCTCCAGCGTCGTCGAGATGATCGGCTTCCCGGAGCCGTCGGAGACGGTCCAGTGCTTCGTGCCGGCGAACTGCAGGATGAACGTGTCCTCCTCATCGCGATGCGCGCGGAATCCCTGCGCGTTCCTCGGTGTCAGGAACACATACGTCATCGCCAGCGCGTGAAAGACGCGCTCCATGTCGTGGCAGAGGTGAAGGACCGAGGCACAATGCCGCTCATACGCGCTGACGACGATGGAGTAGCCCTCGTAAAAGCGCGCAAAGAGCGTCTCCTTGTCCGCGGCATTGTCGGCGACTCGGGTATTGTCGGAAGAATCGGGCCAGGAGAAGTCGGATTCAGCGAGGTATTCGCCGTTCCGGACCAGCCGCAGCTCCGTCGACAGCATGGCCGCTTGGCCGAGGTGGGCATTGAGCGCGTCGAAGGTGAGGAGGTCGCCGTAGTGCGCCGGCAACTGCCGCCTGATGAGCAACGGCTGCTTTTCGAAATACGCGTCGCAGAACTGCGAGAACGAAAAGGGCTCCAGCAAGCGCTCCACGGTGAAGCGCGTCATGCCGGCGCTCCGGCAATGGTGAGAAACCCTTCGCGGACCAGGGTGCTGCACAAGGCGAGATTGGATTTACGGCTGCCCGGCAGGGCGCTCACCGAGAATTCCCGCGCCTTCATCATGAAGCGAAGACTGCGCGCGGCGGAGGCGGGAAACTGGAGCGACTTTCGATCGAACTTCAGCACCGTCTTGCGGCCCATGGTGAGCTCGTGACAGACGCCGCTTCTGATGCGCAGGCGGCTCCCCTCCCCCATCCGCGGCAGCTTGATGTAATCGGCGAGACGGTCCGTCGCGTCGGGCAGGCGATCGTCGGCGAAGTCCTCGTGCACTCGCTCGATGTACGCGGGAAGGTCGGCATTGTCGAAGAATTGATGGACGTGGCGGAGAAACTCGTCATTGGAGGCCACGCCGCGATAATCGATCGGCAACGGCCGGTGCAGCCACGGGTCGACGTCGGCGTTGTCGGCGATTTGCCGCAGAAGATCGGCCCAGGTGAGCGCCTGCATCTCCAGCGTGACGTGGCCGCTCACGGCATCGCCGGAGCGCGCCTCGTGAACGAACCCGCGGGGGATGTAGAGAAGATCGCCGGGCTCCAGCGTCGCCGTCAGAGTCGGCTCGACCCTCGTCCATTCTCCGCGGCGAAGCATTTGCCGTTCCGTCGGCAACGTCACCGGCGAGTCATAGATCATCCACTCCTTGGTGCCGGCGAACTGCAGAATAAAGACGTTGGTCGGATCCCAGTGGGGACTGAACCCCTGGGCATTTCTCGGCGTGATGTAAATGTGGGTCCTGACGGGCGAGTGAAAGGCGCGCTCGACGTCATGGCGGAGGCGCAGCATGGCCGCGGAGTGCTGCTCGAACTCCACGAGGACGATCGTGTAGCCGTCGTAAAACTTCGCGAAGAGCAGCTCTTTGTCGACGGTCGTATCCGACCAATGGCAATTGGGCGACGAGTCGGGATACGTAAAGGTCTTGGCGTCGGCCTCGTCGCCGTTGCGCGCCAGGCGCACCGCCGGCGCCGCAAAATGGCCCCGTCCGATCTGCTCGTTGACGTCGTCGAGGGTGAGGAGAGACGTGTAGAAGTCCGGCGAGCGCCGCTTGATCAGCAAGGGCTTTTTCTCATACCAGGCGTTGGTAAACGCCCGAAACGAAAAAGGCTCCAGCAGACGCTCGATGGTCAGGGACACGGACCCGTTCCGATTGCCAGGCATGCCGGTCTCCCGGCCGGTTCGTTACTTTTTCTTGGGCTTATGCTTATGAACGTTCACGGTGCTGGCGTAGGTATCCTTGGAACCGGTTTTCGCGGGCGGCTTATGCTTCGCTGCGGCAGACGTCTTCTTGCTGCCCTTCTTCGTTGCCATGACTGACCTCCGCTCGTCCCTGCTGTATGGAGAGAACCCGCGTTGAGTATCGCAAAGTTGCGGGAATTGAGCAATTCGGACACTGCATGACCACGACTCTCATCGCCGCCTTGGGTGGCGGCGGCTTCCTCATGGAGCCGCGCAACCCGCGCCTCGACCGCTGGCTCCTCTCGCTCACGCGCAAGCGCCGGCCGCGTGTCCTCTTTGTCCCCACCGCGAACGGCGACGCCGCGCGCTACATGACCCGCTTCCAGCGCGCATTCCCGGACGGCACGCAGCTCGCGCTCTTCAACCGCACTGTGCGCGATCTCCGCTCCTTCGTATTGCGGCACGACGTCGTCTACGTCGGCGGCGGCAACACGGCGAACATGCTCGCCGTCTGGCGCGTGCACGGCCTCGACGCAATCTTCAGAGAGGCGTATGAGAACGGCACGCTCCTCTGCGGCGTCAGCGCCGGCGCGAACTGCTGGTTCGAAAACAGCCTCACCGACTCGTTCGGGCGTCCCTTACGCCCGCTCGACGACGGCCTCGGCTTCCTCCCCGGCAGCTTCTGCCCGCACTACGACGGCGAGCGCGATCGCCGCGCCGCCTACCGCCGCTTCGTCGGCAGCGGAGCGCTGCCGAGCGGGTGGGCGGCGGAGGACGGCGTGGCGGTGCTGTGGAGCGGACGCGAGGTCGCGGAGATCGTGACCTCGCGCCGCGGCAGGAGCGCCTATCGCGTCGAGCGCGCCATGGAGGAACGCTACAGCGCAACGGCGCTGTAGCGTTCTAAGCAGGCCGCATGCATTTCCGCCCACGCCTCCAGGGAACGACGATGGCGCCTCCGGCGGGCCGGCACGGCCGGCAGCGCTTATCGAAGCGCGTGCATCGCGAGACTCGCGCTTAGAGCGACTCGCGTGAGTCGGCCTTAGGCAAGCAGCGCTGCCGCCCGTGGCGGCCCGCCGGAGGCGCTCCGGTCGTCTCCCGGGTGGGTGGGCGGAATGCGCCCGGTCTGCTTAGTCCGGCATCGCCGTTCCCCAGTAGAACTTGTCGAAGAACGGCATCTGGTCCTTCTTCGTCATGTAGCTCAAGAGGCTGGCCACGTCGGCGGTCGTTCCGAACTTGAAGCGCCGGTTGGCTTGATAGGCCTTGAAGAAGAGCAGGAACTGGTCGTCGCCCAGCATCTTGTGCAGCGTGTAGAGGAGGTACGGCCCCTTCGCGTACAGCAGATACGTGCGGGCCCGGAAGGCGCCCTCGCCCGTCACCTCGTTCGCCAGCGTGATCGGCGCCCAATCGTTGTACTCCTTGGCCCGCGCCTTCCAGTGCTGCACGAGCGTGTTGTACTTCCCCTCGCCGAACATCTTCTTGATGGCCAGCGCCGCCGAATACTCCGCGAACGACTCCGTCAGCCACTGCTCCTCGGGGCTCGGCATCTTGATCACGTGCGCCCAGTACTGGTGCGCGATCTCGTGCGCGAACCGCTCGTTGATGCCTTGCGAGAAGAGCTGGTCCAGCGTGTCGAGCATCGAGAACGCTTCGTTCGTGATGAACATCGTTCCCGCCGGCGCGACGCCGAAGCCGTAGGAATTGATCTGGATGATGTTGAACTCGTCGAAAGGGAACGGCCCCAGGAAGGGCTGGTAGAAGTCGATGATCTGGTAGGCGAGATTGGCGAGCTTCTTCGCCGCGCGCTCGTTCTTTCCCGCGTACGAGGCCACGTGGATCGTCAGCCCGTTCCGCTTCTCTTCATAGAGCTCGTACTTGCCGGCGTGCACGACGGCGAACTGCACCGGCTTGTCGAGCACGTTCTCCACGACGTTGAAGTCCCCTTCCTCGCCGCGGTGCACGGTCGTTCCCGGCGCGAGGGCGATGAACGGCTTCTTCACCTTGATCAGCGAGTGCAGCGTGTAGAACTGCCCGCCGAACTCCGGCTGCGGGAACCAGGGGTTGAGGCCGAGTTGCCACGCCGCGTCGCCGCCCTGGCGAACCAGGAAATTGCCGTCGATGGAGAACTTCAGCTTCACCGGGTTGCCGCTGACGCCTTCGAGGCCGACGACGAGGTCGCCGTTGCGATGATCGTACGGCAGGGCGTGGTCGTGCTCGTCGGTGATGCCGAGGACGTGGAAGCGGCGGACGTCGCTGCCGCCGCGGCCGGCGAAGCGAACGTTGCTCATGTTGAAGCGCACGGCCTGGCGGTCGTTGCGCGTGATCGTCTCCGTCACGTTGAGCTTGGCGTTGTCGCCGTCGGCCACCAGCGTGTAGTCGACGCCCGTCAGGTAGTACGGCTGCGGCGGCGGAGTCTTGCGGTCGCGGCCGATCGGCACGTCGGAGAGCACGCGCGCAGTAAGGAGATGCTTGATCTCCGGCTCGTCCGCGCCGGGATGCTGCATCGAGTACAGCGCCTCCTCGGTCGTCTCCGGCTCGTCGTACAGATAGAGGAGAAGATCGCGGCCGCTGCGGATCTCCGCGCGCACGAACTTCGTCGACGGCGCGCCGATGTCGTGGAGGATCATCTGGTGCGCGGCGCCGGGCGTGGAGGCGTCGGCGGCGAACTCCTCGAGGTGCTTGGCGAATTCGGGCGACACCGGGCCGCTCCCCGCCGCGACCTGCGGCAGGGCCACGCCGCCGGCGTAGATCATCACCTCGCTCACCGGGCCGGAGATCACGGCGTTCTTGCCGTCGACGTCGAGCTTGAGGTGGGAGTCGACCTTCACGTTGTGCGTGACGATCGGGCGCTCCACCGGATCGTCGGACGTGTAGGTGAACGTGCCGTCGCCGGTGAAGAAGATCGCCATCTGCTGGCCGGCGACCATGACGGGCGAGGCTGTGCCGCCGGTGAGGTTGATCTTCATGTGGCCGATGGAGAAGCTGAGGTTCGAGACCGCGCTGCTCGGGCCGGGTTTCGGGTTCTGGTAGCCCTCGACGAGCGCGCCGAAGCGCGACGCGGCGAACGTGGGAACGGAAAGGCACAGCAGTGCCGTGGCGAGAAAGAGACGTTTCATGTGGTTGGCTCCCGGGATGTTTGTAGTCCGGAGCAGGGTACTACGAGTCGTACGCCACGCGCCCGATCACCCGCTCCTTGCCGTGGTCCAGCCGCGATTCCAGGAGCTCGCGGAGATTCGTCATCTCCAGGAACATGTGGCGGTGGCGGATGCAGTGGACGCTGATGGCGAAGAAGAGGAGCGCGGTGGCGGCGAAGAAGACGATCGACGCCGGCGTCACCGCCGGGAGGGCGGCCGGCGAGCCGGTCACGAACATCTCCTGCAGGAGGATGAGGAGGTAGAGCGGCAGCGGGAAGAAAACGGTCGCGGAGAGGAAGCGGCTGGCCTGGACGCGGAAGTACGGGCGCAGCGCCAGGAAGCTCATCGAGAGGAAGTAGCCGAGCATCATCACCGCGGCGAAGTGGAGCTGCACGATCGTCGCATTGAGGGGCGCGTGCACGTGGCGCTCGGCCACGAGCATGCGCGACTGCAGCAGGACGACCGCCGCGAGCGAGACGATGGTCCCGCCGACGCAGAAGATGGCCAGGAAGGCGGCGAAGAGATTGCGCGCCGCCAGGAGCGCGGCCATGCGCAGGAGGATGGCCGCCGCGGCCATGCCGGCCACGAGCGCCACGACGATGGCCCACGCTGCGGCGGACGAGGTCGAGACCGCGCCGCCGTGCACCGCCACGAGCGTCACCTGCCCGCGCAGCTGCTGCGCCAGCCCCGCCGCGGCGGCAAGTCCGAGGAAGAGGCAGAAGGCCGTGCCGGTGTAGAAGAGTCCCTTCGGCATGAGTAGATGTTACTCGCTTCTCCGCATGGAGATGATGTGGTCGAGGCGGATCTCCAGGGCGCTGCCCTCGGTGCGGAAGCGGATGAACTCCGCGCCGTCGGCGGTGTAGACGTCGTCGACCACGCCGCTCTCGCGCTGCGTCACGCCTTCGAGCTCGAACTCCAGCTCCACGCGCTCCTTGTGCATGGCCGCCGCTTCCAGCTCATCGTGGTAATCGCAGGAAATCGGGCGGTACGGTTCGGGGTTCATCGGGGCCTCCTCTGCGGTCCAGTTCACGTTCAATGCCGTGGTACGATTCTGAGCGGGTCCGCGTCACATGAACACGCTCGATTCGTTGTTCCGCATCGACTCGCTCGCCTCGGCCGGGCCGCTGATCTTCGCCGGCGTCCTGCTGCTCATCCTGATCATCTCCTTCCGCTCCCGCGCGGTCGTTTTCTGCCAATACCTGGAGACGATGACGGGCATCGAGCTGAAGCCGTCGGACGTGCGCCGCGTCTACCGCAAGCGCGGCAAGAACGGCGTGCGCGAGATGTTCCTCGACCTCATCATCCGTGAGGATCTCAAGGAAGGTCCGATCGCGATACCGGAGGAAAAGAGGTCACAGGTGACAGGTAACGGGTGACAGGTGGGTCCTCCACCCGTCACCTGTGACCCGTGACCCGTCACCCCTAGTTGTCGTTGAAGAGCTCCACGAACTCGTAGATGTAGTTCCCGGTGCCGATGGCGTCGGAGAACTCGTTGATGAACACGCCCTTGCCGCAGCCGGTGAGGCCGCCGCTGCCCGGCGTCGCGCTCGAAGCGCTGACGTTCGTCCACGTGCCGGCGCTCCCGACCGCGCCGCAGTTCGCGCGCTGCAGGCTCTTGAGCGCACCGCTGTCCATCCCGACCGTCGCACCGTCGATCGTCGTCCCGCCGGAATTCTTCAGCGTATACGTCTCGCTGCCGTTGATCTGCGGCATGTGGTCGGCGCTGTTGACGTACGTGACGTTCGCGCCGAGGGTCACGCCCCAGAACGACTCGAACTGCGCCTTCGTGGCGTTGCGGGCCACGATCACGTAGCCGTGCGACTGGATGATCGTCCCCGTCGGGATCGTGTAATTGAGCGTCGCGTTCGCCTGCGTCAGCGTCCAGCCGCCGACGTCGATGGCGTCGTCGACCGTCTTCGTCACCGGCAGGCCGGAGCTCGACAGCTCGTTGACGCCCTGGTGCACGCCGCCGTCGGCGCTGACCGTGTACGTGCTGCCGTCGGTCGACACCTCGATGTTGCCGACGCAGTAGCCGGTCGTGCTCATGTTCGTGCTGCCGGGATTCCCCTCCTCCGTCTGCAGCACGAACGCCGCGGGCGCGGTGATGCACGACGTCGAGCCGGCACGGAGGACGTGGTCGACGACGTCGATGCGCGGCAGGTCCCACCCGGTGCTCTCGCCGTCGCCGACGCCGATGAGCGCCACCTCCGGCTTCGCCTTGTTGAAGTACGTGGGGTTCGTGCTGCTCTCGCTGCCGTGGTGATTGACGTGCATGACGTCGATGCCGCCGGCGCTGATCAGCGGGTTCGCGCCGCCGGGCGAGATGGCGTTGATGACGGACGTCTCCACGTCGGTCTGCGTCGTGGAGCGGCCGGTGCAGGCGTCGCTGCCGCCGCCCATGTCGCCGGCCCAGAGGTAATCGAAGCCGCCGTACTTGAGCAGGACCGCGATGGAGCGGTCGTTCTCGTCGCTCACGCTCACGCTGCCGCCGCCGATGATCGAGCCGTTGCGGGCGATGCAGGTGAGCGTCGCGCCGTTGCCGAGCTGGATGACCGTACCGACCGGCATCGACACCGGCGAGCCGGCGGTCGTCGTCGCCGCGGCGGTGTTCCAGCCGGTCGCGCACGAGGAGCTGTAGCTCGAGCCGTTGTAGTAGTTCTTGACGTGGATGTCGTAGCCGGCGTTCACCACCTCGTCCATGCCGCCGATGTGATCGCAGTGCTGATGGCTGGCGATGGTGTAATCGAGGCCGTTTGCGGCGAAGATGCCGATGCCCTGCAGGTACGGGACGACGTACGACGTGCCATGCCCGGTGTCGCCGGCGTCGAGCAGCACGGTCGTGCCGTTCGGACCTTTGACCAGGATGCTGCAGCCCCAGCCGACGTTGATGGTGTGGATCTCGAGGTTCTGCGAGAACAACGGGAGCGCGAATAGAGAAAGAACGACCAGGGCCACCTTGAATCGCATCAGAGCCCTCCTGTGCGCGTCGGGCGCTACTCTACCAGTTTCCGGTACGCCTGAAGGACGTCGTTGCTGAAGCAGGCAAAAATGACGTGCCGGATGGATGGGGTGCGCTCCACCGCGGCGCGCGTCTCGCGGACGGCGATCTCCGTCGCCGCTTCGATCGGATAGCCGTAGACGCCGCAGCTGATCGCGGGAAACGCGATCGACGCGACGCCGTGCTCCGCCGCGAGGCGGAAGCTCTCGCGGTAGCACGACGCCAGAAGCTCCGGCTCGCCGCGGTCGCCGCCGTGCCACACGGGACCGACGGTATGGATCACGTACTTTGCCGGCAGGCGATAGCCGCGGGTGATGCGCGCCTCGCCGGTCGGGCATCCGCCGAGCTTGCGGCACTCCTCGAGGAGCTCCGGACCGGCGGCGCGGTGGATGGCGCCGTCGACGCCGCCGCCGCCCAAGAGCGAGGAGTTGGCGGCGTTGACGATGGCGTCGACGTCGAGCCTGGTGATGTCGGCGCGGATCGCTTCGATCATTTCTTGCGGCCGAGTTTCACGACGATGTCGTACTCGCTCTTCGTCACCGGCTGAATGGAGAGCCGCGAGCCCTTCTTCGTCACCACCATGTTCTCGAGGCCCTTGGTCGACTTGAGCGTCTCCAGCGGCACGATGCGCGGGAAGGTCTCGACGTGCCGGATCTCGACCGCGCACCACGTCGGATCCTTCTCCGGCTCCGCCTCCCCGCTCACCTCGGCCAGCCCGGTGACGCCGGACGGCTCGGCGCTGGAGGCGTAGAAGAGGACTTTGTCGCCGGCGTGCATCGCGTCGCGCATGAAGTTGCGCGCCTGGAAGTTGCGGACGCCTTCCCACCTCGTCTTGCCGTCGCGTTTCAGGTCGTCGATGGAGTAGGCGGAGGGCTCGGACTTCATCAGCCAGTGCTTCATGGGTTGGGCATTTTCGCCCGAAACTCCGGCGAGTCGTACATCACCGACAGCAACTCGTTGACGAGGTCGTATGGCTGACACTCGGCCGGCATCGCGGCGAGGCTGCGGATCAGCATGGCGATCGGACCGTTGCGGACGTCCTCTGCTTTCTCGGGGGCCTTGACGAGATCGCCTGTCGTCCACTCCAGGATCTCGATGAGGCGCCGCGCCGGCGCGTCGTCGTCGGGTTCGTCGGTGTCGGCCGAGGCGATCCAGTGGTGGAATCGCGCCGTCGGCAGCGTCCCCTCCTGCCAGTCGCGAAGCATGCGCACGACCTCCGTCCATCGGACGAAATGCCGGTTCTCGAGGAACACGAGATCGCGCTGTGCCCGGTCGAGAGGCCGTAGCGCCAGCTTTCCGCACGCCTCCACTGCTAGGTATTCGGCGCGGGGCGTGAGCTCGACGCCGCACGTGTGGATCAGGACATGCTCCGAGACCTTCAGCGCCGCGCGCCGTCCCGGATTGCCGTAGCGCACGGCGACGATGGTGAGGACGTCGGTCGACGCGGCCCGCACGATGGCCACGAATTGCGCGCCGCTCAAGAGGTCGCGGGACGACGGCTCGAGGCAAAAAGAATTCGCGAGCGCCGCGTGCGGCGCGGCCAACAGCAGGAGGGCCAGCCATCGGGCGCGCATGCACCGACGATACGGCGTGCCGCAACGGGCGGGCGAAACGTTTCGCAAACGCCCCTCGGCGCGCTTGTTGCTGAAATCGCCAGCAGTGGTCGCCTTCGAGAAAGCGCCGCCCGAGGCGCGGCAACTGCTGACCGTGCCGATCCGCGAGCTCGGGCTGTCGCTGGAGCGCTCGCCCGTCGCGCCGTTCGTGCGCGCGCTGTACGGCGAGCTTCACGCCGCCGGGTTGGAGCAGTTCCGCCCGCGCTGCTACCTCTCCGACGAATGGGGCTGCCCCTCCGAGGAGCCGGTGATCGGCATCCCCTTCTACCTCGGCGACCCGCGCGTGGCCCGCATCGAGGACGCCGTCAACGACGTCGAGAGCGAGCGCGAGATCATGACCTACCTCCGCCACGAGGCCGGCCACGCCTTCAACTACGCCTACGAGCTCTTTCGCAGCGAGGAGTGGCACGAGCTCTTCGGCTCCTTCCGCCGACCCTACCGCGACGACTTCCCCTTCGTGCCCTTCTCGAAGGACTACGTCCGCCACATCGCCGGCTGGTACGCGCAGAAGCATCCCGACGAAGACTTCGCCGAGACGTTCGCGGTGTGGCTCGATCCGGAGTCGAACTGGCGCGAGCGCTACCACGGCTGGGGGGCGATGCGGAAGCTGCTCTACGTCGACCGCGTCGCGCACGACCTCGGCGACCGCGCGCCGGTGCACGTCGAAGGCGAGACCGACGTCACGGTCGAGGAGATGGCCCAGACGGTCGAGGAGTTCTACCGCGAGACGACGATCGACGAGACGCGCGCGATCGAGGAGCTGGCGCTCGACGCCGACCTCACCGACATCTTCGTGGAGCCGGGGCGGCGGCGCGCCGGCGTCGAGTACCGCACGGCGACGCAGCTCCTCGCCGATCATCGGCGCGACGTCGTCGATAAGATCAACTACTGGACCGGCGTCCGCCGCACGCTCGTCCGCGCGCTGGTGATGTCGGTCGAGCGGCGCGTCGACGAGCTCGATCTCGCCGCCGAGGCGACGCGGAGCCGCACGGCCATGGTCGAGCTCACGGTGTACCTGACGACGCTGGCCATGACGTTCCTGACCGGCAACAAACGCCTCCGCCACCGCACGCTATGAAAGTGACGATTCTGTTCGACCGCAGCGAGGGGTACGAGGAGTACCCCGGCGCAAACATCGAGGCCACGCTGCCGAAGAAGAAGCGCCGCCGCAAGAAAAAGACGGACGTCGAGGCCATCTCCGATGCGCTGCGCGCGCTCGGCCATGAGCCGTCGCTGTTTGCCGTCGACGGACGGCCGCAGACGCTCACGCGCATCGCCCGCAGCAGCGCGGACCTCTACTTCAACCTCGTCGAGTCGTACGGCGGCGACGACACGAAGGAGATGCACTTCGCCGCGTTCCTCGACCTCGTCGGCAAGCGCTTCACCGGCGCGAGCGCCGAGGCGTCGCTCCTGGCCATGGACAAGAGCATCGCCAAGAAGATCGTCCGCTTTCACGGCCTCTACACGCCGTACGCAGCGGTCGTCTACCGCGGCCGCGTCGAGCACGCGCAGGACATCCAGTTCCCGGTGATCGTGAAGCCGGCGAACGAGGACGCGTCGAAGGGGATCGACGCCGGCGCGGTGGTGTCGTCGATCAAGGAGCTGATGGAGCGCATCGCCTACGTGCACGACGAGTTCGACTGCCCGGCGCTCCTCGAGGAGTACATCGAGGGCCGCGAGATCTACGCCGCGATCCTCGGCAATGAGCGCCCCGAGGCGCTGCCGCTCGTGGAGCTCGACCTCTCGAAGCTGCCGGAGGGGATGCCGCACATCGCCGGCTACGAGGTGAAGTTCGATGTGAGAACCGAGGCGTACCGGCGGACGAAGTCGGCGCCGGCGCGCGACCTCGACGAGGAGACGGCGGAGCGGATCCAGAGCGCCGCGCTGACGGCGTATCAGGCCCTGAAGCTGCGCGACTACGGCCGCATCGACCTGCGCCTCGCGGAGAGCGGCCGCGTGTACGTGATCGAGGCCAATCCCAATCCGTGGCTCGATCCGGCGGCGGAGTTCGCGATGGCGGCGAAGGAGAGCGGGCGAAGCTACAACGACACGATCGGCGAGATCGTCGAGCTGGCGATGCGGCGGTAACGCGCCAGCGCCTCGCGCAGGAGCTCGATGGAGATGCGGAGGTCGTGCTCGTTGAGGACGTAAGCGATGCGCACTTCGCTGCGCCCGCGCTCGGAGGCGTAGAAGCCGCTGCCCGGCGCGACCATGACGGTGGCGCCGTCGTGCTGGAAGTCGGTGAGGAGCCAGGCGGCGAAGTCGTCGGCGTCGTCGACCGGTAACTGGGCCATGCAGTAGAACGCCCCTTCGGGCTTCTGCAGGAAGACGCCGTCGATCGACTTCAAGCCTTCGTAGAGCACGTCGCGGCGCTTCTGGTATTCGGCGACGACGCCGCGCGTGTAGTCGTCGCCCAAGGACTCGGCGCCGACGGCGATGAACTGCGCGAGGCCGGGCGGCGAGAGCCTCCCCTGGGCCATGCGCAGCGCGGCGTCGTAGACCTCGGCGTTGCGCGTGACGAGCGCGCCGAGGCGGATGCCGCAGGCGCTGTAGCGCTTGGAGAGGCTGTCGACGACGATGACGAAGTCGTTCGGGTCATCGAGCTCCAGCGCGCTCGTGGCCTTGCGGCCGTCGTAGACGAACTCGCGGTAGACCTCGTCGGAAACGAGGAAGAGGCCGCGGTCGCGGCAGAAATCGGCGACGGCCTCGAGCTCCTCGCGCGAGTAGACCGTGCCGGTCGGGTTGTTCGGGTTGCAGAGGATGACGATGCGCGTGCGCGGCGTGAGGGCCCGCTCGAAGACGTCGCGCGGCGGAAGGTGGAAGCCGTCGCGCCCGCGGCTGGTGACGGGGACGAGGTTGAGCCCCGCCATGGTGGCGAAGGCGCGGTAGTTCGCGTAGAAGGGCTCGACGACGAGGACGTCGTCGCCCTCGTTCGCGCAGGCGATGAAGGCGAAGAGGATGGCCTCGCTGCCGCCGGTGGTGGCGAGGATCTGGTTGTCGCTCAAGGTCAGGCCGAGGCGAGTTTCGTAGTAGTGGTACAGCGAGCGGAGGAACTCCGGCGTACCGGACGACGGCGAGTACTCGAGGACGGTGTCTTCGAGCTCTTTCAGCCGCGCGCGCATGCACGCCGGGGTCTCGATGTCGGGCTGGCCGATGTTGAGGTGGTAGACGCGCACGCCGCGCGCTTTCGCAGCCTCGGCCAGCGGCGCCAGACGGCGGATCGGCGAGGCCGGCATGGCCTGCGCGCGCCGCGAGAGCTCCAGCGCCGTCCGGATCATCATTTCTTCTTCGACCGGCCGCGGGCGTTGAAGATGGCCCGCGCTCGCTCGTTGCGCACGCCCGGCGCGGAGTCGTGCGCGTTCAGGCTCTGCTTCTGGCGGTCGTAGAGCTCCCCTTTGTCACTCGCCTCGGAGTGCTCGCGTCCGCCAACTTTGTAGAAGTCGGGGTTGACGTTGATGTGCTTGCTCATGCTCAGGATAAGTGCGAGGGACGTGCCGCGTCTCAAGCGGCCTGAAGTGGGCGATATTCCCGTGCTAACGGGCGAGGAGACGTACGAGCTCGCCGGGATCGAACGGTTTGGCGATGAATGCCGTGGCGCCGTTCCGCATCGCTTCGTCGCGCGCCGTTCCGCCCAATGCACTGATGGCGACGATCATTCGTTCCGGTCTCGCAGCGCGCATCGAGCGGATCAGCGACAAGCCGTTCTCCTCCGGCATCGAAAGGTCGGCGACCACCGCTTCGATGTCCTCTGCTCCGTCGATGGCGCGTGCCTGTTTCGCAGACGTTGCGGCGAACACGATCGCACCTGCGGCGCGGAGGAACGACGTCAGCATGTTCAATGCATCGATCGAATCGTCGACGATGAGAATCCGTTTCTCGTCCAGTGTCGGTAACTGTGGTACGGCGCTCTGGTGTGACGCGATCTCGTCGGACAGCGGCAGCGACACGCGGAACGTGGCGCCTTGTCCCGCTCCCGGGCTTTCGGCTGTCACCGTGCCGCCGTGCAGCTCGACGATGCTGCGGACGATCGCCAGGCCGAGGCCCAGACCTCCGGTCGAGCGGCTGGAGACATTCTCCGCTTGCGAGAAGCGGTCGAACACCGCAGGAAGGAAGCCCGGCTCGATGCCGCGTCCGCTGTCGGCAACGGAAACGACCGCCCGCGTCCCTACGCGTTCCAAACGGATGGCAATGCGTCCGCCGTCGGGCGTGAACTTCACGGCATTCGACAACAGATTCCAGACGACCTGCTGCAGCCGGTTGCGGTCGCCCGTCACCGTGGCGTTCGCGATGTGTTTGTCGAGCGTAATCTGCTTCGCGGCGACCGCCGGCACGACGGTTTGCACGGCGCCTTCGACGACTTCGGCGAGCTCGATGGCCGCCGTCCGCAACTGGAGCTTGCCCGTCGTGATGCGCGACAGGTCGAGCAGGTCCTCGACGAGCTGCGCCTGCGCACGCGCCGACACGAGAATCGCATCAGCGACTTCGTGGGTGTTGTCCTGCCCCTTGCCGAACATCCGCAGCATCTGCGCCCATCCGATGATCGCGGTCATCGGAGTCCGAAGCTCGTGCGACAAGGTTGCCAGAAATTCGTCCTTTGCCCGGCTGGCGGCATCGGCCACTTCGTTCGCCCGTTTCAGATTCGCGATCGTGTCCTTGAGCTGGACGTTGAGCGCAGCGATGGCGCGCTCCGACGTGACATCGGTCAGCGTGCAAGCAAAGTGCGTCATCTGCCCGAGATGATCGAGGACCGGCTCGATCGACAGCCGGAGGTAGCGGCCGTTGCGCTCGTCCTCGATCTGCTTGGCCTCGCCGATCTCGCGAAGGTTCACATCGAAGATCTCCTGCAGCGTTTTTCCGACCGCGTTCGTGCCGCACAGGTTCTCGAACGCGGGATTGCAGCGCGTGATCGTGCCGCTCTCCAGAACGATGGCCACGCCGTCGTGCACAGCCTCGAATGTCTTCTGCCACTCGATGGCGCTACGCCGCAGCTCGCGCTCCATCTTGCGCATCCGCAGCAGCGCCGTCACGTTCGCTACCAGCTCCTCGGGCTCCATCGGCTCGAGGAAGTACGAGTCCGCGCCGGCCGCGAATCCGTGCAGTCGGTCCCGACGGTCGACGGAGGACGCCGACGTTTGCACCACGATCGTCGACTGATGAACGGGGTGCGCCTTGATCATGCGCGTGATCTCGTAACCGTTGGCGTCGGGCAGGTGGACGTCGAGCAGAATGAGATCGGGCTGAAATGTCGCGATGAGCGGCATCACCTTCGCGCCGCGATCCGCTTCGATGACCTGAAAGCCGGCGTGCTGCAGCGCGTGTGTACGCATGTACAGCGTCGCCTCGTTGTCGTCTACGTTGAGGATCGTCGCGGTAATGCGCTCGTTCTCGCTCACGCTGCACCGCCAACCGGCAGCAGCTGCCGGACCGCGGTGATGAGCGCGTCGCGATCGTAGTTCTGCTTCGACAGCACGAGTGACGCTTTGCCGCGCAGCTCGCGCGTCAGAATCTCATCGACGACGCGCGACGTGTAAATGATGACCGGCAGATCCGACGTCGCCGGATCGCTCTTCAACGCGTTGAGCACGTCGACGCCCGTCATCTCCGGCAGATTCAGATCGAGGAAGACGAGATCGGGCGCTTCCTGACGCGCCTTCTGCAGCCCATCGGTCCCCGTGGCCGCTTCGGACACGGTGCAATTCAGCTCCGCGAGCGCGCGGCCGAGAACGTAGCGCGTTGCGTCGTCGTCGTCGATGACGAGGATGTTCCACTTCGTCGTCAGATTCGACAGCGTCGACAGCAACCATTCGCGCGACGTCGGCTTCACGTGATACGCGCTCGCGCCGAGGGCGATGGCCTTGTGCTGATCTTCGACCGTGGTGATCACGACGATGGGCGCATTGCGCGTCATCGGATCGCGCTTCAGCTCCGCGAGGAACGCCCACGAGTCCTCGCCGACGAGAAGGATGTCGAGGATGATCACCCTCGGCCGGAACTTCAACCCGTAGCGCGCCTCGGCGATGTCGCGCGCCGGAAGCAGCCGGAATGCGCTGCCTTGCAGATACTTGTCGTACAGCGCAAGCGTGCCTGGATCGTCGTCGACGACGAGGACCGGGATGCGCGGATCGTCCGGCGCTTCTGTCAGTCCCTTGAGCGGCGCGGACGGCGCGGAGTACCTCCGCGGAATGGACGCGGTGAATGTCGAGCCGGCGCCCACTGCGCTCTCCAGCGTCAGCTTGCCGCCCAACAACTCCACGAGGCGTGCCGTCAGAGGGAGGCCGAGGCCGGTGCCTTTGGATCGGGCCTGCAGCGGATTCTCGACCTGCGCGAACTCGCGAAAGATGCTCTCCTGATCCTCGGGCGCGATGCCGATGCCGGTATCGGCGACGGCGAACACGATGACGTCGCGCGGCGCGTCGTACCGCGCGGAGACCTGCACCGTCCCTTTCTCCGTGAACTTCAACGCGTTCGAGATGAAGTTGCGCAGGATCTGCGACACCTTTGCCTCGTCGGACGTCATCGGCGGCAGATCGTCCGGCTCGTCGAACACCAGCGCGATTGAGGCGTTGACGAGCAGCGGACGCAGCATGCCGCGGAGAGCGCTGAAGAGATCGGCGACGGAGAACTGGTGCGCGCGAACCGTCGTCTTGCCGGCTTCGATCTTGGCGATGTCGAGAAGGTCATTGACGAGCTCCGACAGGCCGTCGGCTGCCTTGCGAATGAAGCCGACCTGCTTGCGCTGCTCGTCGTTGAGGTCCCCGTCCATGCCGTCGAGCAGCAGCTTCGACAGCGCCAGGATCGAGTTCAGCGGCGTGCGGAACTCATGGGTCATGTTCGACAAGAACTTCGTCTTCATGTCGTCCGCGCGCCGCAGATGCTCCGCCTTCTCGTCGAGCTCCGCATAGAGCGCGACGACGCCGCGATTCGTGTCCTCGAGCTCGCGGTTGAGGATCTCCAGCTCTTCCTGCCGCTTGCGCAGCTCGCCGAGCGCCTGCAACAGATCCGCGTTCTGTAGACGCACTTCCTCCATCGGCGTGCGCCGCGGATCGCGCATCAGCTTCTGCGTGATCTCCTCGAGCTGCGCGCCCGTGAAGAGCGGACTGCGCGACGGCAGCAGCTTCTTGAGCGAGACCGTCGTTCCCGACGGCGAGGTCTCGACGACGACGCGATCGAGCAGCCGCTGCGCGCCGATGATGCCGAGGCCCATGCCGGTCTTGGAGCGATAACGGCCGCCGAGAATCTCGTCGAGATTCGGGATGCCGGGCCCGTTGTCGCGGACTCTGACGATCAGCAACTGCGGCGCGACGTTGCCGTCGACGGAGAAGTCCGCACGGCCGCCCCCGGCGTACGCATACGCGTTGCGCGCGATTTCCGAGACGGCAGTGGCAATGCGAATCTGATCCTGAGCGTCGAACGAAAGCGCTTCGGCCACCTGCCGGGCCCGCTGCCTGGCGAGCACCACATCTTCCTCGGAGCCGATGGCGACGGAGAAAAGCGGGAACGAGGAGGGCGTCATCTTCGGGCTTGAAGAACCAGAACCGTGGAATCGTCGTTACGGCGGCGATGATCTTTCCACAAAACGCCCGCGATGAGAACCGCGTCGCGGCCGAGAAGGCCGGGATAGGCGTCGAGATCCCAGCGCGTCGTCAGTCCGTCGGAATGCATGATGAGCGTGCTGTCCGGCGTCCACGGATACGTGAACTCGCGCGCCTCGCGCATCTGATGGCCGACGATGCCGTGGAGCGATACCGCGCTGCGGCGCGCCGTCGCGTCGATCATCGTCGCGGAGATGTTGCCGACGCCGCAGAAGCGCAGCGTCGCTCCATCGATCTCCGCCACCGCGACCGCTGCACCTCGGGTGGCGCGCAGCGCGTCGTGAATCACCGTCATCACCGCCGGCGGATGCTCGCTGGTCTTCTCGAACGCCGCGCACGCTTTCACCGCCGCCTCATGCGCTTCCGGGCCGTGGCCGAGACCATCGACGACCATGACGAAGCGGCGCGATCCGTCGCCTTTGAGGTACCAGCCGTCACCATTCACCGTCTCGCCGGGGAACGGAATGCTCACGACGCCGACCGTGCGGGGGACAAGCCTCCTGTTCGCGTCGCGCGCGAACCGCGCAACGACGGCGGTGCCGCGATCGGGCCGCGAGTCGAGTTGAAAGAAGCTCGCATGCCGCGCGGCGGCTCCGAGGCCGGTGCCCGGCGTGCCCGTAGTGGAGTGGCCGTCGCGAAGCGCCTGCGAGATGTCGTGAATGCCGGGACCGGTGTCGAGCGCGAGAATCTCGAGCACCGTCTCATCCTCGCCGTCGACTCCGATGAGGAACATGCCGGACGTCGCGTGCTTCACGATGTTCGTCGCCATCTCCGTGACGACGAGCGACACGCGGCCGACGGCGTCGTCCGAGAGCGACACGCGCTGCGCAACGGTGACGGCGGCACGGCGCACCTCGCCGACGGCGCTCGAATCGGCCACCTCGATGACGATGGGATTACGCAACGGTCATTTCCAACGCGTGATGACGACGGTCGTCCCCTCGCCGGCTGCGGAGCGGATCTCGAACTCGTTGACGAGACGCTTCGCGCCGCCGAGGCCGAGGCCGAGACCGCTGCCGCTGGTGTAGCCGTCGCGCAGCGCCTGGGCGATGTCGGGGATGCCGGGACCTTTGTCCTCGAACGTGACGCGCACTCCGGCGCGGCCGTCACTCTCGAGCTGCTCGACGATGGCCACGCCGCCGCCGCCGTAGACGACCATGTTGCGCGCGAGCTCGCTGGCGGCGGTGATCAGCTTGGTCTGGTCGACGAGCGAGAGCTTGGCGCTGATGGCGAAGTCGCGCACCACTTGGCGGACGGTGACGACTTCGTCGCTCGCTTTGACCTCGAGGCGCTCATGCCGTGCCGGCAGCATCGTCGGCCTCCTCGGTCGCAGGCCTCAGCAGCTCCATGCCTTTCTCGACCGTCAACGCCGTGCGCACGCCGGGAAGCGACAGGCCGAGCTCCACGAGCGTGATCGCCACGGCGGGGCGCATGCCGACGACCACGGTGTCGGCGTCGAGGATGCGCGCCATGCCCGCGATGTTGCCGAGCGTGCGGCCCATGAACGAGTCGACGATCTCGAGTGCGGAGATGTCGATGAGCACGCCCTTGGCGCGATCGCGGACGATGCGCGAGGTCAGGTCGTCCTGCAGTGCGAGCGCCAGGCGGTCATGCATGTCCACCTGAATCGTGACGAGCAGGAAACGGCCCATGCGGAGAATCGGTATGCGATCCATCGATCAGGACCCCGCGTTGATGCGCACGACTTTTCTGCCGGTCTTCGTCAGCGCGAGCGCGAACGCGTCGGCCAGCGTCGCCTTCGTGATCACCTCGCCGAGCGTGACGCCGAGGTGGACGATGGTCTGCGCGATCTGAGGGCGGATGCCGCTGATGATGCAGTCGGCACCCATGAGGCGCGCCGCGGCCACCGCCTTCAATAGATGTTGCGCGACGAGGGTGTCGACGGTCGGCACGCCCGTGATGTCGATGATGGCGATGGCCGCCTCGGTCTCGACGATGCGCTGCAGCAGCGTCTCCATCACCATCTGCGTGCGGTTGCTGTCGAGCGTGCCGATGATCGGCAGCGCGACGATGCCCTGCCAGAGGCTGACGACGGGCGTGGACAGCTCGAGCATGTCCTGCTGCTGGCGGCGGATGACGTCTTCGCGCGACTTGAGGAACGCCTCGGTGGTGTGAAGGCCGAGGGCGTCGATCACCTCGTTGAGCTTCCACGAGTCCTCGGCCAGCGATTTCGGGTCCGAGGCGTTCTCGTCGCGCAGCTTCGTGAAGATCGGCTGCTTCAGCGAGAAGACGAACGTCGCGGTCTCTGTCGGCGAGAACCCTTTCGCTGAGCGCGTGCGCGAGAGCTGCGTGAGCACGTTGCGCACCTCGTCCCACTCTCGGCCCTTGCCCATCGTGCCGCTTTGCAGCGCGTCGATGAAGGTGCTGAGGAAGCTGCGCGACTCCTCGCGCAGATCCGAATCGTTGATGAGGTCCGACCGCCGCCCGACGGCTGCGGTCTGATGCTTCATCCACTCATCGAGAATGGATTTCTCGTTCTTGCGAACGACTTCTGCGAGATTCGATTTTTCTTCGCGCGGCATACGAGGCTCCTGAGCGGTGCGCATCATATGCGACGAATAACGTTTCCGCCCGCGCGACACGACGCGCTGGCAATCGAAGCAATTTTGCTGACGATCTCAGCTGACTTGCCGACAATCTCAGTTAACTCGCTGGCAATCTCACTTAACTTGCTGGCAACCTCACTTAACTTGCTGACAATCTCACTTAACTTGCTGGCATCCTCACTTAACTTGCTGACAACCGAAGCGAGTTAGCTGACGATCTCACCAAACTTACTGACGTTCGAACCAAGCTTGCTTCGGTTGTCAGCGTTCTTCCTGACAAATTCAGCGTGCACGCTGACGATGGAAGCGCTCGTTCTTCGATTCTCAGCGCGCGATGTGAATCTGCAAGGCCTCACGATGCCTTTTTCAGGCTCAGCTCCTCGTTGCCGTTACTTGTGGGGGGCTCGAACGTATCTTCAAGCAGGTTCGGATCCGGAACCAACTTGAGAGAAAAGGAGAAACGATCATGAGTACCATACCCCTGAACCCCGGACCGGCAGAGGAGCCGGCCAACAAATACACCCCGGACGCGCAGGATCGGATGATGCGCCTGCGCACGATGGCGTCGGAGTTTCCCGACGAAGCCGATCCGAAGGCGCTCACGCCTTCCGAGATCCGCCTCGCCCGGGTCACCTCGGCAGCTGCACTGGAGAACGCCGCTGTCCTCATGGAGGCCCAACCGGTCGTGGGCAGCGGCGGTGTCGCCAACGCAGTGGAGCTGCGCGATGCCATCGCCTTCGAGATCGCCTACGGCAGCGTGCGCGAGGAGGCTCGCGCGCTCGCCCGCCGGATCGATCTGGCCATCATGCGGCGCAAGCTGAAGGCGGCCAAGGCCGCTCGCGGGCTGTACCGCGTCGCCAAAG
This sequence comes from Thermoanaerobaculia bacterium, assembly GCA_035276475.1. Lineage (GTDB taxonomy): Bacteria > Acidobacteriota > Thermoanaerobaculia > Gp7-AA8 > Gp7-AA8 > DATDFB01. Next base: position 35,816 of record DATELQ010000087.1, on the reverse strand, counting down.
CCTACGTCACCGTCGACGCCGGAGAACCGGTCCGGCCGCATGTGGCGGAGATGAAGCAGGCGCTCGGAGGCAGCCGCCGCCGCCGGAAGAAGCCGGCCACGACGCCCGCACCGTAACACCCCGCCCCCCCTCCCTCCGCTGCAGCGGAGGGAGGGGGATTTTTCACTGGTTGCTGACGATGGAGAAGCCGCTCAGGAACCCGCACTCGTGGACGAACGTCGGCGGCTTGCGGCCGCAGTTGTACGTGGCGCTGAACTCCATCGGGCCTTTGATGATGACGCGCAGGATGTCGGCGCTGACATAGACGAAGCTCGAGCGGCCGTCGAACTTCTTGTCGCGCGACCACGCCGCCGCGCTCTCGACACGGCTGTAGATGGCCGGCGTGTAGCGGAACTTGGCCACGAACCTCGTGGCCGCGTCGAACGACGTCTGGCGCTCCTGGCCCACCACTTTGCTCGACGCATAGCGTCCTTCGAGCGTCAGCGTCGGCCGCGTCTCCTCGCCGTCCAGCAGTCCTCGGAAGTTGCTCGTCGAGAAGGCCGCCTTCAGCCCGAAGGCGTCGTCATCCTGCCCGCCGTCCTGGTCCGACTTGTTGTACGCGGCGGCGACGCCGAGGGCGAATCGCGGGTGCAGCCGCGTCGGCTTCGGCTTGTTCGCCGAGGGGTCGAAGAGGAGCGAGAACTCCCCTTCCGCATTCAACGTCGAGGCGTTGCCGCCGTTGAGCTGTTGCGTCGCACGCGCCTGGGCCTTCGCGAACGAGCGCCCCTTCTGGAACGGCGCGAGGAGGTGACCGTCGAATTGCACCTCGCCGGCGGTGTTGCCGCTGGTCGTGGCGGGGAGGACGCGCAGCGAGTAACACGGCTCGTCGACGATGACGATGCCGCCGTTGGCCCCGCCGGCGATCAAGAGGTTGTCGACTTTCTCGTCGAGCGATGCGATATCCGCGGTCTGGAACTGGGTCACCGTGATCGCGCTGAGCGGCATCGTCACCGCCGCCGCGGCCGTGGCGCCGGCGACCGTCCGGTCGCCCTGGATGAACGGATTGATCGTCTCCTGCCACTTCGAGAGCAGTCCCTGCCCCGGCGTGTTCAGGAGAATCGACGACTGGAACGTCGTCGCAGACATCGGCACGGGCGTACGAATGGGCGCGACGTTCACGGTCACGAGCGGCCCCAGCGTGGCCATCCAGTTGTTCACGAGCGCGGGATTGCCGGACAACGTAGCCACGATGTCGGACGCGTCGGCCCAGGTGAGGTTGTCGATCACGATCTCGCCGACGAGCGGCTGAAAGGCCGCTTTGTACGACTTCCGCGACGTCGTGATCGGCGCGAACGCCGGCGCACCGGACGCCGTCATCCAGACGATGGCGAAGTCCGACGATTTCTTGCTCGCGTCCGGCGAGGCTTGCAAGAGGTTCGGAAAAAACGTCGGCGCGTAGCCGGTGATCTGCGGCGCGAGGCGGAGGATGACGGCGTAGATCGGTGCGCCCGCGCTGAGCGGGCCGGTCGAGCAGACGCTCGTGGGCGACTCGCTGGTGATGACCTGGATGTCGACGTCCGGCTTCGGGGCGAAGGAGACCGAGGCGGCCGTGATGGCCGTCTGCGCGGCCGCTCCCCCGGCCGAGCTGACGCAGAGAACGAATGCGAGAGCGGCGTCGCGCCCCCTCACGACGTCTGCCTCGCGTACAGAATGCCGGCCAGCTCGGCCCACGTCGTCATCGTTCCGAGCTCTTCGAGCCGGATGTGGGTCTGAATGCTGTTCGTGGCCAGAAAGCCGTAGAGCGAGCTGAAAAACCCGTTGAACTGCGCGGTATTCATCGAGGACGGACCGGGGTCGATGGCGTCTTCGATGGACGTGGGAGTGGAAAACCCGGGCGCCTCCGAGGCGTACTGGATGATGAGCTGCTGGATGGCGGGCAATTGCATCATGGGCGGTGCTCTCCTCTCTCTCTTGAGGAGAGTGTACCGCCGCGCGTCAGGCGGCTTGGAGCGGACGATATTCCTCTTCGGAGAGCGGCGGCTGCCCGAGTTGCGAGAGGAGCTCATTCAAGCGCTCGTGAGAAACGAGCCACGGCGCGAGGATCTCCACGCCGTACGGTAAGTTGTCGGCGTTGTAATCGACGACGAAGAGCCCATCCGCTGACGCCTCCGTGCGAACACTTTTCTGTCCGTTGCGAGCGTCAAAGTACAAGTATGCGATACGAGCACGGCCATCCCAGTAGCTGATCTCTAGTTGTCTCATCGTTGACTTGTACGGCCGGATCCTACACCGCCACCGGCTGACTCTCCGCAATCAACTGCCGCAGCACGAACGGCAGGATTCCGCCGTGCACGTAGTAGTCGACCTCGATCGGGGTATCGATGCGCACGCGCACCGGCACCTTCGTCTCCGCCGCGCCGTTGTGGATCACCAGCGTCGCCGTCATGCGGGGGCGGAGGCCGGCCTCGATGCCGGTGATGTCGAACGTCTCCGCGCCGGTCAAGCCGAGCGTCTGCGCGGTCGTCCCCTCCTCGAACTGCAGCGGCAGCACGCCCATGCCGACGAGATTCGACCTGTGAATGCGCTCGAAGCTCTGCGCGATCACGGCGCGGACGCCGAGGAGCTTCGTGCCCTTTGCGGCCCAGTCCCTCGAGGAGCCGGTGCCGTACTCCTGGCCGGCGATCACGATGAGCGGCGTGCCGCGCTCCGCGTACTTCATCGCCGCGTCGTAGATCGGCATCCGCTCGCCGTCAACGACCGTCACCCCGCCCTCCACGCCCGGCACCATCAGATTCTTGATGCGCACGTTCGCGAACGTGCCGCGCGTCATCACCCGGTCGTTGCCGCGGCGCGAGCCGTAGCTGTTGAAGTCCTCGACCTTCACGTCGTGCTGGATGAGGTACGTGCCGGCGGGCGACGTCGACTTGATCGAGCCGGCGGGGCTGATGTGGTCCGTCGTCACCGAGTCGCCGAAGATCGCCAGCGCGCGCGCGCCGCGGATGTCGCTCGCCGTCCCCGCGCTCATGTCGAAGTCGGCGAAGAACGGCGGCTCCTGGATATACGTCGAATTCGCGTCCCACTGGTACAGCATGCCCGCGGACGAGGGGATCTGGTTCCAGAGCGGATTCTGCGCGGCGAAGTCGGCGTAGAGCTTCCGGAACGTGGCCGGGTCGAGCGCCTTCTGCATCACCGCGCGCACCTCCTCCATCGACGGCCAGAGGTCGCGGAGGTAGACGTCCTCGCCGTCGCGGCCTTTGCCGAGCGGCTCCTTGGTCATGTCGATGTCGATGCGCCCGGCGAGCGCGAAGGCGACGACGAGCGGCGGCGACATCAAAAAGTTCGCGCGGATCGACTGGTGCACGCGCGCCTCGAAGTTGCGGTTGCCGCTCAGCACCGAGACGCCGACGAGGTCGTTCTTCGTGATCGCCTCCTCGACCGCCGGATCGAGCGGCCCGGAGTTGCCGATGCACGTCGTGCAGCCGTAGCCGACGGTGTAGAAGCCGACGTCGTCGAGGTACTTCTGCAGCCCCGACTTCGCGTAGTAGTCGGTGACGACGCGCGAGCCGGGGGCGAGCGAGGTCTTCACCACGCGCGGCGGCTTGAGGCCGCGCTCCGAGGCCTTCTTGGCGAGGAGGCCGGCGGCGAGCATCACCGAGGGGTTCGAGGTGTTCGTGCAGGAGGTGATCGCGGCGATGAGGACGTCGCCGTGGTGCAGCTCGGCCACCGCCTGCGGCAGCGGCTCGGTGAGGTCGCGGCCGGCCACGCGGTCGGGCGTCGGCCGGTTGTTCATCATCTCCGTCTCCGTCACTTCCGACGTATTGCGCTTCTCGCTCGGCAGCGGGAACGTCTCCTGCGCCTGCTCGCCGCCGCCGGCGACGACGTGGTCGGTCGTCCGGCCGACGACCGTGCGCACCACGCGCTCGATCTCCGTGGCCGGCTTGCCGTAGCCGCCCGGCGGCTCCGACTGCAGCATGTTCGTGAACATCGTCTTCAGCGACTCGAGCTCGATGCGGTCCTGCGGCCGCTTCGGCCCGGCCACGCTGGCCTTCACGGTGGAGAGGTCGAGCTCCAGGACTTTCGTGTATTCGAGCTGCCCCTTCTGCGGCATCCCATAGAGGCCCTGGGCCTTGAAGTAGTTGCGGAAGGCGTTGACCTGGTCGTCGGTCCGCCCGGTGAGGGCGAAGTAGGCAAGCGTCTCGTCGTCGACCGGGAAGTAGCCCATGGTCGCGCCGTACTCCGGGGCCATGTTGGCGATGGTGGCGCGGTCGGCGAGCGAGAGCGACGCGGCACCTTCGCCGAAGTACTCGACGAACTTGCCGACGACTTTGGCCTTGCGCAGAAGCTCGGTCAACGTGAGGACGACGTCGGTGGCGGTGACGCCTTCGTTGACGGCGCCGCTCAGGTGGACGCCGATGACGTCCGGCGTCAGGAAGTAGACCGGCTGCCCCAGCATCCCCGCCTCGGCTTCGATTCCACCGACGCCCCAGGCCACGATGCCGAGTCCGTTGATCATGGTCGTGTGCGAGTCGGTGCCGACGAGCGTGTCGGGGTACCAGACGCCGTCTTTTTCCAGCACGCCGCGGGCGAGGAACTCGAGGTTGACCTGGTGGACGATGCCGATGCCCGGCGGCACGACCTGGAAGCCGTTGAAGGCCTGCGTCCCCCACTTCAGAAACTGGTAGCGCTGCTGGTTGCGTTTGAACTCCATCTCCATGTTGAGCTGGAGAGCGTCGGGGCGGTTGGAGAAGTCGACCTGCACGGAGTGGTCGATGACGAGGTCGACGGGGACAAGCGGCTCGATGATGCGCGGGTCTTTGTCGTAGCGCGCCGCGGCGGAGCGCATGGCCGCCAGGTCGACGAGGAGCGGCACGCCGGTGAAGTCCTGCAAGAGGACGCGCGCGACCATGAAGGGGATCTCTTCTTCGCGCTCGGCGGTGGCGGACCAGTTGGCGAGCGTGCGGACGTCGCGCTCGGTGATCTTGCGGCCGTCGACGTTGCGCAGCACCGACTCCAGGACGATGCGGATGGAGACCGGGAGCTTGGAGACGGCGCCGACGCCGGCCGCTTCGAGCTTCGGGAGCGAGTAGAACTGTCCGCGTTTTCCGTTGCCGAGATCGAAGGAATCGAGGGTGTTGAAGGTGTTGTGAGGCATGGCGGGGGTACTCTATCAAGATGCGATATGCACTGCTCGTGCTGCTCGCGTTGCAGGCCGCGGCGGCACGGACGCCGCACGCCACGATCGCAAACGCGGCGCTGGCTCAGGTCGGCGTGACGACGATTTACGACCCGGCCTACGTCCGCCTGCACTACCCCGGCGGCGACGTGCCGCGCGAGCGCGGCGTCTGCTCCGACGTGGTGGTGCGCGCGTTCCGCGCCGCGGACGTCGACCTGCAGGTGGCCGTACACGAGGACATGGCCGCGCACTTTCGCGCCTATCCGAAGATGTGGGCACAGCGCGGTACGGACGCGAACATCGACCACCGCCGCGTCCCGAACCTGATGACGTTCTTCACGCGCCACGGCAAGGCGCGCCCGCTCGGCGACGCGTACGAGCCGGGCGACGTCGTGGCCTGGCGGCTGCCGAACGGGCTGTACCACGTCGGCGTCGTGTCGAGCGTCCGCGGCGCGCGCGACTACCTCGTCGTGCACAACATCGGCTACGGCGCGAAGAACGAGGACGTGCTGCGCGCGTGGACGATCATCGGGCACTACCGGTGGTGATGGGAAGCGGGCGCCCCTCACCCGGCGCTTCGCGCCACCCTCTCCCCGCGCGCGGGGAGAGGGATCTGCCTAGCTACGTGCTCGGCTGCGGCGGCAGCGGCGGCAGCCAGGGCGGCGGCTTCGGCTGCTTCCCTTCCGGATGCGTTGGGTCGGCCGCCCACTTCAGCAGGATCGCCTTCTTCGCCGCCGACAGCTCGCGCGTGATCGGCATCATCCCCGGATTGGTCTCCGGCAGATTCAGCCGCGCGATGATCTGCGTGGCGTTGGCGACGACCTGCGTGTAGTCGTCGAGCTCGAAGATCTGCTGCATGGCCGGATAGAGATAGGCATACTGGATCAGGATCGGGAAGACGTTGCCCCACCACGTCGGCGCCTTGGGGAGCGGCACGGTATCGAAGACCTTCACGCTCAGGAAGGCGTTCGGATCGGGGATGGTGTCTGCGCTCCAGCTCCAGCCGATGCCGTAGACCTGCCCGTCGATGTTGTAGACCTTGCGCGGGTTCTTCGGATTGCCGCCGGTGATCGTGAACGTGGCCCGGCCGTCGGGCCCGGTCTTGGCGCTCTTCGGCGAGAAGGCCACGCCGCTCTTCGGCGTGCCCACCGGCGCTTTGCCGGCGGGCTGCAGGCCGTTCGCGTTGAGCGCGAGCGTCACCTTCACGTTGGCGGCCGGCGTCTCGAACGTGTTCGCCCAGATCGTGACCTTCGCGACCTCGCTGGGGTCGAGGCGGAAGACGTACTGGTCGGCGTTGATGTAGGCGCCGGTCGGGTTCTCCGTGGCGACGATGACGCCGTCGGAGATGATGCCGAGCGGCGTGGAGCCGATGGTCGGGAAGATCGACGCCGGGATATCGAGCTCCTGCACGAAGGCGTTCGACTGATAGGCGGCGTCGGAGGTGTCGACGGTCTGCGCGAAGGTGGCGATGATGCCGCTGGGCGTATTGCCGTTGAACGAGATCGTGCCGACCTGCACGCTCGGCTGGTTCGACTTCGGCGCGGGATCGCTGTCGTTCCAGGTCCACGCCGTGGCATTGCCGAGGTCGACGATCAGCTTGCGGCGTTTGAGATCGGTCTTGGCGGGGATGTAGTTCCAGCCGTTCTGCGCCGCGTCGGACGTCGGCCGGAGGAAGCGGGCGTTCGTGAAGCTCGTCGGCTCGTCGTGGTACTGCGGGCCGATCGTGCCGGCCACGCGGCCGACGTTGAAGGTCGGCGTGCCGGCGAACATGTTGTAGCCGTCGACGATGAAGCGGATCGACAGCATGGTCGGGCTGACGGTCTTCAGCGAGTGCAGGAACGCGGAGCTCCCCTCGTTCCACTGCAGGTCGGTGAGGACGCTCTGGTAGGCCGCGCCGGCCGCGCCGTCGCCGTTGACGATCTGGTTCGAGCCGGTCAGGCGGTTGAAGTAGATGTCGAAGAAGTTGACCGGGACGAAGGTCCCCACGACCGAGCCGTCGCCGACCGTCACCGTCAGCTTCATGCCGATGATCTGCGAGACCATCTGCTGCTCGGTGTCGAGGTCGACGAGCACCGCGCCGCCCGGCCCCGCCGGCGCCGACATGACCGAGCCGCTCGCGGCCGGCCCCGGCGTGAGGTTCGTGACGTTCGCCGAGAGCGAGAACGAGTGGTTCCCGTACGGGTTCCACGACACGCCGCCGGGCGTGCTGCTCGTGGTGTTGTACTCGTGCGGGACGCCGTAGTTCGGCGGAAAATTGTTGATGGTCGACGGGTTCGCCGTGAATTGGCCGAAGAACGTGAGGCGCGGCAGATCGAGATAACTCATGACGTTTTGACGGCGGCGGCGACCGGTTTGTGAATCTTTCCGGCATCCGCGTATCCTGCGCCATGGCCGCATCGGACTGGTGGTGGGGCGACTATGTCGATCGTCACTTTACCGGCCTCATCGAAGTGTGCCGGCTGTGGATTCGCAACCAAACCTACGATGACTTCACCGTGACCTTGGTCGTGCGCATGGAGGGCGACGACGGGAAGTGGTGCGCCTGGATCCGCTTGTCGCCCGCGCCGCACGGCGCCGCGAACGGCCTCCAGGTTCTCGTCGACGACGACAACGTTCCCTACCCCCTCGGCATGGTCGTCGGCCGGCCTCTCGAGCAGCGCCCGGGCGCCGCGGCGTTTGCCGTCGTCGACTATTGCAACGGAAGGCTGTTCAACCTCGAGGATCCGGATCCGATCGAGTACTGGCCGGATATTCACCGCCGCGACCCGGCGGTACGGCCGCGGGAATACGATCCCATCCGCGACGGCGTCCTGGCGCGCGAGCTGTGCGAGCGGCATGGCGGTTCTTCATTGCATCGCGACGACGACGGGATCTGGGGCTTTCTCGCTCCGTAACTTCATGACGCCGCACGCGGCGAGCGCATCGTGCACAATATCTTCGCTGGATGCGAACGACACTCTCCAACGAGCAGCTCGTCATCTACGATGACTTTCTGCCGCAGGCGACGATCGACGCCTTGTTGGATCACGTGAACCGCGCGCCGTTCTCCTCGGTTCACGAGACAGCGGTACGGAAGGTCTGGCGGCTCGGCGACGGAATGCCGCTGACGGGGCCGACGACGTACTACCGCCCCGCCGGGAAGCGGTACGCACGGCACGAGCGGCCGCGCCATCCGACCGGAACGGCCATCGACCTCTTCGTCGATGCGGTCAAAGAGATGTTGCCGGCCGTGAGCCACTTCACCGGGCCGAACCCAGCGTCATGGGACGCCATGTCGGTCACGCCGTACGTCTACACCGCCGGAACCAGCCTGGGACTGCACCGCGACGGCAGGCGCTACGCCGGGTCGTACGCCTACTACCTGCACGGCAGCTGGGACTTTCACTGGGGCGGTCATCTCCTGATCCTCGACCCCGCCACCAGCATCGCTCCGCCCGAATACGCGCTGCCGTGGGTCCGGGACAACGATGAGAATCGCATCGTGTCGGAGCCGGGTCTCGCCACATGCGTCCTGGCGAAGCCGAACCGCCTGGTCTTCATCGCGCCGGAGGCGATCCACATGATCACGCCGGTCAGTGCCAGCGCGGGCAACCGGCCGCGCATCAGCATCTCCGGCGTGTTCCATCGCCCCGAGCGATAATGCGGAAGCTCCCATGTCCATCACCAAGGGAACCATTCTCGGGCCCTACGAGATCGTTGCACACATCGGCGCCGGCGGCATGGGTGAGGTCTGGCGGGCTCGCGACAAGCGCATCGGCCGCGACGTCGCGGTGAAGGTCCTCCCCGAGTTCGCCGCCGGGGACGACCAGGTGCGGCGCTTCGAGCAGGAGGCGCGCGCCGCCGGAGCGCTGAACCATCCCGGGCTGGTGACGATCTACGACGTCGGCCGCGCCGGAAGCGCGCCGTACATCGTCATGGAGCTGCTCGAAGGGGAGACGCTGCGCGACGTCATCGGCGAAGATCTTCCGCGTCCGCTGCCGCTCAAGAAGACGCTCGACTACGGGACGCAAATCGCCTCCGCGCTGGCGGTGGCGCACGAGAAAGGGATCATTCACCGCGACCTGAAGCCGGAGAACATCTTCGTCACCTCCGAGGGGCGGGTGAAAATCCTCGACTTCGGCCTGGCCAAGCTCGCGCAGGAAGCGAAAGACGGCGATGCGCATACGACCGGACGGCACCTGACCTCGACCGGCATGGTCGTCGGCACGCCCGGCTACATGTCGCCCGAGCAGGTCCGCGCCAAGCCGATCGACCACCGCACCGACATCTTCTCCTTGGGCTCGGTGCTCTACGAGATGCTCTCCGGCCGCCGCGCCTTCGAGCGCGACTCTGCGGTGGAGACGATGACCGCGGTGCTCAACGACGAGCCGGAACCACTGCCGGCGCTCGCGCCGAAGGTTCCGGCAGCGCTGCACGCCATCGTGTGCCACTGCATGGAGAAGGATCCGCGCAACCGCTTCCAGGCGGCGCGGGATCTCGCCTTCGACCTCCAACTGTTGGCCGAGACCACGGGCGGTCCAACCGATCAGGTGCAGCTCGTTGCGCCGATCCCGCGGCCGAAGCGCATGCTGTACGGCGCCGGCATGGTGGCCCTGGCGCTGCTCGCGCTGGCCGCAGGCGGGTTCGTGCTCTTTCACACCCGCGCGGCGGCGCCGCAACTGGTCCCGCGCAGCTACCGACAGCTGACCTTCCGCGAGGGTTTGGCGCAGTCGCCGACGCTCTCGCCCGACGGCAAGCAGTTCGCCTACGTCTCCTCGGAATCGGGCAACGCCGACATCTACGTGCAACGCGTCGACGGACGGACCGGCATGAACGTCACCAGCGATTCTCCGGCGGACGACCGCGAGCCGGCGTTCTCGCCCGACGGCTCGCAGATCGCGTTCCGTTCGGAGCGCGACGGCGGCGGCCTCTACGTCATGGGCGTGAGCGGCGAATCGCCGGTCCGGCTGACGGACTTCGGCCATGACCCGGCATGGTCACCCGACGGAAAGCACATCGCTTTCTCCACGGCCAAGACCGATTTGAGCGGCCCCACCTTTCATCTCGAGGATGGCGACCTCTGGATCCTCGACGTGCAGAGCGGCGCGAAGCGAAAGATCTTCAGCCGCAAGATGCGCCTCCGCGACGGCATCGACACCGATGCGCTGCAGCCGAAGTGGTCGGCCAACGGCAAGCGCATCGCCTTCTGGGGCATCAATGGATCCGGCCGGCGCGACATCTGGACGATCGATCCCAACGCGCCGCAGCCAGCGCAGTCGGTCGTGGCTGCGACGGCCGATCCCGCGTATGACTGGAACCCGGTCTGGTCGCCCGACGGCCAGTACCTCTACTTCGGCAGCGACCGCGACGGAACGATCAATCTCTGGCGCCTGCCGATCGAGGAAGCGACCGGAAAATCGAAGGGGCCGCCGGAGCCGATGTCGTTGCCCGCGCCGTTCGGCGCAGACTTCGCGTTCTCCCAACACGGCGAGCTGGCGTACACGAGCGTGATGCGCTCGTACCGGCTTCTGGCCCTCGACTTCGATGCGAAGAGCGGCAAGACGGCCGCGCCGCGGCCGCTGTTCGGAATGGCCGAGCGGTTCAACAGCTTCGACGTGTCGCCCGACGGGAAGTTCATCGCCTTCACCAGCGGAGGGCGTCAGCCCGACGTTTTCGTCGCCAGGATCGACGGCGGCCAGTTGCGGCAACTCACCAACGATTCCGCGAGAGACCAGAACGTCACCTGGGCGCCGGACGGGAAGACGCTCTACTTCTATTCGAATCGCGACGGGCCGTATCACGCCTGGAGCATCCGCGCCGACGGCAGCGGTCTCACGCGCGTGACCGACGAGCGCGACCTCCTTCGCAACGGCATCGGAGGGCTGGACTCGCCGAACGTTTCCCCCGATGGCCGGACACTGGTCGCGCACACGCTGCACGACTCCTACACGGTGCTCGTTCACCTCGACCGTCCTTACGGCCAGCGGGTCGAGCGCTTCGGCAGCCCGGTCTGGAATCCGCACTGGTCGCCCGACGGTACGCGGATCGCCGGCACCGGCCACGACTCGCCCGAGATCCAGCGCGGCATCTCCGTCTATTCGCTGCCGTCGCACGAGCTCGACAAAGTCCTCAACTACGGGACGTTCCCGCTTTGGCTGCCGGACGGAAAGCACATCGTCTTCTTCGACGACCGGAAGATCGGGATTCTCGACCTCGGCACGCGGAGCGTCACCACCGCGCCGTTCAACCCGCCGCCGCGGGTCGACACCGACATCACCCAGACGCCGAGGCTGTCGAGGGACGCGTCGACGCTCTATGTGTGCCAGACGATCGAGCAGGGCACGATCTGGATGGTGCAGTTCGAAAAACCGAGGTAGGACTTTCCGTCTCTCGATCACTCCTTCATCGAGGGCTTCCGATTCGGGAAAGAAGGAGAACGATGCTCAACGTCAGAGATCTCGCAATCAACGTTCTGCCCGGCGAGGGCTTGCGCATGCCGGTTTACCCGCAGTATCTCGACACTGCCTGGCGTCCGTACGACGACGACGACAACAAAGGATCCAAGGGCGGCAAGAAGGGATCGTCGACGGGATCCACCAAGGGATCGAAGAAGGCGTCGAAGGCACCGAGTAAGAAGGGCTCCAAGAAAAAATAAGGTGACAGAGCCGGACCGGAAGCCTGCCTCTGTCGCCACCACGCTCCCGTTCGTCCTGAGCGGCAACGTCGTCCTCCTCCCCTGCTCGGCGCTCGACGAAGACGTGCGCCGCAGGATGGCATTCGAGGAGGGTGATTTCCTCCTCTCGCATCGCCACGGCCGGACTTCCTCGCAGGTCATCGACGGCGGCACAGCGGCGCTGCTGACGCTCTTCGCCACGCCGCGGACGATCGCCGATGTCATCGCCGAGAACAGCCGCGTCCTCGGCATCGATCCCCGGCGCCGCGCCGAGGAGGTGCTGCCGTATCTCGCGGCGCTGGTGCAGCGGGGCGATCTCGTCGCGCCCGGCACGGCGGAAGGAGCGGAGCTCCGGCCGCAGTACGACGACGGCGCGATCGTCGCGGGCTGGACGATCGTTCGCTGCGTGCGGGTCATCGACGACAGCGAGGTCTACGAAGTCCGCAACGGAGGCGGCGCCGCCGCGCTGAAGATCGCCCGCGCCTCAACGCCCGCGGTGCGCGCGCTGTTCCGGAACGAGACGTCCGTCCTCCGTCACCTCGACGGCAGCGGCATCGCGCCACGCCCGATCGCCGCCGGCTCGTGGCAGGGACGGCCCTACGTGGTCATGGAATGGGCGACGGGCGACGATGCCCTCACGGCGGCGGCAACGCGGAGAGACGACCGCGCCGCCCTCCTCGCTCTTTGCGCCGGGATCGCACGCGCCTACGCGGCGCTGCATGCGCGCGGCGTCGTGCACGGTGACGTCCACCCGCGGAACATCGCCGCCGCCGGCGAGGTCGTGCTGCTCGATTTCGGGCACGCGTCGATCGGCGGCCGCGTGCCGCGCAGCGGCCGCGCGGGTGTGGCCTACTTCTTCCCGCCGGAGTCGATGGCGACGCGCCGGCAACGCCCGTCCGCCGCCGGCGAGCAGTACGCGCTCGCCGCGCTGCTGTACCTCATGATCGCCGGCGATCACTACCTCGACTTTCGTCTCGGCGAAGAGGAGATGGCGCGGCAGATCGCCGGCGAGCCGCCGCTGCCGTTCGCCAGCCGCGGCGCCGCGCCCTGGCCGGAGGTCGAGCGCATCCTCTTCCGCGCGCTGAGCAAAGACCCGCAGCAGCGCTACCCGTCGATCGCGGACATGGCCGCGGCGTTGGCTACGTGCCGGGCTTCGGCGGCAGAGGCGGCTCGTACGGCGGCGGCACCGGCTTCCTCCCCTGCGGATGTTTCGGGTCCGCCGCCCACTTCACGAGAATGGCCTTCTTTGCCGCGGAAAGCTCGCGCGTGATCGGCATCATCTCCGGATCGTCTTCCGGCAAATCGAGGCGCGCGATGATCTGCCGGGCGTACCGGACTACCGTCGGATAGTCATCGAGGTGGAAGATCTCCTGCATCGCCGGGTAGAGATACGCGTACTGCACGAGAATCGGAAAGACGTCGCGCCACCACGTCGGCAGGGCGGGAACGCGCGCGGTGTCGAAGACCTTCGCGCTGATGAACGCCGAGCCGTCGGGCATGACGTCCTCGTTCCAGCGCCAGACGATCGGATAGACCTGCCCGTCGATGTTGTAGACCTTGCGCGCATTCCTCGGGTTGCCCGCCTTGATCGTGAACGTGGCGTGGCCGCCGCCGCCGGTCGTCACCGACCGCGGAAACGCAACGCCGCCGGCCGGCGTGCCGACCTTCGCTTTGCCGACGACCTGGGACCGCAACAGCTTCGGGTCGAGATCGAGGTCCAGCTTCACCTTCGCCGCGGGCTTCCCGAACCTGTTCGCCCAAATCGTGACCTGGCCGCGCTCGCCGGGGTTCAGCCGGAAGACGTACGGGTCGGCGTTGGCGTAGGCGCCGCTCGGGTTCTCGGCCAGCACGATCGTGCCGTTCGCGACGATGCCGAGCGGCGTCGAGCCGATGGCCGGCAGGATCGACGCCGGGATGTCGAGCTCCTGCACGAACGCATTGGCCTCGTAAGCCGCATCCGACGTATCGACCATCTGCGGAAACGGATCGATCACGGCCTTCGGCTTTTTCCCCTTGAACGAGATCGTCGCCACTTGCACGCGCTTCACAGTCGACGACGGCGCCGGCTTCTTCGCCCCCCACGTCCACGATGTGGCGTTGCCGAGGTCGACGATCAGCTTGCGGCGCCGGAGGTCGACCTTCGCCGGCACGTAATTCCAGCCGCCGGCGGCGGCGCCGGGGGCCGGCCGGAGGAAGCGCGCGTTCGTGAAGCTCGCCGGCTCGCCGTTGAAATGCGGCCCGATCGTCCCCGCCACACGCCCCTCGTTGAAGGTGGGCGTGCCCGCAAACATGTTGTAGGCGTCGACGTTGAATCGGATCGAAAGCCTCTTCGCGCTGGCCGCTTTCAATGCGCGGAGAAACGGCGATTCCCGCTCCTTCCACTCCAGGTCGGTGAGCACGCTCTGGTACGCCGCGCCGGCGCGGCCGTCGCCCTTCACGACCGGGTTCGTGCCTCCGATTCGATTGAAATAGATGTCCACGAAGTTGACCGGCACGAATGTTCCGGTCACCGATCCGCTGCCCACCGTGATGGTCAGCCGCATGCCGATGATCTGCGACACCATCTGCTGTTCGGGATCGAGATCGACGAGCACGGCGGCTCCCGGTTGGCCCGCGGCCACCGACGTCACCGAGCCGCTCTCGGCAGGTCCCGGATTCACGTTCGTGACCCTGGCCGAGAGCGAGAAACTGTGGGTGCCGTACGGGTTCCACGACACGCCGCCGGGCTTGTCGTCGGACGTGTTGTATTCGTGCGGGACGCCGTAGTTCGGCGGGAAATTGTTGATGGTCGACGGGTCCGCCGTGAACTTACCGAAGAACGTCAGACGCGGCAGGTCGAGGTAACTCATGACGGTCTGACGAGGTCGCCGATCGGTTTGTGAATCGCTCCGGCCATCCCCTCTTCTTGACCTCGTCGAAGGTCAGGAGCGAGTTCGCGTAGTAGTCGCGCAGCAGGAGCTCCTTCGGGTTCCACTGCCAGGCGTCCTCGAGCACCGGAACGCCTTCGCCGTCGAAGAGGTCGGAGCGCCACTGCTCGGCGGGCTCGATGAGGTGGCGCAGGTCGAGGACGTTGCGCGCCGCCTTCCAAAGCTCGGCGCCGCTGCGCTCGCGCGTGATCCAGACGCGGTCGCGCCACGCATCGCGGTACCGCTCCGCCGCCGCCACGATCTCCGCATCCGTCAGCGGCCCCTTCCCCTCGGCGAAGATGCGCGCGATGAGCGCCACCGGCGTGACCGGCAGCGCGTCGGAGATCTCGCCCATGATCTTGTCGGCTAGCGCCTGCATGGCCGGCTTGCGCGACTCGTAGGTGTCGCCGAGAAGGCCGGGATGGGCGCGCGCAAAGTCGTCGACGACGATCGGCTTCCCGAAGGCCACGATCGCGTAGCCGTAGCGCTTGAAGCGCTTGAAGATCCCGCGCCACAGTCCCTTGAAGAGGAAGTCGAACGTCGACGACAACTTCTCCCCTTTCGTGCGGCGGTCCTCCCTCCCGATCAGCTCCTCGGTGAGGTTGCGGTCCTCGAGCACGCGGTCGAAGTTGATGGCGGTGGGGATGATGACGAGCGGGCCGTCGAAGTCGGGCTCGCGCTTCGCGGTGACGATGTAGTCGAGCATCCCGAGCTTCGGCCGCTGGAACGCGCCGTCGCGGGTCAGGCCGCCTTCGATGAAGACGCCCTGGGTCACGCCGTTCTTCGTGATCGTCCGGACGAACGACGACAGCACGGCGTGGTAGAGCGGCTCGCGGTAGCGGCGGCGGATGAAGTAGCCGCCGAACCATTTGAAGATGTGGTTGAGCGGCCAGATGCGCGCCCACTCCCCGATGGCGTACGAGAGCGAGACGAACTTGAAGAGCATGTGCGCGACGAGGACGTAATCGGCGTTGGAGCGGTGGTTGATGATGTAGACGACCGACGCGCCGCGCGGCGCGGTGGCGTTGAACTCCTGCAGCGTCTTCCGCTCGACGACGGGGCGGTAGAGGAAGTGCATGATCGCGCGCGCCAGCGGCGCGCCGAAGCGGTAGTACGCGAGGAGGTTGAACTTCGGGACGATCTCGCGCAGGTAGCCCTTGGCCTGCTTCGTCGCTTCTTCAACGGAGACGTGGTGCGTCTTGGCGTACTCGCGCACGGCGTCGACGACGTCGCGCGAGCCGAAGACTTCGAGCTCGATGAGGGCGTGGCGCCGCTTGAGCTTGAACTTGTCGACGTGGATCTTCCGCTCGCGCTGCAGCCGCCGCGCGTGGCGCTTGCCGAGAATCGCCGCCACGACGGCGATGACGACGAGCGCAGCGGCGGCCAGGATCCACGCCATCACTGCACTCCCAGCTCCTCCAGCACGTGCTTGGCGATGGCCGGCACGAGCGTGACGTCGTCCGCTACGCCGCGCGTGAAGATGACGAGCACGAGGTGCTTGCCGCCCGGCATCTCGATGTAGGCGGCGTCGTGGCGCACTTCGCTCGTCCAGCCGGCCTTCGAGTAGAGGCGCGCCGCCGGCGGCAGCGACGCGCCGATGAACTCCTTGACCTGATTCTCATCGGCGCGCGGCGGGTTGAGCGGGCGCTCCAGCAACGCCATCATGGCCGCGCTGGCCTCGCGCGAGACGGCGCGGCCGCGCACGATCCAGAGCAGGAGCGAGGCGACGGCGTTGGCGCTGCTGCGGTTGCGGTTGACCCGATTCTCCCCCATGACCTGCATGTCGCGGCCGAAGGGGCCGAAGCTCCACGGCTTGGCCATGGCGCTGATGTCGTAGCCCATCGGCTGCAGCCAGCGGTTCACCACGCGCCGCTTCTCGATGAACTTGTTGAGCGCCCGCCCTTCCAGCCACGGGCCACTGCAGGTGTCGGAGATCGTGTCGAGAATGAACGCCGTGGCGTCGTTGTCCGACACGTGGATCATCTCTTTGAGGGCCCGGTCGACGTCCTTCTCCGTCTCCGCCTTCTGATGGAAGGTCTCGGCCATGAAGTAGAGCTTGACGACGGAGGCGGGGTAGAACGGCGCGTCGCCGTGGTAGTCGCCGCGGGCGAGGAGCTCGGGCTTCGTCACGTCGACGACGCTGAGCGCGAGGTTGTCGGCGGTCAGCTTCGGGAAGTCTTTGAGCGTCGTCTCCGCGGCGTGGCGCAGCGCGGTCTCGATGCGCGGGTCGATCGCCACCTCCTTGAACTCGCGAAAGTCGGCGCGGGCGGCGGTGGCGGCGAGAAAGCAGAGCAGCAGAATGCGGCGCATGAGCGTCATTGTGACACTCGCTGCGTGGACATGACGGCGGGCTCCGGAGGCGCGATGCCGAGCGGCGCCGGCCAGCCGGAAACGAGTCCTGAGTGCTGGGTGCTGAGTGCTGCGTCGATCCGCGATGCCCACGCCTCGGCGTCGGTCGGACGATCGGCCGGATTTTTTGCAAGCGCAGCCGCGAACAGTTCGTCGGCCTCGACCCCGTCCACCACGCGCCGCCCCGTCAGCGCCTCGTACAACACGGCCGCGAGCGCGTAGACGTCGGCGCGTACGTCGACCTCTTCGCCGCGGAGTTGCTCCGGGGCCATGTACGCCGGCGTGCCGATGAACGTCCCGGTCTGCGTCACGTGCGGGTCGAAGCCGATCGGCTTGGTGATGCCGAAGTCGAGGAGCTTCACGCGGAAGCCGTCGTCCGCATCCATTAGATAGATGTTCTCGGGCTTGATGTCGCGGTGGATGAAGCCCGCGCGGTGCGCTGCTCCGATGGCCGCGCCGAGCTGCCGCGCCAGCGCGGCCACCTGCCGCGGTGCGCCCGGACCGTACCGGCGGATCACCTGGCCGAGGTTCATGCCGCGGAGGAGCTCCATCACGAAAAAGAGCGTGCCGTCATCGATGTCGCCGGAGTCATAGATTGATACCACGCCGGGGTGGTCGATGCGCGCCACGGCGCGTGCCTCCTGCTCGAAGCGGACGCGCATCGTCGGATCGTCGAAGTGCTCCGGCTTGATCAGCTTCACCGCCACGGCGCGGTCGAGCTTCTCGTCGTGCGCCTCGTAGAGCGCCGACATCCCGCCGCTCGACAGCGTGCGCACGAAGCGGTAGCGGCCGCGGATGCGGAACGGCAGGAGGCGCGGCGCGTCGAGCGCCCAGCCGTCGCTGCCGCAGCGCGCCGTGCGCTGGTCGTAGCAGCGGCCGCAGTTGGGGCAGATGTGGAGGATGTCAATGCCGCGGTCGAGCATCTCCTGCCGCCGCAATTGCGCGCGGGCGTTCGCGGCGGAGAGCTCGGCGCGCATGGTGTCGCTCGCGGCCTTGATGGCCAGCTGCGTCTCGATGCGCGCGCCCACGACCGCGAAGTCGAGCGGCTTGACGACGTAGTCGTTCGCGCCGCTCTGCAGCGCCTCGACGACGTCGGCGCGGTCGCCGCGCGCCGTGGCCATGATGACCGGCAGCTCCGCGAGGGCGTAGAGCTCGCGGATGCGGCGCAGGACCGAGATCCCGTCGAGCCCCGGCATCATGATGTCGAGGAGCACGAGGTCGTACCGCCGCGCCTCCACCTCCCGCAGCGCCGCCGCCCCATCCGCCGCCTCGGCCACGACAAAGCCGCGCTCGGCCAGGCGCTCCACGGCGATCTGGCGATTCAGCTCGCTGTCGTCGACGACG
Organism: Thermoanaerobaculia bacterium; assembly: GCA_035276475.1. GTDB lineage: Bacteria > Acidobacteriota > Thermoanaerobaculia > Gp7-AA8 > Gp7-AA8 > DATDFB01. The sequence continues at coordinate 17,413 of DATELQ010000087.1, read as the reverse complement.
AGAATGACTGGCATCGGGTGTGGAGGAAGGATACAACGCGCCCATGAATCTCGACCCCGCCACCACCGCCCTCGTCGTCATCGACCTCCAGCGCGGCGTCGTCGCGCGCGACTGCACGCCGCACTCGTCCGCGGCTGTCGTCGCGAACGCGGCGAAGCTCGCCAAGCGGTTCCGCGAGCGCGGCGCGTTGGTGGTGCTCGTCCACGTCGGCTTCTCCGACGATGATCGCGACCGCCTCAAGCCCGACGCCGACGAGGCGGTGCCGCCGCGCACGGCCATGAAGCCCGACTTTTCGGAGCTCGTGCCGGAGCTCGAGCGCGCGCCGTCCGACGTCGTGATCCTGAAGCGGCAGTGGGGCGCGTTCTACGGCACCGCGCTGGAGCTGCAGCTCCGCCGGCGCGGCATCCGCACGCTCGTCATGACCGGCATCTCCACGAACTTCGGCGTGGAGTCGACGGCGCGCGACGCCTACGAGCGCGCCTTCAACCTGCTGTTCGTCGAGGACGCGATGTCGGGGCTCTCGCCCGGCGCGCACGAGTTCTCGATCAAGACCATCTTTCCGCGCATCGGGCGCGTCGTTTCGACGGAGGCACTCCTATGAATCTCGGCGGCGATCTCCCGGTCAACCGTCTCGGCTTCGGCGCGATGCGCATCACCGGCAAGGGTGTGTGGGGACCGCCGGAAGACCCGGCCGAGTCGCGGCGCGTGCTGCGGCGCGTCGTGGAGCTGGGGATCAACCTCGTCGACACCGCGGAGTCGTACGGACCGCACGTCAGCGAAGAGCTCATCGGCGAGACGCTGCATCCGTATCCGCCCGGCTTCGTCATCGCCACGAAGGGCGGCTTCGATCGCCCAGGCCCCGGCAACTGGGTCGAGAACGCGCGGCCGGAGCGGCTGCGCGAGGAGCTCGACGGGAGTCTGCGGCGCCTCAAGCTCGAGCGCATCGACCTCTATCAACTCCATCGCATCGATCCGAACGTGCCGGAGAAGGAGCAGTTCGACACGCTCGCCGAGCTCCAGCGCGAAGGGAAAGTGCGGCACATCGGGCTCTCCGAGGTGGGGGTGGCGGAGATCAAGAGAGCGGCGAAGCACTTCAAGGTCGTGTCGGTGCAGAACCGCTACAACCTCGCGGACCGGGAGTGGGAAAAAGTCGTCGACTACTGCGAAGAGAACGGCATCGGCTTCATTCCTTGGTACCCGCTGCAGGTCGGCAAGCTCGCCGACAAGGGCGGCGCGCTCGCCCGCATCGCCAAGAAGCACCACGCGACGCCCGCGCAGATCGCCCTGGCGTGGCTACTGAAGCGCTCGCCTGTGATCTTGCCGATCCCGGGGACGGCGAAGGTCAAGCACTTGGAAGAGAACGCGGCGGCGGGGAGGATCGAGTTGGATGACGACGATTTTCGGGCGATCGCGTGAAAGGGGACAGGGCACAGGGAACGGGTGACAGGTGGTTTCAGCTAGAGGTCGCACCCTCCGCAAGACAACCACCTGTGCCCCGTTCCCTGTGCCCTGTCCCCTCGTCCCCGTGACCCAGCTCACGCTCCTCGGCCACAACTCCGTCAACAATTGGCGCACTTGGTCGTCTGATCGGCATTCGAGAGGAGAACCCATGCGCCGTCTCGCCGTCCTGCTGTTCGTGGCCGGAGGTGTATCCGCACCGCTTTTCGCGCAGCCGTGCACGACCGGCAACAACACCGCGCCGGTCGCGCAGTCGCCGTCGAACGTCAATCTGATACCGAACACGACCGTCAACTTCGCCTGGACCGCTGCGACGCCTGCGCCGAGCGGGTACGAGGTCATCGTCGACGGCAACGTCAATCCACCCGAGTGCCTCACCCCAAACACGAGCTGCAGCGGCGCGGGTGTCGCCGCCGGCAAGCACGTCTGGGTCGTGCGGGCCATCTACGCGAGCTGCTACGTCGAGTCGACCGTCAAATCCTTCAGCGCCGGCTGCCCGACCACGGCGCCGCAGCAGCAGTCGCCGTCGAACGGCGCAACGAACGTCAGCGTCCAGCCGACTCTGACGTGGAGCGCGGTCGCCGATGCCGATCAATACGACATCTACCTCTCCAAAGTCGGCCAGGGCGGCTGCACCGGCACCGCCACCCCGGCCACGTCGACCACTACCAGCTTCAACCCGCCGCCGCTCGCCGCCGGCACGACGTACGAGTGGAAGATCGTCGCCAAGCGCTCCGGCACCAACTGCAGCGGCGTCCTCTCCGCGACCTGCTTCACCTTCACCACCGCCGCGCCGGCGTGCAACGCCCCCGGCTCGTTCAACCTCATCTCCCCCGCGAACAACGACACGACGACGTCGTCGCCGACTCTCTCCTGGACCGCGGCCGACCGCGCCGACAAGTACGTCCTCCACATCGGCACGACCAATCCGCCGTCGAATGCGAATGACGTCATCCTCCCCGCCTCGCAGACCTCGTATCGCACGAGCCTCGGCGCCGGCACGTACTTTTGGTACGTCGATGCCTACCCGTCGTGCAGCACGACGCTCAAGACGTCTTCGCAGGTCAATAGCTTCAAAGTCGTCTCCTGCCCCACCGCCGCGCCGGCGCTCGTCTCGCCGAGCTCCGGCCAGACCTTGACGAACGCCTCCGTTCTCTTCCAGTGGGCCACAGTCAGCAACGCCACCGCGTATGACGTCGAGCTCTCCACCGACGGCGGCGCGACGTTCTCCTCGATCGGTGTCGTCACCGGCAACACGCTGACGAAGTCGCTGGCGAACGGAAGCTATATCTGGTTCGTCCGCGCGATCTACGGCACCGTCTGCCCCGCCGTCGCCTCGGGGCAGTCCTCGTTCACCGTCAACGTGGCGACGTCGAACTGCACCGCGCCCGTGCTGGTCACGCCGGCCAACGGCGCCACGAACGTCGCCTCGCCGGTCGCCTTCGACTGGAACGACGTCGCCGGCGCGACGACGTACCGCCTCTTCGCCGCGTTCAACAACGGCTCGCCGACGCTCCTCACCGTCACCTCCGACTCGAAGTACGACGGCAATGTCCCGGGCGGGAAGGTGGAGTGGTGGGTGGAGGCCTCGGGGCCGAGCTGCTCGGCGGCGTCGAACCACGCGACGTTCACCGCCGTCGACAACAGCGGCTGCCCGACGAATCCCGGCATGCCGTCGCTCGTCGCCCCTGCGAACAACGCGAGCGTGGCCTCACCGGTGACGTTCCAGTGGACCGCGGTCGCGGGCGCGAGCTCCTACCGCGTCCTCGCCAACCTCGGCACCAGCACCACGACCTCGCGCGTCAGCCTCGGCACGTCGACGACGACGTCGCTGACGGTATCGGTGCCGCAGGGGAGCGTGAACTGGATCGTCGAGGCGCGCTTCGACAACTGCCCGTCGACGTTCTCGTCGGCGTCGTCGTTCACCGTCACGACCACGACGAGCTGCAACAACGCCGCGCCGCAGCTCATCGCGCCGGCGAACGGCGCCACCGGCGTCGCCTCGCCCGTCGAGTTCCAGTGGACCGAAGTCCCCGGCGCGACAAAGTACACGCTCTTCATCGGCACCGACGCCGCCGGCGAGACCGCCGACCATGAGCTCACCCGTGTCGTCCCGGCCGGCACGTTCACCTGGTATGTCGTCGCCTCGTTCCCCAGCTGCCCCGACGTGAAGTCCGCGGTGTCGACATTCACCGTCCCGCCGTCGACGACGAGCAACTGCAACGGCGGCATCATCGTTTTCGCCAGTCCCGCCGCGAACGCGAACGTCACCTCTCCCGTGACCGTGCAGTGGTCGACGCTCAGCGGCGCGAGCTACTACCGCCTCTGGGCGTCGTACAACGGCGGCCCCTACGCGCTCGTGGCCCGCACCAGCACCGACAACGCCTCGGTGAAGTTGCCCGCCGGCGCCATCACCCTGCGCGTCGAGGCGGTCTTCGGTACGACCTGCTCGGTCGTCTCCGCCGACCGCCGCATCACCGTGCTCGCCGCCGCGAACTGCGGCAACAACCAGGCCGTCACGCTGAAGTCGCCTGCGGCGAACGCGACGCTGACGTCGGAGAGCGTCGACTTCGAGTGGAACGCGACGCCCGGCGCGGCGCTCTACCGCGTCTGGGTGTCGTCGAACAACGAGCCCTTCTCTGACGTCGGCGTCACCACCGACACGAAGCTCCACACCACGATCCCGAACGGCCCGGCGGTCTGGTACGTCGAGACCTTCTTCGAAGGCTGCACGCCGCTGCTCTCGGCGCGCTCCACCTTCACCGTCGCCACCGGCGCCGCGAACTGCAGCGGCGACGCGCCGATGATCGTCTCCCCCGCCGACGGCGCCACGAACGTCGCCTCGCCGGTGACGCTGGTCTGGAGCGCCGTGGCCAACGCCGACGAGTATCGCGTCTTCGCGTCGCTCAACGGCGGAGCGTTCGTCCTCATCGACAAGACGAGCGACACCTCCATCACCAAGGCGCTGCCGCCCGGACTGATCTCGTGGGTGGTCGAAGCGGTCTCCGACGAATGCCCCGGCACGCGCTCGAACGTGGCCAAGTTCACCATCGCCCAGAGCCAGAACTGCCCCACCGCGCCGCCGCAGCTCCTCTCGCCGCCCGATGGCGCGCAGAACGTGACGCCGCCCGTGCACCTCTCGTGGGAGCCGGTCAGCGGCGCGGTGCGCTACGTCGTCTTCGCCAGCCACAACGACGGCGCCGCAACCGCCATTGGCGAGACGACGGCGACGACGCTCGAGCACCACTTCCCGCCCGGCAACATCGACTGGTTCGTCGTTGCTCTCTTCAACGGCTGCCCGCCGCTGGAGTCGCGGCACTTCTCGTTCAACATCGCTCCGCCGGCCGGCTGCGACCGCACCGTCGCGCCGCTCTTGCAAAGCCCGCCCGACAGCGCCACGCCGATCACGTCGCCGGTGCACTTCTCCTGGACGAGAGTTCCGGGCGCGACGCAGTACAGAGTGTTCGTGTCGCTCGACGGCGCCGGACCGAGCGCTGTCGGCACGACGACCGCCGATCACCTCGACGTCGACATCCCCGCCGGCGTGGTGATCTGGTTCGTCGAGGGCGACTTCGCCGTCTGCCCGCCGGTCTTCTCGACGCCGGGGACGTTCGTCGTGCGCAAGTCGGCGCCGGCGTGCACGACGCCGCCGCGCCCCTCGGCGAAGGTGCCCGCACAGGTGGCCTCGGGGACGCCGTACAACGTCCGCTGGACGCCGGAGCCGAACGCGACGACGTTCGAGCTCGAGGAGTCGACCGCGGCCGACTTCTCCTCGCCCACCACGCAGCAGGTCACCGGCCAGTCGGCGCCGTTCCAGCACACCATCGTCTCCGCGCCGACGCGCTTCTACTACCGCGTCCGCGCGCTGTCCGACTGCGACGACTCCAAGAGCGCGTTCTCGCGCATCGTCTCCACGGTCGTTCTCCCGCCGACGGCGAACGCGAACCGCCACACCTCGGCGGAAGTCGGCGTGACCGGCGGCATCAGCCAGAAGATCGTGCTGCCGGGACAGAACCCGCCGACGACGTTCACCGCGCACGGCGACAAGCCGTACATCACCGTCGATCCGTCGAGCGGCACGATTGGTCCCGACGGCATCACGCTCACCGTCACCTTCGACCCCGCCGCCCTCGCCCTCGGCACGAATACGGGCACGGTGCTCGTCACCTACGGCACGTCAGGGAAGGGCGGCGTCGGCGCGAACGCGACGTCGGGCGGCAGCGTGCCGGTCTCGGTCAGCCTCGTCACCCCGGTGACGTCGACCGGCAAGAACGGCCCGCTGCCGGAGTCGCTGATCGTCCCCGCCGTCGGCCACGCCGCCGGCGCGAACAATTCGCTCTTCGAGTCCGACCTCCGCATCGCCAACGTCTCCGCGCAGTCGATGAAGTACCTCCTCAACTTCACGCTCAGCAACACCGACGGTACGCAGGCCGGACAGTCGACGCAGATCCAGGTCGAGCCCGGCGCGACGATGGCGCTCGACGACATCCTGGCCAATTTCTTCGGCATCGGCGGCGACGGCGGCGGCGCCACCGGCACGCTGGAGATCCGCCCGCTGACGACAACGACGTCGACGACGTCGCTCGGCACGACGGCGAAGACCTCGATCCAAACCGTGGCCTCGAGCCGCACCTACAACACCACGCCGACCGGCACGTTCGGGCAGTTCATCCCCGCCATCGCCTACTCGCAGTTCCTGGCCAAAGGCGGCGGCGTGCTGTCGCTGCAACAGGTCGCCCAATCCGCCGCCTACCGCACAAACTTCGGCGTCGTCGAAGCCTCGGGGGCGAAAGCCGACGTGCTCGTGCACGTCTTCGACAACAGCGGCGCCGAAGTGGCGGCGCCGATCCCGATCTCGCTGCAACCGGGGGAGCACAAGCAGCTCAACGGCTTCCTCGCGGCGAACGGCATCGCGCTCGAGGACGGACGTCTCGAAGTCGAAGTGACGTCGTCGACCGGCAAGGTCACGGCGTACGCGTCGACCGTCGACAACGTCACGAACGACCCGCTGCTCGTACTGCCGGTGCTCAAGGGCGCGCTGTCGTCGAGCCGCTACGTCGTCCCCGGCATTGCGGACCTCAACGGCGGCGGCGCGAGCTGGCGCAGCGACATGCGCATCTTCAACGGCGGCGCGAACACGGTAAACGTGACGCTCGCCTACGTTGCGCAGCCGGGCAACACCGGCACCGACAAGACGGTGTCGTTCGAGCTGAAGCCGGGCGAGGTGCACGCCATCGACAACGCCATGCAGACGCTCTTCAGCCTGACGAACAGCGGCGGGTCGGTGGTGATCACGACTGACGCGGCCTCGAGCCTCGTGGCGACGGCGCGCACGTACAACCAGACCACGGCCGGCACCTACGGCCAGTTCATCCCGGGCGTCTCCCCGCAGGAGTCGGTCGGCCTGGGCGACCGCACGCTGCAGATCCTGCAGCTGGAGTCGTCGACGCGCTTCCGCACGAACGTGGGTGTGACGGAGACGAGCGGCAAGGAGACGACGGTGCTGGTGACGGCGATCCCGACGGACTCGAAGATCGCCGCCTCCGCGACCATCACCCTCGCCCCGAACGAGTTCCGTCAGTTCTCGCTCGACTCGTTCGGCTTGGGCACGCTCTACAACGCCCGCGTGACGGTGAAGGTGATCAGCGGCAGCGGCAAGGTGACGGCGTACGGGTCGGTGATCGATCAGCAGACGGCGGACCCGACGTATGTCTTAGCACAGTAATCGATTAAAATTGCGTCATGGCCACACGTCGCGCTATTACAGACCTTCCGACTGAGTCGCCCGACTCCAAGCCGGTACGGACCCGGCCAGGGGAGACCGTCGAAGAAGCACGGGCCCGGAACCGCCGTTTCTACGAGAAACTCAAGGCCCTTCAGGGGAAAATCAAGTTCGATATCGACTTGGACGAACTGCGTGGCCGACGTCGTCATTGATGCTTCTGTCTGGATCGACTACCTCTCCGGTGCAAAAATCCAAAGTGTCGATGACGCCGTCACCGATGATTTAGCGGTCATCCCGCCGCTCGTCGTCGCGGAGCTCGTCACTGGTGCGTTGACTCCGGCGATGCGCGAAGCAGTCGGCGAGCTCCTGCAGGACGTGTGGGTTCACGAGACACCGCTCGAACATTGGATCGACGTCGGAACTCTACGTCGATTGCTCGGGCGCAAGGGCATCAACGCCACTGTGCCCGACGCTCACATCGCCCAGTGCGCGCTCGACTTGGAGGCCAGTCTCCTCACCAGGGACAAGATTTTCGCGGAAATCGCGAAGCACACCCGGCTCCGCCTGGCCCGTTGATCGGGCGTCCGCTCAATGCTTCGCCGCGCGGCGCCGCACTACCGGCTCCTCGACCACGTGCGTGACGATCGGCGACGCGCTCGGCGCGACGCCGGTGTCGAACGGCTGAAACGCCGCGCGCAAGGCGTGCGGCCCGGCGCTCAGCGCCGACGTGGTGATCGAGATCGTGCCGACGCTCAGCGGCTGCGTGGCCAGGACTTGGTTGCCGTCGAGGAACGTGACCGTGCCGGAGGGCACTCCGACCGGCGCCGTGACCGAGGCGGTCATCGTCACGGCGTCGCCGCGCCGGGAGTGGTCCGGCGTGACGGCGAGCGTGGTCGTCGTCGGCATCGCACCCGTTTCGACCAGGAGATCCACCGCCGAAGATTGGCTGCCGGCGAACTCCGTCGAATCGGGCGAGTACTCAACGGCGAGCGAATGCGCGCCGAGCGACAGGGGACCGACGACGGCCGTGGCCGCGCCGCCGGTGAGCGAGTACGTCGCCAGCAGCGTCGTGCCGTCCCAGAAGCGGGCGTTGCCGGTCGGCGCCAAGGACGACGTCTCCGAGGTGATGGTCGCGACCAGCATCGTCGTTTCGCCGCCGCGCGTTGGATTCGGCTGAACGTTCAGCGCCGTTTTCGTCGCATGCGGATTGACTGTCAGCAGAATCGCCGGCGACGTGCTGCCGTCGTAGTACCCATCCCACGGAAGGAATTTCGCGCTCAGCTCGTGCGAGCCTCGGCCGAGTCCCGTCGTCGTCATCGTGGCCGTGTTGCCGGAGAACTGCACGGAGCCGAGCAGCTTCCGCGGCCCCGGACCGTCGTCGTAGAACTCGACCGTCCCTCTCTCCAGCCACGGCGTCGTCGTCACCGTGGCGGTCAGCGTGACCTTCTGACCGGCCAATGCCGGATTCGGCGTCGCGGAGAGCGTCGTCGACGACGTCGGCACGACCGTGATGATGACGTCATTGCCGTCTCCACCCCGATAACTGACCTGCATCGACGGGCTGTAATACGCCCCCTCGGGCAATCCGGCGAACGTGCCATCCACCGGGTCCGTTCCGTCGTTGTCGATGAGCATGAACACCGTGCCGACGGGGGCCCGTCCATGCGCGAACGTCAGCGACGCGTTGTTGAGGGAAACCGTGCCGACGACCGACAGCGGGACGTCGCCGTAGTCGCCGTTCTGCACCAGCCACGATCCCGAATCAAACGTCAGGTCCCCGGAGACCGCCGGCACGCCGAACAGATCGAGCACGGCGTGGTTGAACGTCAGCGGACCCGTTTGCGGGACCGCCGGCTCCTCCGGCCGATGCGGTCCGGGGTTGCCGAGGTAGAAATAGCTGTTCGACAGCGTCACCGCCCCCGGCATGACGCACGAGCAATAAAGCGACCTTCCATCGAAGCCCCAGGGCACGTCGATGGAACCGGTTAACGTGTTCACCGCGAACGACAACGAATTGCCGAGAATCGTGAGGCTGCCGGTCCCGCTGATCTCCGAATGAAATTCGGCATTCTTCACCGTGAGATCGTACGGGCCGAGATCGAGCGGCGCATCCGTGTCGAGCTTGACGTCGCCGTACCACGTCTGCGACGCCGCCAGCGCGATCGGAACGTGAAAGGTCGGGTTGCCGGTGATATCGCCGCCGAGCGTCACGCCGTTGCCGTTCACGTCGTACGTGCCGACGAAATGCATGCTCCCATACGCCGTCGCGGCATCGAGATCGTTGTTCAGGTGCTGCGTGGCCGAGCCGAGCATCGGGAAGACCAGCTCGTCCCCCGCCTGCGGCGGCGTCCCTTCGTTCCAATTGGCTGCGTTGCTCCAATTGTCGCCGGCGGATCCGTTCCACGTCTTCGTGGCGGCGCCGAGAGCCGCCGGAACAAAAAGGGCGAGCAGGACGAAGCGTTTCATGATGGGGTGTCGTTTCAGTGTAAGACACGGCGCACGCGCGCTTCGTTCCCGACCGACCACTCCAAGAGCCACAGGTCCCCGTTCGGCGCGTACGTCCCGCCGACGATCGACCACGGCAGGCGCGACTTCGCGATCACGGTGACGCCGCCGTCGGGCGCGACCCGCTTCACTTCTCCGTGCGCGTAATCCGCCACGCAGACGTTCCCGCGCGGATCGACCCACAGCCCCATCACCAGATGATGCGCGCCGATGTCCGGCCGCAGAAATCGCGACGAGCTCAGATTGCGCGCCACCGTCCGGATCGCGCTGTTCGGCGACACCTGCACGAGATCCACGGCGTCGATCAAATACACCGTGCCGTCCGGTGCGGCCGTCATCCAGCGAATGTCGCGGAAGCGGCCGCGGGCCAGCACCGTCTTGTTCTTCATGATCGCGCCGTGATCGCGGTCGGCCCAGTAGTGATTGCCGGCGGCGTCGCGCACGAACGAGTAGTCCGTCCGGAACTCGCGCTTCGGCCCGTACACCGTCTGTACGCGCCCGTCGGGCGAGCGGCGCCAGACGTAGTAGTCCCATTTGTTGATCTTCTCCCCCTCGTACCAGAGGTGCTCGCCGTAGAGGTTCCCCTCGGCGTCGAGGTAGAGCTCGTGCGTGTGCACGCGCGGCACGACCACCGTCTTCGTCCCATCCGGCGCGAGCCGCCAGACCTGCTTCAGATCGCTGTAATAGACGTTGCCGCCGCGGTCGACGACGATGCCGACGGGCGGGTGGGCGTACGCCGCCGTAGCCGCGAAGAGCAAGAACGCAGCGATTCGCGTCTTCATCAGTGCTTTGCCGCGCGCCGCCTCGCCTCGACGACGGTGTGCGCGACCGCGGCGGACGTGCTCGGCGCGAACGCCGATCCCATCGGCACGAACGCGGCCCTGAGCGTGTGCTCGCCGACGTCGAGCGCGGACGTCGTGATCGTCGCGCCGCCGCCGCTGACCGGCACCGACTCCAGAAGCGTGTCGCCGTCCGCGAACACCACGTTGCCGAACGGCACTCCGCTGCTCGACGTTACCGTGGCCGTCAGCGTCACCGGCTGTCCCCGCGTGCTCCGCTCCGGCGTCACGTCCAGCGCGGTCGTGGTGGCCGTGATCGTTGCCACGTCCACGGCGAGCGAAACCGTGGGCGACGTACTGCCGAGGAAGGGGTTGTTCCCCGGCACATAAGTGGCGGAGATCGAATGCGAGCCGCGCGCGAGCGGTCCGACGACCGCCACCGCGGAGCCGCCGCTCAGCGGCTGCGAGGCGATGGGGGCGGCACCGTCGTAAAACGTCACGCTGCCGTTCGGCGTGCCGCCGGACGACGTCACCTGGGCGGTGAGCGTCGTCATTCCGCCCTCGTGGGTCGGATTCGGCCGCACATCGAGCGACGTCGACGTCGCGGCCAGATCCACGATCGTCAGCGTCACGTCGTTGCCGTCGCCGCCGTGGTAGCTGATTCGCGCGGTGAAGTTCGAGCCGTTGATCACTGCCCCTTCCGGCAAGCCGGCGAACGTGCCGGAGACAGGATCGGCGCCGTCGTTTGAGACGAGCGTGTACACCGTCCCGGTTGGCGGCGTGTACGTTGGGGACGAGAAATCAAGCTGCGCGTTGCCTAGGGCGACGCTGCCCGTCACCGTCAACGTCTGCGCGGGGCCGAACTGGTCCTTGGTCACGATGAATTTCGACGACGAATCGAGCGACACGTCGTTGCTGGAGGCGCGCCACCGGATGAAGCGGAGAACGCCGCCGGACACGGTGAGCGGTCCGGTTTGCGGTTGGCCGCTCGGCGGGCCGAATTCGAGAGCTCCACCCGCGACGGTCACATCGTTCTCGATCACGCAGGCACACCGCAGCGTACCTCCCGCCGTGATGACGGTCGAACCGGCATAATCTACGCTGGTCTGGAAATTGACGGTTCCGCTGACGATCAGGCCGCCCGTGCCGTGGATCGGGGCGCTGAACGCCGGCCCGGAGGCGGTCAGCGTGTGCGGCCCCAGGTCCACCGGCTGAAAAAGAACGAGCCCGCCGCTCCACGTCTGCGAAGCCTCGAGCGAGATCGGGATCTGGAACGTCGTCTGGCAGAGGGGACTGGCCATGCCGTTTGTCAGCGCCAGGGCATTGCCGCTCAGGCGTACGCAGAACGAGCCGCTGTTGAACTTCAGACTGTGAAGGACCGTTCCGGCAGGGAGATCGTTGGTTTCGAAGATCGAACTTGGCGAGCTCTCGCCGTTGAACACCAGGATGTCGCCCGTGACCGGCGTCGTGCTGTCGTCCCAGTTCGATACGCTGCTCCATTTCCCGTCCAGTGCCGCGCCCGTCCACGTCTTGGTCGCGGCGAGGAGAGCGGAAGGAGTGAGGGCGAGGAGAAGGATCAGGCGGGCAATTTTCATGAGCGGCTCCTGGTGCCGATCGAATATACGCTCATGCCTTCATCAATGTCTGGCGGCGCGGCGCCTGTTCTCGACCACAACATGCGCCACCGCATCCGTCGTGCTCGGGAGGAATGGCCCCATCGGAACGAACGTGGCGCGTAGCGCGTGCTCGCCGATGCTCAGCGCCGTCGTCGTGATCGACATCGTCGTCCCCGTCAGCAGCTTCGATTCGAGAATGGCGTCACCGTCGGTGAACACGACATTGCCGAACGGCGCGCCGCTGTCCGACGTCACGGAAGCCGTCAGCGTCACCGCCTGTCCGTGCGCGCTGCGCTCGGGCGTGACCTCGAGCGCGATCGCCGTCGCGGCGGGAGGCACGTCCACGAGGAGCGCGAACGATGCCGAGGCGCTGGCGAGGAAGCCGGCATTGTCGGGCACGTACGCGGCGGAGATCGAGTGCGAGCCGCGCGCGAGCGGTCCGACCTCCGCCTCCGCCGAGCCGCCGGACAGTGGTGCCGTCGCCAGCGCCGTCGTGCCGTCGTAGAACGTCACGCTGCCGGTCGGCGTGCCGCCGGCCGACGTGACGCGCGCCGTCAGCGTCGTCGTCGCTCCGAAGACGGTCGGATTCGGGTGCACAGCCATCGTCGTCGCCGTCGCAACCTGCGGCGGCACGATCGTCAGCGTCACGTCGTTGCCGCTGCCGCCGTGATAGCTGATCTGCATCGTTCCGCCGATGCGGGCGCCGTCCGGCAGGCCGGCGAACGTGCCGATCACCGGATCGCTGCCGTCGTTGTCGATCAGCGTGAACACCGTCCCGACCGGCGGCGTGTAGCCCGCCGGCGTGAAGGTCAGGTGGGCGTTGCCGAGCGACACCGCGCCGGTGACGGCGAGCGGCGCGTGTGACGTCGAGAACGTCTTGACCTCGAACGTCGACGCGGCGTTGAACGCGAGGTTGCCCGAGGCGCAGGCGTTGTCCGTCACGCTGATGACGCCGCCCGTCGCCGTGAGCGGGCCGGTGTGCGGCACCGCGACGGAGAGCGGCGCGCCGAACGTGAAGCGGCCCGAGACCGTCACCGGTCCGGGCAGCGCGCACGCGCAGCCGACGTCGCCCGCGGCGTTGACGACGGTCAGGCCGGTGAACGTGTTCGCCGCCCAGAAGTTCATCGCGCCATTGACGACCACGCCGCCCGACCCGCTGACGACGCCCATCATTCCCGAGGATGCGGTGTTCAGCGTCAGCGTGTTCGTGTCGAGGTCGACCGGAGCGAACGCGCCGAGGCCGAATTGTCCGGACCACGTCTGCGACGCTTTGAGCGAGATCGGCAGGAGAAAGGTCGCCGTCGAGCTCGGGCCGCTCGTGGTCATGCCGTTGGTCAGACCGAATGCGTTGCCGCTCATGCCGCAGAACGCCGAGCACGTGATGCTGTGGAACACCGTTCCGGCGGCGAGGTCGTTCTTCAGCGACGAGGTGAACGGCGCGGAGCCGAACGCGAGATCGTCGCCCGCGACAGGGGCGACGCCGCCCGACCAATTGCCTCCGTTCGACCAGTTCTCGTTGACCGCGCCGGTCCACGTTTTCGTGGCGGCGAAGAGAGCGGATGGAACGAGAACGGCGAGCAGGCAGAGGGCGCGTTTCATCGGATCTCGAGCGGGATGGTGTTCATTATCACCGACTTATTCGATAATGCGCGCCGCATGGCAGAACAAGGATACGACCTCGTCATCATCGGCAGCGGTCCGGGCGGCTACGTCGCCGGCATCCGCGCCGGGCAGCTCGGGATGAAAGTGGCCGTCGTGGAGAAGGACCCCAACGTCGGCGGCACCTGTCTCCTGCGCGGCTGCATCCCCACCAAAGCCCTCCTGGAGAACGCCGACATCTGGCACAAGATCCAGAAGTCGAAAGAGTTCGGCATCACCGTCGGCGACGCGAAGCTCGACTTCTCGGCCGTGCAGACGCGCAAGCAGGGCGTCGTCAACCAGAACGTCAAAGGAATCGAGTTCCTCTTCCGCAAGAACAAAGTCGAGCGCGTGGCCGGCTTCGCCAAGGTGGTCAACCGCAACACCGTCGACGTCGACGGCAAGCAGCTCACGACCAAGAACATCATCCTGGCCATGGGCTCCGTGCCGAAGGACCTGCCGCACATCAAGACCGACGGGAAGCGCATCATCAACTCCGACCACATCCTCGAGCTCACCGAGGTGCCGAAGTCGATGCTCGTCATCGGCGCGGGGGCGGTCGGGTGCGAGTTCGCCTCCATCTTCGCCCGCTTCGGCACGAAGGTGACGATCGTCGAGGTCATGCCGCTGCTGCTCCCCATCGAAGACGAAGAAGTCTCGAAGGAGTTCACGCGCGTCTTCAAGAAGCAGGGCATCGACGTTTACACCGACGCGAAAGTGCTCTCGTGCGAAGTCGGCGATGGCAGCGTCAAGTCCGTGATCGAGACGAAGGGAAAGCAGCAGACCATCGAGACGGAGCTCGTCCTCTCCGCCACCGGCCGCCGCGCCGTGACCGAGAACTGCGGCCTGGAGAAAACCAAAGTCCAGCTCGAGCGCGGCATGGTGCAGGTCAACCCGTACATGCAGACCGCGGAGCCGGGCATCTACGCCATCGGCGACATCGTTCCCACACCGGCACTCGCGCACGTTGCGTCCGCCGAGGGGATCCTGGCGGTCGAGCACATGAAGGGCATGGAAGTCCGGCCGCTGAACTACGACCACGTGCCGAACTGCACGTACACCGACCCCGAGGTCGCCTCAGTCGGTCTGACGGAGAAGAAGGCGAAGGAGCGCGGCTACGACGTCAAGACCGGCAAGTTCCCCTTCACCGCGAACTCGAAGGCGAAGATCCTCGGCGAGGCCGTCGGCTTCGTAAAGTACGTCTCCGACAAAAAGTACGACGAAGTCCTCGGCGTGCACATCGTCGGCCCGCGCGCGACGGAGCTGATCGTCGAAGGCTGTGCGGCCCTCGAGCTCGAGGCGACGACGGAGTCGATCGCCAAGACGATTCACGCGCATCCGACGCTGTCGGAGGCGCTGATGGAAGCGGCAGAGGATGTCCTAGGACATTCGATTCATCAATGAGCGACGTTTCCACGCAGCACGCAGCACGCAGCACGCAGCACTTCGATTCACACGGGCTGACGCGCGAGCAGCTCCTCGACATCGACTATTACCTGCGCCTCACGCGCACGCTGGAAGAGCGTTTGGTCGCGCTTTTCCGCCAGGCCAAGGTCATCGGCGGCCTGTTCCGCTCCCTCGGGCAGGAAGGCGAGTCGGTCGCCGCGGCGTATGCGCTCGACTACAAGCAGGGCGACGTCGTGCAGCCGTTGATCCGCAACATGGGCGCGATCCTCGTCGCCGGCGCGAAGCCCGCCGACATCATCAAGCAGTACATGGCCAAGGGCGACTCGCCGACGCGCGGCCGCGAGCTCAACATCCACTTCGGCCATCCCGCGCGCGACGGCTTCATCGGACAGATCTCCATGCTCGGCGACATGATCCCGGTCATGGCCGGCATCTCCCTCGCCGGGCGGATGCAGAAAAAATCGCTCGTGACGCTGGCGTTCATCGGCGACGGCGCGTCGTCGACCGGTGCGTTTTACGAGGGGATGAACTTCGCCGCCGTGCAGCGCCTGCCGATGGTGGTCTGCCTGGAGAACAACGGCTACGCCTACTCGACGCCGACGTCGCGCCAGACCGCGGCGCGCTCGCTGGCGGAGAAGGCCATGGCCTTCGGCTGCGCCTCCGACACGGTCGACGGCAACGACGTCCTGGCCACGTACGGAGCGGTGAAGCGCGCCGTCGAGCACGCGCGGGCGGGCGGCGGGGTGACGCTCCTCGAAGTCGTCACGTTCCGGATGAAGGGCCACGCCGAGCACGACAACCAGTCGTATGTGCCGCCCGAGGTGCTCGAGGAGTGGAAGGCGAAGGACCCGGTCGCGCGGTACGAGAAGACGCTGATCGACGCCGGCATCGCCGCTGACTTTTCGGAGATTCAAGACCGCGTGCGCCGCGAAGTCGACGCCGCGACGGACGAGGCAGAGCGCTCGCCGATGCCCCGCGGCGAAGAGGCCGCCCTCGGACTGTACGGCGGCGACGGATATTGGGATGCCTGAGACGACCTACATCGAAGCGATCACGCAGGCCATGTCCGAGGAGATGGCCCGCGACGAGCGCGTCTTCCTCATAGGCGAAGACGTCGGCGTCTACGGCGGCGCGTTCAAGACGTCGGCGGGCCTGATCGACCGCTTCGGCCCCGAGCGCGTGATCGACACGCCGATCTCCGAGATCGCCATCGTCGGCGCCGCCTCGGGGGCCGCACTGATGGGGATGCGTCCCATCGCGGAGATGCAGTTCATCGACTTCATCACCTGCGCGTACGACATCCTCGTCAACTTCACGGCCACGTCGCGCTATCGCGTCGGCAGCGCCTGCCCGATCGTCGTGCGCGGCCCTGCCGGCGCAGGAACGCACGGCGGGCCGTTCCACTCGCTCTCACCCGAGGCGATGTTCATGAACCGGCCGGGGATCAAGATCGTGTCGCCGGGGACGGCGTACGACGCGAAAGGCCTGCTCAAAGCGGCGATCCGCGACGACGATCCGGTGCTCTTCATCGAGAACAAGTACCTCTACCGGCGCATCAAGGAGACGCTGCCCGACGACGACTACGTCGTGCCGATCGGGAAGGCGAACGTGCGGCGGAAGGGAAAAGACCTGACGATCGTGACGTGGGGGGCGATGATCTACGTTGCCGACGAGGCGGCCGAGGCGCTGGCGAAGGACGGCGTGTCGGTCGAGGTCGTCGACTTGCGCTCCATCATCCCGTTCGACGAAGAAGCGATCCTCGAGTCGGTGGCGAAGACGAACCGCGTCATCATCCTGCATGAGGCGCCACTGACCGGCGGCGCGGGGGCGGAGTTCGCGGCGCGCATCGCGGAGAAAGCGTTCGATTACCTCGACGCGCCGGTGAAGCGGATCGCGTCGCTCGACGTGCCGACGCCGTACTCGCCGCCGCTGGAGGAGTATTACCTGCCGAACGCGGCGAAAGTGCTGGCCGCGGCGAGAGAGTTGCTTGCGTACTGAGGAGAGGCTTTGATGGCTACCGATGTCGTGATGCCGCAGATGGGCGAGTCGATCGCCGAAGGGACGATCGTCCGTTGGATCAAGAAGCCGGGTGACAAGGTCGAGCGCGACGAGCCGCTGCTCGAGATCTCGACCGATAAGGTGGACGCGGAGATCCCCTCCCCCGCCAGCGGGACGCTCACGGAAGTGCTCGCGCAGGAAGGGCAGACGGTGAGCGTGAACTCCGTGATCGCGCGGATCGATGGTGGCGGCGGCGCTGCCGCAGCCCCGCCCGAGCCCGCGAAGCC